>JADJVK010000001.1 GCA_016710625.1 Saprospiraceae bacterium
AATTGAATGTGGATTATCTGATTCCGCATTTCGACTTACAAAAAATTCAAGTATTAGACATTGATGGTATTCCTCCTTTCAACCCTATTCATTTCAGCAAAAAAAATATTTTAGCAAATAACACTACCTTAATTGCTTACAACCCAAACAAAGCTCCACCGCCAAAACCTTATGGAAAAGAGTTGTGTGTCTTTGTCCAATCTTTTCTTTGTTAGGCATCATTTAATTAAATTATATTTTTTTAAACTTGTATTCATGAGCTTAAGCTATTGAATGCCATTGTTTTACATCAATTCACTATTGGATTGAAATTAATTAAAATTAAATGAACTCTTTATTTTTAGAGCTGCGATTTTCAAAATTGTCAGCGATACTCTCCATTATATTCCTATTTAGTGTAAGCTCAAAAGCCCAAAATACAATTAAAGGGGAGGTGGTAAATGCCGAAGAAGAACCACTTATCGGAGCAACCATCCTTTGGAAACACGATGCAACAGTGAATGCAGTTGCAGATATTGATGGCAAATTTTCTATCAATCGCTCCAAAAAATCCGATACCTTAGTCGTTTCCTACGTCGGTTTCAATACTTTGAATTTCATCGTAAACCGCCAAGATTCCTTTTTGCATTTACATTTAGAAGTATTAGCAAATTTGCAGGAGGTAGTGGTAACTGGCAGATTAGAAGATAGTTATGTCTCTACCTTGAATGTAAAGAATGTGGAATCACTTACAAGTTGCGAACTCAGAAAGGCTCCATGCTGCAATCTTTCAGAACCATTTTAAACTAGTGGTGCTGTAGATATTAGTTATAGTGACGCTATTACTGGAGCTACTGAAATACAAATGCTAGGCCTGAAAGGTATCTATACCCAATTACAAATTGAAAACAGACCCTCTTTGAATGGATTAGCCACTCCCTTTGGGATGGATTTTATTCCTGGAACATGGTTGGAAAGCATCCAGATTTCGAAAGGAGCAAGTACCATATTGAATGGATATCAAAGTATTAGTGGTCAAATCAATGTAGAATTAGTAAAACCTAGAAAAGATAAACAACTGTATGTCAATTTATTCGGCAATACTCTTGGAAGGACAGAAGCCAATATTCATTTAAACAAAAAAATAAATGAAAAATGGTCAACAGGCTTATTGTTACATGGAAGTGTTTTCCAAAATCAAATTGATCACGACAATGATGGGTTTATCAATATGCCTCTGAAAAAACAGTTAAATGGCTTGTATCGTTTGTTTTATAATGGCGATAAATGGTTTTTCCAACTGAATGCACATGCCCTTAGCGACAATAGAGTGGGTGGACAATTGATTCCAAAATCTACACCTGCTGGTAACTATTGGAGAACCAACATTACAAACAACCGAACAGAACTGTATGGAAAAATGGCGTTTTTGGGCTTTAAAGAAACCTATCGGAATTTAGCTTTCCAATATAGCTTATTGAATCATGAGATGTTTGGCAATTTCGGTTTACAGGCTTACAATGGAATTCAAAGATCATCTTATAACAATTTGATTTATAGCGATATAATTGGAGACACGGATCATAAAATCATTTTAGGAGCTACCTATCAATACGATAATTTCCAAGAATCATTGAGTGATAAAAAGTACGATAGAATAGAATCTGTCACTGGAGCTTATGCAGAGTACAACTATGGTCGTACTGTGTTAGGAAAAGCATATACTGACCTAGGTATCGTTGCTGGATTGAGAGTTGATCAAAATAGTTTGTATGGGCTATTGATTACTCCAAGATTGAATTTAAAATACAACTTCTCTGAAAACAGCATCATCAGAGCCTCCGCTGGGAGAGGTTATCATTCACCGAATATCATTGCTGAGAATATTGGACAGTTTTCTAGCAATAGGAGTTTGAATATTTTAACTCCTTTGAAAATTGAAGAAGCTTGGAATTATGGTATCAATTTCACCCAACAATTTAACCTTTTTGGGAGAAGTGGTAATATGAATTTTGATTTTTACAGAACCGACTTCGTCAATCAAATGGTGGTTGATATTGATAAAGATTATACAAAAATTCTGGTTTATAATTTGGAAGGGAAATCCTTTTCAAATAGCTTTTTGTGGATGAGCACCTACGAATTATTCGACAGATTCACTTTGAAGCTAGCATATAAATGGAATGACGTGAAAACCAACTATCAAGGAGTGGTGGATCGACAACCATTTGTAGCCAAACATAGAGGATTGATAACTGTGGACTATAAATCAAAGTCAAAAAATTGGATTTTCAATATTGCAACACAAATAGTGGGACCACAAAGAATTCCTGTAAATCACTCATTACCAAGCCAGTACCACGAACATAGCATTTCAGAATCACCAACTTATGCTTTATTGCAAGCCCAGATTACTAGAAAATTTGGGAATCTTGAGATATATGTTGGTGGGGAGAACATAACGAATTATTTGCAGCACAATCCGATTGTGGCAGCAGATCAACCTTTTTCTACGTATTTTAATGCAGCACAAGTTTATGCACCAACGATGGGGGCAAGAGGTTATTTCGGATTACGATATGGAATAAATTAAAACTTATAACCAATTCGCATTCCGAACCATAATCTGGAAAATCTTACATAATCTAAAATTGAATCCGATTGTGTATTATCTTTCTTCAAATAATCAATAAACTCATAAATTCTTTCATTTTTGGGTATGTAAACAACTGACAATGAGCCGTAAAATCGATTAGTGATTTGGAGATTAAATCCTATTTTACCAGTGAGGAATGCACTTCCTTTGCTATCATTGCTATAGTAAGAAAGATTTCCTCTCTGGACATATTGGGAAAAATCTCTTACGAAATAATTTCCACAAACACCAATGAAATAAGAAATGTTGTCGTTAGTTCTGGATTTAAAATCCATGACAAGTTGTAGTGTAAAACTTTGATTTTTAAAATCATTTTGGGTTAGATAGGAGTATCCTAAATCACCTAATAGCAACGTTTTTTCATTATTCGATTTATAAAGCCTTCTGTCATAGTGAAGACCATACCACCCAGAAACACCGCCAAGTTCTAAGGAAATTGAATTTTTATAATCAGGAATTTTCAAACCAACATTGGTGTTTTGAGAGAATAGCGGAAATACAAAAGAAAAAGTGATTAGGAATAAAAATAATCTCATAAAAATATTTTAAAGGTTATTAAAGCATTAAATTTATATCAATTTTATAAAAAATAAAAATTATTTATCATGAAACTAAATATTTTAATTTTCAGTATTTTTTTAGCATTTCAGGCTTGTAACCCTAAAGCTACAACGAGTACGGCTGTTGCTAGTGCTAACGAAGCTACTGAGACATTCATAGTAGCTGGGAACTGCAATATGTGCAAGAAAACAATAGAAGGTGCCTCTAAGCAAGCAGGAGCAAGCTATGCAAATTGGGATAAAGAAAATGACAAATTAACGGTCAAATTCGACAAAACCAAAACCTCAGTGGATGCCATCCAGAAGTCCATTGCAAAATATGGTTACGACAATGTAAAATACAAAGCTACCAATGAAGCATATGAAGGGCTTCCAGCATGTTGCCATTATGATAGGATGCAATAGGGAGATGGGAGTGAATCACACACTATTTTTTAATATTTTAAGAATTAGTGTGTGATTTTTTAAAAAAATATGTTTATATTTGTAAACATATTTTTTTAATTCTCAATAAAATTTAATAACTGCCATGAAAAAAATTCTATTCTTATTTTTGGTTTCCCTCTATTCAATAAATATTTATGCACAATTAAGAGCTGGTGAAATAATTGACCCAAATAAATTTAAATATAATTATGATTCAATTGCTATAAAATATGGAGAGGGTCATAAAACACTAGATTTAAAATTAAACAAAAATAGTTCTACTCCAGACTTGACAATAATATTAGATACTTTTCCATTAAATTGTGGTAGCCAAAGTGCTAAAGGGACATCAATTCTAATTAAGAATAATACAAATATAGAAATTTTATCCTATAAATATAGTGCACCAATTAGCTTCTTTAATAAAACAAAAGCACTTAATTATTTAGATAGCATAAATGATAACCCATATAATAATGATATATTTTATTGGGAAAACAAATCTGTCCTGATTTCTCAGGCAAGAATAGTAAAATTGGATTGTAGTTCTGGTCCAATATGGGATTTTAACGACTTTAATCAATCACAAAAATTTATTGGCTTTAGATTTAAAGAGGGTGTTGACTATAACTATGCATGGATTGAAATGAAAAGTTTAGTAACTTATGATTCTGCTTATGCTGTTATAAAAGGGTATTATAGTGATGCTTTAACAAAACTTATAGAGAAAGATACTATAACTGAGAATGCTGTAAAATTAGGGGTCGTAGAAAACAACATAATAAATTTAACAATCGATTGCACTGATAATCAAAATGTTACAATCTCCTTGTATGATTTCAATGGTGATACACAACAAACTAAAAATTTCAATTTAATTACTGGAGTAAATAATATATCAATACCTGTAGGTAATAATAGGTCCTATGGATTAAATTTGATAAGAGTTAGTGGAAAAAATTGGAACAAAACTTTAAAGATAATTTATTGATTTGGTTGAACTTCTAATCTGAAAACATTAATATTTCCATAAGAATATACGGTGTCCCGTATAAATTCAGATATTTCTTTTTCAACTTTTCTTGAATTAGAGTAGATGTATTTGACTTTATATCTGCTAATTATATCTTTTACCCATTCTTTTGGAAGATAATCATCTTTAAATATATGACCTCTTTTATCAATTAGATAAGGGAAAATATAACCTGAAACATCATTTAATATAATACACTGCTCATTACTAGGTACTGCATTCTTAAATTCGTTTTGTCTTTCATAAATTTCCTTGTAAGAATAAGGATCCCATGAATTCTTATTTTGATATGCCGTTAATCCAGGCATTAATATTATTAAAACACCAATCATTATTTTAGATATTAATGAATCATTTTGTTTGATTAATTCATTGAAACCAAAAGTAATCAATAAAAATAAAAATGGTAAAAAAGGAAACATGTAATAATCATGTACAATTCCGATCATATTTAATTCAAAAAGAAAATATAGTAAAACTAGAGCAAAACTAAAAAACAAGGCTTTAAATTTTATGTTCTTTAGTGTTTCCACTTTTAATATATTCCATAATCCAAAAAAAAGAAAGGGTAAACAGGCGATATTCATTAATATTTTGGGAAACATAATATAAAGGTGATAATCCAATATAATTAATGCTGTTTTCCAAGTAATTTTATTTCCAAATATTCCAGAAGTCACGCCATTCTCCCAAGTTGGCATCACCCATATATACCATAAAAGAGTTGGTAAAAGAAAGGTAATATAAATTGATAATTGCTGAGCTACCTGTTTGTAATTACTTGGCTTTTTATAAAAAGTCTGAATTATTAGATAAAAAAACAAAACTCCACCAAAAAGAATAAAAGGGAGCTTCGATGCAATAGATAAAGAAAGAAAAAGTGCTCCTAATATTGTGTTTTTGATTGAATATCTATTTAAATTTTTTACAAAAAAAGATAAGAACCAAATCCCTGCACACAATGCAAGGTTATCGGGTAAGGGATTTATAGTGTAATAATAGAAAACTGGCGAAAAATTAAATGCCCAAACTCCAAATAATGAGACATAAGATTTAAATCCTAAATTTTTCAAAAGATAATAAAATCCGAGCAATGAACATAAGCCAAGTAAAAAAGTGGAATATCGAATAACACTCACATCTTCTCCAATAATTTTTTGGATTCCACCAATTACCCATTGATAAACTGGAAATTCATATCTGTAGATATTATCTTTCCCACCATTAAAAGATGCAACCCTTGGATTCAATATATTAAAATCGTATCGGGTAAAATTTCGAATATTCCAACCAGTTTGAGTTTGCCTCCAATCATGTAATCCGCTTATCTCATGATTAATATACTTATGATGTAGTAAAAAACTTAATAATACAATAAAAGTAAAAAGGAATATTGATACATATTTTTTCATTTTATAATTACTTTCTTTTTACTAACTTCCTTGTTCCCCAAGCAAATTCTTTGAAAATAACAAAATTATCTTTCATTTTATCATAAACTTCATTTTGTATATAATAAAATTCATTGCTACTATTTGGATTCAAATCGCTGTGATAGTGTTCCAGATTTATATACTTGTTATATTCATCCGCAGTATAGAACGATAAAGATGGATGAAATATCCATTCACAATCTAGTTTTATTGGCTCTTTTCTTCCTTCTGAGATGTAAACTTCCCTTAGTGTTTTTAGGACATCATATGTATTTTCGTCATAGTACCATTCATATGAAGATTTACCATAACAGGATCTTACAAAATGTTGTAAAGTCATAAAACCTAAAAATGCACAAACGAACAACCCAAGTAAATTATTTACATTCACTAATTTCTGTAATGAAAAAACGAATGGAACCATTAATAAAGGAAAATAAAATAGTGATGTTCTTGCATTTAAATTCGGAACATCCAAAAAATTATTCTGAAGAATATTGTAAATGATAGCGCTAAAAAACAGTAAATAGGAATATATAACTACTTTACTGAATTTATTATTTATGATAAAATATAATGATAGAATAAATAGTACAATAGAAACTACTACGATTGGTAATGTATCATTCGAAAACTCAAAATATTGTACATTTAGCTTCATATTATTTATCAAAACCTTTATGGTCTCATTATAAAAACCAGTAGATCCCCAAACATTTATCTGATCAGATTTCATCATTCTCGAAATCGGATATGCAATTATTAAAAAACAAATTATGGGAATCAAAAACAAGTAAAAAATATGAGATTTATCGATCAGACCATTTTTATTCTTATTAGTTATAATAAATATAAATAGTAAAAGGATTAAAGGTAAAAAGAAATTTAAGGTGGTAAAATTGGTGTAAACAGCCAATGACCCAAGGCTTAAAGACAATATCAAGTCTTTTTTGTTTTGCTTATCAATAAAGCTTAAAAAGTAATAAACACTTGCCATTTGGAAGGAAATACTTAAAGCATACCCTCTTGCTAATGAAAAGAAATCAATAAAATAATTATTAAATACAAATAAAAAAATTGAGCAAATTATTAGAATGGAGTCAGAAAAATAAGTTCTAATTAGTTTTACAACAAAATAATAATAGATTATAAATGATAAAATACTTGGTAAACGAACAACTGAAGTACTATATCCACCTATAGTTGCAAATAATTTAATTAATAATGTATTTAAAATATGATTATTTGGGATTGGGTCTTTATATGTAATAATATCCCAAATACTCATTTTCGAAAAATAATTGACAGTCCCTACTTCATCATGAGTTATAGGAATCGTAAATGCTTTTTTACAAATCAAGAAAAAAATAAAAAATCCTGCAATCCAAACAAAGTAATCAAGCTTTGTAAAATTTTTTGTACCTAATTTCAAACTCATTATTATATAAAATCTACAATTAACTTATTAAAATACAATATTACACTTTTAATAATTAAAATAATTGAAATTTATTTATAAATAAATAAGTAAATAACTCTTTTACAATTTGCTATATTTGAACTTTAATATCATCAATATTTCAATGGATCTTTTAACAAATAAGAAATTTAGATTTGAGAATTTTTACTTTTTGCTTTTAATAACATTTGTTGTAGCAATCATTTATATAGATATTATCAAAAAGCCAAATCAATTCTTAATCAGTGCAGGAGATGGTTTAAAAAACTATTACACTTTTCTTTATCATATTAAAAATGATAAATCTTTTTGGAAATTTGATGGCATGAATTATCCCTTCGGTGAAAATATTGTATTTACTGATAATCAACCGATTCTTTCTAATTCTATAAAACTAAGACACAATATTTCCCCAAGTATTGATTGCAATCTTATCGCTATACATAATTATTTCCTGATTTTTGGGCTTATTTTGGGAGGACTAGGGTTTTTCTTGGTGTTGCGTCAATTGAAAATCGATTTTGTGTTTGCTAGTATTATTACAATTGGTTTAATCCTTTTAAATCCGCAAATACCCAGATTCAATGGTCATTATGGGTTATTTTATCCCACACTATCTTGGCTTTTTCTATTTCAACTAAAAATACTTGACGGAAAAAAATACTTAAAATATAGTTTTATAATTTCCATTTTTACTGTGATAGTTGGATTACTACACATGTATCATTTTTTGTTATCAGCATTTGTTTGTTTATTATTCATTTTTATCAATTTATATTTATCATTCTCCAAAAAAGATGTAATTAAAGCGATCATACAATTTCTAATTCAAATAATTGTCCCTTTTTTAATTTTAACTTTTTTTACATCAATTACTAATTATTCAACAGACAGACCTAATGCTCCTTATGGTTTTTTTGAATTTAGATCATTTTGGGAAGGGTTAATATTTAGCTACCAACTACCCCTTTTCAATTTTGTGAATACTAATCTTGTGAAAGTTAGAGAAATCAACTTCGAAGGCAAAGCTTATATTGGAATTTTATCAGTTTTTACATTACTTTCATTTTTAATATTAATTATCTTTAAATTTAAGGCTTTTAAATCCTATTTTTCTCTACACAAAATAGAAGGGAAATTTTTCCTGATTTTCTTGATATCAGCATTAATCTCTTTTGGTTTACCATTTGTCATTCCTGGATTAGAATTTTTGTTAGATTACACTGGTCCATTCAAACAATTTAGAAGTATTGGAAGGTTATCTTGGATCTGTTTTTATGCAATCAATTTTTTTTCAATCTATATTATTTATCATTATCTAATTCCCTCTATAAAAAATAATAATTATAAAATAGTAACCTATTTTTCTATCCTTTTTTTGGTATTTGTTGAGGGAGTTTGGTACCAAAATAAAAACCAATATAATTTGACAAACATAGAAGAATATCAATGTAAATTCGATAAATCAAAAATTCAATTTAATAGAGAAGAATATCAAGCCATATTGCCCAATCCGTATTTTTCAATTGGCTCAGAATGTTTTGGTTGGTGGGATTTAGGGAACGAGGTCAATTACAATTTCGAATTGAGCTATTTGTTCAATTTACCTACTTTAGGTACAGTAGCAAGCAGAACCCCTTATCACCAAGCATTCCAATTGAATGAATTGACTTGCAAACCGTATAAAGTCCCAGAAATTATCAATAAATTAAAGGAGATAGACCCTAGACCTTTGCTTGTTTTAGAAACTAAAAACGAAGTAAGTGAAAAAAGAAATAATATTTCATATTGGACAGCTAATGCCCCGGTTATTTATGAAAATGAGAAGTATAAATTAAAAAAATTGGATCTATCACAATTCGACACCATTGTGCACCAATATCTACAAGGTGTTAGAAATCAAATGAATACAATCAAGAATTTTACAACAACTTATTATAATCTGGACTTAGCAAAAACTAATGAAAAAGAAGGCATCAACTATTCAAGTGGCTTAATATTAGATAAGAAATTGTCAGGAAGATATTTATTTTCATATTGGTTAGAAATGCCAAATTCAGGAGCTGCTAGTTCGATAACTGAAATATGGCAATTTAATGAAAATGAAAAGGTTACAGATTATATTGGTGAAGCAAATCACTTTAATTATAAAATGTATGATGGTAATAAGTTGCTGATTGAAACACCGATGAATTTAAGAGATGATACAAAAAGAATTGTATTTAAAGTTTCATCAAAAGATAAAAGTCATTCCTTGAATTTTTCTAAAATCATGCTTTATAAAGATGGTGATAATATAAAAGAGACCCAAAATGGAAAAAATTATTTTAATAACTACTTAATAAATCTATAGTAAATTCTGTATTTTATTATCAACTTAATGAAATTTCCTAACTCCTGAAATAAAACTATATAGTTAAATTTCGTGAAAGTAACTCCTTCATTTAGAGAAACATGTACTGGATGAATCTCTAATTTATGAGCATTTACAGAAAGTAATAATTCCAAATCCAATAAAAAACGGTCAGTTTGACATGCTACAAATAACTTTTTCACATCATTATCAAAGGCTTTCAACCCACATTGAGTGTCATTTGTTGGCAATGCCAAAATATAAGTATTGAAAAACCTTAATGCCTTAGAAATAAATGTTCTAGCTCTAGATAAATGCTCATAATACTCTGATTTCCTATATCCACTAACTATTCCATTTTTATTATTAGCTTCATTGAATATTGCTACCATACTCTTTGTAGTATATGGAAAATCAATATCTGTAAACATGTAAATATCACTCTCAGATTGTGCTACACCTGTCTTTAAAGCGGCTCCTTTTCCCTTATTTATATCATGAATAACATAAATTAATTTTTCTTTCAATACTGATTTGAGTACATCAACTTGTTTAGAGATATCATTTTTACATCCATCATTAACTAAAACAACATTACAGTCATATCCAATATTATTACAAAATTCATTGTAACTGTCCAATAGATTTTGCTCCCAATTATCTATAGGATTATAACATGGTATGACTAAAACCAATTTTTTCAAGATTCAATATTATTTTTGCAGTAAAAATAGAATATATATTATAATATGGACATATTTTAAAGCATTTTACTTAATTTTAAATATTATTTTACCTTTTTCCATTATATGAAATACCTACCCTTTGCTTTACTCCTAACATTCCTAGCTTGCAATTCGGAGCGGAATATTCAATCCTTTTACTATCCTATTGATGACATAGAGCAGAAAGGGAAAGTATATGTTTACGAGTCTGCCATGGCGGATTCTTTGTCTGGATATTATTGGTATTTTAAAGTAAAAAATAAAGAAAAAACCAAGTATTTGATTGCCACTAACATCAATGCCCAATTCGAAGTCAACCAGATTTCAACAGAGAAAATTGTGTCGAATGGAACTGTGTTGCAGCAATACCTTTTGTACCAAAAAGACAGCTTGGGCAACCAAAAACCTACTGAAGCAACCATAAAATCTAATGGATTCTTCCCTTTTGAAGTGAAAGACTCCAATGGCGTTTTTATGTATGAGGTGAAATGGACTGACCCATTTGAGTCGAACCACAAAACTGCCTTGATCAGAAATAGAAGATTCCTAAAAGATAGTACTTACACCTATAATGGCACTCAATTACCTTGTATTATATTCAAAATCAACGACTTAATCGATGATGATTTCAATGGACATTTGGAAATAAAATATCAAGGGAAAGAAATATATGCAAAAGGAATCGGTTTGGTTTATACAGAAAAGCTGATAAACAACAGAAAATTTGCATATCAACTCAAAAATAGCTTAGATTTGGAGCAATTTGAAGCAATTTCAAAATCAGCGTTTAATCGAATACAAAAAGAATGAAAGTAGCAGTATATCGAAAAGCACATTTTAATGCGGCTCATCGTTTGTTCAACCCTTCTTGGACTTTCGAAAAAAATCAGCAAGTCTTTGGGCTTTGCAACAACCCTCATTATCATGGCCACAATTACGAATTAGAGGTGAAAGTCATTGGCGACATCAACCCAGAAACGGGTTTCGTCATCGACCTAAATCTCCTTAAAACAATTATTTACGAAGAAATAGAGCTGGCTTTTGACCATAAAAATTTGAATGTAGAAGTGACAGAATTTCAAAATTTGATTCCTACAGCTGAGAATATTTGTGTGGTGATTTGGCAAAAATTGCGAAAAAAATTGGCAGCTGAGCTCGACCTATCGGTCAGATTATACGAAACACCTCGAAATTTTGTGGAATATCCAGCTTGATTTATTTTAAAAAAATAGTTTAAACCTGCCCTAAACTCAAAAATACGCTGAATAAAAAATTAATTTTAATGAATTCATATTCACAAATCATATTAATTTTTTACTTTGCAAAAAACTTTGAATATGAGCATTTTTGGCAAATTGATTTGGGCAGTTAGTTTCTCTTTTTTCAGTCTTCAGTTAATGGCACAAGCTGATTTAAGTACGATGATGTGCAAACAGCTTCCTCAATCTGCTTTATTCAATCCTGCGAATTTGCCAAATTATCGCTTTGCGGTTACTTTGCCTTCTTTATATTTCGGTGCAACCTCCAGCTCCGTATCCATACAAGATATTATCAATAATAAAAATGGTAGTTGGATCAATAATTTGAGTGCCAACAATTCCTTAGGTACCGATTTGAATATCGAAACTGTTGGGATTTATTTTGGGTCAAAAAAGCTAAAATTCGGTATCCACCATGCCATTCGCTCCTCTGGAAATATCGAATATCCAAAAAACTTGGCGGATTTGATTTGGTTTGGAAATAGCAAATTCATTGGTAAAACGATGGAATTGGGTCCCAAAATCGATTTCAATTCATTTCATGAACTTGGTTTGGCAGCAGCTTATAATTTTGGAAAATTGACAATTGGCGGAAGGGTGAAATATCTATCTGGTATCGGAAACATCAGCACCAAAAATAATCAACTCTCCTTATTTACTAGCGATGATATTTATCAACTAAAACTAACTAGCGATTTTGCCTTAAATTCTTCTGGCACAGTCAATTACTACTCCATTGACAGCTTGACTTTCGATAGCAAACAATTGAGTTTCAATAAGCTTTTTGGCAAAAACAGTGGTTTAACCTTTGATCTTGGAGCAAATTATGATGTAACTACAAAACTCCAAATCGGGGTAGGCATACACGATTTAGGCGGTAGTATTAATTGGAAAGACAATGTTCAAAACCTGAATTCTAAAGGAACCTTCGAATACAATGGATTGGAATTAAAAAACATTCTTTATTCAGATAGCACGAACAATTTTGATCATGTTTTGGATTCTGTGAAAAAAGCCTTCAATTTGGTGCAAACCAATACAAGTTATAAAAGCAGTATTTCCACAAGATATTTTGCAACTGCTCAATACAAAGTAAGCAATTCTTTATCCTTAAATGGCATCCTTTTCTTCGAATCATTGGCTGCCAAAACTGTTACTTCCTTTGCAATCGGTGGCAATTACAATCTGTTTTCTTGGCTCAATATTGGAGCAAATTATGCTGCAAAACAAAATTCTACTTTCAATATTGGTTTAAATACCACATTAAAAATAGGTCCTGTTCAGATATTTGCACTGACAGACAATATTTTAGCTATTGCAAACCCTTACAATAGCCGAAATGCAAGTGGAAGAATTGGGGTGAATGTATTAATAGGAAAATTAGAAAACTAATCTTCAAATACTTCCACCTCTCTCAATTCAGAAACTAAATCTGTAAATTTTCCTCTATATCGAGTGGCTCTAACGATATGATTATCAATCCAATGGTAATTTCCACCTCTTGGTTTATTCAATAATAATCCATGATACTTGAAACCATTTCTCACTAGCCATTCGTTGGTGATGTCCTTATGAACATCTGTACGAGACGTAAAAAAAACAATGTGATGCCCTTCATCATACCATTTATTGATAATTCGTAATGCATCAGGGTATGGAACGACAGTCACCATTCTTTCTGGTTCCTCATTTGGGATATCATCACAAATAGTGCCATCAATATCAATTAAATAATTTTTTTTGCCTTCATTCAAAACAGGACTTAACCTGTTTCCATTATCGTCAAATGCTTCTTTTAATTCAAAATTCGCCATAAATGATTAAAATATTGGCACAAAGGTAAGGGAATATTCTTTTTATAGCCAAAAACTATCGAAATTTGCCTTACTTTTTCAACAATTTAGTCAGTATTGGAGTTAACATCTCTTCCTGAAAAGAATAAATAAAAATGTCGAAAACAAAGAAAATAGCAAGACCTAGTTTAAAAGATATTGAAAATCAAGATATTAATGATTTCATAGAAATCAAAGGAGCTCGTTCCAACAATTTAAAAAATATAGATGTCAAGCTTCCTAAAGAAAAGTTAATTGTTGTCACTGGCGTTTCTGGGTCAGGAAAATCTTCCTTGACAATGGATACTTTGTTTGCTGAAGGACAAAGGAGATATGTCGAAAGTCTTTCTTCCTATGCCCGACAGTTTCTAATGCGGATGAAAAAACCAGAGGTAGATTACATCAAAGGAATCTGCCCAGCCATCGCCATCGAACAAAAAGTGAGTACGAGTAATGCCCGATCTACCGTCGGCTCCATGACCGAAATCTACGATTATTTGAGATTGTTGTATTCAAGAATCGGCAGAACTTATTCGCCAGTAAGCGGTGAGCTAGTGACTCGTCATGAAGTTGCAGATGTGGTAGATTACATCATGAAGCAAGACGAAGAAACTAAAATACAACTTTTCATCCCCTTAGTTTTCAAATATGAAGAAAGAACCTTGAAGCAAGAATTAGACTTATTGTTACAAAAAGGATATTCGAGGGTACGTTACAAAAATGAAATCATGCAAATCGAAGATTTGCTGGCTAATAAATCCATAAAATCTGACAAAAAAGTAGGCGATTTTAAGAAAAGCGGCATAGTAGTACTCATCGACCGTTTTGTTGTAAAAAAAGAGGATGAAGAAAATATCAAAAGGATTGGCGACTCTGTGCAAACCGCTTTTTATGAAAGTGAGGGAGAATGTATTGTGGAAATAGTCGGTAAAACGGACAAAGGTTTCAATAATCGTTTCGAAGCCGATGGCATCACCTTTTTGGATCCCACTCCACAACTTTTTAATTACAACAATCCTTACGGAGCTTGCCCAACCTGCGAAGGATATGGAAAAACACTGGGAATAGATGATGCTAAAGTAATTCCCGACCCAAAACTTTCTGTTTATTCAGGTGCAATAGCTTGTTGGAGAGGAGAAATCGGCAGTGAATGGTTGATGCCTTTATTACAAAAAGCCCATTTATTTAATTTCCCTTTACACCGACCTTATAATGAACTGACCAAAGAGGAAAAGAGAATCCTTTGGAAAGGAAATGAGCATTTTGAAGGAATCAATGCCTTTTTCAAATATTTAGAAGAAAGATTATATAAAATCCAAAACAGGGTAATGCTCTCAAAATATAGGGGAAAGACCATTTGCCCTACCTGTGAAGGTGCTAGACTTCGACAAGAAGCATTGTATGTGAAAATCGATGGAAAACACATTGGGGATTTGACAGAATTGCCCATCGACGAGCTCCAAAATTTTTTCTTGCACCTCAATCTGAATGAGTACGACAATGCTATTGCTAAAAGGCTTTTATTAGAAATCAACACTAGATTAGCATTTATGGTTGATCTTGGATTGCCCTACCTTTCTTTGGATAGAATAGCGTCCACCCTCAGTGGCGGAGAAACCCAAAGAATCAATCTGACCAGAACATTGGGCAGCAATTTGACGAGCTCTATGTATATTTTGGATGAACCCAGTGTGGGTCTTCACCCAAGAGATACGGCTAGAATGGTGAGTGTTTTGAAATCATTAAGAGATTTAGGGAATACAGTGATTGTGGTGGAGCACGAAGAGGAAGTCATCAAAAATGCCGATTATTTGGTGGATATTGGTCCGAATGCAGGAATTTTTGGAGGAAAAGTCGTTTTTGCCGACCATTACAGCCAGCTACATACTGCCAAAGAAAGCCTTACTGCTGCTTATCTGAATCATGAAATGTCGATTCCTGTGCCTACGAAGCGGAGAGTTCCGAAGGAATTTATCACTATTAAAGGAGCTGCTCAGCACAACCTAAAAAATATTACAGTCAATTTCCCATTGAATGCCTTGACAGTTGTTTCGGGGGTTTCGGGCTCCGGAAAAACAACTTTGGTGAAACAAATATTGTATCCTGGCATCAAAGCATTGAAAGGAGAGCCACAGTCAGGTGGAGTGGGCATCCATGACGAAATTACGGGAGCTTTGAACAAATTCAGCCAGATAGAAATGGTGAGCCAACACCCTATTGGAAAATCGAGCCGCTCCAATCCAGTAACCTACGTAAAAGCTTATGATGCCATTAGAGATTTGTTTGCAGACCAACAACTTTCGAAAATTAGAGGTTACAAACCCAAACATTTCTCCTTCAATGTGGAAGGTGGAAGGTGTGAGTCTTGCAAAGGAGAAGGGGAGCAAGTGGTAGAGATGCAGTTTTTGGCGGATGTACATTTGGAATGTGAAGAATGTAAGGGAAAAAGATTTCAACAAGAGGTGTTGGAGGTGAAATATAAGAACAAAAACATATATGACATCTTGGATATGAGCATCGAAGCGGCACTAGACTTTTTTTCAGAAAAAAAAGATATTTTAAGTAAATTAAGACCACTGAATGATGTGGGATTAGGCTATATCAAAATGGGGCAATCGTCTAGTACCTTATCGGGTGGGGAGGCTCAAAGAGTGAAGTTGGCTTATTTCCTGACGTTGGAAAAAGCGACAGAACGCTATGTATTCATCTTTGATGAGCCCACTACGGGGTTGCATTTCCACGATATCCATAAGTTGCTTATTGCCATCAATGCCTTAGTGGATAGAGGGCATACCGTCATCATTGTAGAACACAATATGGAAGTCATCAAATCAGCAGATTGGGTCATTGATTTGGGACCAGAAGGCGGAAAAAAAGGCGGAATGCTCTTGTTTGAAGGCACACCAGAGGATTTTTTGAATTGCAAAACATCCTATACGGTCCCTTTTTTAAAGGAAAAGTTGGGATAAGAGTTTGATGGAAAAGTAATAGTGTTGCTTTGTAGAATCTGATGTTTTGTTAGTTCTGATAGGTTATGATGGTTAAAAAATGAAAAATGTGTGCATTTTTGAGAGAAAAGTATTAAATTACGATTCAAAATTCATTCATTGAAATTGTAAATTTTATCAATATGACCTTTACAAATATAATCCAACGGTTACATAAAACCTTATTTCTGGTTTTAATCATTTCAATTACTGCAAATATTGAGATTAATTCTCAAAATGACTTTAATATTAATGCTTTAAAAGACTCCTTGTTGGTAAACAAAGAGCAAAAGAGCCATTTAGTAAAAATTTTAGTAGATTCTCTGTTAAAAACAACAGAGGGATATGAATCATATCCGATTCTTGATGTCTTATTAGATTTTAATGATGATGAAGTGATTAAATTATTATTATACGATGTTGATTTCCAGACAGATAAAGAACCAATAAATTGTATCTATCCAATTAGTGATAAACTACAAAAAAAAGTAGATAAGCTGAACTTATTATCAATTGTACTAAATTCTGATTTTTTAGAAAGATTTGTTGTAAGCTATCGAAATCCTAATTGGATTGTCAAACAAGATAATTTAGATATTCTAATTAGTTGTTTAGGTAATTTATATAAACTAATAGATTATAAACAAATTTACAATAAGACAAAAGACAATACAAATAAAAAGAAGAACCTTGAATTATTAATTAATAGATTGGAAGCAAAATATAAAAAAAATTAGCAAAATAATATTGACAAAATAGTTTAGGAAAGTTAATATTAGTTGATTATTTTTTCACAAAAAAACTCATTATCTATTAATTATATATTATTTTTCTAAAAATAAATTAAAAATAATGAATCCTTTTAAACCATTTCTTTTCACAATAGTCATAGTTAGTATAAAAAGTATCACAAATTGAAAGAAATCACTGACGAACAGCTACATGTGATGCTATTGGATAGCAGTACAAAAGAAAAAGGTTTCCGAATCCTGATGGAAAGGTACCAAGAAAAGTTGTACTGGCATGTACGAAGAATCATCATTGATTTTGACGATACTGATGATGTGGTTCAAAATACTTTTATAAAAGTGTATCGCAATATCCACAGTTTTGAAGGAAAATCTAAATTATATACTTGGTTATATCGGATTGCAACGAATGAAGCGATTACTTTCAAAGCTCAAAAGCAAAAAAAAGTGGCTGATTCAATTGATGACAATCTGGGATTGGCGAATACTTTGAATGCCGATACTTATTTCGATGGGGACGAAATTCAAAGAAAACTACTACTAGCAATAGAAAGTTTGCCTGAAAAACAACGAATTGTGTTTAACTTGAGATATTATGACGAATTGCCGTATGAAGAAATGTCCAACATTTTGGATACTTCGGTAGGTGCTTTGAAAGCTTCATACCATCATGCTGCAAAAAAAATAGAAGCATTTTTAAAAGACGAATAATCTAAAGAAATGAATACGAATAACGAAATCAAATCTGAATTGGGAGAAATTGCTCCATTTTTAGCTACTTTAAAAGATAAAAAGAATGGTTTTACCGTTCCGAAAGATCATTTTTCGAAGTTGCAAAACCAGATTTTCGATCAATTGAAAGACGAAACTCCTGTACTAACTGTTAAAAAGAAGTTTAGCATCTGGGATTATGCTTGGCTGAAACCAGCAGTAGCGGCTGTCTTTGTTGGCGCTGTCGGCGCTTCCATTTTCTTCTGGAATGCAAATAAGTCAACTTCAATTAATCAAAAAATGGCAGATATCAGTAGTGATGAAATGGAAAATTACATCTCTTCTCATATTGACGAATTTGATGTGGAACTTATCGTTAAAAACAACCCTGGCATTTTAGATGAGACCTTCAAAGACTTTAAACCTGAAGACATTCATCAGTACCTCAAAGAAAGTATTGATGACATTGAAATAGAAGATTTAGAAAATTTATAAGTTAAAATAATTTTAAAGAAATGAAAATATTAATTCCTTTTGCAGTCGCTATCTTTTTTTGTACTGCATCATTTGGTCAGAATAAGGACAAAATCGAAAGTTTTAAAATCGCTTTTATTACTCAAAAATTGAATTTAAGTAGTGATGAAGCTCAAAAGTTTTGGCCCATTTTTAATGAAATGCAATCTGCAATAAAGCAAAGTAGACAGTCAAGTAAAACGGATAAGCCAGTAAATGATATGTCAGAAGATGAAGCTGCTAGATTTATAAAAGAGTCTTTGGATGCTGAACAAAAAGAATATCAGGCTAAACAAAACGCCTACAATAAATTTAAAGGTGTCATTTCAAGTAAAAAAATTGCGATGCTTCGACAAGTAGAAAGAGAGTTTAAAGAAGAAATGTTGAAGAAAATGCAAGAGAAAAGAGAGATGAAAAGAAATAGAATGATGAACGACAATTAGTCATAAAAAAAGGCTTCGATGCAGCATCGAAGCCTTTTTTGTTATTTAACTTTCACCAAACAGACCACTTGCTGCAAGGCTCCATTTTGTAAACGGGCATAATAATTTCCAGAATTCAATTCTCCCAAATCACAATTGATCTCAAAACTCCCTGCATCATGATTTTGCTCATCCAAAAGTTGTTTTATCTCCCTTCCCCTATTATCAAAAATTTGAATTGAAGTTTGTCCTCCATCCGATTTGTATTTTATCGTAGTGGAACTTACAAATGGATTTGGAGAATTGGTGATGTATTCAATTTGTGCTTTTTTTGCTAAGGCTTCCGCTTCTCCCGATCTATTACAAATATTATTTACCAATGGCAACAATTGGAAATTTCTAAGTAATAAATCATCTGTATTCGTTTGTGGCACACAGAACCAATCATGAAGCATCGTCGCATAAATGGATCTGAAATCGTATTGCATGGGCAAATTATCCTCCGTTTTCATATTCGAATTCAATATTACATTGTCGCCCAACACTCCAGAATTGACATTTTTGCCAAAAACAAACAAAGGAGCAGCCGTTCCATGATCCGTACCATTGCTATTATTAGAGATTATTCTTCGTCCAAATTCAGAGAATGTCATTCCCATCACCCGATCATCCACTTTTAATAATGCCAAATCTTTTTGGAAAGCATCAATAGAAGTAGATAAAGTTCGCATCAAATTATTGTGTGCACCAATTGTATGATCTCCATTATCCACTTGATTTGCATGGGTATCAAATCCACTAAATCCTACTAAATAAATTTTAGTTTTCAATCCTCCAGCAATCATTCTTGCCACTGCCTTTAGTTGATCTGCTAAATAATTATCATTTGGATATTTAACCATATTTGTAACTCCATAAGCTGCATTACTCACAGCTGTTGTATGAGAGTTATACAATCGATACATATCTTTCAAAAACGAAAGATTTTCCCCATGTGGTGAAGAAGTGATAGGAGTATTTAACCCAGTAGGTAATTTGGGGAAATTATTTACATTATTCCCTCCTAAGTTATTAATCCTCCAAGTATCCATCCCCATTCCCAAAGCAAAGTTAGGACCTTGAAAAACTGGATTGGATAATGAACTCATCTGAATTGCCAGTGGATCTGGCATATCAGGATTTGGATAATTGTATGGAAAATTTGGGTATTCTTCGTCTAAAAATCTCCCAACCCAACCTGTTGTTAAAAATTCATCGCTATTGGATGCGGCACTCCAGATATCAGTTGATCTAAAATGAGAAAAATCTGGATTTGGATAACCAACACTTTGAATTATTTTCACCATCCCATCCTTATACATATTGTGCAATTCGGACAAACCTGGATGCAATCCTGTATTGGGATGATTTGGTAAGGTGAGCACTTTGTTGGCAGGAATCATAATATTTGGACGTAAAACAGATAAAGAATCGTATTTATCCAACGGAATCACAGTGTTCAAACCATCATTTCCACCAAACATTTGTACCAAAACCAGTACTTTATCATTTAATTCAGCATATTGAGCTAATTGTTGCACCATCGGGCTATTTGCCCATCCTTTCAGGTTCACATTTCCAACTATGACAGGTGCAGCTAAATATGGGATTGATTTTATAAATTTTCTTCTGTTCATTTTGACATTGATAATTTAAAGGTGTGAAAGGATGTTTACATTAATTGATAATCAGGTGAATTCAATAAATTTCCTAACAATCCTGAAAAACGGTAAATAATGTCATTTTTTATTGTCTGGTCATTTGGGTTGAGCAAATAATTATTCCACAGATTTGTCCAAATCTGGTCATTGGTGGATTTATATAACAAAAATTCGTTTTTCACCCTTATCCTATCCGCCTCTGGCACTTCTTTCGAAAGCAATTGCCAACACAATTCCTGTACAAGCTTTGTTGGATTGGAAGGCGTAGTAAACGAAGCAATATATTTTAACCAATCTGCCTTTATATTTGGATAATGATAAAATCCACCCGGTGGGTTCTTACAAGCCGACATCACATATTCTCTCCAAGCCAGACTATCCGCAGTATCCAACATTTGTAATACAAAGGTTGCTGATGATAAGCAGGCCAGCCAGCAACATTTGGCGGTGCCATCATATTTTGACCCATATAAGAGCAATGATCCACGATGCTTTGATGATTCCAAAAGTCTGCTTCACTTGGCAAATCTGTTTGGCAATAACTATATGTATCCTTTTTCTTTGCAATCAATTGAATTCCTAAAGTTCGGATAGAGCCAACTAATAAATCAGTAGGGGATTTTATAACAGCGCCCATCACAGCTTCTTCGAAGAAGTGTTTGCTTAAAAATAATTTTTCTAAAACTGGTTTGAAATTATAATTATTACTTCTGAAAATATCGGCTAAAGGGGTAATGATATTGGATTCAACGGTATCTGATATTTCTGATTGCACAAAAAATAAGTAGAGCTTTCTTACCACATGTTTTGCGACCTCATTTTGGTCGAAAATCATATCAATCAATTCGGTAGTTTCTCCCTTTCCTAAGTCACCAGATTTTCCAGTAATTACCTTGTTATTATAATATGCAGAAAAAACTTTATCATTAGAATCATGAGCCCATTTGTCAAAATAAAAGGTATTATTTGCCCAATCCACTCTCCATCCAGTGAGCACCTTTGCAGCGGCAATCACATCATCTTGAGTATAACCTGAGCCAGCACCTTTCCCCACACAAAACAATTCTTGCAATTCTCTTGCATAATTCTCATCGGGATTGTTTTTGTCATTGTAGTTCCCATTCAAATAGAGCAACATCCCAGGATCAGTGGTTACTTCTTTGATAAAATCTTTATAATTCCCTAATGCATATTTTCTATAAAGCATTTGGGTTTTATACACAAATCTTGCTTCTTGAACAGATTCCCAGCTGGTGGGCACCAAATTTTGAAGAAACAAAACCATTTTTTCGGTAATCCCCCTCCCTTGATTGATCATTAATTTCATCAACCAAACCCTCAAATATAAAAATCGATAATAATTGTAATTAGTATCATTTACGAAAGTATTTCCAACAGCAACGTAGGGGTCATCGTAATTACCATCTGCCCAAGTAGGCACCATTCTTACTGGAGGATTCGGCAATTTGTCTGAACGCAATAATTCTAAAACACTAAGATTCAGACCTCTAGATACAAATGCTTTAATATCTGCATTTTTAGCACCAAAGGTTGCCCGTTTTAATAAATGAGCTGCCTGTCGATAGGTAAATTGGCCGATATATGGGTTTAGACTTGGAGCTGTGGTTCTTGGTTCTACTTTTGATTGTGTGACATTTGTACCCATTCAATAAAATATGTTTACTTTCAAAATAATCTTTACAAAGATATTGTTACGAATAGTCAAAAGCAATAGATAATTAATTTATTATCAAATATTAACAAAATAGAGTTTGTAATTTTTAAAAATTGAAATATAAAGTTTGCCTATTCCATAAAATTTTAATACTTTTACACACTTACATTTAAGACTATATTTAAAAATTCCATTGAGCAGATTTGTTATTTTTACAATTTCCTATGTTATGAAAAAAAAATTTATCACCATCCTTTTTTTATCGATTATTTTAAATTACGGTTTCAGTCAGAATAATTTAAATAATTTTAATTTTATTGAAAACAAAGGGCAAATCATGGATCAATTTGGTCATCCAAATGATCAAGTACTATTCATTGCTAATTTACCTAACTTAAAAGTAACTTTACGAAAGGAAGGATTTTCATATGAAGTTACAAAATCTATAGAAAAGCAATCTTTGAAAAATGAACCCATTAAAAGAAAAGCTCACCAAATAGAGACTTCGAGAATTGATTTTAAGATGGGAAAAATCGACCATATTTCAAAAGAAAATGAAGCACCATATATTTCAAACTACATTACAAATAACATTGAAATTACAGGTGTAAAATCCTTTCAAACAATTAAATACAACAATGTTTGGCACAATATTGATATTGAATTTAATATTATTGAATCTCCAATTCCCCAATTTAAATATAATTTTATACTTCATAATGGAGCAAATTTGGATGACATACGATTTAATATCAATGCTGACAAACTTCCATTTTTAGAAAATAGTCGATTAAAAATAAACACTCCATATGGAATTATTGAGGAAAAAATCCCTGAAAGCTATGTTCTGGACAATACCTCAAGATCAAAATCTCCAATCCAAGTGAACTATAAAATTATACACAATAATACCATTGGTCTTGATTTGCCCAATAAAGAAATTCTAGATTTATCAGCAGGAAAAACTCTTATAATAGACCCAACGCCAGATTTGTTGTGGGGAACTTATGTAGGTGGAAACAACATTGATATTGGAAATAGCATTGCCACAGATGCAAATGGAAACATCTATATGGCAGGAGTAACAGCCTCTTCTAATAACATTTCCACAATCGGCGTATTTCAAAATGCCATACAGGCATTTGCTGATGGTTTCGTAGTGAAATTTAACTCAAATGGCGGTAGGCTTTGGGGAACATATTATGGCGGAAATGATGCGACATTTATCAATAAAGTGGTATCAGATAATGCTGGCGGTGCTTTTATATTAGGAGATACCTATGCTACCAGCAATATT
The DNA here is from genome assembly GCA_016710625.1 of Saprospiraceae bacterium. Lineage (GTDB taxonomy): Bacteria > Bacteroidota > Bacteroidia > Chitinophagales > Saprospiraceae > JADJVK01. The sequence continues at coordinate 23,770 of JADJVK010000001.1, forward strand.
TCATCTACCCCTACTCACCAACCAGCTCATGGAAATGCAGGTGGAATTGATTGTTTCTTAGCAAGACTCAATGCTAGTGGGGGAAGACTTTGGGGAACTTTTTATGGTGGAATCGATGATGATTATTCTTATGGATTATCTTCTGATGCAACTAGTGTTTATATAGTAGGAGAAACAGCTTCAAATAATAATATTTCTACCACCGGAAGTCATAAAGCAGCTATTACAGGAGGTACGGATGGTTTTATTGCTAAATTCAATTATGCTGGAAATAGACAATGGGGAACTTATTTTGGTGGCGACGGAGGTGATGCAGTAAAAGGGGTTGCTGTTGACAAAAATGGCAATGTTTGCATCGGGGGAACTACAAACTCTATTGCTGGAATTTCCACTCCAAATACACACCAAACTGCTATTAGTTCCGATAATGATGGATTTGTAGCAAAATTCAATAATGCAGGAGTCAGACAATGGGGAACCTATTATGGTGGGACTAATTTGGATAATATTACAAATGTAAGTGTAGATACTGCTGGTAACGTACTTTGCTCTGGAAGCACACAGTCAACCGCTGGAATATCATCCCCATGTGTTCATCAGTATTATGCCCCTGCTTACATTTCAGCTTCTGAAGCTCCTTTTTTAATAAATATAAATGGACAAACGGGAAAAAGAAATTGGGGAACTTATTTTGGACCAGAAAGTACAATTATTAATACCATAAAAGGGGATAAAAAAGGAAATGTCTATTTTGGCGGTCAAGCTTTCAATACTGGTATTGGAACTACAGGAGCATTCAAACTAAATATTACGGGGGAATCAGATGGTTTTATTGCAAAAATAAACTCAAACGGACTATTGGAATGGGGGTCTTATTATGGTGGAGATGGTGATGTTGATGAAGTTAATGATATATTTGTAGATGCTACCAATCAATTATTTTTAACAGGGAGTACCTCTTCTACAAACAATATCGCTACAACAGGAGCTTTTCAAATATTAAATGGAGGAAATCCTGTGGATGCCTTTATTTCAAAATTAAAAGATAATTCTATCAACTCAAAAGTTCCAGCTGTAATTACATCTACCGTTTCTATTATTACTGGCTCTTGTCTTGGTGTTGCATCTGGAAAAGCTATTGTCCAAGGAGGCGGTGGCATTCTTCCTTATACTTATTTATGGTCGAATGGAGAAACTTCTGCCAGTGCAAATGCCTTACCGAATGGAAATGTCTCTGTTACAGTCAGTGATGCAAATGGTTGTTTCTCAGTCAGTACTGTTACAATCCCTTCATTACCAACACCTACTGCATATGCAGGACCTGATGTAACTATTTGCAGTGGTTCAACTGCAAATTTGAATGCAACTGGTGGAGGAACATATCTTTGGAGCAATGGACCAAATACGGCAGCCAACCCTGTTCAACCAACTGTTTTAACTAGTTATAGAGTTACTGTTACTGGCCAAAATGGTTGTTATTCGGTAGATACAGTTGTTGTGAGAATCAACCAAGTGCCTGTCGCTAATGCAGGAGTGGATACTACAGTCTGTCAAGGTAGAAGTGCAAGGTTGAGAGCAACAGGCGGAGGAACGTATAAATGGAGTACAAATCAAACTGTTCAAGAAATCATTGTAACACCTACTATAACAACCACTTATACCGTAACTGTTACAGCAACCAATACTTGTACTGCAACAGATGTGGTTGTGGTAAATGTTATTCCAATTCCTAAAGCAAATGCAGGAACCAATAAAATATTATGTATCGGCAGTTCGGTTAATTTAATTGCAACTGGTGGTACAAATTATGTATGGAATAATGGAAATACAAATGACACCATCAATGTATCCCCCACAGTCACAACAAATTATATCGTAACTGTTTCTACAGGTAGCTGTTTTGCTATGGATACAGTTTTAGTAGAAGTTATTCCATTGCCAAAAGCAAATGCAGGTTTTGACCAATCAATTTGTACTGGAAATGAGGCAACTTTGGTCGCTACAGGTGGTTCCAATTATTTGTGGAATACTGGAGATAATACCGCCACTATAAAAGTAAAACCCACTGTAACAAGTAGTTATGTGGTAACAGTTTATAGTGCCAACGGTTGTAAGAATACGGATACAGTAGTGGTAAAAGTAAATCCCCTTCCAGAAGCAAAGGCTGGTTTGAGTTTTTCTGTTTGTCAAGGGATTCCATTCCAACTAAAAGCTAGTGGTGGTACCAATTACGAATGGAGCAATGGAGCAAAGACAGATACTACAACGATAATCGAAAATTCTTTTGGCATCAAAAATTACACAGTAACCGTTAGTGACGGAAATGGTTGTTCTGCAAGTGACCAAATATCAGTAAATATCCAAAGTTCACCAGTAGTGAATCTAGTATCTGAATCCAGTATTTGTAATGGACAAAATATAACTTTAACAGCAAGCAGCAATTCTTCTAATTTTTTATGGAATACTGGGGCAACAACTAATTCTATCACAATTACTCCTTTAACTACTACTAATTATTCATTAACTGTAACAGGTGCAAATGGTTGTTTTACAGTTGTTAATTCAAATGTAATTGTAAACCAAACTCCGATTGCTGATGCAGGTATGGATCAAAGAATTTGTTTAGGGAGCACAGCAAATCTTAAAGCTAGTGGGGGAATTAATTATCTTTGGAGCAATGGAGAAAAGACAGCTGATATTACTGTATCTCCAACCTCTAATACAAAATATTATGTTACTGTCTCCAATGGAAATTGTTCCAATGTAGATTCAGTTCAAGTAAGTATAAATGCTTTACCGATAGCAAATGCCGGTACTGATCAAACCATTTGTAAAGGAACTTCCACTCAGTTGGTTGCAACTGGAGGAACAAATTATAAATGGAGTGATGGAAACACCTCCAATCCAATTACTATTTCTCCTACAATAACTACCACTTATATTGTTACTGTAACTGATTTGGTCGGTTGTTCTGCAATTGATTCAGTAAAAATAACTGTCAACAACCTGCCACCTGCAAATGCTGGTGCTGACCAAACCATTTGTAAAGGTGCTACTATAAAATTAACAGCTTCAGGAGGAGCAAATTACAACTGGAGTAATGGAGTAAATAGCTCTGAAAACACGGTTACGCCTACTGTTACAAGTACTTATATCGTAACTGTTACGGATGCAAATGGTTGTAAAGCAACTGATTCAGTTAAAGTGGTAGTCAATCCGCTGCCTGTTGCAAATGCTGGAGTTGACCAATCTATTTGTAATGGAACTGTAACAAAATTGAAGGCAATTGGCGGTAATATTTATTTATGGAGCAATGGAGGAGCTACGGATGAAATTACAATTAACCCTACTGCAACCACTACATATATCGTTATTGTTACGGATATAAATGGCTGTAAAGCAAGTGATTCTGTAGTAGTTACAGTAAATCCATTGCCAATTGTAAATTTAGGTCTTGATACATTAAAAATTCCTGTAGGACAAACAGCGACATTGGATGCTGCGAATATTGGAAGTATTTATAAATGGTCCAATGGAGCTACCACTCAGAAAATCGTCGTAATCGAGCCTAGTAACCAATATTGTGTGACGGTCACCAATAATTTTGGTTGTCAAGCAACAGATTGTATTTATGTAAAATTCACCCCAAATGCGATTCAAGAAATTGATAATTGGGCAGCAAAAGTTTATCCAAATCCTGCCAATTCAGTTGTAAATATTTCGGGTAGCCGATTTTTAGAAAATGCTCAAATTCAACTATTTACAATGGAGGGAAAACAAATATTGACGAAAACTTTTTCTGGCGATTCAATATCAATTGATATTAATGAATTTCCAAATGGCAGTTATCAAATAATATTAAAGGAAAAAGAGAAAACGAATCGATATTCACTTTTGATACAAAAAAATTAAAGTAAAAAGACCGTTTGAGCTAGATTCAAACGGTCTTTTTTTTAAAAAAAACCTTTTTTGTCGAGCAAAATTTTAATTTGATATAAGATTTAAATGAATTAAAAAAAATTATCCTTAATTTCAACTTTGATTAATTTTTGCTTCTTTTTTCAATTAAAATTAAGTTTAAAATCGTTCACCAAATTTCAACTTTTTAATAAAAATACATTCATATGATAAACGTTACTTTAATAATTGTCATCATTGCTTTTTTTGTAATAGCAGGAGCATTTGTAAGTGTACAACAAGGAACCATAGCTGTTGTAACTATTTTTGGAAAATATAGCCGTTTGCTACGACCTGGGTTGAACTTTAGAGTTCCTTTTATTGAATTGATCTATAAAAGAATTTCAATACAAAACAGATCTGTAGAGCTTGAATTTCAAGCAATTACAAACGATCAAGCCAATGTTCATTTCAAAGCAATGTTGCTATTTGCAGTGGTGGACCAAATGGAGGAAACCATCAAAAGTGTAGCTTTTAAGTTTGTGGATGAAAGAAATTTCATGCAAGCATTGATAAGAACAGTAGAAGGATCCATCAGAAGTTTTGTTGCGACGAAACGCCAATCTGAAATATTATCCTTGAGAAAAGAAATCATAGATGATGTAAAATTGCATTTAGACACCACATTGGAAACTTGGGGCTATCATTTGATTGATTTACAATTAAATGACATCTCCTTTGACCAAGAGGTAACAAAATCTATGGCAAAAGTAGTGGCTTCACAAAATTTATTAGCTGCTGCAGAAAATGAGGGACAAGCCTTATTGATCACCAAGACAAAAGCAGCTGAAGCAGAAGGAAATTCAATCAAAATCGCTGCAACAGCTGAAAGAGAAGCTGCTCAACTTAGAGGGCAAGGTGTGGCATTATTTAGGGAAGAAGTGGCTAAAGGTATGAGTATGGCTGCCGAAGAAATGAAACAAGCCAATTTGGATACAAATGTGATTTTATTTAGTATGTGGACAGAGGCGATAAAAAACTTTGCAGAATTGGGCAAAGGGAATGTTATTTTCTTAGATGGCAGTAGCGATGGCATGCAAAAAACGATGTCTCAAATTATGGGATTGATGGAAATGAATAAAAAGCAATAATGAAACAAGCTTCTTCTACAAAGAATAGGCTAATATCAATAGATACTTTCAGAGGTTTCACCATCTTGACGATGATTTTAGTGAATACCCCTGGAAGTTGGTCTTCCGTTTATCCCCCTTTACTGCATGCTGATTGGCATGGTTTTACAATTGCAGACTATGTTTTTCCAGCATTCGTTTTCATTTCTGGCGTTTCGATGTATTTTTCATTTAAGCACTATAATGGATTAACGAAGGAGCTGAATGCGAAACTTTTGAAAAGGATCTTTTGGATTTTTGCTATTGGACTAATGCTCAATGCCTTTCCTTTTTTCAACAAAGATTATCATCAGTTGAGAATTATGGGTGTATTGCAACGAACAGCACTAGCCTATGGTTTGGGAGCTTATGCTTGCATTTTACTTACCAAAAGGCAACTTATTTATCTTTCTTCAGCAGTTTTACTAGGTTATTGGTTCATTTTGTGGCAGTTTGGAGGAGCAAATCCCTATAGTCTGAACGATAATATTTGTGCGAAAATTGATAATTGGATCATTGGGGAAAACCATTTATGGCATGGAAAAGGGATTCCTTTCGATCCGGAAGGGCTATTAAGTACCCTTCCAGCTACCATCAGCCTTATTTTAGGATATTTGATTGGTTCTCTATTCGAAAATAAAAATAAATTAGATTTAATCAAACAGATGATTCCTTTAGGGCTAGTCTGCCTTTTTATTGGATTTCTTTGGAACTTTCTTTTACCCATCAACAAACCACTTTGGACGAGTTCCTATGTGGTTTATACCACTGGAATCAATTGTATTTTATTGGCATTATTTATTTGGATTTTGGATATAAAAAGCCAAACATGGTTTTCAAAACCATTTATTGTGTATGGCATCAATCCACTTTTAGCCTTCATTATATCTGGAATTTTAGTAAAAATCTCCTTTTTATTTCAAATGGGTATAGATGCATCAGGCAAACCCATCACCTTGTATAAATGGATTTATGAAAATTGGTATGTTCCGATTTGGGGAAATTTGAATGGCTCTTTGATGTTTGCCATATCATTTATTATTCTTTGCTGGCTACTTTTATATCTTGCTTATAAAAAAAGATGGATTTTGAAAGTATAGCAATCAATTTAACCTTATCTTGTGGCGAAATTTTAAAATTCAATTCAAATGAAATTTTTAGCTGAAATTGATGTGATGCCATTGAAAGAATTATTGGATCCACAAGGAAAAACGGTTGCAAATAATTTAAAAAATGTGGATTTACACGGTATCGAAGACGTAAGAATTGGCAAACACGTTAAAATGTGGATTGAAGCGGAAAGTGAAGAAGCGGCAAAAACAATTACAGATACTGCTTGCAAAAAACTACTTTGCAATCAAATTATGGAAAATTATACTTTTACCATAATCCCTGCATAACACATGTTATATGTGGTACCAACTCCTATCGGTAATTTAGAAGATATCACTTTCAGAGCGGTAAGAATTCTGAAAGAAGTAAATCTGATTCTTGCTGAAGACACTAGAACTAGTAAAAAATTATTGGATCATTACGCTATAACGACCCCTCTCCAATCGTATCATACTCATAATGAACACAATGTAGTTGCCACCTTCGTCCAAAGAATTATTCAAGGTAGCAGCATTGCCTTAGTTTCTGATGCCGGCACCCCAGCTATTTCCGACCCAGGTTTTCTATTAGTCAGAGCTTGTTTGGAAGCTGGCATTAAAGTCGAGTGCCTTCCTGGAGCAACTGCTTTTGTCCCTGCATTAGTCAATTCTGGCTTGCCAGCACATGCTTTCCATTTCGATGGTTTCCTTCCCCACAAAAAAGGGAGACAGACTAGATTGAAATTTCTTTCTACTTTGCCCCACACCTTTATCCTCTATGAATCCCCTTTCAGGTTAGTGAAATGCTTAGAGGAACTAATGGAACATTGTGGACAAGAACGTCAGGCTTGTGTTTGTCGAGAATTGAGCAAACTCCATGAGGAAAACAAAAAAGGCACCTTATCTGAATTAACACTTTACTACACCAAAGGTGGCGGCATACCCAAGGGTGAAATTGTAATTGTAGTGGAAGGTATGGAAGAAATTAAAAAGAAATCGAGCAAATATGATTTAGAAGCATAAAAAAAGTCAACTACAATATCATTGAATTGCAGTTGACTTTCATTTATGTATTTCCTTAGAACTATTGTTTTACAAACCTTTCTGTTTTCACATTTTCATTATTTTTGAAAAGCAAAATATAATTTCCAGCAGGCAACTTTTCTATCGAGAACCTTACTTTATTTACCCCTTTCTGTGCCTCAAAAGGGATTTCCATCATTTGTTGTCCGCTAATTGAATAAATTCCCAGTGTTGATTCTGTAGAACTATTAGCTTTAAAACTAAAATTAAGCTCATTGCTAGCTGGGTTTGGGCTGAGTAAATATTCAAAATCAACCCCTAGATCATCCACTAAATTCCTATGTGATTTATTATAAATGGTAGTAAACTCGTCACTAGAAGATAGCTCAACATGTTCATTGATACCCTTTGTTACTTCTATATAAGCAGTATCCGTTTGCCCTTCGCAACCAAACAAACTGCTTTTAACAATAATTGCTAATTTTTGAGTATGGTTGGAATTATTTACTAATTTACCCGTCAAAGGAAAATCCTTATCATCTAATAATGAGCCAGTTAGATTGTTATTAATATAGCTTAATTGGTAATTAATATTGATAAAGTTTGATTTTACTTCTAATGGAGTGATTTCTTGATTATTATTTATTACTTGGCTTTTCTTATTTAAATTAAATTTAGGTAGTGTAGAAACTCTATCTTCTTTAAATACTGTAAGAGATGAGCATCCATTCTCAGAATAAACCATACTTGCTCCATGAATAATTGTATATAAAGGATAACTTGTTTCATTATTATTAAAATTAAATTTATCATTTAATTTGTAATTATTAAATGGTTCATCAGAGTCAAAAATAGTATCAATTAAAAAATCTCTAAATATCCATTTATATTTTACATCATAAAGGTTTGTAGGGTCAGGCAATGGTTTATAGTTTGTAAAATATGACCCACTACACAATGTATCAATTTTTAAAGTTTCATTTATTATATAAGGTGTTGGTTTTATTTTAATATTTTTTTCAAATATGAAAGGATTATTCCCAGCACAGTATTTTTCAGAATCTATTGATTTTATTTTAAGATTTAATCTGTATTCATGAATATTAGAATACATTTTTACAAAAAAACCAATTTGACCATAATTATAATTTTTACTACCAGTTGATAAAATGCTATCCTTTTCGTTATAATAGGTATATTCTAAATTAAAGATTGCATCCATATCTGTATAATTTCTTTTCACATAAATACTTAAAGGTTTATTTCCACAAATATTATCATCTGATAAATTTACATTATTAATTTCTAATACTTTACCAATACTAACATAAAATCTTTTAGTTGCAACTTGACCAACTTGATCAGTAACATTCAATACATAATATGCTGATTGATATGGCTTTATCAAAACAGAATCAATATCTTGACCTTTAGCAATATTCACCCAATCATAAGTATAAGGTGGAACTCCTCCTCCTATATTTGCCTTTAATATAAGTTGATCAATTTTACAATATTGAATATATTCCTCTTTTTCATATTTAAATGGCGGAAGTGGGGTGTTTTTCATAATAATAGAAACAGTCGTGTCTGCTGATGAAAAATTTAAATATTCTAATTTGTAAGTCAATTCAATATTTACATCAAAATAAGATTGATTAGTATAATCAGTTTCAATAAAATTTTCTGATGTTTCACCTGATGATTCTTTTAAAAGTTTTTTATTTTGAAAATATTTTAAACTATAGATTAATTTTCCACTAGTTGGGTTTTTTGAGAAATAGATATTTCCTCCGCTACTTTGAAGTATGGAAGTTAGGCACTTAGACTTAATAATTGTATCTCTAAAAATCATTTTGGAAAAATTTACTTTTTCTCCTTTAGAATCAGTTATTGTAACAGCAATTAATTTTGATTTTTCAGATGAATTTAAAATATAGCTTGCATTCGAATTTATGTCTCCATTATTCCAAAGATATAAATATGGAGGATGTCCATTTTGAGCAATTACACTTGCATTCACTTTTGTAGCATCTATTTCAAATTTATCAATAAATATAGATTCAATTATTAATGGTTTTTCTGTAATTAGCTTAAAATTAATATAATAAGTTCTTTCTTTGTTATTTGAATCTTTTACATATAAAGTTATTGATTGCTTATCAATTGGGTTTGTTACTGTAAAACTATCACTATTCAAAATAAAACCATTTCCCCAATTAAAACTATATGGTTTTGTACCAAAATCTGGGTCAATTTTAATGGTTATTTTGTTATCACTTTTATAGAATTCTTTTGTGACAACAATTGTTTTATAATATTTTTTCAAAAGGTAGGCGCTCTCAATTTTCTTACCATCACTATCTGATACCTTAATAGGAATCAAAGTATCATTTTCAACATTTTTTAAATTTGTTATAGTAATTGTATCACTATTATTATTAGCATTTCCCCATTGATAATTATAAGGTGGTTTACCACCACCTACTAAAACATATAAAAAAAATTTATCTGTATCTTCATTAAAAAGTCTAACAGTGGGTCTTTCTGGGTAAATAAAATAAAAACCACTAGCATTAAAGTCAATAGAATTACAATATCCAAATGGTCTTGTTAGCGTTTTACAAATATTGTTATCGTCATAAATTAACTCCATTGTCATATGTTGTGAAAAACAAACAGTTTGATTCGAAGTATTTTTTCTGAGAACTAATTTGAAATAAAATAAAGTAGAATCTTGATCTTTTGTAATGGTATTTCCATCAAGTGAATTTGAAATAAATGAAAATAATAAAGCATAATCAAAAATATTAAAACAATTTCCCCATCCATCCTGTAAGTTTACATTTGAAGTAGAAAAAATTTCTTGATTAGTATTTATTTTCTTAAATACTGTCGTATCCCAACCTACAGAAAACTGCAGCCCAAGGACATTTTTAAAATCTTTTGCAAAAACTTTGATTGTAACAGTATCTCCTTCCTTCCCAGAAATATCAGTTGGTTCTATTCGGAAAGAGGCGGCTTTTTGAGCATAAGAAAAATTAGAAAAAGTTGCAATAATCATTGCAATAGAGAAGAGGGTTCTAATTCGTCTCATAGGATTAAAAATTTTGATTGTGTGTAAAAATAAAACAAATCTACATTTTTATTCAATCAAAATCAAGCCCATAACCTGTTTATATTCAATTGTTTATTGCATTAAATAAAAACAATATATGTAAATTACTGAAAACAAAAAGTCTGCAATAGAAACCCATTGCAGACTTTTTGTGTAATTATTTATTAAAAATCTACTTTTTCGCTATAAATACAGTCATATCTTTCATAATAGCCAAAGTTTCTTCCAAATAAGGATCTTTTTTCAAATTTTTGATTTGATCCTTTGTCCTTAATGCTTTTGCTGTATCATCTTTATCTGCAATTTGTTCTGTTGGCAAATTGTCAATTTTTAAAGTAGGTATTTCTGTATATAAATTTTTATACTTTTCTGACTCTTCTAACAATTTTGCATCTCTTTCTCTGAATTCTTTTAAAGTAAGTGGATATTGAGTATCCTCTTTTCTGTCCTGAATTCGCTTTGCATTATTGTCTATCTTTTTGAAGGTTTCGCTATTTTTAACCCTATTTTCACTTGCAGTTTTCAATTTTGCAATATCTGGTAAAAACACACTTTGTGTATGATTGACTGGTGGAATTTCGCTCCACTCCATTGCAAAATCCATCTCTTTTTCTCCTGATTTTGAATAAGCATATATATCTGGAAGAATAATATCTGGCACTACCCCTTTTAATTGTGTGGAACCACCATTTACTCTATAGAATTTCTGAATAGTAACTTTCACATCTCCTAAAGGTTTGATGTCGTTATAACCACTCAATGCTTGATCTAAGCTAAAGAATCTTTGAACTGTTCCTTTACCATAAGTTGATTTTCCGCCAACAATCACCGCTCTTCCATAATCTTGAAGGGCAGCAGCTAAGATTTCGGATGCTGATGCACTAGCTGTATTCACCATCACAGCCAATGGACCATTATATTGAACTCTGCTATCTACATCTTGTAATACTTCTGGTCTTCTGTCTTTCGATTTCACTTGCACAATCGGACCTTGCTCAATGAATAATCCTGACATTTTTACCACATCACGAAGTGAACCTCCTCCATTATTACGAATATCTAGAATTATACCGTTTACATTCTCTTTTTTAAGTTTCTCCACTTCAGTAGCTACATCATCTGCACAACTTCTTCTGCCGTCTTCGAAATCAGCATAGAATTTAGGCAAACGAATCAATCCAAATTTTTGATCAGGATATCTATCATCCTTTATGATAAATGATTTTGCAAAACCATCATCTATAATCACTTCGTCTCTAACAATTGGGATAACTTTCACACTGCCATCCAACTTCTTTTTTACAGTCAGTCTTACTTCAGTTCCTTTTTTACCTCTAATCTTCGAAACGACTTCATTACCAGTCATTCCAGAGATTTCTAATGGCTCAGCATCACCTTGAGCAACCTTCAAAATAATATCACCATCCTTCAATTCTCCTTGTTTGTCGGCTGGTCCGCCAGGTATGATTTCTGATATTGTCGTTTTTTCAGCATCTGTTTGTAATCTTGCACCAATTCCAATCAATCTACCAGCCATATCAATATCAAAACTTTGTTTTTCGATAGGCTCAAAATAATTGGTATGTGGGTCAAAAATTCCTGTATAACAATTTAAGTAATCACTTAATCTATCTGACCTTTTGAGTTTTCCCATTCTTTTATACCAATCATCATAGGCTTTCAGTGTTTCTGCTCTAGCAGCACTATCTAACTGAGTATAGGTTTTTCCAATAAAAGCAGAATCTTTCTTTTCTTGCTTTTCTAATTTATCAGCTAATCTATCAAGAGTTTCGAATTTGATTAATTTTCTCCAATATTCTTTTAACTCATTATCATTTTTGGCAAAATCCAATTTATCACCATCCGTTTCAATACTCTCTTTTTTAGTATAATCGTATGGATGTGCTAAAAATTCTTTGTAATAATTTTGAGTTTTCTTGAAAGACGCATCCCATAATTCCATGGATTTGTTGAACATTTCAAAGGTTCCACCTTTTGCCTCATCATCTAATTGGGTTTCGAAAGGCTTTAACTGATCCATATCTTTCTTAGTGAAAAATATTTTTCTACTATCCAACCTATCTAAATAGGATTTATAAAGTTTTTTTGAAAAATCATCATCTATTTTTACAGGCCTATAATGTAATTCATTTAGTCCAGATGAGATGGTTTGTATAAGGATAGATTCTTTTTCATTTTCTGAGCTAGCAGTTCTGAATGACGAATTTAAAAACCAAGCACTCAATGCGACAGCTACAACTATTAAAATTCCTCTAGTCATATAATATAATATTTTTTTTGTATTACTATTCATACCCTTTGAATATACACAAATGTAAAAGGTAAAATTTGTTTAATCAACTATTTAACTAAATAATAACAAGATTGGTTGCTAATTATTAGATAAATTAATGCTTTTTATAGATAGAATACTTTTTACTTTTTATCTTTGCACGTTTTACTCAAGGTTGCAATAATAATAAACGAAGTTTTATGAAATTCAGTGTATCTTCTAGTGATTTATTAAAACATCTTCAAACAGTAGGTGGTGTAATTAGTTCAAATCCCGTTATACCAATATTGGAGGATTTTTTATTTATTCTTAATGGCAATCATTTGCAAATAACTGCTACTGATACCCACACTTCTATTACCTCTGAGATGAGTGTGAATATGGAAGAAGAAGGTTCTGTTGCCATTCCTGCAAAAATATTATTGGATACTTTAAAAGCTTTGCCAGCCCAACCGATTCAATTCAATATTGATAATGAAACGATGGGAGTTGAAATCACATCAAGTTTCGGTAGATATCGTTTGGCAGGAGAAAAAAGTAATGATTTTCCAAAGATAGTGCTGCCAGATGAGGTGGATGTAATATCCTTACCTTCCACACATTTGACAAAAGCAATTGCAAATACATTATTTGCGACAAGTAATGATGAATTACGTCCTCATATGTGTGGAGTGTACACTAAAATCACCAATGAAAGCTTAACTTTTGTTGCTACTGATGCTCATAAGTTAGTGAAGTACACTTTTAACGACATTCAAAGTGAACTGGGTACAAATTTTATTTTGCCTAAAAAAGCTTTGAATCTCCTGAAAAATATTCTTCCAGTTGCTACTGAAGTAAAAATATCTTTTAATAGTATAAATGCAATTTTCTCATTCGATAATGTTCAATTGTCTTGTAGATTAGTCGATGGAAAATATCCGGATTATAATGTGGTGATTCCAATAGAGAACCCATTAAAAATGACATTGAATAGGTTAGATTTTCTAAATTCTGTGAAAAGGATTTACATTTATGCAAATAAAACATCCAACCAAATAGTATTGAACATCAATGAAAATGCATTGACTGTCTCAGCTCAAGATATCGATTTTTCAAATGAAGCGGCTGAACAATTGCCTTGTACATTTGAAGGAGATCCATTGACAATTGCTTTCAATGCAAAATATCTATCAGAAATGTTGGGAATCATTGATAGTGAAGAAATTGTGATGGCAATGTCGAAGCCAAATAAAGCTGGATTAATTCTTCCAGTAGATGCACCAATAGAAGAAAATTTATTGATGCTCATCATGCCAGTAATGATACCAGTTGCACAATAAAAAAAATGCTGACCAAATGGTCAGCATTTTTTTTTACATCAATTTTGAAGCAAATACTTTGAATTCATTTCTAAGTTCATTGAAATTTTTCTCAAAGGTATCAATTGCCTCTTTTTCTTCAGCATGGTAATGCACTTTACGATGATCTACTGCAACTGGGTTATGAACTACTTCGTTTGTCAGTTTATCTTCATCCACATTGATAAGATGATTCAGTTCGTCAATATTATTTTTTTGAATAATTAGTTGATTCTCAAAGTGCTCAACCTGCTTCAATGCTTCCACATTTGTATTTTTGGAAACAATTTCACTTAATCTGTTTCTCAATATTGAAATCTCATCGTTGTAGAATTTCAATTTAGATCTCCATTCTGTATGCTCAGCATGTTGAGCAAAGATTTTTTCTTCTTGTTTCATTTTTAAAATTACTTTTGTATAAATTTACAAAAAAAACCCAACAAATACAAGTAAGATTTTATCTAAAAGTAATTTAAACCAAATTATTTTCGAAAGCTAATTTCATTAAAGCAGCAATATTATTGACACAAAGTTTTCTCATCAAACTTTTTCGGTGTACTGTAACAGTTTGCTCACTGATAAACAACATTTTACCTATTTCAAAATTAGAATGTGCCTTGGCTAATAATTTTAGCACTTCTAATTCTCTTTTGGTGATTTCATTTTTTTTGAGGAATTGCTCATCAAAACTGTGAATAGATTCAGATTGAATTATCTTTTGTGCAGCAATATTTCCAAGTCCTTTTAAATCAATGAAAGCATCAAAATATTTGTTTCCAGATAGAATTTGATCAATTGCTTCAAGGAATTTGGCTACTCCAGAATCAGACAATAAAAGTCCATCTACCTGATAATCAGTAATTTTTCTAATTATAATATGATCATTTGAGGATATTACTAAGATTTTGAAATCAATATTTCTTTTTTTGAAAAAATCTAAAACCTGAAAACCATCCTTCTCCAATAAATTCAAATCTATTATCAATAAATCCAATTTTAAAGAAGAGACCGTTTCAATCAATTCTTTTCCAGAAGTAAAAGAAAAAATAGGTTGTTTGGTGAAATTATTTTTTTCAATAATTGCGACTAATCCATCTAAATATAATTGATTAGACGCTGCTATCACCACTTTTTTTCCAGTCATTTTAATTCAATTTGCACTCCACACCAATGGCTTTCAGTTCATCCATCAGTTCATTACTTACTTTCACTTTATAGTTTTTGGATACAAATAGGACGGAATTTTGTAGCTCTGGTGACACTACATTCAACTTAAGGGTATGTTTTCCTTTGTTTGATTTCACTAATTTTTCTAATTGATTTACAAATGCCTCATTGATGTTATTCAATGCGACTTGTATTGAAATGGAATCAGTCATAGCTTCCATCACACTAGCCAATTGCTTAACTTCGGTCAATTGTAATTCAAATTCTTTTGTCTCCTTCCATTTATTTTGCTGGTAATTTCCCATTAGATACAAGGACATTCCTGGCTCCATTAGGTGTTTGAATTTCATATAATCTTCGCCAAATAAGCTCAATTCTAGTTCTCCTTCAAAATCTTGAAAAATAAACTTACCCCAGCCAGTCCCTTTTTTGGAGATTCGATGATCAACGGAAGAAACGAATGCTGCTAGTTTTACTCTCTGATTTTTGAATCGATCAATATTTTTTAGGGAACAGCTGACGAAATTATTTATTTCATTTCTAAAATCATCCAAAGGATGACCACTTATAAATATTCCAACCACTTCTTTTTCTCTTGTAAGCAGCTCTATTAAGCTCCATGGCTCTGTTGTTGTCGCAATTGGTTCAGGAATTGAAATGGAGTCTTCAAAATCACCAAATAATGAAATAGCGGTGGATTGCTTTTGAGATTGGTAATTATTTCCATATTTTAGGCTCAATTCAATGAAAGAGTCAAATTTCTCAACTGGAGTAAAATACTGTTTTCTATGGTATTCATTGAAACAATCAAAAGCCCCAGCATTGCAAAGGCTCTCTAAAACTTTCTTGTTTACAGTTCTTAGATTCAATCGACGAATAAATTCTAGATAATTAACGAATTGTCCATTATTTTTTCTTTCGAAAATGATAGATTCTACGGCTGCTTCTCCCACCCCTTTGATAGCAGATAGTGCAAATCGAATTTCACCATGATTATTTACAGTGAATCGAACATCACTTTCATTGATATCTGGACCTTTCACTTTTATACCCATCCTCTTGCATTCTTCCATGAAGAATGTGATTTTATCAATATTGCTTTGGTTGTTGGAAAGGACGGCAGCCATGTATTCCGCTGGGTAATTCGCTTTCAGATATGCCGTTTGGTAAGCAACAAATGAATAACAAGTAGAATGAGATTTGTTGAAAGCATAAGAAGCGAAAGCCTCCCAATCTGCCCATATTTTTTCTAAAACATTGGCAGGATGCCCTTTAGCGACAGCACCTTCCACAAATTGCCCTTTCATTTTATCCAAAACATTCTTCTGTTTTTTTCCCATTGCTTTCCTCAAAACATCGGCATCCCCCTTTGAAAATCCAGCCAGTTTTTGTGAAAGCAACATCACTTGCTCTTGATAAACCGTAATTCCATAAGTTTCTTTTAAATGCTCCTCCATTTCTGGTAGGTCATATACAATTTTTTCTTTTCCGAGTTTTCTATTGATAAAATTTGGAATATACTGTAGTGGACCCGGTCTATATAAAGCATTCATGGCGATCAAATCATCTAATCGGTCAGGTCGAAGATCTTTAAGATGTTTTTTCATCCCATCCGATTCGAACTGGAAAATACCATTGGTTTCGCCTTTTTGAAAAATCTGAAAAGTAAGTTCGTCATCCAATGGGATATTATCAATATCTATTTCGATTTGATGATTCTGTTTTATCAGCCGAAGAGCGTCTCTGATGATTGTCAGGTTTTTAAGACCTAAAAAGTCCATTTTTATAACCCCAGCATCTTCGATGATACTCCCTTCATATTGGGTTACCAATAAATCAACATCTTTTGCTGTAAAGACAGGAATAATCTCTGATAAATCTTTGGGAGCGATGATGATACCTGCTGCATGAATCCCAGTGCCTCTCACAGAACCTTCTAATACGAGAGCTTCTTTTAGCACATTAGATTCTTCCAAAGATTCGTCCTCCAGAATAGATCTTAGTTTTTTACAGTTTTCAATGTCTTCCCCGTTTAAAGCTTCCTTTTCTTCAAGACTACCTGCACCTTTGAGTGGTGCATTCATGATTCGATTGAGTGTAATTCCTGGTTTATCAGGCACTAATTTGGCTAGACTATTTGATCTATCCAATGGCAAATCCAAAACTCTAGCTACATCTTTAATAGACATTTTAGAAGCCATAGTGCCATAAGTGACAATATGTGCTACTTGATTTTTTCCATATTTTTGAACAACATAATCAATCACTTTTTGACGACCTTCATCATCAAAATCAGTATCAATATCGGGCATGCTCTTTCTATCTGGGTTCAGAAACCGCTCAAATAGTAGGTTGTACTTGATAGGGTCGATATTGGTAATTCCGATACAATAGGCGACAGCAGATCCTGCTGCCGACCCTCTACCAGGTCCAATAAACACTCCTAATTCTCTACCAGCTTTTATGAAATCAGAAACGATAAGAAAATATCCAGCAAAACCCATAGTTTTTACTGTATACAATTCAAAATTCAACCTTTCTTCAATCTCTGGAGTAATATCTTTATAGCGTTCTTTTGCACCAATGTAGGTAAGATGTCTCAAATACTCATCTTGGTCATTTCCAAATTCGATTGGAACTTGGAAATGGGGCAGTAAGATGTCTTTTTTTAGTTGGAGTGGCTTAATTTTATCAACGATTTCATTTGTATTATCAATTGCTTCAGGTAAATCATGAAACAATTCCGTCATTTCAGAAGTTTTTTTGAAATAAAACTCATTGTTCGGGAAAGCAAACCTAGAATTCTTTTTAAAGCTATCTTCATCAGTAAAATCATCCCATTTTGGGGTAGATTGCTTTTCTCCAGTATTGATACACAATAAAATGTCGTGAGCATTACTATCATCTTTGTCAACATAATGACTATCATTAGATGCTATTGTCTTTACATTATATTCTTTTGCAAATCTTAACAATACTTCATTCACTGTAATCTGATCTTTCAGATAGTGCCTTTGCAACTCCACATAATAGTCTTCACCAAAAATGTCCAGCCACCATTCAAATTCTTTTCTAGCCGCATCTTCCCCTTTCATCAAAATAGCTTGAGGAATAGAAGCACCTAAGCAACAAGTAGTTGCAATCAAGCCCTCATGATATTTCAAGACCAATTCCTTATCAATTCTTGGATATTTCGAATATAAACCATCAATAAATCCTAGTGAACAGAGTTTGGTTAGGTTTTGGTATCCCAATTCGTCTTTAGCCAGAAAAAGTTGGTGGTACCTTTTATCTTTTTTCTCTTTTGTAAAAGTCTTTTGAAATCTATCTTCTACAAGGTAAAATTCACAGCCTACAATAGGCTTCACTCCTTTATGTTTGGCAGCCTCTGCCACAAAATTAAATACACCAAACATATTGCCATGATCAGTAATTGCAATGGCGGGCATATTATCTGCCTCTGCTTTTTTGAATAAGGCACTAATATTTGCTGCACCGTCCAGCAAGGAATATTGAGTATGACAATGTAAGTGAGAAAATTTCATGATTGAAAACTATTTATAACAAAGATAAGCAATTAAACTTTTTTGTTTTATGATTAATTATAAAGTTGAATCTAGAAAAAAATGAATCACAAAATATTTAATCATGCTATATTTGTAAAATGGCAAAAGATATCAACAATATACACGACAAGTTTTTTAAGGAATTAATGGCAGATAGGCAAAATGCTATTGATTTTATGCAATTTTTTCTACCAGATTCTATTTTAAAACACATTGACATTCAATCTTTAGAACATCAAAAGAATAGTTTTATTGCTCCAGATCTGAAAGAAGTTTTTTCAGATGCTATTTTTTCTATAAAATTATTAAATTCGGAAGAAGCACTTTTGATTTCGATATTATTGGAGCATAAAAGCATAAAGGATGAGCATACTCCTTTCCAAATTTTAAGTTACCTCGGGCAGGGCTATCAATCGCAAATAAAGCAAAAAAAACCCTTAAAAATTATTTTACCATTTATATTTTATCATGGTAAAGCTAATTGGGAGTTAAAGAAAATTCCAGATTTTTTTTCAAATTATCCGAATGAGTTAATTTCATATATTCCGCTTTTCGATATATTTTTTGTTGATTTAAAAAAATTGGAGGATACTGAAATTTTTAAAATAATGAACACATTTCTTTCGGCTGCCTTGATAGTTCAAAAATATAGTGGAAGCCCAAAAGAGTTAGAAAAACAATTTATTAGGATAGTAACTTTGTCGTATTTTTTTAATAATTCAAAGTTTAATATAACTGAATTAGTGGAACTTATGGAACATATTCCGCAAAATATAAAAAAGGAAATAATGAATACATATGATTTTATAGAACAAAAAGGAATTGAAAAAGGATTCGAGAAGGGAATTGAAAAGGGAATCGAAAAGAAAGAAATGGAGCTAGTAATTAATGCATTTAAAAATGGAATCTCAATTCAAATTATTTCAAATATTACAAATCTATCTATAGAAAAAGTTCATTCTATTCTTCTGAATGCTGGATTGAAGTAAGAGAGAAATATTTGCATATGCCCATATTTCTCTCTAATTTGCTATCTAAAATCTAGGTGTTTTCAATTCCTTTTCTGAAATTTTAAATTCAGATTTTATTTCTCCATTGATATTAATAAACTCAAATTTAAGTTCTCTATCGTTTTTTGGACCCGATACACTAACTTTCGTAAAGTTGTTTTCTTGTACACTTCCACCTATTCTATAAGGATTTTCATTCAATTTTTGAGTATTAACCCCTGCTGTAATGGATGATGAAGTAATATCAAATAACGAATAGTTGTTCTTTCTATCAATCTTAATTATTTCTGTTCTATGAATATCTCCTGACAGAAACAAAACCCCTGACAATCTATTGTTGTCTAAAAAATTCATAAAATCCTGAAATTCATATGGATAGCTTCTCCAATTCTCACTTTTTATTATTGGATTTAATACTTGACTTCCACTAACAATGAATTTAAAAGTAGCATTACTTGATAATAATGCATTTTTTAACCAATCCATTTGTTGTTTTCCAAACATCAATTTGTCTTCGTTCGGTTTGCCATTAATACTATCCAACATATCATCTGCACTTCTGAAATATCTATTGTCTAACATAAAAAATTCGCAATCACCATATCTCATTTTAGTATAAACTCCTTTTTTATCTTCTCCATAACTATGATTACACCAATATTTTTTGAAACAATTTCTTGCAGATTCTTTTAGCACCCAACTTTTATCAGAATCATCAGGACCATAATCATGGTCATCCCAAATAGCAAAATGAGGCATTGCAGCCAATAAAGGTTGTAATTCTGGTGTTGCTCTGTCATGTGAATATCTATAGGCAATTCCATAATTTGAACTATAATCTGCCTCTCTTAAATAATTATTGTCGCCCAACCACAACATAAACGAAGCAGGAGTTTTTGCCATTGTTCTGAATATATTTGGGTCATTGCCATAAGGTTTTGGCCTATCATATTCGGGGTCATTTATGTAAGCACATGAACCTGTTAGGAACGAGAAATCTGGTGCTGGCTTCCTCCATTCCCAAAGTTCTTTAGTCTTAAAAGTTAAAGGATATTTTATTAAAACTGGTGTTTCATTAATAAGCACTTGATACTCATATGTTGTATTCATCCTCAAATTATTCAATTCAAATTTTACGGGATAAAAAGGAGTGTTATCCATTGATTCCGCATCAATTCCCGAAGGAAATACTGTTTGGAAACTATCTCTTTTTCCCTTCTCCCAATAATTTATTTGAATAACATTTACATCTATTCCTACTTCCGCCCAAATCATTGCAGCTCGATGCTCAACATATCCTAACATGGGTCCTGAGACCAAACCTTTGTTAGCATTCTGAGCAAAAATAGTTGAAAAAAAAGTGGTTGAAAAGAGGAGTATAACGGCAAAAAACTGCTTCATATTCGAATTAAAATTAATTATTGGGCTAAAGTTATGAATAAATTTTCATGCTCAAGTATATTATTATTATTGAATCAAGTTAATTTTTAATTAATTCAAATCAATATCTTGACAATTTAATTATTTTTGGACTTTCTTAGTTTTAAATATTAAATCAAATGCAATTATTAAAAGATAAAGTAGCAATTGTTACTGGTGGTTCAAGAGGAATTGGCGAGGCAATTGTTAGAAAATTCGCAGAATCTGGAGCGACAATCGCATTTTCTTATATCTCTGATAGTTCAAAAGAAAGAGCTGAAAAAATTGTTTCAGAATTGTCTGCAAATGGGACAAATATTAAAGCATATCGCTCTGATGCTGCATCATTTAGCGATGCAGAAACCTTTATAAATGAAGTAGTTAAAGATTTTGGCAGGGTAGATATTTTAGTAAATAATGCTGGAATCACAAGAGATACACTGATGCTAAGAATGACTGAGCAACAATGGGATGAGGTGATTCAGACAAATTTGAAATCTGTTTTCAATATGACGAAACATATTTTAAAAATTATGCTCAAACAAAGGAGTGGCTCTATCATCAATATGAGTTCAGTTGTAGGCGTTTTTGGCAATGCAGGACAAGCTAACTATGCAGCATCCAAGGCTGGTATTTTTGGTTTTACCAAATCTATCGCTAAAGAAGTAGGCTCTAGAAATATTCGTTGCAATGCAATTGCACCAGGATTTATCGAAACGGATATGACACATGTTTTGGATGAAAAGACAAAAGAAGCTTTTTTGAAAAGCATCCCATTGAATCGATTGGGTAGCGGAAATGAAGTCGCTGATGCCTGTATATTTTTAGGATCCGATATGTCCACTTACGTTTCTGGACAAACATTGAGTGTTTGTGGAGCTTTGAACTGTTAAATTATGAGAAAATTCTTTAAATATACTTTCATTATATCAATTGCATTAATAATTGTTTATTTAGTTGGACCAAAAGTGCATTTTGAAAAAACAAAAATATTAGATACAGATATCGATACTTCAATTGAAAATCTCGAAGAATATATTAGGAATAAAGAAAGTAAAATTAAAGATTTAAAACCAGGAAACGAAGCCAAAATCATTTGGGCAAATGACAGCTTAAAACAAAAAACGGAGTATGCTGTCGTTTATTTGCATGGCTTTTCTGCCTGTGAAATGGAAGGAAATCCTTTGCATCGCAATTTTGCTAAAAGGTATGGCTGTAATCTATATCTCCCAAGATTGGAAGATCATGGGAGAGCAGATACAAATTCGTTCCAACTTTTAACTCCAGAAAACTACCTACAGTCTGCCGAAGATGCCATTGATATTGCTAAAAAATTAGGCGATAAAGTAATTGTAATGGCTTGCTCATCGGGTTGTACATTAGCTGCAGCTATAGCTAGTGCTGGCGAAAAAATTGACGGGTTAATTTTCTATTCTCCAAATATCGACATTTTTGACAAAACTTCAGACTTGACTGTTGGTCCATGGGGTAAAGAAATTACATCTTTAGTGATGAAAGGGGAGCGAAATCATATTAAATACGATAGTTTCTCCCAACAATACTGGAATGCTACCTATCATATCAATGGCATTTTTGCACTAAAAACCCTTATAAATGAGTATATGTCTGAAGAAAATTTTATAAAAATAAAGGAACCGCTTTTCATGGGATATTATTTCAAAGATGAAGAACATCAAGACAAGGTAGTTTCTGTAAAAAGAATGTTGGAATTTTATGATCAAGTAGGGACTCCTGAAAGCTTGAAAAGAAAAGTTGCTTTTCCAGAAGCAAATGCACATGTTATCACATCTTCTTACAAATCAAAAGAATATGATAGGGTACAAAGTGAAACTTACAACTTTGCAGAAGAAATATTGGGGATGCATATAAAATAAAAAAATCTATAAAAATTGGGAAGCCCCCCCCTTACATTTAAGAGAGAGGCCATCCCAAAAACCTTCTTTAGGAGTTGCCTCCTGTATATCTTTACAGCCTAAGCTGATTAATTTCTATATCTTTTCTTTTTCTCGAATTTGTTTTCTTTCTTAGCGAACTCAAATCCAATAGTGATTTCATGGGAGCCACCGTTATAATTTTGGAAAGCTTGGAATGAATAGTCATATGTATATCCAATAAATAAACCATTCATCTTTGCACCTAACATCAAACTTACTGCCTTCCATAGTCCTGCATGATATGTCAATCCAACAGTTGCAGCTTCATTTGCAAACGAAGTTCTAAGATTGAAATCAGCCACAAAAGGTACAGTTCTAGATTTACCCATCAAAATTGATGGCACCACAGAGATTTCGTTTACATCAAATTTATAACCTAAAGTCGCTAATCCTGTATTCAAAAATGAGCTCTTATCTCCAGAATTAATGTTTACAGAACCTAATCTTGCACTAATCAAATTTGGTGCCGAAAGTCCAAATAATAACTTGTCTTTATAGTTTCCAGAAAAACCAACACCTGCATCAAAAATTCTTGATCCTGCCAAATAATCTTTGTAAGTATCATCATTTTGGTCAAATAATGGATTTGCAGCTTGGCTATTGATGCTTAATTGGCGAAACTCGGTAGAAATACCTAAAGCCATTTTCACATCACTTATTTGATATCTGAATGCATAGGATAATTGTCCTCTTATTTGTTGCAATTGAGCTAAACTCTCTTTCCCTACCATTACGCCCAATCCTAAAGTGTTTCCAATAGGTGCATTAAACGATAACAAATAAGTTCGAGGTGCATCTGTGAACCCTTGCCAAGCCCATCTTGCATTCAAAAACAATTGATATTTATCTGAAAACCCTGTATATGCAGGATTTATACTGGTTGGATTAAGGAGATAATGTGTTGATGCAGCTTCATTTTGAGCTTTTGCGAACATCGATACAAAGCAAATAATGCAAATAAATAATTTTTTCATGACGATTAAATTTGTAAAGCTTCCGGGAAATTTTTAATAAATATGGTTTTGGAACTGAGTATTGATACCTTAATATCAATACTCAGCTAATTTTTATTATCTTATAATTGTTATCGAACCTTTGTAAGACTCTGTTTTACCTTGTCTTACTACTTCTAACACATAGAAGTATCCTCCATCTGGTGCATCATCACCATTATCTTTTTTACCATCCCAAGCATTTACTCCAGGGAAATTTCTAGTTTCATGTACTTTTTGCCCCCATCTATCAAATATTTGTAGATATGTTGACTCGAAATCACAAAGGTTGAATTGTAAAGTCTCATTTACGCCATCATTATTTGGAGTGAAAACACCCATTGAATTAAAGCAAGTAGTTTCAATACAATCATCTTCAACTAATGCCGTTCCTGTTATACTACAACCATTTTTATCCGTGATTGTAAGAGAATAATTGCCTTTTACAATATTTGAAATTGATTTTGTATTATTCGTACCAGCGATATTCCATAGGTAACTATATGGCTCAACACCCCCTGTAACTACTGCTTCAGCTGAACCAATTGCAGCACCATCACAACCTGCTTTTGTTGTTTTGAAACTAACAGACATAGATGTTGCTCCAGGTATTATAACTGACAAAACTACAATCGAACCTGTTGCATCTGAGACAGTAACAACGTGATTTCCTGCTGATAATGATGAGTTTACTGCTGTAGTTACATTATTATCCCATTTGTAAGTATAAGGAATCACACATCCAACTACATTATTCACAGTTGCTTGACCATCATTATTATTTCCACAGCTAACACCTTTATCAACTACTACAGATGCTGTTAAAACACATTTGGTCGTAAAGGATAATATAACTGTACAATAATTATCAGAAATAGTAACACTATAGCTTGTCTCAGGCGTTAATCCAGTAGCTGTAGGGCTAGTGGATGTAATTGGACTACTCCACTTATAATTTACATTTCCAGTAGAACCTGTTGCAGTAACAGTTGCAGTTGTAGTAGTTACATTTATTGTTGCTGCTAAATTAGAGGAAGATTTGACCATAATATTAGTCAATTCAATCTTATTTGCAGGAACAGAACTATCGTAGATAGTAACACTATAAGTCCCAGCAGGTAGATTTTGAACCACTTCATTACCAGATATTAAGTTACCATTACTATCTTTCCATAAGTAAGTGTAAGGTTTAACCCCACCATTTACTGTTATTTCTATTTTTCCGTTGTTATCATTTTTACAAGCTACATCTGTAGTTTTGAAACTTGCAGCTAATGGTTGAGATATAGAATTCCCAACAATAAATGTTGTGTCTGTTACAATACAGCCATATTTATTTTTAAGCTGGAGAGTATAGCTACCTGCACATAATCCAGTTCTATCTTTAGTTGTAATAGCTGCATTATCGGTCCAACAGTAAGTATAAGTACCAGTTGGTGATACCTTATCTATTGTTATTTTCCCATTACAACCACTATTTGGAATTGTATTATTTGTAATAGTTACTCCAGAAACAGAAGCACTCACAGATAATGTATTAACAGATAAATTAATAATTAATGGGTTCTTATCGCTACTTGAAGTAAGTGTAATCGAATAGTTGCCAGAAGCTAAATCATTAATTTGTATATTATTATTTGGTGAATTTACTATCATTTGTGTTGCATCTGGTCCCCATTTTAGATTGTATGGAGGGCAACCATAAATAATCATTGATATCTTACCGTCTTTGTCACCAACACATTTTACATCCGTAACTTTCAAGTCAGAATAACCTGTTTTAACATTACTTCCAACTGCAATTTTATCTAATACAGCTGTACAAAGATTATTATCAGTTACAACTACATCATAAAATCCTAATGGTACATTTATTCTATCCTCCGTTGTAAGTGAACCTGGACCAATATTCCATTGATAAGTATAAGGACCTACACCACCTGATACAGAAATATAAATCTGTCCATCAGAAGATTGACAACCAGTCGTTTTAATTACAGTATCTAATTTTATAGTTAATCCAGATGTTGGACCATTAATATTAAAAGTCTTAATATAAGTTGGCTGAGGCTTACCTTGCTCTGTGATCGAAACAGTATAACTTCCAGCTGCTAAGCCAGTTGCTTCGTTCGTCGTACTAACATTCGGACTCCATTCAAATTTATAAGGTTGTATTCCACCAGTTACATCTAATTTAATTGAACCATTATTTTCTCCAAAACATTTTGAGTGAGAAATGTTCTCTTTCACTACCAATGGAACACCAACTACATTAAATGGACCTGCTACTTTTTTACAATTAGCAGCATCTGTAACAGTTACAAAATAATCACCTCCACAAACCAATGATGATAAATCTTTCTGAGTTGAAGTGAAACTACATGGTCCACTCCAGTTATAAGAATAACCTGTTGTTCCACCAGAAACTGTTAAAGTAATTGCCCCATTTGGTGCGATACCAGTTGGATTGCCTGAAACTTGAATTTCTGTAGCTTGATCTACCACATATGAAGCAAATGTCTTCGTACAATTGTTAGCATCAGTAACTGTTACAGTATATGTGCCAGCCGTTAATCCAGTTGGATTGTTTGTAGTACTAGAAGATCCTGACCATGCAAATTTATAAGGTGGCTTTCCTCCAGTTGTAGCAATTTTAATAGCACCATCATTTCCTCCAAAACAAGTAACTTTGGTAATTGTCCTAGAGTTTTCTTTGATATCTGATGGTGATGTAACTACTAAGTCTGCTTGAGATTTCATACAGCCATTCTTATCAGTTACTGTCACAGCATAATTACCTGCTGTCAAACCTGTTTGAATTGCAGTTGTTGCACCATTAGACCATTTATATTCGTATGGTGGTGTACCTCCAGTAACTGTTAATTCTAATCCACCATTTGAAAATCCAAAACAAGTAACTGGTGTTGATTTTAAGTTTATCAATATCTCAGATGCTTCAGTTATAGTTACACATGTATTTGATGAGCTAGTGCCGCTAGTAACTGTAACACAATATGTTCCAGCTTTTAACCCAGTAGGATTTTGACCAGTAACTAATGCATTATCCCATTTGTAGCTGAAATTTCCAGTTCCACCAGATACTGCAAGATTTATCATACCATTGCTACCGCCAAAACAAGTGACATCTGTTTTACTAGCAACTGATAAATTTACAGGGTTACTATTGGTAGCATTTTGAATAATAAATGATTTTGTAGCTGTACAAAGATTGTTATCAGTTACAGTGATAGTATAAGTTCCTGCACCAACGTTTGACAAATTCAAAGTTGATTGAGCAGGAACAGAATTCCAAAGATAACTATATGCAGCTGTACCACCACTCACTGTAATGCCGTTAACAGAGCCATTTTTAGCACTATTAATTTCATCAGTAATTGTTCCTCCAGTTATGGTAAGAGGCTGAGCAGGTTGGGTAACAGCAATATTTGTTAATACTACAGTCGTATTATTAGCATCTTTAATAGTTACACTATAATTACCTGCAACTAAGTTAGAAGCTGGATTACCAGCACCACTTGGTGACCAAGTATAAGAATATGGTGCTTTTCCACCACTAACATTTAGCGTTATTGAACCATTATTTCCTCCATTACATGCTACATTAGTTACTGTACCAACAGTTGCAGATAATGCAGGTGGCGGAGTATTTGAAATATTTAGCTTTCCTGGGAAAGTTATTGCACTTACAGCTCCATTTGAGTTGAGAACTTCAATTTCTAATGGATTATTAGTATAACTAACTAGTGTACTTTGCCCTGATGTTCCTTTTGCTTTTAAACATAAATAAAATAATATACTATTATTTGGTAGTGTTTGTCCATTAGTAGCATTATCTGCTAACCAATTCGTTGTAATTATACCTTTATTTATAAAATTTGTATTAAAACTACTATTTGTTAAAGGTCCATTTAATAATTGTGGATTTGGATAACTGATTTTAACAAATGTTGCAATTGCTGTATCCCATCCCATGCTATATTGATATCCAACTATATTTGTAAAATTATCTACTCTAACAGGGAAACATACTGTATCGCCAGTTAAACCTACCAATGTGTCTGAATAAAATTTAAAGTCAGTAGTTGGTGGTGGCGGTCCATTTCCAATAGTTAATTTACCTGGAAAAGTAGTTGTTGTAATTTGACCTTTATTATCTAAAACTTCGATTTCAAGTGGATTATTATTAAAACTTACCAATGTACTTTGCCCAGTTGTTCCTTTTGCTTTTAAACATAAATAAAATAATACACTATTATTTGGTAGTGTCTGCCCATCAGTTGCATTATCTGCTAACCAATTTGTTGTAATGACACCTTTATTTATAAAATTTGTATTAAAACTACTATTTGTTAAAGGACCATTCAATAATTGTGGATTTGGATAGCTTATTTTTACAAATGATGCAATTGCAGTATCCCATCCCATACTATATTGATATCCAACTATATTTGTAAAGTTATCTACTCTAACTGGGAAACAAATGGTATCACCTTTTACTCCAGATAAGGTATCGGAATAAAATTTAAACCCATTTGGATTAGGTAAAGCACCAACAGTTAATTGTCCGCTAGTCGGTGCCCATGCTTTTTCCCCAGAAGATGTTAAAATTTCATGCTCCAATGGAATATCAGTGAAGTTAACAAATGAAACGGATCCATTTGTACCTAATAATTTAAAGCAAACTTCGTAAATTACTGTGTTGTCTGCTAAAGTTTCTCCTAAATTAGGATCATTAGCAATCCATGCAAATGTCATTTTACCATTATCAACAAGATTAGATGCTGTATTAAAATTTGATAATGACAAAGCTGGCAATCCCCCAGTAGTTGGTATATTTATACTTGAAAATTTTATTTTTGCAGGATCCCAGCCCATACTGTAAGACATTCCAGTAACATTCTTAAAATTAGAAACTTTTACTTTCATGCACACTATTGCATTTTGTAAACCTGTTTCATTTGATCCAGAAAAACCAATAGATGAAGAAGCATTTCCTAATATTTTGAAAATACCATTTCCTACTATAGGAATAATTGATTGAGAAGGTGTTGTATCTTTTGAAGCTTCTGCTTCTAATGGACTTGATGATACCTTTATAGTATCTGTTACTCCACCAGACCCAATAACATTAAAGCACAATCGATATAATATCGTTCCATCAGGTCTAGTTAACCCAATCCCAGTAGGGCTATTCCAGCTTAAAATTATTTTACCTTGATTTGTTTGCAATAAATTAAATGAACCCGCATCTAAACCAGGTAAACTATCAGGTGTTCCTGTTTTTTCAATTTTTACAAATTGTAATTTACTAGGGTCGAAATTATGTGAATATTGAAACCCTAATATTTTATTGAATCCATCAACTTTAATGTCCACACATTTTTGTTGACCAGTAAAAGCTGAATCATTTACTGCATAAAATTTTAATGAACTTGATGGACTTTGACAATTTTTGTTTTGTAATGTTACCGTTTTGTCAGTAAAGCAAGTAGTGTCAGTAGCAGTATAAACTCTAACTGTATAACTAGCAGTTGTAGATGGATTGGGCAAATTATTTGCAATTTCTCCATTCGTAGGAATAACAGTTGGTGTAGCAGGTAATGCTGCTGCAACATTAAATGTACTTCCAGTTGAGTATCTATATTTGTAACCACTTGTAAAACTACTTAAAGTGATTTTTCCATCACTATTAGGCGATGTTCCATTGCAAGTTACTTGGGTCGTTGTTGCATTATAAGTTGGTGCAGTACATCCAGTGCCACAATTTACTCTGTTTAAAGTCACTGTTTTATCTGCAACACAGGTTGTGTCAGTTGCAGTATACACTCTAACTGTATAATTAGCTGTTGTTGCTGGATTGGGCAAATTGCTCACACTCTCACCTCCAACAGGAATAACAGTTGGTGTAGCAGGAAATGCTGCTGCTGGATTAAATGTATTCCCAACACTATATCTATATTTAAAGCCAGTTCCGTATCCAGCCAATGTTATCTTTCCATCTGTGTTTACAAAATTACCTGTACAAGTTGGAGGTGTAACTGTTGCTGTATATGTAGGAGGTACACAACTACAATTTACTGCATTTAAAGTTAAAGTTTTATCTGTAAAACAAGTGCTATCCACTCCATAAACTCTAACTGTATATAAGGTATTTACTGTTGGATTCGGCAAATTATTAACAATTACGCCATTTGTTGGAATCGTTGCTCTAACTACTGGAACTGCAGCATTTCCATTAAATGCAGCACCAATTGAGTATCGGTAAGTTGCATTTGTTGGAAAACCAGATAATGTGATTGTTCCATTATTATTTGGGCTCGTCCCAGTACAAGTTGAAGGTGTTATATTTGCAGTATAGGTGGGTGGTGTACATCCATTTCCACCACAATTAATGGAATTTATAGTAACTGTTTTATCAGAAAATGAATTTGGACATAATTTTCCTGACATCCTAACAGTATATTGTAAGGAGGTAACAGGATTTGGTATATTACTAATTGTTTCTCCACTAGGTAAACTAGATGGAGTGGAAGGGATTGCCAAAGCTGGATTAAAAGTTGATCCAACAGAATATTGGTAATTTAATGCATTTTTTGGGTGGTTGCTGATAACTATTTTAGCATCATTATTTGCATTACTACCAGTACATGTTGCCATTATTGGAGTTGCAAGATAATATGCTGGTGATCCACTTATACATGTTGTTTTTGGCACATAAGTATCACCGCTTCCTCCTAATGTAACTTCAGATTCTGGCGTCACACTAAAAGCAAGACCTACATTAACATTATTTTTTAGAACAAATCTAATCGTAAATAATAATGTATCGTTACTAGCTAATGTAATTGGACCATTTGTTGAAACATAAGTTATTCCTATTTGACCCAAAGTATCTCTAATACCAAAATTTGAACTAGAAGCTAATCCAGATAAGTTCGGATTAACATTTACGATCATTGCTAGAGAACTTGGAACAGAAGGTATTCTCCATCCTCCTAATTTTGAAGTATCATATTGAAATGAAAATTGCATACCTTCAATATTAGTAAACTTCTTTCCAATCACATTTACATTTACCGTATCCCCCACATTACCTGTAATAGTATTGGGAAATAATGATAATTGTAAGGTGTCCTGAGACTTCAGGATGGATGAACAGCTTAACAATAATCCGAAAATAATCAGATTAAGGTAATTTCTAAAAATTCCTCTAGGCTTGGGACGTGAGGAATTGGTCGGGATGAACAATTTGTTGATTACTAACATAGCTTTAAAATATAGAGGATATTTATTCAATTTAATTTAAATCAATTTCTATCCTTTTTTTTTAATCAATTTCTTTAATTAATTTCTGGGAATAACTCCTATTCTTGGTTTTCAGATTTACTAAATATAATCCTTTGGGATGATTTTCTAAATTTATATTTATTTCTTGTTGATTTTCAATGTTTTGTTTTGACAAATTTAGCGTAACTTGTCCAAAAGCATTCAAAACTTGTATCTCTACAATATCTTCTAAATCCGTCCTAATTTGAAAACTATTACTAAATGGATTAGGGAAAATATCAATTTTTTTATCGTCTAAGGTTGAAATCGAATTGGGCAAGCACTCCTGAACACATATATAACCAGGAATAATATTTGGGTATCTGTTTATCGTAACATTATTGCTATCTTGGACAATCTCCAAATATTGTTGTTTTATAATATCTTCATCAGCTTTCAAAACAGTACTTTGTCCTTTTTTGCCTTTCACATAAAATCTGACTTTAAAAATACTTGCACTATCAGGCAAGGTGATTTTAGATGAAGGGAAGTAAACAAAAAAGAAGCTGCCACTACTAATATTTTTCAAGAAAAAATTTGTAGAATCTACCAATTTCAATTTTTCTTTTCCAATAATATCAATGAAAGTAACTACGGAAGTGTCCCATTTATATAAAAACTGAGCGGAAACTACACTATCAAAGTGAGCAGTAACGATGGAGTCGATAACTATGGTGCCAGGGTTGGCAACAGCTTTAGTGCTCCTCAAGGTAACTTGAGAAAAACACGTCATGACGAACATCAAAATCAATACAATGCTGTATAAAAATTTACATTTCATAACTTTCAGCAATGGGTTTTCGGCTTAGTTAGTAAATTGATTTAGCGACTTTTAAAGTACTTTTACTACATTAATCATCACAAAATAAACTACTTAAATTAATTTCTGTTTTTTTAGATGATAGCGGTTAAGCTCATCAGGAAAACAGTTATGGGAAAAAATCTAATATATACTTAGTTTATTATCAGCTAATACTATGCCATTTTCTAAATAAAATGAATTCCTAGCGTTTTTTGAATTTATATTTATTTGAAAATCAATATTATACAAATTAAAAATAATCGTAAAATAATTTTTAATCAGATTTGAGATTTTCCCCACGAAAAAATTAAAGTTTGAAATCGGTTGTTGAAGAATTGGACTAATCAGTTTTAGTTTATTCGAAAATACTCGAATAAAAACCATCGGTAGTTGAACAATAAAAAGGATTTGTTTACTTATAATCATAATTCATGGGTATTTTAAATTTTTTACACTAAACATTACCCATATAGAATATTAATAATATGAAAAGTTTCAATTATGATATACTGTCGGAAAGAAAATACTTGAAGTAATCTTGCCGTTCATGGGAATGTGATAATTTTTATAGTCGGAGCCAATTCTTTAATTGACTTATATTCTGAATGCAATATTAGATACTTTTCAGTCGTGCAAACATACCCTAAAAAGGGTATATTGCAAAACTGTATTTTTTAGAAAAATTAAAAATCAACACAAGTGATTGAATATCAAATATTAACACCTAATCAATAATGGTCATTTTTTTAGTTAATATTCCAAAAGATGTTTTTATTCTGTAATAAATTATTCCTTTGGTATTCCATTTTTGTGTATTAATATCTACTTGATGATATCCGCCGCCATAATAATCGCTAACCACATCAATTATTTTTCCTGAATTATCCAAAAATTCTAATTGAACTGCATCTTTTTGTGGTAAATAAAAAGCAATTTTAGATAATCCATTTGTAGGATTCGGAACATTTTGGTATAATTCGAATTTAGAATTTGGAATGAAAACATATTGAATGTTTTTTACATCATTACCAGCTATAATCAATTGGTTTTCACGTTCAAAATGAACAGCATTACTTAAAACGCCTTGCTGCTTCGCTCTAAACACAATATTGAAATGAAGTGTTTGTTGATTAGGCTCATAATTTCCAATCCATGTAATGATAATTTTTCCATTCTCTACGTTTATCCCTACATTTTCATAATTGAATCCATCGATATTTGAACTGATATGATCAAACTCAAGGACTTTAGGATCGAAGTTAAATGAGCTTTGTAATCCTTCAATTTTAGCAATTTGATTTATTTGAAAAGGAACATTCAGCACTTCATTTTCAGAAAATTCTACATCATTTATTTCTACTAAATTTTGTGATCTTTCAATATTTTCATTAAAACCAGAAATCAATTTATTGTAAATATCACCAGTTTTAATTGCAACAAAAGTTATTGGATTATTTTGCTTTAATGATTTGAAAGTGAAAGCATTATAATTCGCATCTAATTTATCAAGAATCTGATTTCTATACACAAATTTCCAATTCGTATTATTTGTAAAATAGTTTTGGCTTTGTAAAATTACCTTTCTTAGATCCACCATATCGCTTAAAGAAAGCTTCGTATCATTATTGATATTTGCTGCAATCTTCAAATAAGGATTTTTGATGGTATCAATTCCTTGAATATGTCGATAGAGTTTTACTAAATCTATTGAATTTACATTTTCCAACAAATTCGTTTTTTTAGTAGCAGGGGTAATGGTATATTCTTGACCTACAATTGTTGGAATCACAAAAGATTGGTTTGCATCTGGTTCATATGTTTTTTCTTCTTTGGTTTTATTGTTTTTAACCACTAAATAAACATCCTCAGCAGATGTTGCCTCTGCAATATTTTCTACAGCCACAACAATATTACTAGTTGTCGTTATATTACTATCACAATTTGCCATATTCGACTGGATATGGATACTCGTTTCTACATAATCAAAATTGTCTTCTTCGTCAATTGCAAACAATGCAATTTTTACATATTTTCCTACATCGAATCCATCGAAAATAACATATTGATTCATTGCTAACACTTCACTAAGCTTTGGTTTTGCAGAAAAAGTGCCACTCCTCGCCAATCGTAATCGCAATTTATCCATTGGAGTACAATTATCCCAACTAAAATTATTAACGATGGAAGCATCCAATGACAACATACAATTATGTGGCATCAGATTGACTGCCAGTAATTTAGCAACAGGAGTTGGTTTTGTACAATTTTTTATAGTGATAAGTTTATGGCAGGTTTCAACATTTCCACAACCATCTTCTACTGCCCACATAATTCTATGAGTGCCATAAGTGATTCCACTAGATTCGGTCAATTTAGCTAAAGAACCATAGCCAGTAAGATCCAATGTTCCATCATCATTTAAATCAATTTTCCAATAATAATTTAACGAACTACTAGGAATACATTCACTTTTCGCAGCAGCAGATAAACGAACTGTATCTATTTTACAGGTTTTGGAATAAACACAAATGGTATCGTTCGTACAAGTTTTGGTGTCAAATACTGGAGCAACGTTTGTTGTAATTTTAAAAATCTGAGTATGTGTCCATTGACCAGGACCATTGGGTTGATTTATGTTATAAGTACACCAATCTATCACTTTCCAAGTTCTTAAAATCTTTCTACAGCCAGGAGCTGTAATCGTATAATACTCATCTTTGTAAGTGTATAAGGGTTGTCCACAACCATTTCCAAAAATAATTGGTCTTCTGTAAGGATCTGGCAGGCTATCTGGATTCAAACTTCCATTGCATTTGTATATAGTAGTATCTTTTGGCCAAATGATATTTGCTTCGCTAATCGTTTTTCCTGGCAAAATTGTCAAATTTTGAGTACAGGTACTAAATCTACCACCTTTATCGATTGCAGTAAACTTTCTCGTTATCGTTCCTTGTCCACACATTGATTGATTGGAAGTAGAGCTAACTGTTACAGATTCGATACCACAATTATCTGTAGCTAAACCGTCAAAGCCGACTGGCACTCCATAATTTTTCCCATCATTTGCAATATTGATTGATAATGATCTTCTATCAACTTGATTTTTTACCACCCTTCCAAGATATAGATCCATATAACCTTCAGATAAATTACTTGAGTTTAGGAAATAGGCATCGCAATTGACAGTTACGCTGGGCGGACAAAATATTGTAGGTGGCACATAATCTTCCACTTGAACATTCACTGTGCATTCATTTACGTTTCCACCTGCATTATAATTTTCAACCACTTCGCCCCAAACAGGCATTTTATCAAATATTTTCAATCTGACAACAACAGTTTTTCCGATATCGGAGCAACAAAAAGTTACTCTATCGTCAAATTTTATTTTTCCACAATTGTCTGCATTTGCTCTTGCAACTTTGAAAAAAACTTCGCCACAATTGTCGTAGCTACCTTCGTCAAAATCTTTTGCATCCACCAATGCAAGCCCATTGTTGCTCAATGCAACTTTAGTAGCAGTACGACAAACACCTACAGGAGCTGTCAAATCGGGGCTGCAACCTTGGCTGTAAATATTGGATAAAAAAGTAATAGATACTAAAAATGATAGTAGTAATTTTGTACTCATGTTATATAATAATTTAAAGAATAATTTACGATTAAGTAACTATTAATCAGTCGGTGGGCATAAATGAAAATCAAAAATAAGGGATTTTTTAAATAATTCTAACAAAAAGAAGAAAAAATATGCAGTAAGCTTATAAGCCGGATTCTGTATTTCCATTTGAAAATCTCTATCATTTATCTTGACCTATCATCACTGAAAGGTTCTAGCTGCCTACCCCCCGGCAAATAGCGGGTAACTACTCCCAAATTTTCATTTAGGGCCGGTATACATGGCATTTCAACCCACAAGGTTTATCCACCCCCCATATTACTATGAAGCATCGTGGGCTCTTACCCCACATTTTCACCCTTACCTCATCATAGATGTGGCGGTTATTTTCTGTGACACTCTCTGTATCTGGCTCTCACCAAACCCTACCCGTTAGGTAGTGTGGCACCCTACGTTGTCCGGACTTTCCTCACCAATGGTGCGATAGAGCCACTTACTGCATGTTGCAAAGGTAATTGTTTTGAAGATATTATTCCACTTCCACTAAAAAGGGTCTGATAATTTCCTCCTCTTTCATATAACCAGTTTTCAAAACCTTTTTTACTTTTTGTTTATAGGTAAATTCAGTTGGTGGGTTGGTTTCACACATACCTGAAACCATCAATGAAGGAATTGCAATTTTTTTGACTTGATGTATTTCCAAAACTTTTTCCAAAGCAATTTTAACTGCATCGTTATTATTAGATTTTTCCAATAAATCTAAAATATTAATTATTTCTAAATAAAATGTATGAAAAGCCTCCTTCGAATAGTCTTGAAAACTATGCAATTCTTTTTTTATGTCTGCTAATTCTTCTAATAATTTTATATTTTTCTTTCTTAGATTATAAATTTCTTCTATCATATATTATCTGAAATTTATTTTCAAAACCGTACCAGGTTCTAAATGGGTTTCTGTATAATCGCTCCAAATATTGTTATCATTCCCTATTTTATACCCAGCCTTCATGTCATTAAAAAATAAAAGCCCTAACTCTGATAAGCGATCACCTTTTTTTACTGTATAATTTACACTTCTTTTCACAGTTGCATTTGAGCTTTCCACTAAATTTTTCAAATCTGCAATTTCTTTTTTACTTGCTTGATTTTCTTTTTTTAGAGTTTCAATATTCTGATTCAACGCATTTATATCTTGCTGATGATAAATCAATTCCCCTTGGTCTTTCTTACAATATTTCATAAATAAAGGAATCAAAAAAACTAAAATAAGCAATCGATTGGTTCGCCATCTATATTTTTTTATCTCTTTCTCATATTCCTTTTTTAAAAAAACTTGTTCCCCTTCCAATGCTACCCTTTTCTTCACATCATTCACATATTTCTCCTCCAATTGGTCAATCATGGTCAGCTGAGCAAGGTCAGAACCACACTCAGGACACTTTAAAGCAATTTCAGAAATATCTGCATGATTACAAATAGGACAATTCATTCTATTTTATCATTAAATAAATAAAAACAAGATTTATTATTAAATTCATCAATTATTAATCCAAAAATCTCTATTTCCGAATTTTATTCATTTCTTATTCACTTATTTTTAATGAATTAAATTTTTCAATATAAAAATATAAAAATCAAGCACAAGCCAAATAAAATTTTGTCCACTTAATGCAATCATATATAAAGAAAAATACTATGTATAAAAATAATTATTTTCTTTCAAATTTTAATGTAACTTGCATCAAATAAATAAGATACAAGATGGTAAAAATTTTAGTAAATGATGGAATACATCCTGATGGGCAATTACTTTTAGAAGAAGCTAATTATATAGTGGATACAGATAAAGTACCTCAGAATGATTTACCAAAAGTACTACCTCAATATGATGTCATTATTGTTAGAAGTGCTACAAAAGTTAGAAAAGAACTGATAGATCTTTGCCCAAATTTGAAAGTGATTGCTAGGGGCGGCGTTGGTTTGGATAATATTGATGTGGAATATGCAAAAAGTAAGGGAATTACAGTAATAAATACTCCTGCAGCATCTTCTCAAGCTGTTGCTGAATTGGCAATGGGGCATATTTTCACCTTAACTAGAAATCTACATCATTTAAATAGAAGAATGCCAACAGAGGGTTTGGAAAATTTCAAAACCCTAAAGTCATCTTATGCTAAAGGGTTTCAAATAAAAGGAAAAACATTGGGTATCCTCGGTTTTGGTAGAATCGGACAATCTCTAGCTAAAATGGCTATTGGATTGGGTATGAATGTTTTAGCCGTTGACCCATTTATCGAAAATGCAACTATTTGTCTAAGCCCTTATGGCTATGATAAAATAAACTTCTGTATCAAAGTGAATACAGTTAGTTTTGATGACATGCTAAAGAAAAGCGATTTTATCTCCATACATGTACCTGGTGATCAATCAGTTATTGGCAAAGCTGAAATAGCTAAAATGAAGCAAGGTGTTTTCTTAATCAATACTTCTAGAGGTGGCAGTATTAATGAAGATGATTTATTAGAAGGATTGAATAGTGGAAAAGTTGCAGGTGCTGCACTAGATGTTTTCTCCAACGAGCCGACTCCAAGAAAAGACCTTTTGAGTCATCCTAACATTTCTTTTTCATCTCATATTGGTGCAGAAACATTAGAAGCTCAAGCAAATATAGGATTAGAATTAGCAGATAAAATTATTGCCTTCTACGGCGATGATTTATAATTTTTTTCAAAATTGACCAAAATGGTAATTTCTAATAGATTGTTGTTATATTTATGACCATCAATTTATTAGAAATTACTTTTGTTTATGAGTCAATACATTCTTTCGATAGACCAAGGAACTACTAGCACCCGTTGCATCCTTTTCAATAAAAAAGGGGAACTTATCAAAGTTGCCCAGCAAGAATTTACACAATATTTTCCAAATCCAGGTTGGGTGGAACATGATGCCGAAGAAATTTGGCAATCCGTTGTCCAAACCATGAAAGCCGTCCTGTCGGAAGTTGGTAGCGGAAAAATTGCTGCTATTGGCATCACCAATCAAAGAGAAACAACAGTAGTTTGGGATAAAAGAACTGGAAAACCCATATACAATGCTATCGTATGGCAAAGCCGACAATCTTATGATATTTGTTTGGATTTGAAGTCAAAAGGATTTGAAGAATCTGTTAGAAACAAAACTGGCTTATTGATAGATGCCTATTTTTCAGGAACTAAAATAAAATGGATTTTGGACCATGTGGATGGTGCCAATTCCGCTGCGGAGTCAGGAAATCTGCTTTTTGGCACTATTGACACTTGGCTGCTTTGGAAGTTAACCAATGGCAAAACCCATGCTACTGATTACACGAATGCCTCCAGAACCATGATTTTCAATATTCATGAATTAAAATGGGATGCAACTTTATGTAATGCCCTTGCTATTCCACAAAGTATGTTGCCCAAGGTTTGCGATAGTTCATTTGATTATGGCAAATTGGATTGCCCATCCATTTCAGACGAAAAAATCCCCATCACAGGAATTGCAGGGGATCAGCAAGCGGCTCTTTTTGGGCAAGGTTGCTACGAAGTTGGAATGGCAAAAAATACTTATGGCACAGGTTGTTTTATGCTCATGAACACTGGTGAAAAAGCTGTAGCTTCTAAAAATGGACTATTAACTACTATTGCTTGGGGGCTAAATGGAAAAATTACTTATGCTCTTGAGGGCTCCATATTTGTTGCAGGTTCTGCTATCAAATGGCTAAGAGATGGTATTGAAATCATTAATAATGCTAACGAGACAGCTGATATCGCTGAAAAACTCGGCTCAAACGATGGCGTTTATGTGGTTCCTGCATTTGTTGGACTTGGCACCCCTTACTGGGATTCAGAGGCAAGAGGGGCTGTATTCGGTCTTACAAGAGGTAGTAATCGAGCTCATTTGGTGAGAGCATCTCTAGAAAGTGTAGCTTATCAGACTAAAGATGTGCTTTCGAGTATGGAAAAAGATTCAAAAGTAAAATTGAAAGGATTGAGAGTAGATGGCGGAGCTGTGGCAAATAACTTTTTAATGCAATTCCAAAGTGATATTTTAAATGTTAAAGTTGACAGACCTGTTGTGCAAGAAACTACAGCACTGGGTGCAGCTTATCTTGCAGGATTATCAGTTGGTTTTTGGGAAAACACAAATGATATTCTTAAAAATTGGCAATTGGATCAACAATTCAAACCAAAAATGACTGCTGCATCAAGAAAAGCATTGTATGATGGTTGGAAAATAGCAGTAAAAGCAACTAGGGTTTTTAAATTGGGGAAATGAAAAAAGTCGGGGGAGAAGACCGGTATATAAATTGTTTTTGAAATTAATTATGGGTGGGATGTCAAAATTAACATCCCACCCATAATGATTAGTTTTTGATGATTTTAGTGACGATATCTGTATTTTTATTTACCAATCTAAGGAAATAGATACCATTCGTTAAGTTAGATAAATCTATTTTTTCAACATCGTTTGAAATCACCTTTTGTACTAACAATTTACCATTAATATCATAAATTGTAGCTTTTTCGTAGCCATTTAAATTTTCCAAATTCAATACCGAATAGGTAGGGTTAGGATATATTTTTAATTTTGGGTCAATGGATTGAACTGACGAAATAACCTCATGCTGTGAATAAAAATAATTTACTTTTCTAGAAAAATCTAATACGCCATTAGCTATGCTTTTTCTAATTGATTCCAATCTATTGCGGTTTCCATCAATTAAGTAAGTGTAATCTACCGTTGTTTTCCAATTGTCATCACTTATAAAATTTTGAATGACATATCCAATTAAATCACCATTAGTATCATAATTATTATAACTTCTAATATTTTTGCCCAATCCCCTTTGTTCGAATCCCAACTGTAAGTTATAGTAGTATCACATATTCTGAATATTTTGAAATATATTTATATGATGGAACATAACTTGAGTTGATATCCTTGAAATTATAATGTGTTTTTTCTATAATCCTATTTTGATTATCGTAACTAAAAGTATCTTTATAAGATGGATTTAATTTTTGAGTAGCTTCGTCATACTCATAAAAAATAGATAAAATTTTATTTCCTGATACATGCCATTCCTTAATTTCAAATGTTACATTTAAATTATCATTATTAAATTCATAAATATATTTATAAGTATTCGTATAAATATTATTATTCACTTTTTGAAAGTTTGTACTTGATTTATTTCCTTTGTTTTCATAAGTATAGAAGGATTTATCAGATTTAACCCATTCCAAATTTGGTGCATTATAATTATATGAAACTGTAGAATCTAATAAATATTTCAATTCCCTTGAACAATCATTTTTGTATTTAAAGTTTAAATACAGGTTTTTGTCATCATCTTGGTCGTAAAAAATTTGTGAGAACAATGTGTTTAAGGTTAAAATAGAGAAAAAAGAAATGAACAATAGCTTTTTCATGTAAAACAAGTTATATAAATTAAATAATCGCAAATTTAATAAAAGATTTAAAATATTAATATTTTTTAATTTCGAAAAATAGTAATACCTTTGCCTCCGCTATAAAAGACCCTTGGGTTTTATTAATGGTTTTACTTAATTTTCAATTTAATGGCAAATTATTTATCTAAAGAAAAAATTGCTGAGTTAGTGGCTCAGTATGGTGGCAAAGAAGGTAACACCGGATCAGTTGAAGCACAAATTGCTTTATTTACAGCTCGTATCTTAGGTTTATCTGAGCACCTTACCCGTAACAAAAAAGACTTCTCTTGTCGTCGTACCTTACTTACTTTGGTAGGTAAAAGAAAAAGTATGTTGAATTACTTACATGACAGAGATATTACGAAATATCGTCAATTAATCAAAGACTTAAATATTCGTAAATAATTTAAGATTAAAAGTGTTCCTGCATTACAGGAACACTTTTTTGTTTTTAGCCAACAGAAAACCATAAAACAGAGATAATAAGAAGATAAAATATAATAAAAAACCATTGCGACTGTAATCTCCTTATTTGTGAATTATATTCTAGTAAGCAAACGTTTCCTCCAGCTTGCCTCCTTTATAGAATAACTTTTCACTATACAAAAATGCAATTATGCAATGGCATTGATAAACAAAAAAAGCGATTAAAAAATTATGGGACTTCAAATTCCTATCAGTACATCTTTTCAATTACCAGATGGTAGAACAGTTACCCTTGAAACCGGAAAATTAGCAACACAGGCAGATGGCTCTGTGGTTGTAAGAGTGGGTAATACGATGTTATTTGCAGTAGCTGTGTCTGCTACTGAAGCAAAAGAAGGACAATCTTTCTTTCCATTATCAGTTGATTATCAAGAAAAATTTGCGGCAGCTGGTCGTATTCCTGGTAATTTCTTTAGAAGGGAATCTAAATTGTCCGATTATGAAGTTTTGGT
Organism: Saprospiraceae bacterium; assembly: GCA_016710625.1. Classification (GTDB taxonomy): domain Bacteria; phylum Bacteroidota; class Bacteroidia; order Chitinophagales; family Saprospiraceae; genus JADJVK01. The sequence goes on from JADJVK010000001.1 coordinate 65,996, forward strand.
TTCTAGGTTAGTGGACCGAACTATCAGACCATTATTTCCAGATGATTACATGAATGAAACTCAGATTATTATTAATTTGGTTTCTGTAGATAAAGACGAAATGCCAGATGCTTTAGCAGGATTAGCAGCTTCAGCAGCATTGGCAGTTTCTAATATTCCTATTCAATGCCCCATCTCTGAGGTGAGAGTAGCAAGAATAAATGGACAATACCAAGTAAATCCAGGAAGAGCAGCATTAGCAACGGCAGATTTGGATATTATTGTTGGTGCAAATGCTACCGACATTTTAATGGTGGAAGGTGAGGCGAATGAGTGCTCTGAAAAAGACTTAGTGGAAGCAATCAAAATTGCTCATGACGCTATAAAAATTCAAATTCAAGCTCAACTTGATTTAGCAAAATTAGTTGGTGATAAAGCTTTAATCAAAAGAGAAGTAGCTCCTTACCCAGAAAATGAAGCTTTAAGAAGCGAAATTGAAAAATTGGTTAAAGAAAAAATCTTCACTTTAGCTAGATCTGCTTCTGACAAAGCTTCAAGAAAAACTAGATTAAAAGAAATAGAAAAAGAAATGAAAGCCGACCTAATCGCTGCTAGAGGCGAGGAAGGTGAAGCTTTTGTTGCTGAAAATGCAGCTTATCTTTCAAGATATTTTGAGAAATTCAAAAAGAAATTCATTAGAGAAGTAATTCTAAATGAAGGAATTAGATTGGATGGAAGAAACACTAAACAAGTTAGACCGATCTGGACAGAAGTAAATTATTTACCGATGGCTCACGGATCTTCTATTTTCAATAGAGGCGAGACTCAATCATTAACTTCTGTTACTTTGGGTACAAAACTCGACCATATGATGGTGGATATTGCCCAAGAAATGAGTTATGAGAAATTTATTTTACATTACAATTTCCCTGGATTTTCAGTAGGTGAAGTGAAGCCTAACAGAGGTCCTGGAAGAAGAGAGGTGGGTCATGCGAACTTAGCAGGAAGATCACTTAAAAAAGTGATGCCTTCTGATTTCCCATACACCGTTCGTCTAGTTTCTGACATCTTAGAATCTAACGGTAGCTCTTCGATGGCAACAGTTTGTGCTGGCTCGATGGCTTTGATGGATGCAGGTGTTCCTATTAATGGTGCTGTATCAGGAGTAGCGATGGGGATGATTTCTGAAAATGGCAAATGTGCTATCTTAACTGATATTTTGGGTGACGAAGATGCTTTAGGCGACATGGATTTCAAAGTTACAGGTACTACAAAAGGTATTTGTGGCTGCCAAATGGATATCAAAATTGACGGAATGCCTTACGAATGGCTAGAGCAAGCATTGGCACAGGCTAGAGATGGTAGATTGCATATCTTAAATGAAATGTCGAACTCTATTCAAACAGCAAATGTAGATCTTAAACCACATGCTCCTAGAATTGTGGAATTGAGAATTGAAAGAAGCTATATAGGTGCTGTGATAGGACCAGGTGGTAGCATTATTCAAGAAATGCAGAGAGAAACTGGCACAACAATCAATATAGAAGAGGTTGGAGAACAAGGTGTTATCATGATTTATGGTCCGAACAAAGATGCTTTAGATGCAGCAGTGGCTAGAATCAACTCCATTACTTTCACACCAACTGTGGGTGATGTTTATACTGCAAAAGTAGTTTCATTACAACCTTATGGTGTATTCGTAGAGTTTGGAGGAAAGAGTGGGTTATTGCATGTTTCTGAAATCTCTTATTCAAGAATAGACAGAGTAGAGGATGTTTTGAAAGAAGGGGATGAGGTGAAAGTGAAATTGGTAGAGATCGACAAGAAAACTGGTAAAATGAGATTGAGCCGAAAAGCTTTAATGCCAAAACCAGAAGGATATGTTGAGCCAGAACCAAGACCAGAACGTCCAGAAAGAAATGATAGAGGCGGCAACGACAGAAACTTCAGAGGTAGCGACAGAAATGACAGACCGAGAAGAGATGATAATAGAGGTGGCGGAGGAAGAAGATAATAATTTATTTTCTTGATTTGCAACAAACGAAAAGCGGCTTTACTTCCTAGTAGAGCCGCTTTTTTTATTATTTCAATTTCAAATCCCCGTAGCTTAATTTGACTGTGATTTTTCCTTTAGAGCCTTTACTACCTACAAAACCATCCACATATTTTGAATAACCAGAATCTTCATTTCTCGAAGTATTCATTGAAGATGGAAATCTAATATCACCATAAGATGAGGAGCCATAAAATGAATAACTTGCATTTTCTTCCACATCAATATACACATCGGTATATTTTGCGTCAACAGAAATATATTTGAAATCTTTCGCAATATTTTTCATTTGTAATTCACCATAGCTCATGTTAAAAGCTCCACTATTTTCAAAATTTGATATTTTCACATCTGTATAATTCGTAGTCATCGCAATTTCATTCACGTTCATAATCTGAAAATGGTCATACTTTCCAGTATTACTGAGTCTTTTGATATTTCCGATAGTATAGGTATCATATTTGGTCGAAATTGCCACATCATTTCCTTTTATTATCTCTAATTCTGAGTATTTTGTTTCCATAGCGATGTTTCGGGCATCTTTTAGATATAATTTTCCATAACTCACCCCTGCATTCAAATCTTTGCAGCTCTCTACGGTTCCGTTGCCATATCCTAAAGTGACCATCAGGTTTTCCGACAATCCATCCATTTTAAAATTTCCATACTTAACATCCACTTTTGCAGAGGCATCTAAGTAAGAAATATAACTATCGCCATATTTATTATTCAAGTCCAAACGGCAGGTTTTAGGCATATTCACATAGTAATTAATCGTATAATCCGCATTATTATTATTCCACCCCCAACTTACTTTTGACTCAATCATCGTCATTGCTTTCACATAATTTTCATCGTTGTAAAAATCGAAATTGATGCGATCAAAAGTTTCTTTAGCTGACTTCTCAGAATTTGCATTTACAATTATCTCAATGTCAATAGTCACTTTATTGTTAGTGCTGGTTTTCACTTCAATCTTCCCATATTTGTTATATAATGCAACTTCGCCTTTCGGATTTATTGCATATTCCTTTTTTATTTGTTTCTTAAACTCTTGTTTCTCAAAAGCATAAGTAACTGTATTCCACAATGTAAATAAAATAAGCAGTAATGAATATTTCATTTTAATATTGATTTTAAATAAATTATAGTTCGATTTTTTCATTTTTTTGATCGTTTAATTTTGTAGAATCTTGTTGATTGTTCTGAACATGCTGAAGTACTTTATCAAGGATATCCAATTTGATTTGGTAATTGGCAATCATGTTTTTCACAATCTGCTCTTTACTATTTTTAGGTGCTACTAAAAGTTCTTTTTTTAGTTCTTGGATGAATAAATCTATTTGATCCAAGTCATTTTTTACCTCATTATTTTGTTGAAATTTGGATAGCTCATTTAATTTATAACTCACTTTGCGAATATAAAAATTCTCTGTATCGTTATATTCTGGGTTGATTTTAGAAGCAATTTCATTTTCCATTTGGTTTGTTCTAGAATAATAAATTCCACCAAAAGCACCTACACTGATCAACAAAATCACACTAGCTGCAATACCTAAATATCTTTTCCAATTTTGATTTCTGCTAACCGATAATTTAGTATTTTTTTGCTCCTTTTCAGACAATTTTTCACAAATCGCTTCCCAATTACCCATTGGCACCGCTTCGCTATCAAAATCATTTCGGTTGTTTGCAATAAATTGCTCTAAATCATCTTTTTTCAAACTTTCCATTTTACAACTTTTGTTCTTTGAATATTTCTCTCAATCTCTGTTTTGCCCTGCTATATTGTGATTTTGAAGTGGATTCACTTATACCTAAAATCTGGCTAATTTCTTCGTGGTCGTATCCTTCAATAGCATAAAGCGAAAAAACAATTCGATAACCATCCGACAAATAATTCATTGCTTTTTGGACAATTTCCACACTCAAACCTATCGGAACTGATGTTTCCTCCTCATATTTATCATGGTGAGCCTGTCCCAATTCCTCTAATTGTATTTTCTTGGATTTCAAATAATTAATACAATTATTAACAGTTATCCTTTTCATCCATGCTCCAATAGTCGATTGGTAAGCAAAAGAATCTAATTTGGTGAAAATATCTACAAAGGTATTCTGCAAGATATCTTCGGCATCGTGTTCGTTTTTTAGCATCCTCAAACACACATTGTACATCGCTTTCGAATACTTTGTATAAAGCTCAAACTGTGCTTTTCTAGAGCCAGACTTGCATTGTTCAACGATTTCTTTGTGAATATCAGAATACACCAACCTAATTTATTTGTTTGTAACCAATTGTATCATAAAAGACAACAATAAAATTAATAGGTTGCAATTAGAAAAATAATTTAATTACTTTGTTTATTAAAAATAGTAACTTTTTTAGACCCTTTTTATATTTTTAATTGCTTCAGACCTATTTATTTGCAATAAATTGTCCTACATTATCCAATAATTTTAACTTTGCGAAAATTTTTTTACAGCTATTTTGGAAAATCCAATTGTTGACATCATTATACCTGCTTTAAATGAAGAAAAATCTATAAGAAAGGTAATAGAAGCAATACCAAAATGTTACAGGCAAGTAGTGGTTTGTAATAATGGAAGTACGGATAATACTGAAAATATTGCACTACTAGCAGGGGCAAAAGTGGTGAATGAACCAACGAAAGGTTATGGAATAGCTTGTAAAAAAGGGCTAAGTTATATCGCACAGAACACTACAAAGCCGAATATAATTGTATTTCTAGATGCCGATTATTCAGATTATCCTGAAGAAATGGAATTGCTTTTACACCCTATTATTCAGGAAGGAATGGATATGGTTATAGGCAATAGGCTGACAAAAAATAGGTTGAAAGGGTCGATGACACCACCTCAAGTTTTCGGAAATTGGCTATCCACCAAACTAATAAAACTATTTTGGGGTTATAATTTCACAGATTTGGGTCCATTTAGAGCAATACGTTATGACAAATTATTATCTTTGAACATGCAAGATGATAATTTTGGGTGGACCGTGGAAATGCAAATAAAAGCGGCAAAGCTGAAACTAAATTGTTGTGAGGTAGCTGTTAGTTATAGACCAAGAATAGGTGTTTCTAAAGTGTCTGGCACCATTAAGGGAACAATATTGGCTGGCTACAAAATACTATGGGTAATTTTTAAATATGGGTTAATCAAATCAAGTTGAAATGTTATTACAAATAAAGAAATTAGGAGATTATTATTTTACAACTGACAATTTCGTACCGAGTGATGGGCAAGTGCTATTTGCGAAAATATGCTTTTCCATTTATTTAATATCATTAATTTTCACCACCATCTATTGTCTTTTTCAATTACAATTATGGATTAAATATAGAAAATATAGAAAAGAGCATCCAACCGATCCTCCATTACCTGTGATAAAAGATGCAGATTTGCCAGTGGTGACCGTTCAGCTACCTATGTTCAATGAAATGTATGTCGCAGAAAAGCTAATTGATGTAATCACAAAATTTGATTATCCAAAAGATAAGTTAGAAATTCACGTTTTAGACGACTCTACTGACGATACTCAAACCATTGCTGCCAATAAAGTACAAGAATATAAAAACAAAGGTTTCAATATCGAATATATTCATCGTACGAACCGCCAAGGCTACAAAGCAGGAGCTTTGAAAGAAGGGATGGAAAAAGCTACTGGAGAATTTATGGCGATTTTTGATGCCGATTTCGAACCACATCCTGATTTCCTAAGAAAAACTATTCCTTATTTCTTGACTGACCCCACTATTGGTGTCGTACAGACTCGTTGGGAGCATAGCAATGAGGATTATTCGATGATCACCAAATTGCAAGCTTTACAGTTGAATGTTCACTTTACTGTGGAACAAATGGGAAGAAGTGCTGGAAATTTCTTATTGCAATTCAATGGAACGGCAGGAGTTTGGAGAAGAAAAACAATAGATGATGCTGGAGGATGGGAAGCAGATACATTAACCGAAGATTTGGACTTAAGTTATAGAGCCCAAATGAAAGGTTATAGAATTTTATATCTTGAGAAACTAGGCTCTCCAGCCGAATTGCCTGCTGAAATGAATGCACTAAAAGGGCAACAACATCGCTGGATGAAAGGGGGTGCTGAGTCTGCAAAAAAACTATTACCATCGGTTTGGAAATCAAATAGTCTTACTTTTTGGCAAAAAATGCAAGCTACAGGCCATTTGGTTTCTAGCTCACTTTTCCTATTTGTATTTTTGTTAGGCGTTGCAAGTGTTCCCGTAATGCACACCATGCACTGGATTGGAATTCCAAAAAAATTCTTTTCATGGTTTATGGCTGGATTTTTATCAATGGTCATTGTGTACTACACAGCCAATATAAAAGCTGATATAAAAGGAGTCAGTAAAGAAAAATTATTTTGGAGATTTTTAGGACTTTACCCTTTATTCCTTTGTTTGTCCATGGGTTTAGCGTTACACAATGCGATAGCAGTAATTCAAGGCTGGTGGGGTAAAAAATCTGAATTCGTAAGAACACCAAAGTTTAATATTAGAAATGTAACAGATAGTGTTAAAAAAGGAAACTACATCAAAGCAAAGCTGAAATGGCCTACAATCATGGAAGGAGTGCTTTGTGTATATTTCACTTTAGGAGTTTTGGATGGTATTATTTGGAATAACACAGAATTTCTTATTTTTCACATTATGTTAGCTTTAGGATATGGCTCCATCTGCTATTATTCCATTAAGCATATGAATATGAAATAAAATGAAGTTAATTCTTGATGTCGGTAATACTTTAACAAAAGAATATCTCTTAAAAAATGATTTATTAGTTAAAGAAACTTCATTTGATGATAATTATTTAAAAAATACGTTAGATTTTATTGCTGAAAATGAAATTGAATACGTTTTTATTTCAGCTTCAGGAAAAATAGATGATGCTTTAATAAATTTTTTAAAAAACAATTATCAGACAATTGAGTTTACCGATGCAACGCTTTTACCAATTCATAATCATTATCAAACGCCAAAAACTTTAGGTAAAGATCGGCTGGCAGCGGTTGTGGGGGCAAATGAGTTATATCCTGAGGAAGCAAGTTTGGTTATTGATGCTGGCACCTGTATTACCTATGATGCAATAGATGCAAATGGGAATTACTACGGCGGCTCGATAAGCCCTGGCTTGATGATGAGAGGTAGGGCAATGCATGAATTTACTGCAAAATTACCCTTAGTGGAATTGACTGAAATACCGTATGATATAGGTTTTGATACAACTTCATCCATGTTGACAGGGGTCATTTTAGGTGCCTGTTATGAAATAGAAGGTTTTATTAACCAATATCTTATTAAATATAAAACACTTAACGTAATTTTGACCGGCGGAAATGCAGCTTTGATAGCTTCATATATTCATCACCCTGTCAAAATAGATAAAAAAATTTCCCTTTGGGGACTTAATAAAATTTTAAATTATAATGTCGATAAGCAAAATTTGTAGCTATATCATTTTTTCTTTTACTTTGCTGAATGCTTCATTCGGTCAAGGAAGTTTAAATACTCCTAAAATAAATTCTCCTTATTCTAGAATAGGACTGGGTGATTTTGTAGATCAAGAATATGTTGCTTCTGCATCTATGGGTGGCATGGGAGCTTCCTTCCACGATAATTATTACTTAAATATTGTCAATCCTGCCTCCTTTGCTTATTTGAAATCTACTGCCTACGAATTAGGGTTGAATACCACTTATACTTATACCAAAGCGACCACTAAAAATTTTGACAATTGGAGTGGCAATCTTGGTTATTTAGCTATTGGTTTTCCATTAAAAAACCCAATAAATCAGATTTTGGATAAAAGAAAACCATCAAAATATGATTGGGGAATGGGCTTTTCCTTGACGCCTTACACAATCGTTGGTTACAATCTTCAAATCAATAATAATGTGGAAGGTATTGGAAATCATACTTTTCAATATATTGGAAAGGGTGGAACTTATAAAATCAATTGGTCCAATGCTATAAAATACAAAGATTGGGCTTTCGGTGTAAACCTTGGTTACTTTTTTGGCAAAATTTCTAAAGAGCAATATATTACTTTTAGCGAATTAGGCGGTGCTTATTACAACGATTACTTCACAAATGAAAGCAATGTTGGTGGATTTATCTGGAATGCAGGAGCACAATATGATTATGTCTATAAAAAACTGAATGAAAATAACGAAATGGTTCCAACTGGTAAAAGAATTACTTTCGGATTATCAGGCAATTTGAGCAACAATATCTCTATCAAAAGTACTCAATTCAAAGAAAGAATCAGTTATCAATATGCTCAAACGAACAGCTCTGGAAGCTCCATTTATTCTGCTGACACTTTAGTGAGTCCAGCTACAGAAATTAAAAACAATGGCTCTTTACCTGCGACAGTTAATGCTGGAGTTTGTTTGCAACAAGACAATAAATACAAAATTGGTGTACAAATATCTTATTCAGCTTGGGCAAATTCACTTTCTGAATACACTTCGGATGTTTTAAAGAATAGCATGAAAGTATCGGTTGGAGGGGAATTTATTCCAGACTATATTTCTTATAATAATTATTTAAAGAGAATTCGATATCGTTATGGTATTTTTTATGATAATGATCCTAGAAGCCTGAATGACAACCAGATGAAAAAATATGGTGTGACCTTTGGCTTCGGATTCCCAATTATCTTACCAAGGCAACAAACTTCTTTTGTCAATCTTGGCGTAGAAGTAGGACAAAATGCTATAAAAATAGTTTGGAACAAACTTATTGCAAAATAAGTATTGGTTTCACTTTGAACGATAATGGCTGGTTCTACAAAAGAAGATACCAGTAAAAATGAAAAAGGTAAGTTGACAACAGCTTACCTTTTTTTATGCCCAGTACCTTTATATTAAATTAATCCTCTAGTCGAATAATTTGTTCTTTTTATCTAATGTAATTTTCAGACTATACCATATTCCTATTATCTTTATGGAATAATAAGCTACTTTGGATATTCGAGAAAATATAGGTCAAGCAATTAATTCAGTCAGGTCAAATTTATTACGTTCCGTTTTAACTTTGATGATTATTGCGATTGGTATTATGGCATTGGTAGGTATTCTTACTGCCATTGATAGTATTATCTATTCCTTAAGCGATAGTTTCTCAGGCATGGGCTCTAATTCTTTTGCCATTGCCCCCATGTCTAGGAACTCTGGCGGTGCAAATAAAGGTAAAATAAAAAAACAGGGCAAGGATATTTCCTTTCAAGAAGCAATAGGATTTAAGGATAGATTTAATTTGAACAATTCTAAGGTTGCAATTGCAATGAATGGTGGTCTTGTGGAAGTAAAAACAGACACTAAAAAAACAAATCCAACGATTGAACTTTATGGTGTAGATGAAAATTATTTGGATTTAAAAGGTTTTGAAATTGAATTTGGAAGAAATTTTTCAGAACTTGAAGTGAACAGTGGTACCAATAAAGTCATTATTGGAGTTGGAATAGTGAGTAGATTATTTGATAAAAAAGGGCGAAAATCATTAGACCAAGAAATAGAAATCAATAATCATAAATTCAAAATAATCGGGGTTTTGAAGTCAAAAGGGAGTGGGATGAACAAAAGTATCGATGATATTACCCTTATACCTTTACCGACATCAAAAAACTATTTTGCTTCTGAAAATACAAATTATGATATAACGGTTAGAGTGCCCAAAATAGAAGATTTAGAAAAAACAAGTACGGAAGCAATAGGTGTATTCAGACAAATCAGGGGGCTAAAATTATCAGAAGAAGACGATTTTGAAATACAGACTAGTGATGGTTTGGTTTCGATGATAAAAGAAAATACGGTAAAGTTGAGGGCTGCTACCATTGCAATTGGTCTAATCACCTTACTTGGAGCAGCGATTGGTTTGATGAATATCATGTTGGTAACTGTGACCGAAAGAACAAGGGAAATTGGAATTAGCAAAGCTTTAGGAGCAACTAGAAGAAATATTTTAATCCAATTTCTTACTGAAGCTGTTGTAATTTGCCAAATGGGTGGTATAGTTGGTATTATCTTAGGAATTATAGTAGGAAATATAGTTTCACTCATCATTGGTGGCAGCTTTATCATCCCTTGGGCTTGGATAATTCTTGGATTTACTGTCTGCATGATAGTTGGTTTAATATCAGGACTTTATCCAGCATTAAAAGCTTCTAGATTAGATCCAATTGAATCATTGCGGTATGAGTAGAATTAATCATTAATTAATTTGTCTTTTTTTTTCTGCCATTTTTCATTTTCATTAAAACAAATTTAATTTATATAAAACTACTCTTCAAAATCCAAATAAGGTTCTATTCTATCAATAAAATCTTTTTTAATTCCCTGAATTTTCCATATATCATGGATGGATTTGAAATTTCCATGATTTGACTTATAATTCATTATCATATCCGCTTTATATTTAAATAGTGGGTGCAATGTCAAGGTAGCTGCATCAATTTTGTTGATTTTTATACGTTTATGAGAGTTTGGTTTGATTTCTAAATAGGGTTTAATTTTTGTTAAAACTGAGTCTGGGAGTACGAAACTCAATTGACTTAGCTGATGATAACCTCCCAATTGGTCTCGATTTTTGATGATTTTATTTGCATAAACATCCCCGATTCCATTGATGTTTTTTAGCATATTTGCATCAGCCTTATTAATATCAATGATACCAACTGCATTTCTGGGTGTTGGTAGATTGGTAGAAACCACATCTTTTTGTTGGCTTATTGGAACAGTATTATTGGTATTAAAAACAAGTAATGGTTTGATTTCCTCCATTTTATGAAGTCTCCAACTACTTATTTTGAACCCATCTTTATTATAAAATTTCACACCTTTGTTTCTCAAATTTACTAAATGATTGATTTCAGCATTCAGTAACCCTAATAATTTAAGTGAATCGGCAGAAATCGTATTTGGATTGAAATTAAATTTTGTATAATGGATCGTATCATTATCGGCTTTTGTTATTGTATTATTCCGCTCAAACTGATTTTGAGGATTATCAAAAACAAGAAATGGTTCCAATTTTTGGTAGGTACCTTCATCCAAAGTGTACATTTTTTTGAAATCCTCTTTTGTTCTAAATACGCCTTTCTTATTTCTAAAGTTAAGAATAATATCTACTGTTTTGGGCTTAAGACCAAGGCTGAGTAATGCTTCTTTGGATGCTGTATTGGGATTGAAATAAGTTAATTCAATAGCTGAATTAGAAGATTCTGTTTCTATAGATTGATCATTAAGTGCACTTTCAATTTTGTAATATTCACTATTTTTATTTACAGGTTTGTAAAAATAAATAAATTGAGGTAACAAAATGGCAATCAACAACATACACAAAAGAAAAATACTGCTTTTATGTTCGTTATTATTAAAAATAAAATAATCTTTTAACCAAGTTTTCATCTAATTTCTATTTTAAATCAATAATTGCAGATCCTTCTTTTTCTACATCAATAACTTCACATTTATCCTTGAAATATTGTTTACATTTTTCACGAACTCTCTTTTGTAAGGTTGGGTGCAGAATCATTTTCTTACAATTAATTTTTACATTCTGTTCATCAAAATTAAATTTATCATATAGGATGGCTATTTCACAATTAATTGATTTTCTGATATAATTATTGCCTAAAAAAATCAATTTATTTGCAAAAAGGACAAATGGAGGTTTGAAATTAATCTCTTCGTTATCAATATTTTGCAATGAAATCAATTGAGTCACACCAAAGAATGATCTGCTATTATTAATACTAAACATCCCTGATTTCTCGTAAGCAGTATCTATTTGTAAGGAGTAGGTTTTTTTGCCAGAAATAAAATCAATTTCATTCCCATGCCGAAGTAAATGCACCACAATTTTTTGCTGATTGACTTCTCTATTTGCTCGAAAACTAAATGGAATGACTCCGAGAATTAGTAAAATAATTGAAAACTGAAGGAATCGGTATCTGCTTAAAGTTATTCCCAATATTACAGAAATGAGTGCCCCATAAAATAAAATTGTCTGCTCAAGTGTAAACCAAATATTATTCAGCAAACTCCCGGGAAGTTTTTGAATAAAGAATAAACTATAATTGGTGATCCACAAAAGCCAGTTCAAAAGCAAACCTACAAACCAGCCAATATATGGAATTGCATTTACAACAAATAAGCCTATCCCTCCAATCAAAATACAAGTTGCTGCAGGAATTACAATCAAACCACTCAACCAAAAATAGGTGGGAAATTGGTGAAAATGATAAATAGAAACGGGCATCGTCGCCAATTGAGCAGCTACCCCAGCAGTAGTAAATTGCCACCCATTCCATATTATTTTATTACTTGGAAGCCAAAGTTTTTCGAGTTTTGGTTGGAAGAAAATGATGCCGATTAATCCTAAATAGGATAATTGAAACCCAATATCAAATAAAAAGAATGGTCTAAATATCAATAAAACAAAAGCTGATGCAGCCAAAATGTTATACATATTGATATTATAATTGAAATTTCGTCCAAATATTATAATGCTAAACATTACTGCAGCCCGAAGGACTGAGGAGGAAGCTCCTGATAATAAGGCAAATAACCATATGCAGAGCACAGTTAAAAATGCCATCCATCTTTTTCGTTTTTTATTATTTGTTCTAAATATTTTTTCTAAAACTAAAGCAACGATACCAACATGTAAGCCTGACACTGATAAAACATGCATTGCTCCAGTTGCCACATAAGCTTGAATGATTTCTTGTGGTATTTCATCTCTATAGCCAATAATCAATGCTTCTGCAACAGTCAGTTCATTCGTATTTGGAATATGTTTTCGCAAAATCTCGACTAGATAATCTCTCCAATCAAACAATAAATGCCAAAAATAGGATCCTTTATTCTCACCCAGTAGAACCCATTGCTCTTGCTTCACAAAGCTCTGAAAATGAATGTTTTGAAAAAATAAATATTTAGAGAAGTCAAAGTCATACTCATTTAAAGAGGGTATTGTTTTTTTTATTTTAAGCTTCGCAAAAAATTGATTGCCATATTTCAATTTCAAATCCCCATTTGGGTTTTCAAAATAGAGCAATAATTTCCCAAAACAGGGCTTTAACGAATCATTACTCAACCCAATGGATTGAACAAGAACTTCCGCTTTAATATTATTTTTACTAACTGGTTGGTTATTCACAATCCCAGAAATGAAAACCTCTTGACTATCAGAGATAAATCCTTGATTACTATAATGATTTGACCATCTTGTTTCTAATGAAATATAGGCTAATAAATAACCAAAACAGAAAATAAATAGATTCAAACAAATGCCAAATATCCATCTCCATTTGAATAGTTTTAACTTTTGTGCAGTAATTATAGTAGTTATAAATAACGGTATTATTGAAAATAAAACTACTTTGAAAATATCAAAATGAATAGATAGGAAAATGCCAAAGACAAGTGGCAACACTAATCTCAAGAATGGTATTGGATACCAATTAATATCCTTTGGGTAAATCATATTATAAATTCGAGTTAATATACGTCACGAATTTACATACAATTAATTTATTTTAAAAGAAAAAATTGAAAATTATCTGTCTTCCACCGTTTCAATCTCATTTTTATCGATCAATCCTGCACATCCAGCAGGTGGTTTTTGGGTGAGATAAACATCCACTTGTTCACCAATTCGAATGGTAGTATTTGGGCTGTAGGCTGGGACTTGCTTCCAAACGTAAGCATTCAATTCGTCTGTCACTGTGTTATCTTTTGTGATAGTTCCTAGACTCAAGTTGAAACTGGTGATGACAAATTTTGCAGCATCAAATTTTTTGCAAATGAGATTTGGTATAACAATACTTGTCCCACCCTTCTCCGAAACTATCAAATCTATGGTACTACCTCTTGCCGCTTTATATCCAGCACTTAGTTGGTCTGTAATTTTTTCTCCATTATAAATGACATCTAAAATGGTATTTTCAGATACTTTATCATCAAAAACTCGATCGATAATTTTTGTATTGATTCCCAATAGTTCTAATTTTTTTTGGTATTGGTTTAAATCTTCATTTCCACCAGCCAAATTAGGGATGGTCACCAAATCCGCAATTGATTTAGTTACAGTCAAATAGATGGTTCTATTAACTTTTACTCTTGATAAAGCAATGGGGTTTTGCGAAATGACGGTGTGTGGCTTCTTCCCTGGCACAAACACAGAATCAATTATCTGTACTTTTAGCTGCTTGCTTTCTGCCTTATTGATGGCATCTTGTACATCCATCCCAACAAAATCACTTACCTGAAGCGACTCTCCATGCTGAGTATATATCTTTAAAAACCAATTGGTTAAGAAAATTAATGCAATAAATGACAATAAAATTCCACCAAAATTTTTCCAAAATAGCCTCGTTTTAAGAAATATGATGACTTCTTTAAAATAAAAACCTACTTTATTCATAAAACTTGGATTGGACATTTTTTGATATTGTTTATTTGAGCCTAAGCTCCTTTAAATTTTCTAATTGCGTCTTTCGTATAATCACTCAAAACCAGCTTTCCACTAATCGCTGCACGATCTAAAAGTAGCTTATCCCAATTTTCACATCCTTCCCAAAATACTTTTTTGAGGTCTGCCATAGCTTCAGGACTATGTTTTATCAATATATCAGCTAAGAAATTCACGTAGTCATCTACTTGTTCGATGGTATCAAAAACTTCATTAAAGAGCCCTTTTTCTTTTGCCCATCTTGCAGTTCTCCATTCTGTTGCATTGATAGCTAACTCACTCATCGCCGATAATCCCATTTTTCTCTGTACCGCTGGACCCACTACAAATGGACCGATTCCAACCGCTAATTCACTTAATTTCACCGAAGCATATTGAGAAGCAATGGCATAATCGACAGCCGAAGCTAATCCGACGCCACCACCAACAGCTTTCCCTTGGATTCTTCCAATTATAAATTTAGGGCATTTTCTGCAAGCATTGATTACATTTGCAAAACCAGAAAAGAACTTCAACCCAGTAGCTTCATCATTAATAGCAGCTAATTCGTCAAAACTAGCTCCTGCACAAAAAGTTTTTTCTCCTTCACTTTTCAAAATGATAACCTTCACTGCATCATTCGCTCCCATTCCAGTAATAGAATCCGCCAAATCTTTTAATACACTACTAGGCAATGAGTTATGTGCCTCTGTACCAAAAGTAATGATTCCAATACCCTTATTTATTTCAATACTTACCATATTCTTTTTTGCAAAAATAATTGAATAAAAATAGGAAGAAAGTACTTTTTGCAAAATACTTTCTTCCTTTATTTTTTATTTTAGAACCCAACCATATCTTCTGGTCTCACCCACTGATCGAATTCTTCAGCAGTCAAATAACCTAAAGCGATGGCAGTTTCTTTCAATGTACTTCCATTTTTATGGGCAGTCTGAGCAATTTCTGCCGCTTTGTAATAACCTATTTTTGTATTCAATGCAGTAACCAACATCAATGAATTATTTACATGTTTTTTGATATTATCGTACAATGGCTCGATTCCAACAGCACATTTATCATTAAACGAAACACAAACATCCCCAATTAAACGAGCTGAATGTAAAAAATTGTATATCATCATCGGTTTGAATACATTCAATTCGAAATGACCATTGCTTCCTCCAATATTGATGGCAACATCGTTCCCCAAAACCTGAGCAGCTACCATTGTCATTGCTTCACATTGCGTTGGGTTCACTTTACCAGGCATTATTGAACTTCCCGGCTCATTGTCTGGAATAAATATTTCACCAATTCCACTTCGTGGTCCTGATGATAACATTCTGATGTCATTTCCAATTTTCATCATGCTCACAGCAACCGTTTTCAAAGCACCGTGTGCCTCCACAATTGCATCATGAGCTGCTAAAGCTTCAAATTTATTTGCTGCAGTGATAAAAGGAATCCCAGTTAAAGTTGCAATATGCTTCGCTACATTTTCCGAATAGCCTTTTGGCGTATTTATTCCAGTTCCAACAGCTGTGCCACCCAATGCTAATTCAGAAAGGTGTGCCAAAGAATTTTTAATGGCTTTCAGTCCAAAATTCAATTGAGCTACATAAGCAGAAAATTCTTGACCAACCGTTAATGGCGTAGCATCCATGAAGTGTGTTCTACCGATTTTCACCACATTCAAAAATGCCTCAGACTTGGCTTTCAGCGTATCTCTTAATTTTTCAATTCCTGGAATTGTGGTTTCTATCAATATTTTATAAGCCGCAATGTGCATTGCTGTAGGAAAAGTATCATTTGAAGATTGAGATTTGTTCACATCATCATTTGGGTGAATGTATTTGGTTTCGTCCATCAAATTCCCTCCATTCAATACATGGGCTCTATAAGCCACCACTTCATTCACATTCATATTTGATTGAGTACCAGAGCCGGTTTGCCACACAACTAGTGGAAATTCAGCATCTAACTTACCTTCCAAAATTTCATCACATACTTTTCCGATCAAATCGCATTTATCTTTTGGGAGTACTCCTGCATCAAAATTGGTAAGAGCAGCAGCTTTTTTCAAATAGGCAAATGCCCTAATAATTTCTTTGGGCATTTTATTTATATCCTGTGCAATCTTAAAATTATCAACTGATCGTTGAGTTTGAGCTCCATAATACTTATCAGCTGGCACATGGACTTTGCCCATCGTGTCTTTTTCAATTCTGTAATCCATATAATTTTTAATTAAATTAGAAACTACGCAAAATTACTAAATCTTCTACTAATATAATGGATTCTAGGCAGCAATATAAAGATTGATTATTGAATTGTGGAGTTGTGGGAGTTGTGGGTGGATCCCGAAGTTTCGGGAGGGGAAGTTGTAGGAGTTGGAGTTAGAGTTGATTTAGATGATTAATTTTATGCCTACTCTAAAATTTATTCAAAAATTGCTCATTATTTACAATCCGAATTCCCAAATCCCAGTATCCCAAAAATACCGAATATCCCGAATCATCCGAATAACCCTCCCGAAATTCGGGATTACCTAATAACTACCAATTTCTCCACCGCCAAAACCCATTCCCCAAATTTTTTTGGTTGTCCTCCGAATGTTCGGAGCTGTACCCCATAAACGCCACTAGCCAGTTTTGAAATATCAATTGTGGCGAGGTATGAAAAATCTGGCATGGTGTGTTTTTGAATAAAAGCACCGCTGACATCCACAATGATGACTTCTGTTTTAATAGCTGGGTCGTATTCTTTAAGAGTAATGTCGATTTTTATTTGGTCACTTGCTGGATTGGGGAATAGTTTAATTTGATAATCCTTATTAATTGGCGAAAAAGAAGTTTCATCAATTTCAGTATCAATTTCAAACCTAGCTAAACTATCCATTTTTCTAATCCAACCTTTACCTAACGTGTAGCCATGTGCTAATATTCCTCCATCAGCCGTTTGTATCATATTGCCACAATAACCACTACTTGTTGTACTATATATATGGTCTTGTCTCCAAATCACATCTCCCTTACTACTTAATTTTGAAATGAATGGATGACCAGGTTGCCATATAAAATTAGTATCATAGCTATCTGTATATCCTAAAACTAATATTGATGAATCAATTTGCTCTAATGTTGTTAGATAAATGCAGCTGAATTAAGAGGTGATATTTCTTTTTTCTCCCAAATGATGAACCCTGTTTTACTAACCTTTGCTAAATAAGCATCAAAAATATTTCCATCCCAAACTTTCCCATCGCCTCTAGCCACAGCTGAAGCAAATAGTAAATTGCCATCCATTGTCTTGCTCAATCGAATAAAGGCACCATTGTAGGACTTTGAACCACCAAGTATTTTATCCCATTTAACTTTTCCTAAAGTATCTAACCCAATTAGGTGCATCACATATACATCAGGCCCATTGCTTTCCAATCCGGATACAATATAGGAGCCATCATCCATAACCAATACATTATTCAAAAAGCCAATTTGGTTTTTGACACTACCAAATGATTTTTGCCACTGCATGTTCCCCAAACTATCTGTTTTGACAACATAGTAGTCTCCATAAAGAGTATCTGTAAAACTATAACTTTGACCCACCAATATATAACCACTATCTAAGGTTTGTTTTGCACTAATACAATATTCATATTTACTGCCCCCATAGGTTTTCTCCCATTGCTTTTCTCCTTGCCAATTCATTTTCATTAGGAAAATATCATCAATTTTGGAAATTTCACTTGAGGTCATCCCATAAATTAAAAAAAATCTTCTTCTGGAAGAATATTTTCATAATTCAGCCTATAAACAGGCTATCAGTATTAAAATTCACAACAAAGAACTTGACCAATTATTTCTTGAAAAAAATCTAATTTATTGATAACTATTTTATTATCCTTATAATCAAGGCCAATTCTTTTTGAAATGGAAAAACCACTTTTGTTTCTAATAACTGTTAGTTTGTATAATTTTATCATGAAGCATTAACTTATCAAAATATATAGGTTTTTGAGCAATCAACTGAAATACAATACAATTAAAAATGAAAAAACTAAAAATGATTTGAAGTTTGATTTGCATAAAAATATTTTTTGGATAAAAAGTAGAAATCAAAAATAATCAGATTTGCTTCAAAATGCAAACTATTGCTTTATAAATTGCTAAAATCAATCAAATTCAACTCATAAGTATCAAAGTAAAGCAGCGTAATCCACAAAACCCCTCCCGAATTACCAAATACAACGAATTCACCTAATTTACCATTCTAACAAATATCCCCAGCTCCTTGCCACTTTTTATGCTATTTATCGTTAAAAGAAAAAACTTTTGCATGATTATTCAGGAATTAGTAAATTTTTTTGAAAAAATCGCCCCTGCTTCCTTTCAGGAAAGCTACGATAATGCTGGACTAATCACTGGCAGCCCAATGACTGAAATTACAGGAGTTTTGACCTGTTTGGATGCAACAGAAGCAGTAGTGGATGAGGCGATTCAACTGAATTGCAATGTAATTGTGGCACATCACCCAATTGTTTTCCGTGGTTTAAAAAAAATAAATGGGGCGAATTATGTGGAGAGAGTCCTCATCAAAGCCATCAAAAATGATATCGCTATTTTTGCAATACACACCAATTTGGATAATGTATTTTATCATGGTGTGAATAAAATTATTTCCAATAGACTGAATTTGAATAATTTAGAAATTCTAGATGCCAAACAAGGGATTTTTCACGAAAATCAGAAAGTGGGTTCTGGAATGATTGGGTTGTTGCCAGAGCCTATGAATGAATCTAGCTTTTTTGCCTATTTAAAAGAAAAAATGGACCTAAAAGTGATAAAGCATACTCATTTTCTTCATAAACCAATTCAAAAAGTTGCAGTTTGTGGCGGTTCGGGAAGTTTTCTTTTGCAAAAAGCTATAGATCAAGGTGCGGCTATTTTTATTACAGCTGATTTTAAGTATCATGAGTTTTTTGATGCAGAAAATAAAATTGTGATTGCAGATATTGGACATTATGAAAGTGAACGATTCACTTTTGAGTATTTAAAATCGCTTATAATTGAAAATTTTAGTATATTTGCGGTTCATTCAACGAAAGTAAATACAAATCCTGTATTATATAGTTGATTATCAATTTTTTATATAGTTTTGTATAAAAAGTTTTTTAAAAATAATTTTTTTCAAATAGGTTATAAAATCCGAAATTAATATGTCGAAAGAACTATCGGTTGCAGAAAAATTAAAATCTCTTTACGAATTACAAATGATTGATTCAGATTTTGATGAAATCTCAATCTTAAAGGGAGAATTACCTATAGAAGTAAGTGATTTGGAAGACGAAATCGCTGGTTTGGAAACGAGAGTCCAAAAATTAAATTACACTATCAAAGATATGGAAAGCGATATTAATCGCCATAAAGCAAATATTAAAGATAGTGAAAACAATATTGTCCGTTATGAAAAACAATTGGACAATGTTAAAAACAACAGAGAATTTGATGCTTTGACAAAAGAACTTGAGTTACAAAAACTTGAAATTCAGTTGTCTGAGAAGAAAATAAAAGAAATAAAATACCTGATTGGCGGCAAAGAAGAAACTTTGGTTGCTACTCAGGCTAGATTGACACAAAAGCAAAAAGATTTGGATAACAAAAAGGTTGAGTTATCGCAAATCATCGAAAAAACAGAGAAGGAAGAAGAAAAACTAAAGAAAAAAGCTGAAAAGGCTCGTAAGAAAATCGAAGATAGATTGTTATTAGCTTATGACAAAATCAGAAATTCTTACAGAAATGGTTTATCTGTCGTTTCCGTTGAAAGAGATGCTTGTGGCGGATGCTTCAATAAAATTCCACCACAGCTTCAGTTAGAAATTGGTCTTCGCAAAAAAATCATTGCTTGTGAACATTGTGGCCGAATTTTGGTTGATAGAGATATCGTAAGTGTAGGAAAAGAATCTGCAGAAGTTTCTGTACCAGAAGAATTCTAGCATTTACTTACAAATTGAGTGTTTTTTGGGGTTATATATTGGGGTGCATTCTTAGGAATGTGCCCCTTTTTTATAGGCTAAATTTATACATCAGCAGGTAAAAAAGAATAATTATGATGGCATGCAAAATCAAAACTAATGAATATAATCTTTTCCAAGTTCCCATGATTGGCGGGTTTTCATCTACTATTTCTTTCATTTTTTAGACTTTAAATTAGTAAAAAAATCTTGATCATTCATGATATCATACAAATAATCTTGATATGATTCAAATTCAGGTAAATTATTGTGTCCTGCTCCAATGATGGGCAATAAAATAGATTGGTTTTCAACCAGTTCATGCAATTTTACCCCTTGAGCAAATGGTATTAAACGATCTTTATCGCCATGTAAAATAAAAATTGGGCACTTCACTTTTTTGATATACAAATCTGTACGAATTTTATATCTCAATAGCCAATTTATCGGCATGAAAAAACCATACCGATTGATATGATACTCAAAACTATAATATGGACAATCTAATATCAATAATTTTGGATTATTCCAAGAAGCTATTCTGGTAGCCAACCCACTTCCGAGTGACCTCCCATAGAGAATAATATCCTGCTCTGGATACTTTTCTTCAAGCCATTTGTAGGCTTGTTGCAGGTCATTGTATAAATTTTGTTCGGTCCGCTTCCCCCTACTTTTTCCAAAACCCCTAAAATCAACCATGAAAAAATCATAGCCTTTCCCCACAAAATCTTTGGCAAACTTTCCCCAACCTTTTATGCTCCTCGAATTGCCTTTCACATAAAAAACGACACCTCTACTATTCGGAATCTTAAAATATATTCCATTCACATAGCCCCCATCTTCCATATTCAAATGAATTTCTTCAAATGGAAAAGCATAATTGAAATTGAAATAATTGGGTAATTTTTCTGGTCGAAAAAAAAATAAATCTTGAAAAAAATAAAATATCAGGCAAAGACTTATATAAACAACTGCAATAATAGTAAGGATAGTGGCTGCCAGCATTTTATCTTAATCTATTCATCGAACGAACCAGTTTCTCGTCTTTTTTAATAAATCTTAATGCAAACAATCCGAAAAGAACGGTTAAAATCGGGATGAATCCACCCAACGTTGGTACGATGGATATGGCACCACCCATTCCGCTCAAGTTCGAAAAAACATCATAAGCAGCAAGAACTATCATTAATATCGTCAACACAACTGCTGTGATAACTACTTTTAGCTGAACTGGTCTGTTTTTGTATAAGAAAATTGCTACCAAAAAAACCAAAGCAGCAGCAATCCCAACACTCATCAACACAACATCCTCATTCATGGTTAAAGCTCCGTCCCTCAGCAATTTACCTGCACCACCTTTGTCCCCATCTACAGCAATTAGTTGTAAAGAATTGGACAATAACGACAATATTCCACCAGAAGCAAGTAATAAGAAAATGGATTGAATTCTCTGTAACATTTTATAATTATTATTAATTGATGACAAAGATAAATTTCTTAACACAAATTTTAATGATAATTTTCAATCAAACTAATATCTTAGCTTTTAATAATTTTATTACAATAGTTATGGAGCAAGTTGGACCTCGGTTGAGTTATTGGGAATATGAAATTTATTTCAAGGATGTGGATGTTTTTGTGATTGGCAGCGGAATTGTTGGATTGAGTACTGCTATTTCAATAAAGGAAAAAAATCCACTTTTAAAAATTGTAATTCTTGAAAGAGGAGCTCTACCTATGGGGGCAAGTACACGAAATGCTGGTTTTGCCTGTTATGGTAGTATGACTGAACTCATCGAAGACGTAAAAAGAGATGGGGAAGATATGATGCTCGAATTGGTGAAAAGAAGATTTGAGGGTCTTGAGCTTTTGAAAAAAAGGATTGCACCTGAAAAAATGAATTTTAGACATCAAGGGGGATTCGAGATTTTTAGAAGCGATGATATGGAGAGTTATGAAGAATGTTTGGCGAATATCCCCTATTATAATAAATTAGTGGAGCCAATAACTGGATTAAAGAATACCTATACTATTGCAGATAACCAAATTGAGTCATTTGGGTTTAAAGGGATAAATCACATGATTCTTAATCAAGGGGAAGGAGAATTGGATACAGGATTGATGATGGAAGAGCTGATTCTTCTAGCGAACAAATTGAATATCAGAATAATCAATGGAATTAATATTGAAAGTTACGAAAGCTCTGCTGCTGGAATCACTTTATTGACTGATAAGAATTGGGAATTGAAGTCAAAGAAATTAGTGATTGCTACCAATGGATTTTCAAAAAATCTGCTACCAAATATTGAAGTAACCTCAGCAAGGAATCAAGTGTTGGTCACTGACCCGATTGATGGCTTGAAATTAAAAGGTTGTTTTCATTATGATAGGGGTTATTTTTATTTTAGAGAAATTAATAATAGAATTTTAATTGGCGGAGGCAGAAACTTAGCTGCAAAAGCAGAAACCACAGACTCTTTTGGCATCAACAATATGATACAAAGTGCTCTAAGTCAGCTTCTCAGAACTACAGTAATTCCCTATACAACTTTTGAAATAGATAGGCGATGGAGTGGCATTTTAGGTTTGGGACCTGTAAAAAAACCTATAATAGAAAAAATTGATGAAAATGTAGTGGTGGCTGTGAGAATGGGTGGAATGGGCGTTGCTATTGGTAGCCTAGTTGGCTCGGAAGCAGCAGATTTAGTTCTGGAAGCTTAATCTATTTTTATAAAAAAAATTTAATCAAATCCGACCTTCCTAAACATGAAAAAGCCCCCCTCTGCCTTTCGACAAAGGAGGACTTGCTTTCATCTATATACCCCTGAAAACGTTTGCTAACTATTCCAGGACAACCATTTTCTTAGTAGCAGAGCCAAATGATGTGTCTAATCTATAATATAACACACCAATTCCTTTTAGCTCATTAGCCTGAAGTTGAACCTCATTATAACCTTTAGCAAAGTCGCCTTCGATAACCTTCAGGGGTACGACCAGCAGCATCTAGTACTGATAATTTTGCAAATCCAGTTGATGGTAAGCTGAAACCAATTACAGTTGTAGCTTTGAATGGATTTGGTTGATTTTGATACAATTCGAATGCTTTAGATTTGCCATTGAACTGAAGCTCGATGTTCATGATTTCATTGGACAAATTGTATGCTTCAGCATTCAACATTCTAGAACCAATACTTAATAAGTCGCTTAATTGACCGTTCGTTTTAGCTTTGAATGTTAATTCGAATAATACTTCATCATTACTTAATGCACTGTTTGTCATACTGTTCCAGCTAGTTATAATTGTTCCTTCTTTCACAGCAGCCAAGCCAAAGTTAGCAAGACTTAAATCTTGATTTTTTGTATTGATATCTACAAAATCTAAAGCTTTTGTATCAAAACTAGTTGTGAATTGGAATCCACTTACATTCATTTGAGCAGCTTTAGCTTTGAAATTCACTTTGTAAATTTGACCAGCTTTCAATTCTTGATCTTCAGTTTCAAATACTAAAGTAGAAGCACTTCTATCTACAGCAGTTGTAAATGTAGTAGAATTGTATTTAGCTGAACCATTAACATCACCTGTTTTGATTGCAATAAAGTTTGCAACAACATCAGTAGTTAAAGGATTGATTTCGCAAGTTGATGGGCATTGCTCATCAAATGGATTGTTATCTTGGAACTTGTGAGCCGCATTGATAAATCTCCATGACATATTTCCTTGAACTTCAGTAACTTGACCAAGAATTAATTTTCTTAACATTACTAAGTCTAAAGTAGAAATTTTATCATCTTTTGCAACGTCAGCCGCAATCATTTTATAAGGAGAATTAAATGGTTCTATTCCTAAGATATGTCTATTGATATAAACTAAATCTAAAGTAGAAACACCATTCATCCAATCTTTATTATTTTGAGGAAGAACTGTTACATTCTTACCAGCTAATAATTTGTTCAATGCATATTGTCCACTAACATTTGTAAGCCCTTTGATTGTATTAGAAATTGATGATCCAACTTCTACATTTTCTACAGGAATTGATGCATCATGTGAAACGATTGTACCAGTTACATTAGCTGTACCTGCACCACCACAATTTGCACCCATATTGTTTTGAACATCTATGTAAGTAGTCACATAATCCCAGTTGCCTGACTCATCACCTACCCAGAAATCAATCTTAGCTTGTCCTAAATCAGCACAAGTTAAAGTTACTGAAGCTGAACCTGGAGGCGTTGTTTGGTTTGGTGTACCCACTCTACCTAATCTATATACTAAGTTTGCATAAGGAGTACAGTTATCAGAACTTCCGTTCTCGAATTTATCTGCACTAATTGTAACTTGACCAGTTGTAGGCATTAAGTCTATTGCTAAACCTTTGAATGCCAATGGTGTAGGTTTTTTCTTATCTCTAATAACAAAGTTAGTTTGAGCAGTAGAAGAATTTCCACAACCATCTTCAGCTGTATATACTACTGTATAGTTTCCAACTTGTAAATTATGTGGACCATAACCTGTTGCAACTTTTGTATTACCTTGATAAACAACAACTGTAGGAACGATACCTGATTTACAATCAGTTACAGTAGGAACTGGAATTGTAGCAGAACCGATACATCCTGTACCAACGATATCAACATTGAAACTAGATGGTACAACAGTGAATACAGGTTTTTGATTGTCAGTTACAGTAAGTAATTGAGTGTATTCCCAAGTACCAACTGTTGCAGAAATATTTGGATTATATTGACACATATCAATAACTCTCCATTTTCTATATACCTTGAAACAAGCTGGAGCAGAAATAGGGAAGACAGCATCCTCAGGATCGCTGATAATCATCATTCCACATCTATCACCATTAATTCTTGGCTTATTGTAACCAGCAGGTAAGTTAGCTACATCAATACCTGCAGCACAGTTTGTTGTGCTATAATCTGATGGCCAAACGATGTCGTTTACTGTATATTTGTTATCATTAACAATTGTAATAATTTGAGTACATGAAGCAGTTAAATTATTGATATCTCTAATAGAGAAAACTCTTCTAATAAAACCATCACCACAAGCTCTAATTGTACTATCTGTATTTGTAATAA
This sequence comes from Saprospiraceae bacterium, assembly GCA_016710625.1. Taxonomy (GTDB): domain Bacteria; phylum Bacteroidota; class Bacteroidia; order Chitinophagales; family Saprospiraceae; genus JADJVK01. The sequence goes on from JADJVK010000001.1 coordinate 91,641, forward strand.
ATACTTGATTACAATTATCAAATCCTAAACCATCAATTAATCTCTGACCGTTTACAAAAACTGTATCTCTTTTTTGACCTAAAGTAACCACTTTACCAAATTGGCTTGGAAGTCTAGCATCATCACAACCAACAGTTACGTTGTTTGGACAAATGATAGTTGGTGCCAATTTATCTAATACGTTTACAGTCATCATACAAGAATTAGAGTTTCCAGATGAGTCTGTAACTAATAATTCTACCATTACTGGAGTAGGAACATCACAACATACGAATCTTACTGAATCAGCAAATGCAGTACCACCTGGGATACAGCTGTTGCTTAATCTTCTTGCTTTGTAAGTTGCAATACCACAGTTATCGTGGCTACCTTTATCGAAAGATTTAGTAAATATTTTTGCTTCTCCATTTACTTTATCTAAAGTAACAACTAAATTGTCTTCACAAACTGGTGTAGGACCTACTTGGTCTCTTACAGTAACTGTGAAAGAACATGTATTTGTATTTCCACAAGGATCTTCAGCAGTCCAAGTGATGGTATGATTACCAACTCTTAAGTCAGTAACTACTTCGTTATAAACAATTCTTCCTGTTGGAGCAACATATTTTAATACCCATTCTCCTGAACATTGATCAGTTACAGATGGAGAAGGTACACTCATAGTTCCATAACAAGAATTGTTGTCAGTACTAATAGTTACATTTGAAGGACAAGAAATAGTTGGTTTAACATTATCTATTAATTCAATAAATTGAATGTAATCTCTATATTCTGATGTACACCAATCAACCACTCTCCATGAACGAATCACTTTCTTAGAACCTTTACACATCGGTACAGTTTGATCTGTATAGATTGCATTGAACATACAAGGATGCGTCACATTGTTCCACAATGAAATTCCAGCAATACTTGGACCAGCAAATAATCCAGTAGGAGTTGGGTTTCCATTAGCATCAGGTGTGAAAAACGTATTACAAGCTACAGTTAAGTTTGTAGGAATCGAAACATCATCAAATGTTGAAGATCTAAAATAGAACTTTTGAACACATGAATCAATCATCACTTTTCCTTTAAAACCATTAGTATCTCTTGCATACCAAGTTCTTTCAACCACTCTTTTGAATCTACCTGATAATGGATCACCAGTACATCCAATTAATCTTTCGCTATCTTTATAAGACAAGTATGCACTTGGATTACAAGAAGTAAAAGACGGTCTGTAAGCAAAGCTAGTTGCAGAAGGCGTTGATTCATAGCATCTTAAAGTATCTCCATTGCAACTTGTAATTTTAGGTGCAATTTTGTACTCTACATTAATGAATCCCCAACAAGATTGGTTAGGTGAATACATAGTATCCTTTACAGTAGCCATAATGGTTTGGCCAATGTAGTTAGGAGTGATTGGATTAGGAACCGCAGCTCCTGCCAAAGTAGTTAGTTCTACTTTGAATGAATTTGAACATTGTGTTTTTGAAGATAACATTGTTTCTGGAACAATATCACCATAACATGCTGGATAAGGTGCCAAAGATACATTTACTTGATCTTGACATTTCAAAGAACCAACAGGAGGACATGATACAAATCCAGAAAGGACCTCAGATGTGTCTCCAGCAACAATGCTGAAACAATCTGAAAATCCATTTTTAAAGATGTCACTATCCGTAACATCATCACCACCTACGTTTTCGTAGGTATAAAATTTTGCAAGTGGTCTCACAACAGAGATTCTATAAGAAGCTCCAGGAGTAAGTGCATCAATCCACAATTCACCACCAGTATTGGTAGTGTAAGTATTTAATGGCGTATTTCCGTTACAATTGTAAAGGTTTACAGTAACATTTGGTTCGGCGATTTCGCCAAACTGAAAATGACCGTCACTATTGGCATCAAGCCAAGTGAAGACGTACAATCGTTGTGCCTGCAAATTGTTGCTAAATGACATAAACAGTAGAAAACAACCAACGATTGCTTTACTGATGATAGACATTTTTAACTTATCGTTTAGCATCGGATTCAACCGAAGCAGGCTTCGTCTGCTTGAAACGAAGTAAGGTGTAAGCATGGAAAATGGGTTTTAGATGAAAAAATAAAATTACGTTTCTTTAATATTAATAAAATTCCCTATTCCAAAAGTTATAGCATAAAACTCAAACCCCAAATGATGCTGTGCACCAATTGACCAGATTTTATAAAATAACCTTGTAACAGAAAATGAAATTACTTTTCTTTAAAAACTGTAAGAATCTTAATATGGGTAATCTTAAAAAAGTTAATTGGTCGTATAATTTTCAAATATTAATATAACAAATATATTGCCAAAAATTATAATTTGTTTTTTTGTTAAAATATTAGGATAAATTTCGATGTGAATTGAAATCGAAGATATTATGAATTATATTATTCGAAATGCCCTCAAACAAAGCATTTTACACATATTGTTTTTGTAATTTTAATTACATTATTACAAATAATAATATAAAAAAAATCTGGTTTTATTGCTAATCATAATTTATAATTACCTCTGTAGCTCCGTAGCCATATTTAGAATGGTATTCATTTTTATAAGAATATACATCCGAAGTAGAATCCAATTCTCTCCATATTGCCTCTCTTAACTTTCCTTTTCCCACTCCATGAATAATATAAAACTTTGATATCCCCATATTTTTGGCTTTTAGGAAATATTGTTCGAAAGCCATTAATTGTATCTTTATGATATCAGAGTTGCTCAACTTTGCATAATCTTTGTAGAGCTTTTCTATATGCAAATCAATTTCTATTGGAAAATTAGCATAATCAAACACTTCGTTTTTGTTAGGAATCCTTCCTTTGGGCGGTGCTGCTGGTCTTGAAATATTTATATTATTGCTAGGTGTTGGTTTTAGATGTTGTTTCGTATAGTCTTTAAGGCTTTCAGCACTTTCTGTTTTTTTCACTTCAAGTCCTTCCACTTTATCAAAAATCAAATAATGATGCATCAGTCGCATTAAAAGAGGAACCACTTTTTGTTTTTTAAAAAACTGATTTGCTTTCAAGGTTAATTCTTTTTGCTGAGTATCCACCAAGCCCTCTGTGGTGACCCTGCTGATGCTGACTTCAATTACAGGATTTTCGTTTAAATCATCAAAAAGTAAATTTCCCGCTTTATTTACTGAGACTTCCAAAAGCTTCCCACTTTCTTCCAAAATCATGTCTTCTCCAATGAAAATCGCTAAATCATACACCAGTTCATGATAGGTATCATTGATGACGTAGATAGTATAATCTTCAATCGTCTCATCTTTTTTATAATTTGGTTCGAAAGCGATTTGGAAACCCAAGGGTTTGTATGTATCAAAATCAGGAATCACTATTTCAATGGAAGGATCCAATTGTGGAAGTTCAGAACCATTTTTTGTCGATAACTTTTTAAATACGACATCCATTCCATCATTTCTTTCAAAATCCTCTACAAAAACGGGAATTCTAATATCGGTATCATCTATCCAGATTTCATACATGTTTTGCTCCATCAGCCGAACAATCTTCCCTGTTTCTCCTGTGAATTTCAACCTAACTTTTGTACCAATTTCGTAAAACATGACTGAATTTTTTAGTGAAAAATCTTTCAAATCGAAATAAACGATTCAAAACACAAATTTTAGCAAATTATTCTAATTTTTGATATCTAAAAAATATCAGAAACTAATTTAATAGATATATTTTTGTCAAAATATCAATTTTGAATACTATCGATCAAATATCTATACATTTTAATCCTAATCAACTACAAATCCTGAATATTTGTTTAGGTTTTTTACTTTTTGGTGTCGCATTAGAAATAAAACCTGACGACTTTAAGAAAATTCTTCTTTTCCCCAAAGCAGTCTTAGTTGGCTTGACGACCCAACTCTTCATTTTCCCAATCCTTACGATCTTATTCATTCTTATAGTAAAACCAGCAACAAGTGTTGCATTAGGAATGGTATTGGTAGCCGCTTGCCCTAGTGGAAATGTGAGCAATTTTGCTGTGAAAATCGCTAAAGGAAATACTGCTCTGTCTGTAACCTTGACCTCTATTTTGTCCTTAATGTCTATTGTCACCACCCCATTAAGTTTTTCGATTTATTCCAAATTGGTTCCTAATTCAGAGATTTTAAGAAAATCAATTTATGTGGATCCAGTTGATATGGTAATTACTATAATTCAAATCATACTTATTCCATTGCTAATTGGGATGGTCATTAATTGGAAATTTCCTCAAACCACTTTGAAATTTCTCAAAACCATTAAAATAATATCCATCCTGCTTTTTTTGAGCTTTATATTTTTTGGTGTTTTTAAAAATATGGATATTGTTCAAAATCATCTAGGTTCCATTTTTTTCATTGTACTTGTTCATAATTTTATTGGTCTTTTTGGCGGTTACCAATTTGCAAAATTGATGGGTCTTGATTTTAAAACTGCTAAAACCCTTTGTTTAGAAGCAGGAATACATAACACTGGATTAGGTCTTATCCTGATTTTTAATTTTTTTAATGGCATTGGCGGTATGGCTCTCATCGCTGCTTGGTGGGGCATTTGGGATTTGATTGCCGCATTTTCAATAGCACAGTATTGGGAAAAAAGGACATTTCAAATTGCCTAAATAAGTTCCGTTTACATATTATCTGTTTTGTAAATTCATTAGTTCATATGACTAATGTTGACTATTTATTGAAAAAATTAAAATAAAATTTTCATTATCAAAAAAGGTGATTATATTTGTAGCGAATTTTCGCTAGAATTAAAAATTTCTACTAACATGACAGATATAATTGAAGGAACCGTACTTAAAGGCGGTGAATTTATCATCAAAGATTCTACACCTGAACAAACATTCATCCCTGAAGATTTGAATGAAGAGCAACAAATGGTGAGGCAAATGTGTAAGGATTTTCTTGCACAAGAAATTGAGCCTAATAGACAAAAGATTGAAAAACAGTTAGATAATATCAATGTTACCCTTTTAGAAAAAATGGGTTCTCTAGGGCTTTTGGGTTCTCACATGCCAACTATTTATGGTGGAATGGAAATGGATACCAACTCAAATACAGTTATTTCTGAGACTTTTGGACCAAGTGGTAGTTTCTCCACTCCTTTTGCTGCTCATACAGGTATTGGGATGTTGCCAATTTTATATTTTGGAACAGAAGCTCAAAAACAAAACTATCTTCCCAAATTAATTACTGGCGAATTAAAAGCTGCCTATTGCCTAACTGAGCCAGGGTCTGGATCGGATGCCTTAGCAGCAAAGACGAGAGCTGACTTGTCTCCAGACGGTAAACAATACATTTTGAATGGGCAAAAAATGTGGATCTCTAATGCTGGTTTTGCAGATATTTTTATTGTATTTGCAAAAATAGGTGGAGAAAAATTCACAGGCTTCATTGTGGAGCGAAACAGTGCAGGACTGACAATGGGTGCTGAAGAAGATAAATTGGGTATCAAAGGTTCATCCACAAGACAAGTGTTTTTTGAAAACACACCTGTTCCTGCCGAAAACATTTTAGGAGAAATAGGGAAAGGTCATTTAATTGCTTTTAATGCTCTTAATATTGGTCGATTCAAATTGGGAGTGATGTGTATGGGTGGTTCGAAAGGTACCATCAATATGAGTGTAAAATATGCTAATGAAAGATTCCAGTTTGGTCAACCCATCGCTTCTTTTGGTGCTATTCAATATAAATTGGCAGAGCAGGCTATACGTACATTTGCTTTAGAATCAACTTGTTATAGAGTTTCAAATCTTTTACAAGAAAAGAAACAAGAGATGTCGGATAAGGGACTCGATTTCGGTCAAGCTCAATTGGAAGCAGCAGAGGAATATGCTATCGAATGTTCGATTATCAAAATCTTAGGCTCAGAGGTAGTGGATTATGTGGTAGATGAAAATGTTCAAATTCATGGTGGAATAGGCTTCTCTGAAGAATTTGGGGCAGCAAGAGCATATAGAGATGCAAGGATAAATAGAATTTTTGAAGGCACAAATGAAATCAACAGGATGTTGATGGTGGACATGTTGTTCAAAAGAGCATTGAAAGGCGAATTGGACATCGTTACTCCGGCTTGGGCAGTTCAGAAAGAGTTAGCTTCCATGCCTTCCTTCGATAAGCCTAGTGGTAATTATGCAGAAGAAAAACAAGCTTTGAAAGAATTTAAGAAGTTGGTTTTGATGGTTGCAGGAGGAGCAGCAAAAATGCAGATGGACGGAAAGCTAAATCTAAAAGTTGAGCAAGAAATCTTAATGAATGTGGCTGATATGATGTTGGAAGTGTATAATTGCGAATCTCTTTTGTTAAGAGTAGAGAAATTGATGAATCATCCAAATAAAAAAATCGGACAAGATATATACGATGCAATTTTGAAAACCTACTTCCATGATGCCAACCAGAAAGTATCCAAATTTGCAGTAGATGCTTTGGCATCCTTTGCAGAAGGTGATTTGTTGAAAACATTTTTGATGGGAGTGAAAAGATTTACAAAATACCCACCAGTAAATGTGAAACAAACAAGAAGATTAATCGCTGCTGAATTAATCAAAGCAAATGAATATTGTTTTTAAAAGTTAAGTTTGACAAATATGAACAAATCCCTCCAATGTTAAAATTGGCAGGGATTTTTTTTATTCTTTTTATCAAATAACTGTTGTTGAAATCTAAATTGAAAAGAAATATGGTATTAAATTATTAATTATCAGTAGTTTACAACAATTAAAACCAAATAAAATTTAAGAAGCTGTATACAATCTAAGCTTGAAATTTCTATTTATTTAGAAACTCTAACACTAAATTTTCGGCTTTAATCAAAGTTTCTTCCAGAACGTTATTAACCAAAACTGCATCAAATCTATCTTCAAAAGTCAGTTCTCTAGCTGCTCTTGCTATTCTTTTTTGCAAACTTTCAGCAGATTCTGTCTTCCTATTTCTCAGCCGCTCAAATAATATTTCTGGTGAAGGTGGTTTGACAAAAATCACTAAAGTATCTTCAGGATAAGCATTTTTGATACTCACAGCGCCTTTCACATCAATATCAAAAATAATATGTTTTCCCAAATCCCAAACTCGTTCCACTTCGCTTTTTAAGGTTCCATAATATTGATTATCATACACTTCTTCCCATTCAACGAAAGCTTTGTTTTCTAATTTTTCCCTAAATTGGTCCAAAGAAATAAAGTAATAATCCAAGCCGTCTGTTTCGTGGTCTCTTTTCTGACGGGTGGTAGCGGAAATAGAAAAGCCTAAAAAGCTAAATTTCTTCAATAGATGCTTAACTATCGTAGTTTTGCCAGCCCCTGAAGGCGCTGTGAATACAATTAATTTCTTCTTTTGCATACTATTTTGAAAAATGAAATGCAAAATTCATACTTTGAACGTTCATTTCAAAAAAAGCAGGCAATTAAAATCAAAAAAAAAGAGAAAAGCATTTTGCCCTTCTCTTTTTCTTACAAATATTTTCAGATTAATATTTTACAGCATCTACTCTTTTCTTCGCTTCATCTACCACTTTTTTGGCTTCTTCTATTGCCTTTTTAGTTGTATCTTGATCTTTCAAATTAGTCTCGATATCTGCCTCCGCTTTTTTGATTTTAGCTTTATAGTTTTCAATATCTTTGTGTAGGTCTTCGTTGTTACCAACTAATTTTTTTAACTTTTTCTCCACATCTTTCAATTTATCTTCTTCATCTTCCAATTTTTGCTTCATCACAGTTTGTTCTGCTTGAGTAGCAAATTTTTTCATCCATCCAGCTGCTTCTTTAAATTTATCTGCATGTTCTCTTGAATTCAAATATACCCCTCCCAAATCGTAAAAAGCAGTCATATTTACCCCATTTGAAGAATTTTCAGTGAAAAGAACATATACATCTACTGGATTTACTTCCCCATTTATTAATGGCATTTTTGCATCTACCAACCAATATTCTTTACTCTTTTTGTCGTATTTATCATCCTCTTTTTTAACATCCTTTATAAATTTTTTCCAATCTTTTTCCACAGATTTTAATGTAACATTCTTAATATCAAGACTTAGTCCGTTTTTAGTGCCCTGACTCATTGTTTTCTCCACATCACTTACTTGAGCAAAAGATGCAGTAAAAAATAAAAAAATTCCAATAAAAGTACTAACAAGGTGTTTCATTACTTATGATTTTGATTAATTAAATGTCTTATTTTGACGAATAAAAATAACAAAAGCTACAAAAAATTAGTTTCAAATCTTTTTGACAAAAGTATGCCAATATTATTTAAATTTGCATCGTGAATTATCACAAAGCTAACAAATAAAACCAATATAAATTTATGTTTTTTGATCTAACAGAAGAACAACTAGCAGTAAAAGAAGCTGCTAGAGAATTTGCTCAAAAAGAATTAAAACCTGGTGTTATTGAAAGAGATAGCCATATGAAATTTCCAACCGATGAGGTTAAGAAAATGGCTGAGCTAGGTTTCCTAGGTATGATGGTTGACCCTCAATATGGTGGTGGCGGAATGGATACTCTTTCCTACGTTTTAGCAATGGAAGAAATTTCAAAAATAGATAACTCTTGTTCGGTTATCATGTCTGTTAATAATTCACTTGTCTGTGCTGGTATTCAAAAATATTGTAATGAAGAACAAAAACAAAAATATTTACCCAAATTAGCAAGTGGTGAATGGATTGGCTCATTTTGTTTATCCGAGCCAGAAGCTGGTAGTGATGCAACAAGTCAACGTACTACTGCAATAGATATGGGTGATCATTATTTGCTGAATGGTACTAAAAACTGGATAACGAATGGTGGATCTTCAAGTCTGCATATTGTGATCGCTCAGACTGACGTTTCCAAAGGGCATAGAGGAATCAATGCACTTTTAGTGGAAACTAGTTGGCCCGGAGTTGTCATTGGTGCTAAAGAAGATAAGTTGGGCATTCGTTCTTCAGATACCCATACGATTATGTATAATGACGTAAAAGTTCCGAAGACTAACAGAATTGGTGAAGATGGTTTTGGGTTTAAATTTGCGATGAAAGTGCTTTCTGGTGGTAGAATTGGTATCGCTAGTCAAGCATTAGGTATCGGTGCAGGAGCTTATGAATTAGCTGTAGCATATTCAAAGGAGAGAGAAGCTTTTGGTAAGCCAATATCACAACATCAAGCTATTGCATTCAAATTGGCAGATATGGCTACTGATGTGGAAGCAGCAAGATTGATGGTGTACAGAGCAGCATGGTTAAAAGATCAAGGTAAAGATTTTGATACTGCAAGTGCTATGGCAAAATTATTTGCTTCTGAAGTTGCTATGAAACATACTGTGGAGGCTGTTCAAATTCACGGTGGTTACGGTTTTGTAAAAGAATATCATGTGGAAAGGCTGATGAGAGATGCCAAAATCACACAAATCTATGAAGGCACTTCTGAGGTTCAGAGAATCGTGGTTTCGAGAAATGTGCTAAATGGTAATTTGTATTTGCCAGTGCTATAAAAATAAAAAACATCGGAAGCTACAGTTTGCTTCCGATGTTTTTTTTATAAATATTTTTTACAGCCTAAACGGTCATTATTTCCTTTTCTTTCGAATCCAAAAAATGATCTATTTTCTCACTGTATTTATTTGTCAAATCCTGAACTAGTGATTCTTTTTCTTTTCCTCCATCTTCAGGATAACCATTTTTAACGGCTTTCTTTATAAATTCATTTGTGTCTCTTCTAGCATTTCTAACACTCACTTTTGCTTCTTCGCCTAAGTGTTTTGCTTTTTTCACCAACTCTTTTCTTCTTTCCTCAGTCAATGGTGGTATCATTAGTCGAACCATCGTACCATCATTTTGAGGCGTCATTCCTAAGTTAGCTTCAAAAATTGCCCTTTCGATGGGTGCTAACATACTTTTTTCCCAAGGCTGAATTACCATCGTTCTTGAATCGGCAACTGAGATGTTTGCAACTTGACTCATTGGAGTGGGTGATCCATAATATTCCACCAAAATTCCTTCCAATAAAGATCCGGATGCTTTACCAGTTCTTATCTTATGCAACTCTTTTTGTAGATGTTCGATTGCATGCTCCATTTGTTCTTTGGCAAAATCAATATGTTCATTAATTTCCTCTGTGGTCATAGTTAAAGATATTATTTTAAAAATTATAAATTACTTCACCATTGTTAATTGTGATTTGTTGATATTGTTCCAAACAACTTACAACTTCTTCGGGGTCCACATCACTTACATCTAAGCTATTTTGAACTCTTATAAATTGCTTCAAGTCATAAACTTCTAATGGTCTTTCAGGTATTCTTTTTAATTGACGAATCGTATCAATTGCCGTTTGCTCTACCACATCTTCTTCTTCCAGTGATGGTGAAGGAGCCGTGGTAATTGGTGCAGATGAGTCGGATTTGTTTTCTTGTTGATTTTTGTTGATGACTCTTTGACAACTTCTTCCATCATTTCTGATGAGTTGAATTAAATTATCAAAATAAGTATCATCACTCAAAATTGCAAACTCTACATCCAAGTATTTATGTTCATGCAATTTGCCAATCCAAAAAGACATAAAAATCTTCATGGTAAGATCTACATTTTTTTCTGAACATTCTACTGGAATCCATTTTATTGTCTTCCCAAGCACCTGCAATTGGCTTACGATTTGAAAAGGAATTGAAGTTTCTTTATTTGAAACAAACAAAAAAGCTTTGTCACATACTTTGTCTAGCTTCTTTATTTTCAAATGTTTAATATCTTCATAGCTTAAGAAAATATACCTTCTGATAGTTCTATTTTTCATATATAAGGGCAAAAAATGTTTGTTATTTCTGCCAAATTAGGACATTGAATAATAAAATCAAAATTTATACATTTAAAATTTAATTTATTATAAAATAAACTATCAACAGGTTTAACTTTCCTTCAATTCAATACATATTTAAAAAAATTTACATATAAATGTCGGATTTTTTAAATATTTCTTATCAATTCCTTTATAAAATTACTAATCGTTGCTTCGACTTCCCATAAATTTGAAAACCAAATAAAGAAGTGTCACAAAAGCTGATAGTGCAGCCACCACATACGTTAATGCAGCCCATTTCAAAGCATCTTTCGCTCCGTCATATTCGCTCCCAACAGCATAATTTGAAGTTGTCAACCAGCTTAGTGCCCTGTTACTTGCATCAAATTCGACGGGCAAAGTAATTAAGCTAAAAGCAGTTGTTACTCCAAAAACAATTATCGTTATTAATAAAATTGTTGTATTTCCTTGTGCTCCAAACATACCTATTGCAAACATTAATAAATATTGTTGTAATGATGCAGCAATATTTACAATTGGAACAATAGAAGATCTAAGCTGAAGCATCGGATAAGCTGTTGCATGTTGGACAGCATGTCCGCATTCATGAGCAGCAACCGCAGCTGCAGCTATGCTATTGCTAGCATATACATTCGAACTTAGATTTACTGTTTTATTTTGTGGATTATAGTGATCTGTCAAATGCCCTTCCACCGAAACAACTTGGACATCATGAATTCCATAATATTTCAACATGTCTTCCGCAACCTCTTTTCCAGATTTTCCATTTCTTAAGCCAACTTGACTATATTCATCAAATTTGCTTCTCAATTTATTTTGAATAAAAGTGCCAATTAAGGTAAATATAACTGTGATGATTAGATATCCCATTCTTTTCTTTTTTTTACAATAAAACTAAAAACCTAATTGAAATGTTCCATAACAAAAAAATTTCATTCAATTTTAGTTCAAAATATCGAAGCCAGTATATTTTTGTAGCACTTCAGGTATTTTTATTCCTTCTTCACATTGATAATTTTCAATAATAGATGCCACAATTCGAGCCAAAGCTAAAGCACTACCATTAAGAGTATGAATTAATTGCACTTTTTTGTTTTCATCTCTAAATTTAGTCTGCATTCTATTACTCTGGAAAGATTCGAAATTAGAAACGGAACTCACTTCTAACCAACGTTTTTGAGCCGCTGAAAACACTTCAAAATCAAAGGTAAGAGCAGACGAAAAGCTCATGTCTCCGCCACAAAGTCTCAAAATACGATAAGGCAAACCTAATTTTATCAAAATTCCTTCCACATGTTCCAACATTTTCAATTGAATATCATATGAATCCTTCGGATGTGCAAATTGAACTATTTCGATTTTATCGAATTGATGCACTCTATTCAATCCTCTTACATGAGCACCATAAGAACCAGCTTCTCTACGAAAACAAGGTGTATAGCCTGTCATTTTTATCGGTAAAACTTTTTCATCCAAAATATCCCCTCTAAAGATATTGGTAATAGGCACTTCAGCTGTCGGAATTAAATACAAATCGTCCTTAGTCACATGATACATTTGAGCTTCCTTATCAGGCAAGTTTCCAGTGCCTCTTGCAGAATCCTCATTCACCATCAATGGTGGGATGATTTCCTCATAACCAGCAGCATGAGCTTCGTCCAAAAAGAAATTTATCAAAGCTCTTTGCAGTTTTGCCCCTTTGCCTCTGTACAATGGAAATCCTGCTCCAGTTATTTTTACGCCAAGTTCTAAATCAAAAATATTGTATTTTTTTGCTAAATCCCAATGTGGCAATGGGTTTTCACCCAAATCAGGGATTGCAATATTGCTCATTTTGTACACTTCATTTTCCTCAGGTGTTTTTCCAACAGGAACAGATTCGTGAGGTAGATTGGGTAAAGTAATTAATAATGTTTCTAGTTCAACTTCCTTTTGTTTTAAAGCGTCTTCCAGATTTTTCAACTCGATTTTCAAGGTTGCCACTTTTTGTTTTACCACTTCAGCCTCCTCTTTCAATCCATTTTTTATTAATTGACCAATTTCAGCTGCTAATTTGTTAGAATCAGCTTGGATATCATTCAGATTTCTTTGAATAGATTTTCTGTCATCATCTAATGCAACTAGCTTATCCACAATCACTTCCGCATCTTGAAAATGTTTCTTTTTTAATCCTAAAATTACCCTTTCCTTCTGATCTCTTAATACTTGAATTTGTAACATCTGTCTTAAATTTCTACTTTTTCAAAAAAAAATTAATATTTTTGCAAATATACTACTTGTAATCAAAAATATATTTTACTTTTGCAATTGAAATCAAGTCATTTTGTTTATTATTTGAATTCGGACTTTATAACAAGTTGACAATCTTGATATTCTAGCTTCAATTTTTTCTTTACCAATTATATTCACAACCAATTATTTTTTTGTAGTTACGTTGGTAATAAGTAAAAATTTAAAAAAACTATCATCACAATAAATATTCTAAACTACTAATTGACACTTACTTAATTTAATTATGACCATTATTTCATTAAAAATATTTACTTTTCTAATATCATTTCATCATTAGATATGTACGACATTCTGCAATTAAACGACATGTTGCTTCCAGAGCTGAAGGAACTTGCTGAAAAACAAAACTTGAACGGCTACAAACGCCTTGGTAAACAAGAACTTATTTATAAAATCTTGGAAGAACAAAAAAATGCCTCAGCCAAAAATGAACCCGAGCCAATTCCAGTTGTCGAGGAACCAAAAAAAGAGGTGAAGAAAAGAGGACCAAAACCTGCTGCTAGCAAGGTAGCTCCAGTCTTAGATTTTACGCCTTCAGTTGTGGAAAAGGAAAAAATAGAAGAAAAAACTGAAGAAGTTATTCCTACAGCTCCTACAACAACTGTTGCCGAAGGTGATGAAATAAAAACGATCGTAAATGTTCGTGGAATAACCATCAATAAAAGAAAGAAAATCGACCCAATTAATATTGCAAATCCTACTGAATCAGGAATTCATAAAATTGAACGAAAAGAACCAGTTAGGCATGCTCCAATACAAGAGGATGCAGAATTTAAGCAAAATCGTGATGTTGATGGTGAAAGAAGAATTATTAGAAAAGTAGATAAAAATGATCGACAAGATCAAAGACCTCGTCAGGAGCAAAGAGTAGAGCCTAGGCCGCTTAGAAATGAAATCAGAGAAGGGGTTTCTGAAAATAGAGAACAAAGAAATGACTTCAGAAATGAAGAGTTCAAGGATAAAAATGTAAGACCAATAGAGGTACAACAACCTCAACAAGAAGACCAAACCCCATATACGCCAGAAAACAACGACAATAGACCTAGAAATGATCGTTTTCAACCCATCAAAAAGGAAAATCCAAGATTTAATGTTGAATTAGATGGTGTCATCGACGGTGAAGGAATTTTAGAAATGATGCCAGATGGATATGGATTCTTACGTTCCGCTGATTATAATTATTTGAGTTCGCCAGATGATATCTATGTTTCTCCTTCTCAAATCAAACTTTTTGGTTTGAAAACTGGAGATACTGTAAGAGGAGCAGTTCGCCCTCCGAAGGAAGGAGAGAAATATTTCGCCTTACTTAAAGTATCCAATATCAATGGATTAGATCCAAAAGATGTGAGAGACAGGGTGCCTTTTGACTATTTGACGCCTTTATTTCCTACGGAAAAATTCAATTTGAATACTACTGTAAATGGTAGAGACTACGGTAACAGAACAATAGACTTGTTCACCCCAATTGGAAAAGGACAAAGGGGATTAATCGTTGCTCAACCGAAAACAGGTAAGACCTTTTTATTAAAAGATGTAGCGAATGCAATTGCTAAAAACCATCCTGAAAGTTATCTAATCGTTCTTTTGATCGACGAAAGACCAGAAGAGGTGACGGACATGAGAAGAAGTGTAAATGCAGAAGTAGTGGCATCCACTTTTGATGAGCCAGCTGATAATCATGTAAGAGTAGCTAATATTGTTTTAGAAAAAGCAAAAAGATTGGTTGAATGTGGTCATGATGTAGTGATTCTTTTAGATTCCATTACGAGATTGGCAAGAGCATACAATACTGTTGCTCCATCTAGTGGTAAGGTATTGTCGGGTGGTGTGGAAGCAAATGCACTTCAAAAGCCTAAGAAATTCTTTGGTGCTGCCAGAAAAATCGAGAATGGTGGTTCATTAACTATTTTGGCAACAGCCTTAATTGATACTGGATCAAAAATGGATGGGGTTATCTTCGAAGAATTCAAAGGAACTGGAAACATGGAGTTACAGTTAGATAGAACTTTGGCTAACAAACGATTATTCCCAAGTATCGACATCACTAAATCAAGTACGAGAAGAGACGACTTGTTGTTAGATAAAGATACATTACAACGTATGTTCATTCTTCGCAAACATTTGGCGGATATGAAACCTGATGAAGCAATGGAGTTTTTATTAAAACATATGAGAGGAACCACCAATAATGAAGAATTTTTATCTTCTATGAATGGATAGTTTTCATTACTAAATATTTTACAAAAAAGCCGATAGCATTCATTTTCTATCGGCTTTTTCATTTTTTACAAATTAATATTACGATTTTATAAAGAAAACTTTAACAGAATTTTAAACGCTACCCTATTGATTACTAGTTAAATAACCCTCAATTTTGGAAAATCATTTTTTGAACGTATTCATTTTCTAACTTAATTTAAAAAACATGAAGTCAGTTTTATCGCTTTCCTTAATTTTATTTTATTTCTTTTTGGGTTCTCAAAATTTATCTAGCCAAAGTTATTGCCTTCCTTCAACTAGTTGCTCTTCTGCACCAAAGATTTGCATGAATGGTTTTAGATACTATATTGATGCTTCCAATGCATCTTCTAGCAACGCAGCAACTACCCCAAATTGCTATGGAAGTAAAGAGAAAAAATTACAACAGTTTATAGCTTTTGCACCAACAACCTCACAGCTAAAAATTCAAATTGATGTAGTCAATCCAATTAAAGGCACTATTTTAGAAGCAGCCATTTTTGATAATTGTGCTGTAGGCTCCATGCCTTTAAGTTGTGATACTAGCAGCTCTTCCGTTACAGTTGGTCAAAATGTTAATTTTGTGCCTGG
The DNA here is from genome assembly GCA_016710625.1 of Saprospiraceae bacterium. GTDB lineage: Bacteria > Bacteroidota > Bacteroidia > Chitinophagales > Saprospiraceae > JADJVK01. Next base: position 107,572 of record JADJVK010000001.1, read on the forward strand.
TCAAACTTATATATTAATGATTGCTGGTATTAATGGGATGAAAACTGATTATCAAATCAGTGTAAGCCCTAACGATGCTATTCCAGGTCCAAATGGTCCAATAGCACCAAATATATTATCTATTTCCGGTAAAGATCCATTAGAATGTCCTGATCAAATAGCAGATTATTCTACGATTCTTAATGATTGTGCAGTAACCTATAATTGGATTGTTGAAAGTGGACAAGCAGTATTTGTTGATGATTTAAGTGGGAATTACACAGATAATGACCCAACTAATCCGATGACAAATATTTCAATAACTGGACCGAAAAGAAACAATGTCAAATTGAAATTTTTAGAAACAGGTCCGGTAAAATTATGTGTACAAGGTAGTAATGGTTGTCAAAGTACAAGTAAGGTTTGTAAAACAATTACCATCAAAAGACCACCAGATAGAAACTTAAGTTTTATACTTTGTGCCCAAGATTCTGTTTTAGTTAATGATACTATACCTGGGGGACCATTTCCACCTGGTTTTCCATGTAGAACTGCAGAAAAATATGATGTAGAAAAAATTGATAATAATGGGTGCAAGTACACTATTAAACTATCTGTAACTCAAATGTGTACAGATGTATATAACAATTCTGATTTATGTGAATGTAGGAATATCAGGCCATTTCTACTGGACACTTCAATGACTGAATATTGTTTGAAAAATTTGACAAAGTTTGGAAAAGAATTTGATGACACATTAAACACCTCTAATTTGAATGTAAAGAGGACATTCCTATTGACTGATTATAATACTGCAAAAGGTGTTACTACATTCCTAGATACTAGTAAAAATGGGGTTTTCAATTATAACCCATCACTAATCACAGGCAAAACTTATTATATTTCCAGTGTGGTTGGTGAACAATTACTTAATGGAGCCATCAATTTTCAGAGTCCCCAAAAATGTTTATTAATTGCCTGTAAACCAATTCGATTCTTGGATGCTCCAACAGCTGCATCCCCACCTTATGCTAAGGTTTGTGGAAAAACAGCACAATTAAATGCTACTAGTACGAATGGGATTGGGAAGTGGGTGGTCGTCATAAAACCAACCAATGCAACTTATCAATTTCTTCCGAATGAAAATGATCCAAATGCTCAATTATCGGTTTCTGTGAAAGGAACTTATGTGCTCAGATGGATTGTCAATAATGGAAGTTGCTCAGATTCAAGTGAGTCTATTCTAAATATTTTAGACAAACCTTCTTATTCCAATTTGGCTTTAAAATGCAATCCAAGTGGTACTTCTTATACTGTGAACTTTAAAATCAATGGGACACCGCCTTATAAATTATTAAAAGGATCTTCCATAGGCTTCATTACTGGTTCAACGTATATTTCGTTTCCTGTAACAAATGGAAAGCCCTACCAAGTATTCATAAAAGATGCTCAGAATTGTGATACACTAATTTTGAAAGGTAGTTATTCATGTCCGACTTTGGGTGAGGTGGATGCAAAAGATAGAGATAATGAATTTACACCTACAGACAAAAAATTCAGTTTTTCTATTTCTCCCAATCCTACAAAATCTGATATTAACATCAATTTATCCAAACCTATTTCTGGAGAATTATTTATTAGAAATATTGAGGGAAAATTAGTGAAGCAAATTAAAATAAATGTGGATCAAAAAGAAATCAATATTCCATGTCAAGAGTATGCAAATGGATATTACTCCTGCCAAATCTTGTATGAAGGTGAGTTTTATAGCAACAATTTTATTATAAACAAAAATTTATAATTTTATAACAGTAAAAAGGCGATTCAAATCATATCGAATCGCCTTTTTTTATTCAAAATTTAGTAGCTCCCCTAATTTTTTCAACTCATCACTTAAATTAGCTTGATTAATTGTTTGATGATTTTTTAATTGATAAAATTCATTCTGACAACGCCACATATCAAACTGGATTTCCAATATTTTCAACACTTCCAAAATACTTGTCAATAGTTCGATTTTTTTCATATCAAGCTGGTCGCCATTATTTAATCGTTGAAGTTCCAAAAACAATCTATTGCCAATTAAATGTCTTAAAGTCTCTTTGTGTGTGATCTTAACTTTTAATGTTTGCAAATTCAAAACAATATTGTTCAAAATATTAATATCCAAGTCTCTACTTTTGAAATAATTTTGCAAATCAATATTGATTTTCATTTGAAAAGTATCTTGCAGCGTTTCAGGCACTTTCATTTGATGTTCTATCAAACTCACCATGAATTGAAAGTTGTTATCGAATAAATCATGATGAAAACGTTCCGTTACTTTCACTGTTTCATTCATGATAATATCTAGAATTTTGATTTTTTCATCCAAAAACAAATCCCACAATGAAAATCGAGTGTTTCCGAAATAATTTTGCATTTTCGAGATTACTTCTGCTACATTATCTTTCCAAAACACTTCCCTCATTTCCAATTGCATCGTATCGAAAGTGGTTTTATCCATGTTTTCAGACAATTTTCCAATCAAATGGTGTTGGCCCAAATATAAAACAACAAAACTAAATTGTTTTTTGAACAAGGTGATGTTGGATGTTATCGTAAATCTACCCGTCACTAAAGTATAATTGCCAATTGTCTCTTTTTCAAAACACTCCCCAACAGCCTGATAATTAAATATTTGCATTCTTTTCGGAAACCTTTCGAAAACCGAGGCGATCGACAAATGTCTGCCTACATCCGAAAGACTCACACTATTGGCTTTCACGATATTTTTATATGCAATTGATCCATTTTCATATACATTACTTGGTGCTTCAGCAAGTTTTTGCTCAAAAGTTGCCTCCAAATCTACTCCTGAACATTGCTTCGCTAATTGGATGGCTCTTAGGGCATATTGTAAGATTTGGTTGGTTTCAATGCCAGATATTTCGTCAAAAAACCATCCACAGCTGGTGTACATTAATAAAGCATTCCGCTGTACTTCCATTAATCTTAATGCATCTATGATTTCTGCTTCAATTAATTTTCTTGATGAATGTTTCTCGAAAAACTGATTTCTTATTAATTCAGACCTATCCAAAATGATTTCAATAAAATCATTTCTTGCCTCTATTGTATTTCTAAAATAGTTTTTGGCAATGGGCTCACAAATCCGATTCAATTCATCTCTGAGCCAATCTAATGTGTTTCTCAAAGGGGCTCTCCATCGTTGGTTCCAGCCAGGATTTCCTCCAGTACAACAGCCACAGTCATTTTTCCATCGCTCTACTCCATGTACACAGCTCCATGAACTATTTTCATAAATTTTAACAAAATGTTGGGGAGGAAACATTTCTAAATATTGCCCATAATTCGTAATACCAACATTATCAAAGGATTGGATATAATTAATACCATCCGACAAAGCCATTTCTCCATATCTGTGATGGTGTCCATAGGTTTCACCATCCGTTGCTATGTGGGATAGCTGAGGACGATTATCTTTTGAAAAAGCAGAAATTATTGCATTTGCGAATGATTTCCCGTTATTCAATAACCCGTTAAATGCTACCGACTGGGATATATTTCCATCATAAAAAAACAATTTAATCGTTCGTCCTGAAGGCAAGGAACAAAGGTAAGGTTGTGTCGGGTCAATATTTCCATTTGCATCATTCCAGCTTTCTTGATCATTTTTCCTGAACTGATGAGCCTGCCGAGGTGCAAGGATTGTAAATTCAATCCCATAATCAACCAATATCTCTAAGGTCTTTGTACAAACAGCTGTTTCTGCAAGCCACATTCCCTTCGGTTTCCTTTTGAATCTACTTTCAAAATCTTTAATGCCCCATTCCACTTGGGTTCGTTTATCTGCATCATTAGCTAATGGCATAATGATGTGATTATAAACCTGTGCTAAAGCTGAACCATGCCCACCAAAATGAAGCATGCTATTTTTATCGGCTTCTAAAATTGCCTCATAAGTTAAGGGGTCATTTATTTCGAGCCATGAAAGTAATGTGGGACCAAAATTGAAACTAATATATTCATAGTTATTAATAATTTTGGTTATTTTTTGAGCATCGTTCAATATTCTTGCTGCCGTATTCGGGGCATAGCATTCAAAATTGATTCGTTCATTCCAATCATGAAATGGCTTGGCAGATTTTTGAATTTCGACAAATTCTAACCAAGCATTCTCTCTGGGAGGTTGGTAAAAATGTCCATGAATACAAATATATTTTTTAAAATTTTTCATTTTTGTAGAATAAAAATTTCAACCCTTCTGTTCTTTTTTCGATGTTCTTCAGTATCGTTTGAGACTAGTGGTTTACTGCTTCCATAGCCTTTATGTTGTAATCTATTTGAAGAAATTCCTCTGCTCAACAAAAAATCTTCTACTGCCAAAGCTCTTTCATCTGATAATTTTAAGTTATAATCCTGACTACCAACATTATCTGTATGACCTTGAATTTCAATTTTCATAGTTGAATATTTTTTCAAAATAGCAACTAATTTATTCAATTCTTCAATTGATCGAGGCAAAAGCTCTGCTTCATCAAATGAAAAATAGATATTTTCGAGAACGATTGACTTTCCTGCATCAAAAACTTTTCTTTTGAGATCATTTTTTTGAGCTGGTTTTGGCAAAAGTGGGGGAATTTTTTTCAGTAAAACATCATCAATATAGTAATAGGCATAGTTCAATGGTTTATCCACAAAAGCATGTTGGGCTGTTGTCAAGCTATCTGGAGAAAAATTTCCAATTATCAAATAATCTAAAACTTTAGTTGCTTTAAATTTTGCACTAATTTTTAGCCAATTTCCATTTGGATCTGATAAAACTTTCTTCGTTATTACCATTGGGTCTAATTTCAAGGGAATATCTTCTTTCAAAAAAAAGGGATCAGCCACAAAAGCAACTCCTAAATTATTAATATGCATTGATTTTTCAAGATGGGTAGTCCAAAATTCTATGTAATAATATTGACCAACAATTAATGGCTCTAATAGTTGAATTTGAATATATTCCCTACAATGCGGTTTTCCATTTAAACAACCGAAAAGGGTCAGCCCAACCATTCCATTTCCAGTATGTGGTGATTGCTCACCAAAACCATATTTTGCCCAAGATGGAGGTACTTTTGTATCTTCGTTATAGACATCTGGCGATGCTCCAGTAGGCGACTTCCAATATTTCATCGCTTTATTAAAGTCGTCCCCTTTATAAAACCAACCAATTTGATAGGCATATTGCAATTCGAAGCTAGCATTCGGCACCAAGTTTAATTTATCCTCAGCAATGTTTTGAGAAACTACTGCAAAAGAAACCATTGATATTAATATGAAAAAAATGAGCTTCATATAAGTCTGTGAATTACAAATCACAATATATTACAACGAAATTATAAGCAAATAAGCCAAATTAATTCAATAATTTATATTCTGAAGATGTGCAATTATTTTACATTTTTCAAAATTTTATTTTGCAGTTCAATTTTTTTTTATTTAATTTTGCAATAGTAAATTATAAATGAGGAGAAACGATGGAGCTATTAGAGAAAAAACAGAAAAGTAGGGATGATTTGAAGAATAATATTTTGCAAATCGCTATTAGTCTTGTTGAAAATGATGGGTGGAATGCACTTTCTATGAGAAAGATTGCAAACCAGATTGATTATAGCGTTCCTGTAATTTACGAATATTTCGATAGTAAAGAAGTATTATTGGATGAATTGAGACAAAAAGGATTTGAAATTTTAAATAAATACCTCCGAAAAAGTATAGAAACCGAAAAGGCTCCACAAAAAATGATTACCAATCTTGCAAAATCATATTGGAACTTTGCAATGGAATTTCCTTCCTATTATCAGCTGATGTTCAATTATGATTTTATACAGATTGACAGAAAAGATGGGGTAGCTGAGAACAATGTAACGATCTCTATTTTCAAAGATGCTATCCATTGGCTTGCTCCCAATTCTAGATATGATGAAGAATTAAGTATGGAATTAGTAGATTATTTGCTAGCTTTACTCCACGGAATGATAACATTGGCAAATAATAAATCTATTTTCGATAAAAATTTTGAATTTAATAAATTAAAAAAAGCTACAGAAAGGTTTATTCGCAGTGTTTCTTCTTATTAATTGAAAAAGTTTTAATTAAATATGAAGACAAAAAAAGATATTGTTGACAATTGGTTACCTCGATATACTGGCAAATCATTAGAAAGCTTTGGGGAATATATTTTATTGACCAACTTCGCTAATTATGTTTTCAAATTCGCTGAAATGCATAATGTGAAAGTGGAAGGTGAAGATAGACCTATGCAAAGTGCTACTTTCGAAAAAATTACTATTATAAATTTTGGGATGGGTAGTCCAAATGCTGCGACTATCAGCGATCTTCTGACAGCTATCATGCCTAAAGCTTGCTTGTTTTTAGGAAAATGTGGTGGTCTCAGACATGATAAGAACAAAGTAGGAGATTTAATTTTACCCATCGCAGCGATTAGAGGGGAAGGAACTTCAAATGACTATTTGCCGCCAGAAGTGCCTGCTCTTCCAGCCTTTGCTTTACAAAAAAGCGATTTCAACTACTGTGAGAGATAAAAATTTGGATTATTGGACTGGCACAGTTTATACGACCAACCGAAGAGTCTGGGAACACAATGAAACTTTCAAAGAATATTTGAAAAACTTGCGATGTATGGCGATTGATATGGAAACTGCTACGCTATTTATTGCTTGTTTCAAAAATCAAATTCCATGTGGAGCTTTATTGTTGGTTTCTGATATTCCAATGATACCGGAAGGGGTGAAAACCGAAGAGAATGACAAAAGTGTTACGACAAAATTCGTTGATTTACACCTAAATATTGGCATTGATTCGCTTAAACAATTAATCAATAATGCTCAAACGGTACGCCATCTAAAATTTTAGAGAACCGTTATTCCTCCTCATTTTCAGTTGAGTAAGCAGCAGCTTTTGCACCCAACAAATCTGCTTCTTGCTCCAAATGTGGGTTGTCATTCACTGGAAGCCCCATTGAAGAAGTATTCGGCTCCACTTTTCCTTCTTTTTGCTGGACTACATGAGTTAGTTCATGTCCAATTAATTCTTGTCCAGATTTTGAATTTGGATCGTATTTCCCAGATGCAAAATGTATTTCATTACCCTGAGTGAAAGCTTGTGCTTTTAGATTGGAAGCTGCATCTGAATTCGGATGGATATCTACCTTTGAAAAATCCTGATCAAAACTATTTTCCATCTTTGTCAAAATATTTGGTGGCAATTTGTTAGAAGTAGCCGCTGCATTGGTGTCTCCTTTTTTTTGAATTGATTCATCTTCTTCAAGGTCTCCAAAGGACTTGAATTGTAAAGCAGGGGGTGAAAATGATAATCCATCATTATTGTTTAATAAATCAGTACCATCAGTTTGGTTGTAATTTTTTTCTTCAGAAGTTCGAGATGCAAATTGATGTTCCATTTGGTAAAAAATTAAAATAAATTAGAGATTCTATCTGTCTCTAATTTTAATATTGTTTTCGAATACAAATATAATTAATTAAAATTTGGATTTTCAATATGGAGCATAAATTTATTACATAATATTGCGAATCAAAAGATTATCAATTATCTTTGTTTGCAGAATCCACCAAATGAAATTATGACGAGTCTAGTATTAAAGAACCCATACCCAGGGTTCGAGAAAGGGCTGAACAAGCCTTTCGGAGAATCCGATAGGGAGTATTTTTATGGAAGACAAAATGATATAAATAAAATAAAGCTCAAGCTTCGCCAAGATAAATTGGTAGTGCTAAAATCGCTTCCTAGAGCTGGTAAAACATCCTTGATTGAGGCTGGTTTAATTCCTGCTTTAGAATCTAAAGGTTATCTAACACAATTTAGCAATGATTGGAAATTTCTCAAAATAGAATGCAAAGGAGATCCCATTTTGAATTTGGCGAATGCTCTTTCTAATGCTACTTATTTGTATAAAAACAAGGTGAAGCCAAACCTTGAAGAAATTTTTTATCAACAGTTTTTAAAAAAAGATACCGCTTTAAAACACTATTTTGAAGATAATCCTACTTTAAAGAAAATCAATTTATTACTCATAATAGATGATTTCAATCTACTTTTTGAAGAACAATCTAAGAAAGATAAGTCATTGAAATTCATTAAGTTAATTTATCAACTAAGCCTTTCAAAATCGCTTTCAGTTTACACCTTAATTTCATTGAACAATAATGATTTGAAAGAGCCTCTTTTGATGAGCAATCCTGATATTTTAAAGAAATTCAATGAAAGTGTTTACCAGTTGCATAATTTAGATATCAATGATTTAAAAATGGCAATTGTTGCTCCTGCAAAAAAAGAAGATGTAAATATTGAAGAAGTTTTGTGTCAAACGATTATTGATGAATTGTATCTACAACCTGACCAACTTCCAAAATTACAAAGATATCTAAATCGTACTTGGTGGGAATTTAAGAATCATAAAAACAAAGAAAGTTCGATAAGTTTAAAGCTTTTTAATATTGCCAACGGTACAAATTCAAAAAAAATTGATGACGAACTTTCATTAGAACCCAATCCAATCACTAGTCAAACCATTGAATCACAGTTGGAGGAAAGTAATGAGTTGCGTCAGCCAGAAAGTAATTTTGTGAGTTTGGGCTATCATGAAATTTATTTATCTATGGATCCAAGCCTCCAAAAGTGTTGTCAGTCCATCATCGGAATATTAGCAAATTCGCCAAAGAAGCAAATTAGCTTTGATGAATTAGCAACTATAACAAATACCAACAGGCATGAGATAACGGATGTAGTCTATAAATTTCCAGAGGTTTTTTTACAAAAATCTGATAGTTTAATACTACAAAAAACAAAATCAGAATTACAGAAAGATTGGTCCCAATCGACTGAATGGATTGAGAAAGAAGCGGAAAACATTGCCTTCTATATTTCTATTTGTGAGGCAACCGTGAAACATTATATTGAAGAAATCCCTTTAGAAAATGTATTGTCAAGGGTAGATTTCGTAAATGCATTGTTGTGGAAAAACAAATTCAAACCAAAAGAGTCTTGGGCAAATTTACATAATAGTCAATTTGAAATGGCAATGGATTTGCTCGAAAAAGCAAAATTAGAACTAGGTTTTGAAAATGAAATGGCAGAGGAAAAAATGGTGAATGAAAAGAAAACGATAAAAATTGGTATTCAAAATACTTCAAGCTCCCCATCGCCCATCATTCAGATAGAGAACAATGATGAGCAACCAATCAAAAAGATAGTTTTAAAGAAAAAATAAAAAAAGGGGAACAGTTTTGCTCCCCTTTTTAGTATATTTTAAAATCGTTACTCTTTTTTCTTCGGTGCCACTTTTTTAGGGCTGACCATTACGATCATTCTTCTTCCTTCCATTTTAGGTAAAGAATCAGCTACTCCAAATTCTTCTATTTCTTTTAAGAATTTTAGCAATAAAAGCTGACCTCTATCTTGAAAAACAATGGCTCTACCTTTAAATTGCACATAAGCTTTCACTTTCGATCCTTCTTTCAAGAAACTTATTGCATGCTTTATTTTAAAATCCAAATCGTGATCATCTGTGTTTGGTCCAAAACGTATTTCTTTAATAACCGTTTTAACAGAATTAGATTTCAGTTCTTTATCTCTCTTTTTCTTTTGGTATAAAAACTTATTATAATCCGTAATACGACAAACTGGAGGATTTGCATTTGGTGAAATTTCAATTAAATCTAATTGTAAATCTTCTGCCCAAATCAGTGCTTTTCTTGTAGGATAAATACCTGGTTCGATTTTCTCTCCTAGTTTTTCGCTCAACTCTTCCAGTGCATCTCCAATAATCCTTACCTCTGGTACACGAATCAAATCGTTAATTCTGTGTTCTAATTCTACTGGTTTTTGAGGCATCCTTGGCCCCCTATTAAATACCTTTGCCAAATGAATTTTTTTTTAATGAATAATTAGTTTACGTTTTGTTGTGCATTTTGAATAATCAATCCATCTTTTTCTTCATTAAGATGTGCTTTCAGCGTTGTTCCTTCTGCTGGGCTCTCATTCAAAATAAAATCTGCCAACGGATCTTCAATATATTTTTGTATTGCTCTATGTAATGGTCTTGCACCAAATTGTGGATCAAATCCCTTTTCAGCCACAAATTTTCTTGCTTCTTCAGTCAGTTGCAATGTGTAAGACATGTTTTCTAATCTCTTATAAAGATCTTTTAAAGCAATGTCAATTATTTTGAAAATTCCATCTTGCTCCAATGAATTAAACACAATCACATCATCGATTCTATTAAGAAATTCTGGTGAAAATGTTTTTTTCAGTGCTCTTTGGATAACACTTTTTGCATTATCTTCTGTTGATTCCACTCTAGCTTTCGTAGCGAATCCGACTCCTTGACCGAAATCTTTCAAATCTCTAACCCCAATATTTGAAGTCATAATGATTAAGGTATTTTTGAAATCAACTTTTCTACCCAAACCATCCGTCAATTGACCATCATCCAATACTTGCAATAGAATATTGTAAATATCTGGATGTGCTTTTTCTATTTCGTCCAACAATACTACTGAATATGGTTTTCTTCTAACTTTTTCAGTCAATTGTCCACCCTCTTCATATCCAACATAGCCTGGAGGAGCTCCAATCAATCTACTCAAAGAGAATTTTTCCATGTATTCACTCATATCCACTCTAATAAGAGCATCATCTGAGTCGAAAATATATCTAGCTAATGCTTTTGCTAATTCTGTTTTCCCAACTCCAGTTGGTCCTAAAAATATAAAAGAACCAATCGGTTTTTTAGGATCTTTCAATCCTAATCGATTTCGCTGAATCGCTTTTGTAATCTTGGATATTGCTTCGTCTTGACCAATAATCACACTCTTCAAGTCATCCAACATCGTTACCAACTTCTTACCTTCTTTCTGTGCCACTTTGCTCACAGGAATTCCAGTCATCATGGATACGACTTCAGCGATATCATCTTCTGTCACAGGGAATCGCTTTGTTTTTGACTCTTCTTCCCATTGATTTTTTGCAAAATCTAGTTGTCGAATCAATTTACTTTCAGCATCCCTAAGATCAGCCGCTAATTCGTATTGTTGGTTCTTAACAGCTTGATTTTTTTGTTCTTTTACTTCCTCTATCTTTTTCTCAATTTCTTCTATGTGTTTTGGCACATGAATATTCTTGAGATGTACTCTAGCCCCAACCTCATCCAACACATCAATTGCTTTGTCTGGCAAGAATCTGTCGGTGATATAACGATCACTCAATTTCACACATGCCTTAATTGCCTCCTCATCGAAAGTAACATTGTGAAACTCTTCATATTTTGATTTGATATTTTCAATAATATGAATCGCTTCCTCTGCAGATGGTGGATCGACGATCACTTTTTGGAATCTTCTGTCTAAAGCACCGTCTTTCTCAATATATTGGCGATATTCATCCAAAGTAGATGCACCGATACATTGAATTTCACCTCTTGACAATGCAGGTTTGAAAATATTAGAAGCATCCAAAGAACCAGTGGCTCCACCAGCTCCAACGATGGTATGAATTTCATCGATAAACAAAATAACGTCTCTAGATTTCTCTAGTTCGGTCATAATTGCTTTCATTCTTTCTTCAAATTGCCCTCTATATTTCGTTCCAGCTACCAAAGCAGCTAAATCCAACATCACCACTCTTTTTCCAAAAAGTGTTCTGGATACTTTTTTCTGAATAATTCGCAATGCCAAGCCTTCAACGATAGCTGTTTTACCTACCCCAGGCTCACCGATTAATATCGGATTATTCTTCTTTCTTCTGCTTAATATTTGAGAAACTCTTTCAATTTCTTTTTCACGACCAATTATTGGATCTAATTTTCCTTCTTCAGCTAATTTGGTAACATCTCTACCATAATTATCTAAAACTGGAGTTCTAGATTTAGAATTGGACTGTTTTCTTTGAATATTTTGTCGATCATCATCATCAAATGGGTCATCATCTGATGGAGATTGGTCAAAAATATTAGGTTTAGCGATATCCGTATCCAATTCTTGACGAACGAAATTCAATTCAGATTTGTAAATTTCATAATCTACATCATATTGATTCAACACTTTGCAAGCAATGCTTTCTTTATCTTTCAATATAGATAACACAAGGTGTTCGGTGCTAATTTCGTCGTTTTTAAGCATTTTTGCTTCTAAAAGTGTAACTTTTAGAATTCTTTCAGCTTGTTTGTTAAATGGAATATTTTCAATAGTATAATCAGCATTTTTCAAAGTTCCCTGAGGAATTGCTTCTTCAACACTATATCTTAATTCATTTAAATCAATATCTAGAGATTCAAAAACCTTAACAGCGATATCTTCTTCGTCGAAAATCAAGCCTAAAAGCAAATGTTCAGGTCCGATATAGTCATGACCCAAGTGTTTTGCTTCATCACAACTTCTACGAATAACTCTTTTTACTCTTGGTGAAAATTTTTTACTGTTCATTCACACTATTTGACATTGTAAAGATACCATATTTTTTTTATTTCAGCGTCAATGAAATTTGATTAAATTATTGAAATATAATAAAATACAAACTTATTAACGAAAATAAAGCAATATGATACACCAAATTTAAAAACAATAATAAGGGTATTCTCACAACTATACAACAGTTCATACCCAATTATACCTAAATGCTTAAAAATAATGCCAATTTATTTTCATGACTAAATAGCATACTTTCCCAGAAAAAGGGCTAAAAAACCATTTGAATTAAAATTGAGAAGTGCTTAATTACCATTAGTTTAGAATAAATATATATTTTTATTTGTATATTTATCTACCCTTAACAACTGATTATCAGCAAAATAACGATATACCTATTATATTTTTAGTGTAATAATCTGGTACAATATTGCTATTTGCATAAAAATAAGATATTTTTGTGGCATTATTAAATAGTGTTTTTTGAATTTCAATCAATATTATTTAAAATTTCTACAAATAATCTTGCTATAAATAAATGAAGTACTCAGTAGATAAACAGGATAAATATGCTTTACTTGCATTAGAAGAAGAAAATCTGAACTCCTTATTAGCACCCCATTTGAAATCAGAATTTTATGTAATGCATAACGAAGGCATTCCTAGCCTTATTTTAGATTTGTCTGCTGTTAAATTTGTTGATTCATCTGGCTTGAGTGCCATTTTGACAGGCAATAGACTTTGGAAAGCATCAGGTGGCAGCTTTGTTCTTACTGGTTTGGTGCATCCAAGTGTTAAAAAATTGATTGAAATATCTCGATTAGACTCTATTTTAAGTATTATTCCTACTGCTGAAGAATCTGTAGAATTTATTTTTATGGAAGAAATAGAAAGAGAATTGAGCACAGAGGAGTAAATCACATCCTAATTTTTTTGTATGGAATTTTCATTTACAGTATTAGGCTCTAGTGCTGCGATTCCTGCATTAGGAAGAAATTTATCTGCTCATATCGTTCAGCATGACTCCAATGTGTTTTTAATTGATTGTGGCGATGGCACACAATTGCAATTGGATAAACATAAAATCAAAAAACAGAAAATTAATCAAATCTTCATTTCTCACCTTCATGGCGACCATGTTTATGGATTATTTGGCTTACTTACATCCTATAGTTTGTTTGGAAGAGTAAATGAATTAGAAATATTTGCTCCAGCAGGATTGAAAGAAATGATCGATATTGTTTTTGAAAAATCATTTGCTTTTCTTACATACCCCATCAAAGTTCATTTGCTACCAACGGAGGGTTTTAATCTAATCTTTGAGAATAATAAACTTTCCGTATTTAGTTTTCCACTGAAACACAGAGTAGCATGTAATGGTTTTTTATTCAGAGAAAAGGAAAAGCCAGCAAACATAAATCCAGATAAAATAAAAAAATATAACCTTGATTATGAAAGTATTAAGGCAATAAAGAGTGGCTCGGATTATATTACAGCCGATGGCATTTGCATTCCTAATTCGGAGATGGTTTTTCCAAAACAGCCGCTTCGCTCCTTTGCTTATTGTTGCGACACTGCTTACAACCTTGAGATGGTTCCCTATTTAGAAAATTGTGATTTAATTTTTCACGATGCTACTTTCGACAAATCAAATCAAGAAAATGCTACCCTCACTCTTCATAGCACATCTGAAGAAGCAGCACAAATTGCTTTGTCAGCAAATGCAAAAAAATTACTTTTAGGACATTTCTCCTCTAGAAATAAGTCGTTGGAAGTGCTTCTACAAGAGGCAAAATCCATTTTTGATGCTAGTTTCCTCGCCGAAGAAGGAAAAAAAGTGGTGCTATAATTTTCACCATTCTCATTAAAATAGTAGATTTTTATTATTCGTATTTAATTCCTTTTTATCATCCTCATTTTTAAATTAAATTATAATTTCATATATAAATTGGTGGTTTATAGATTTAATTTATATAAGGAATAGTTTCTATTATAAGAATTACTACATAATGTAATAAACTATTAACTTAAAAATATATATATCGAAAAGTATATGTTAAAACATGTTGTGTGTCACACTAAATGAAATCTAGGTTTTGACCCTATTAAAAATACCCTTTCTTTTGCATCAATAATTATTGAAAAGTCAATATTTAATAATAAGACAGCTATGTGTTGGACAGATAACAAAACATGTTCAACAATCAATATGAACAATTACTACATAAAGTCATTTTCTAAAAGCTAGAAAATGGCTTTTCTTATTTTATGCCTTTCTTAGCCCAATAATATACGGGGATTCCAAGTAGCACAATTCCTAATCCAGGCCAAGTATATGCTGGTTTGTACATGAAAAGAATCAAACATAAAACGGAAGCTGCTATAATATAAATAAGCGGTAAAACTGGATAACCTAATGCCTTATAAGGTCGGTCATACTCTGGCAATCTTCTTCGAAGAATGAAAATTCCAACAATAGTTAGGATGTAAAAAAGCAAAACCACAAAAACAACATAATCTAATAAATCACCATATTTTCCTGTCAGACAAAGGATACTTGCCCATATACATTGAAACCAAATTCCATTGGCAGGCACCCCATTTTCATTAATAACTGCTGCTTTCTGAAAAAACAATTTGTCATTTGCCATCGTAGAATATACTCTTGCTCCTGCTAATATCAATCCATTATTACAACCAAAAGTGGAAATCATAATTAGTATGGCAATAATATAAGTTCCAGAGTTTCCGAAAATAATATTTGCTGCAACCACACCTATTCTATCATCTTTGGCAAAAGCAATATCTTGCATAGGCATTAATGAAACGAACATCAGATTGGCTAAAAAATATATAATTGTTACCGACAAAGTACCTAAAATCAGGCTCAAACCGATATTTCTCTGTGGATTTTTGATCTCTCCAGCGATGAAAGTAACATTATTCCAAGCATCACTTGAAAAAACAGAGCCAACCATAGAAACGCCAATGGCAGCAACTACAGAAAAACCAAGCAGTGGCTTTACTAATACTTGGCTATCCATGCTAGTTAGCGATTTGGGTTGCCATGCAGAAAGCCAATTTAGGGTGAAAAAATTGCTTTTGGAAGCAACGATAAATCCAAAAACAATCAATGCAAATAATGCCAAAAGTTTTGCAGCTGTAAATATTAGCTGAATCCATTTTCCTCCTTGAATACCTCTTGTATTAACCCAACTTAGAAAAACAATCAAAAGAATAGAAACAATTTGTGCAGCACTGATTTTTATCATGCCCAAATCCAATAATATGTTTTTTTCGCTTAATGCTGGAAAAATATAAGCAGCAAATTTTGAAAAAGCTACGCCAACTGCCGCTATTGTTCCAGTTTGTATCACTGTGAAAAAGGACCAGCCATATAAAAAACTCACTAAAGAGCCATAAGCTTCCCGAAGATAAACGTATTGACCTCCTGCTTTTGGGTACATTGCCGACAATTCGCCATAGCTTGTGGCAGCAATCAACGTCAATACTCCAGTAATAATCCAAACCAATAATAAAAATCCAGCACTCCCTACATTTCGAGTAATATCAGCACTAACAATAAAAATACCACTACCAATCATCGAACCAGCTACAATCATAGTAGCATCCAGTAGTCCTAAAGATTTTTTATTTTGATCCATAACAAAGCTCTTTAGATGCTAAGTTACAAATCATCATATTAAATTTTAATAATCTTGAAAATATTTAAAAAATTACTCTTTTATAAATTTAATTACCTGATTGCCCTCTTGGTTTCTTATTTCCATGATATAGGCACCTGATTGTAAATTTGCTGTTTGAATCTCAATCCTATTCCTTCCAGCATTACAAGGCTCAGAGAATTGTGCAATTATTTTACCCTCCACAGAATAAATAATAAATTCGGACTGTTGGTCGCTTTTTAAATCCAATTTAATATAAATTTTATCTTGAACTGGATTAGGAGCAAAAGATACATCTAATTGATTTTCAGATATTTCAGTAATTTTTCTAGCTATCCTATGTCCTTCAATAAAAACATCACTAGTTTCTAACTGATACAAAGCTGGAGCATATAAACTATTAACTTGAATATAAGCTGTGTCTTGAGAAGTTTTACAGCCTTCAATTTCTCCGTTGATATAGATTTTCAAAAATTGAGTATAGTCTTTTTTATTCACCAAATTTCCTTTCAATGGATTAGTTGTACAATTAAAAAGAGATCCAGATAGCTGATTGTCAGAGAATTGCCACTGTAAATTCACGAAATTACTATTAGGCCAAATATTGATGGGTTGTATTTCTTGCCCACTTTTAATGTTTTGATATTTAGAATATAATCGTAAATAAGTATTTTTTATTGTAAAAATACTGTCATCCATTTTTACATCATATCCTTCACATTCGTTGAAATCATATTTTATATTCCATCTAAATTGATTCAAAAAATAGTAATTAATATCTTGATAATAAATTGGCAACTCAAAGTTCGAAATATAATTTACATCGCTATTTCCGAATAGAGTGTTGAAAATGACTTTACCTTGAGTTAATTCATTAATCCAAAAATTATTTAAATAACTAATCTTTGCAACTGATAAATTTGAAGAATCAGCAATTGGTAATTCGATTTTCAATGAATCATTAAAACAGATTGACCTTTTGATGGGCGTTCTATATTGGAATTTTGGCGTTGGCTTCAAAATTACAGTATCGGTTGCTTCTATTAAAGTATTGTCCAAACAATATCCATTTTGTGGTACTTTGAGCTTTACAACCAATTTTTCATAATTTTGGTTGCTATAGTTTTGTACATCATAATTAATAAATGTTTTTGAGGAACTATGAACTATTGTATCATATTCAAAAGTGCCGTCATTTTTTTCTAGCATCGTAAATAGCTCAAAAGGAGCATTCGTATTATTTGCATTTATTGGGATTGAAATATTTTTTGGGCAAATGGAATCAGGCAAAACTAAAGAATACAACTTTAGACTATCCCCAATATTTATTTTTATTTCATTCACAATAGACTTACCAGCTGCATCCACCACTGTCACAGAATATTTGGTGGTTTGGGTAGGTTTTACCACGATGCTATCTAATTGCTCTCCAGAAGCTCCATTGCTCCAATTATAGGTTAAGGGTGGAGTGCCACCTATAACAGCAGATTTAAGGACAATTGAAGAATCGAGGGAACAAAACCTATATTCTTTGGAATTCTTGATGGCTAAAGGAAATCCTGATTTTGGAGGAATTTTATAAGTTATCTTTTGCTCTGCAATATCATAATTTTGTCCTTTCATGCTGAACTTCAAAGTGAAAAAAGCAGTATCCGTTAGTGATTGATTGTCAAAATCAACTTTTAAAAAGCCTTCCACTGTACTTCCTTTTTTTGAAAGGATTATTTTTTTGTTTTGAACAATCTCATAATTCCAATTAACCAATCCAAACAATGGGTTTTTATTAAAATTTGTACTAAGTACTTTGTTTTCGTATTTTATATATCCATTACAATAGGCTTTATTGTTAAAAATAATCTGAATACTATCTCTAATAGCTAGCCCATTTGCATCTACAATTGACAATGAGTAATATGTGCTATCTTTTAAAGGTCTTTTCAGATTACTAATTTCACTAGTATCTCCATTTTGCCATAAGTATTTGATTGGTTTCGGATAATTTCGAATAAGTTATAAAAATAAATATAAATATTAGATTGATCAATCAATGGCTTTTATTTACCAAAAATAGTAATCTTGGCTTGAATGTAATAGAGCTACAATTTATAACTGCCAATTTATTTCCTATTTTATCAATTGCAGTTTATTACAATTGGATTATCATCTGAGGGGAATTGAATTAAATTAGAATCAATATTATATGCTTCCTTACATTTAAAGATTACTGGAGGAATTAGCCCATATGTTTTAAAAATTAATTTTACAGCTAAACTATCATTATTAAATGGAACATGGCTAAATAAAATTCTTTCTATTGCTTCCATTGCTCGAAATGGTTTTAGG
The DNA here is from genome assembly GCA_016710625.1 of Saprospiraceae bacterium. GTDB lineage: Bacteria > Bacteroidota > Bacteroidia > Chitinophagales > Saprospiraceae > JADJVK01. The sequence continues at coordinate 126,074 of JADJVK010000001.1, forward strand.
AAAAAAGTATGCTTGATGGTATCTGTATCATCATAGATTACTACATTATAGGTACTATCCATTGTTGGCTGATCTATAATAATTGATTTTACATTTTTGATGGTTCCCCAGTCGATGGTAACATTTCCATTATAATAATTATAATCCAGACTCAATTTTATCTTCTTTTCATCTTTTATGTCCACATATTCTTGGTAGAAATTAGCGGTAATTACAACTTTCTTGAAAACTAAGTTATATTGATAGAAAATAGTGTCGTTGGTCGCATCCCAAACTTTCAGATTATAAATTGTATCTTGAGTGGGAGGAGCAATGATGATAGAATCCTGATCTTTAGCGATTCCCCAATCGCTATGAATAGGTGGATAACCATTTTTGGTCGTATAAGCCAATTTAATAGATTTGGTGAATTGAGTGAATACTACAATGTTATTACTATATAATATTAGTTGTTGAGGGTCAAATTTAACTTCATTACAATTAACAATTTTTCCAGAGGGCTCGACTGTAACCCCTTTGTCATTATAATAAACTAATTCACTGGTTATTAATTCATCTGAAAAACAAACCTTTGTATTCGCATTATCTTTGACAGCAACAGTTCGGAATGTAAATAATACAGAATCTTGATTTCCTAATGAAATCCCATCTAGATTACTTATTACCAAAGCAAATAAGATATTATTTTTATTGATATTAAAAGATTGTCCCCCATTTAAATATAAATTTGGGTTCAAACTTTTATTTAACTCACTAATTGAAGATAAGATTTTAATGGAATTTGTGTCCCAAGTGAGTCCACATTGAGCTCCAATTACCTTATTAAAATTTTTAGTAACAATTTGATAATCAATAGTATCTCCAGCATTTACAATTTCTTTTGAAGGAATGATTTTGAATGTTGTAAATGAAGATGATTGAGCAAAAAGATTGTAAGAAATACAAAATAAAGCTAGAGTAAGATACAGTTTCATAGGCTATTATAATTTTTGAATATTAGATATATCCTCTATATCCAAAAACTATAAAAAACGCTGCATCAAATATTAATTATTTTCTTTTCAACAAATCTGGCAATTGCCTTAATGCAGCCAATTCTCTATATTTTTCTTTGATTTCTTCTGCTGGAATTCCAAAATATGTTTTGTCTTTCTCTAGATTTTTAGACACTCCCGATTTGGCTAATATAACAACATTATCACCAATCACCACATTTTGAGCAACGCCGACTTGCCCATAAATCACAACATTATTACCTACAATAGTTTTACCCCCAATCCCAACTTGGGCAGTTATTAAGCAATGTTTTCCAATTACAACACCATGACCAATATGCACTTGGCAATCCATTTTGGTGCCATATCCAATAATTGTATCACCTGAAACGCCCTTATTTATTGTGCAACCAGCTCCAATCTGTACATTATCTTCAATAATCACTCGACCACCAGATCTCCAAGGGTGAAACCCATCGGGTTTTTTCTTGAAATAAAAAGCATCAGTCCCAATAATTGCCCCACTTTGAATCACCACATTATCGCCAATTTCAGTGTATTCACCAATAAATGTATTAGCTTGAATATAAGAGTTGGCACCAATTTTTATATTATTGGACAAAACCACTCCGTCTTCAATAATTGCAGTCGGATGGATTATTTGGTTCTTCTTATTTCCGATATTTGGCTCAAAAGGTCTGTTTTCTTTTATTAGGTTATTATACACTTCAAATGGCTCATTACAAACCAAAATAGCTTTTCCTGGAGGACAAACAGAAGCATTAGGCAACAATATAATTGTCGCTTTTGATTGTAGAGCTTTCTCGAAATATTTTTCTACATCAGAGAAAGTAATATCTCCAGCCTCGACTTTGTGGATTTCATTAATTCCAGTAGCCAACAAGGAATCATCTCCAATAATTTCTGCTCCAATTTGAGCAGCAAGTGTTTTTACAGAAATTGGATTCGTAAACTTCATTCAATATTATTTAGCTACTACAACTTTTTGTACCCATTGATTCTTATCCGCTATAAATCTCACTAAATAGATTCCAGAGCCATTTTCATTCAAGTCTATTGGTATCGCAAGGTGGTCAATATTTCTATATTTGGTAGTATAAATTTTCTGTCCAGTCAATGTATATACTTGGATTTCAAGATTATCTAAAACTTTTACAAACTCCGCATTAATGTTGAAATGTCCATTGTTTGGATTAGGTTGAATTGTTACGTTTTCGAATAATTCTTGATCGATAGTTTTCACATTGATACCAATATTAAATGAAGCGATAGTTTGACAACCTAAAGCATCAGTAATTGTTACTAAATAAGTTCCAACACCCAATCCAAATATTTTATAATCGTTACCTCCATTACTCCATTGATAAGAATAAGGTAGATTTCCGCCAGTTGGATCAATGGTTATTTTTCCATTATTGAAAGTCGGTAAAGTTGGGTCTATTTTAGCTGTAAATTTTGGAAGAGCACAATCTGAAATATTAATATTATCAAAATCTACAAAAACTGGCGTACCTCCATTTCTATAAACCAAACATTTCAATTTAATATAAGAGCCTACATAATCACTCAATGAAACAGACATTCTTTTCATCTGTATCGATGGAGTATGCGATAAGGAATCAATTCTCAATAATTTTTTGAATTGATTATCACAATTTTTTGAAGCATAAATAACAATTGAGTCCTTTGAACTTAAATTTCCTAAAATAGCGCCATTTTCAACAATTCTATAATCAAATTTTAAATTCTGACCCGATTTTACTGTGCCATACAATGGAATTGTAAACTCACCTAATCTGTTAAGAGGTGTCATCGCAGCATAAATCACATTGCTACTTGTACCATGACCAGAGCCAACATTGAAAACATTTGAAGTTGATGACCATCCTTTTGGATAACCAGATTCAAATGTTTCGATTAATGGCAATGGCAATCCTCCATTAAAATATTTCAAACCTGTAGTATCATTATTTCTATTTTCGTCAAGTGCTAGATTTGCCCAAGAACGAATAGATAAAGTACCAGTTATTGCTGTATTTGCAGTAGTTTTGAATGTGTAAACCTTAGTTTCACCAGGTAATAGAGAGAATGTACCCACATTTTCTATAACTGGTGGTAAATTGTTCACTTTATAAGATACATTAAAAGCAGTTTCCGTTTGACTTCCATTATTGGTAAGTGCAAATTTTAAAGTATCAGATGGCAATCCGCATTCATTCAATGATAAATTATTGATGTTAGTTGCTACAATATCTTTTTTCGGACCAGCTGTGATATTGATATTATCTAGCCCAATTCCGCCCATTCCTTTATCTCCTTTCAATACAAAACGGATTCTTGCATTTGAAGATCCTGCCAATCCTGTCAACACATGACTAGCAAACTGCCAACCTGTGCTTCCATTACTCCAAGTACTATCTGATTTATTATACCAATTTTTTCCAGTGTTAGGAGCCCCTAATTTTGTCCAAATCACTTCATCTTTCGATACTTCTACCCATAGAGCAGGGCTTTGCAATTTATACAATAAAGACATCTCCAAAATAGGATCCTTTGTCAATTTTGAAAAATCCAAGCAAGGAGAAACCAAATAAGAAAGCTCATTTTTATTTGCATTCAAATCTGCAAACCAGCCTTTATCTAAGCTAGCTGCATTCGTAGCATATTGCCCAGATGGTGTACCATATTTCCAGCTTGAATTGATGCTGGTATGATCTACTGTCCATCCACTAGCCCAGCTTTCAAAATTAGTACTAATCGGTAAAGTATTAAAAGTTGGGATATGAGTGATGACAATTTTAGCTGTATCATTACTTTTGTCACTATCCGTTGGTAATTCTGTCCAAGTAGTGATGGTATATTCTCCAACATTTGAAAAATTGAAGAGTGTTTCAAAATCTATTTTTGCAATACTATCTTTTCCAACCACATTGGTATAAAGTCCATCCACGATATCAGGAATTCCTGGCTGGATGCCATTTACTTTATACCCAAATTTGATAGGAGCTTGTGGATCGCCACCAAAATTTTTGATTAAAGCAGTAACTGTTTCCGTGCCAAGGTCGCAAGCATCAAATGGTCGGCTTGCACCATACATTCCCACATCATTTCTCCATAAAGTTGTGAATTCAAAAGGGCCGTTCAAATAACTTGTGTCTCCATTCGTACAAACTGTAGCGACATACAAGTGATATTTGGTCATTTCTTCCAAATTTTTTATGGTAACAAAAGTATCTGTGGTGAAAATTTTTGTTGCAGGAGTTTCAGGGAAAAAACCAGAAATGCCGTATTTCAAAACATATCCAGCGACACCTGGAGTTGGCGTCCAATTCCATTTTGCAGTTACGCCTTTAATATTTGTGGGGAAAACAGATTGTACAATAGGACAATCAGAACATCTCAACCTTTTTTGATAAACTAATCCAGTATCAGGATACAATCCGTCTTTGAAAACGAGCAACCCCTGAGAGTTAAATAAGGAATAGCTATTCCCTACATCATTAAAACCTCTAGTATAATTAATTCTTAAAGTATCATTTGACTTTAGATAAAAATTGAAATTTTCAGTTTTTGAAGTCGCATTCGATATAGCATATTTATTAGCATACGATTTCGTATTAATGCCAACGGAAGCACCAAACCACCCATTATCTATAGTAGTATTTAAGACCAAAGTGTATTTACAACTATCGTTTTGGGCAAACGAAGAATACGAAATTAAAACCAAAGTTAAAAAAGTAAAAATATACTTCATATACAAAAAAGTTAGAATAAGGTAATATTGACAAACAATATACCCCCAAAGATATAAATAATAGTTTCAAATTGATAGTTTTTTTATGAAGGTTATCCTTTAAAACGAATAAATCAAGATATTATTTACATTTTAAAATCAAAAAATTATTTAAAATCATTATTTATAAGCAAAATATACAACCAAACTTAAACAAAACAAGTAATAATTAAACAAAAAAAGGGTATATAGTGTTCACTATGTCTGATTTATCTCTTTGCATAAAAAAAAATAATTTTGAAACGTTATTCTATAAAAGAGTTGGAAAAGTTATCGGGCATAAAAGCCCACACCTTACGTATCTGGGAATCTAGATATGGCATTATCCAACCTGCTAGAACAACGACCAATATCAGATATTACACCGAAAATGATTTAAAAAAACTGCTGTGCATCTCTATTTTAAATAAAAAAGGGGTAAAAATCTCAAAAATAGTAGAGCTGAGTGAGGAAGAGTTCAATAAAGAAATTTTGTCTCTAAATGAGATTTCAGATGATATAGAATCACAAATGGATTCGCTCACCAATGCGATGATAGAAATGGATGAAGATAGATTTAACAATATCATTACCTATTATTTCGAGACATTGGGCGTAAAAAGAACTATTTTAGAAGTTATTTTTCCATTTCTTGAAAAATTGAGCTTATTATGGTTGACGGGCTCTATCAATCAGCTTCAAGAAAATTTTATTTCACTTTTAATTCGCCAAAAAATAATAGTCGCAATTGATAGCTTGAAATTTACTCCTACTAGAAATAGCAAAACCTTTTTTCTCTTTTTACCAGAAGGAGAATCACAGGAATTGATTATTTTGTTGCTACAATTTTTGATAAAAGCGAACCAACATATAGTATATTATCTGGGGACTAATGTAAATATCAATGATTTGAAAGAATGTTATGATAAAATCAAACCGAACTATATTCTTACTTTCATCTCAGAAACATTTGTCAAACAACCAATCCAGAAATATCTAGATTTAATGGCTGCAGTTTTTCATGATTGTAATCTTTTATATTCGGGCTATCAAGTTGCAAATCAGGAAATTCATTTACATCCCAATCAGAAAGTGCTCTATAGTTTAAATGATTCTATCAATTTCATCAATAATGAAATTTAATATAAAAACTTAGAATTTGAATTTTTTGATTGATTATCCATAAATTAAACAGATGAAAAAGTTACAATATTTATTTTGGGGTTTGTGCTTTATTTTGAGTCACACATTCGCCAAAGCTCAGGTTAGCCACCAACTTTGGGATAATTTATTAAAAAAGCATGTGGATGACAAAGGGATGGTGGATTATGGTGGTATAAAAGCGGATTCTCTTGTTTTTAATACTTATTTGGAAATTTTAAAAACAAACCACCCCAACGAAAAAAAATGGAGCAAAGAGGCACAAATGGCTTATTGGATAAATGCCTATAATGCCTTCACTGTCAAACTAATTATCGACAATTATCCATTAAAAAGTATCAAAGACATCAAGAAAGGAATTCCTTTTGTAAATACTGTTTGGGATATCAAATTCATCAAAATCGGGAAAAATACCTATGACTTGAATAACATAGAGCATTCGAAGTTGAGAAAAAAATTCAATGATCCTAGAATTCATTTTGCGATTAATTGTGCTTCCCTCTCTTGCCCAAATCTCAGCAATAAAGCTTATTTTCCTGAAAATCTTTCCAAACAACTAGATGAAGCTGCAAAAAACTTTATTAATGATACTTCAAAAAATATTATTCAAAAAAATAAAGTTCAGTTATCTAAAATTTTTAGCTGGTATCAAGGAGATTTCATGCAAAACAGGACATTATTTGACTTTTTGAACAAATATTCCATTACAAAAATTGATAACAATGCCTCAATAGATTACTTGGATTATAGTTGGAATTTGAACGGCAAATAAAAATAACACCCGATTTTCCACCAAACATTTTATTATCTTTGTGTTCCATCAAATAAATTTATTATGTCTGGTATTTTGTTCACCATCGATGAAAATGTTGCGAATATAACCTTGAATCGTCCTCAAGTTTTCAATAGTTTTAATAGAACTATGGCTCTTGCCCTGCAATCTGCTTTGGACGAATGCAAATCAGATACTATTAGAGCGGTCAGAATAATTGGAGAAGGAAAAGCTTTTTGTGCAGGCCAAGACCTCCAAGAAGTCACCGACCCGAATGGACCAAGCCTGACTACTATCTTACAAGAACACTACAATCCAATCATCGAAAGAATCCGAAATCTACAAAAGCCTGTGGTGGCAGCAGTGAACGGGGTGGCGGCAGGAGCTGGTGCCAATATTGCTTTAGCCTGCGATATAGTGGTAGTTGCCCAATCTGCTGCATTCATTCAAGCTTTTAGCAAAATCGGCTTAATTCCTGATAGTGGTGGCACTTTTTTCCTACCGAGAATTATTGGTTTCCAAAAGGCAGCCGCATTGATGATGTTGGGAGATAAAATTTCTGCAGATGAAGCCAACAGCTTGGGGATGTGTTATAAGGTGCTTCCAAATGAAAATTTTGATGCTGACACCTTAGCAATTACGAAAAAACTAGCTCAAATGCCTACTTACGGACTTTGGCTCACCAAGCAAGCCTTGAATGCATCTATGAATAACAACCTCACTCAACAATTAGATTTGGAAGATCAATTGCAAACTCTTGCTGGAACTTCTCATGACTATAAGGAAGGTGTAAATGCTTTTTTAGAAAAAAGAGCAGCTAATTTTATCGGTAAATAACCCACTTTTCAAATTCAAATCGAGTATTTTTTAATGCTAAAAGTAATAACTTTTGATTTTAAAACGTTTTGAACATTCATAATTAACGAACATATCCAAACAAAAAAAAATGGCAGATAATATTAAAATCCTTTGGGCAGATGACGAAATTGACACTTTAAAGCCGCAACTTTTATTCTTAAAACAAAAAGGATATGATGTTATCACGGTAAGTAATGGGCATGATGCTTTGGATGAATGCGAAAACAACAAAGATATTGACGTCGTATTTCTGGATGAAAGTATGCCTGGGATGACAGGATTAGAAACATTGGCAAAAATAAAAGCTAAAAATGCACTAATCCCTGTGGTGATGATTACCAAAAATGAGGCAGAACACATCATGGAAGAGGCAATTGGCTCACAAATAAGCGATTATTTGATCAAACCCGTCAATCCCAACCAGATTTTATTGACGTTGAAAAAAATCATAGATAATAAGAGATTGGTTCGAGAAAAGACCTCATCAGATTATCAGCAAGATTTTAGGCAAATTTTTATGGAAATCAACAGCGGTTTATCCTTCGAAGAATGGGCTGATGTTTACAAAAAAATTATCAATTGGGAGCTAAAACTGGATTCGTCGAGCAACAGCAGCATGACGGAAATCCTTGCTACCCAAAAAAGTGAGGCGAATGCCGAATTTTTTAAATTTATTTCAAAAAATTATAAGAATTGGATCAACGAAGCGTCTAAAACCGCTCCTACCATGTCCTATAATTTGATGCGGAATAAGATATTCCCACATATTTCCAACGAAAAACCTACTTTAATGGTGTTAATGGACAATCTCCGTTTTGACCAATGGAAAGTGATTGAGCCCATATTGAATGAACTATATAGAACGGAGGAAGAAGACTTTTTTTATAGCATTCTCCCTACAGCGACTCAATACAGTAGAAATGCAATTTTCGCTGGATTGATGCCTTCCGAGATTGAGCAAAAATTTCCACAATGGTGGTTAAATGATGTGGATGAAGGGGGCAAAAATTTGCATGAGCAAGATTTGCTGAATGAGCAAGTGAAGCGGGTTTTCAGAAAAGAGGTGAAAGTAGATTATATCAAAATCACAAATACAACTACCGGCAAACAATTGCAAGACAACATATTGAATTATCTTCGAAATGACTTGACCGTGATTGTGTACAATTTCATCGATATGCTTTCTCATGCAAGGACAGAAATGGAGGTTTTGAAAGAGTTGGCTGGCGATGAAACCGCTTACCGCTCATTGACAAAATCTTGGTTTTTGCACTCCCCACTTTGGGCGGCACTCCAGAAAGCTGCTGAAAAAGATGTTCAAATTATCATCACCACCGACCACGGAACAATCAGGGTGAAGCAGCCATCTAAAGTGATTGGTGATAGAGAAACAACGACAAATCTTCGATATAAAGTGGGTAGAAATCTTCAATACGACCCGAAAGATGTATTGGATTTCAGAGACCCAAAAGAGGTCAAATTGCCGAAGCCCAATATGAGTTCATCTTTCATTTTCGCTAAAGAAGACAAGTTCTTTTTGTATCCAAATAATTATAATTATTACAATAGTTATTACAAAAACACTTTCCAACATGGAGGGGTTTCGCTAGAAGAAATGATTTGTCCCATCATAAAAATGAGCAATAAATAAAATGGAAACGAAAAAATTAGCAACAGCTAGAAATCAAAATTTGCACCTCCAAGAGTGGTCAATCCCAAATCCAAAAGGTTGGATTTTGTTGGTTCATGGACTTGGAGAGCATATCGGTAGGTATCAGCATGTTGCTCATTTTTTCAACCAAAATCAATTCAGTGTCTTGGGATATGACCATATTGGGCATGGAAAATCGGATGGAAAAAGGGGTGTCGTTCTGAAGTACAATGACCTTTTAGATGACCTCAATCAAGTTCTTGAAATTTGCCAACTTCAGGCGGTCAATCTGCCTGTTTTCATCTATGCCCACAGTATGGGTGGCAATATAGCGTTGAATTTTTTACTCAAAAGAAAGCCATCCATTGCTGGTATGATTACCACTGGAGCCGCTATCAAACTAGCATTTGAGCCAAATCCATTTGTGGTTGCTCTAGGAAAGCTGACTAGGTCGATTTATCCCTCTTTTTCTCAAAAGAATCAGTTGGTGGTACAACACATTTCTAGAAATTCGGAAGTAGTAGCTGCCTACCAGAAAGACGATCTTGTTCATGACAAAATTGGTGCTGAGTTAGGCATTTCGCTTTTAGAAACAGGAAAATGGCTGATGAATTACCATGGAGAAAGCCCATGCCCCTTACTATTAATGCATGGCAGCGACGACAAACTAACACATCCCGATGGCTCAAAAATCTTATCCTCCCACCTCACCGGTGACGTCACTCTAAAAATCTGGTCCACCCTCTACCACGAAATCCATAACGAACCAGGAGCAACTCGGAAGTATTGAACTTTGCGATGGTTTGGGTGAATAGGAGGGTTTGATTGGGGATTTTTGGAAAATTTTATTAAATATTTATTATATTATTTTGCGATATGACTAAGTGCCCGTAAATTTGTACTTGTCCGTAAAAGTGTCCGCAATATGATAAATGTGAAGTTCTACTTAGATAAAGCTGATAAAAGTAAAAGATATCCTATACACTTAGTAATTAGGCAAAAAGACTTACAAGTAAAAGTTGCTACTGGTGAAAAAATACTTAAAAAAGATTGGGATAATAAAAATCAGAAAGTTAAAGAAACAGAATACAATTATAAATCTATTAATAAATTCTTATCTTTTTTAAAACAAGAAGGTGAAAAATATTTTAACTCAGTTCCGCACTCTCAATTCACAGATAAAAAAGTAAAAGAGAAGATATTATCCTTTGTAAATAGTCGCAAAGTTAATACTGAAATAAAAATGGTCAGTGAAGACCCAGCCGAATATGAAGGAAAAACAAAAAGCAACTTTTGTCGATTTATTTCTGGAGCAGGTGGTTTTAGTGAAGGTTTTTTTGCAAGCTGAATACGGAAATAGATATTATGATTTCTTATTAGGAAGTGATATAAATGAAAACTGCGAATTAACTCACCTTGCCCGATATAATTACCAACTTGGAATGGATGCAGAATTTTTGCGTCAAGATATTACTGAACCAGACTTTCTAGATAATCTTTTAAAAGGTTTGAAGGGAAAACAGATTGATGTTGTCTGTGGAGGTCCGCCTTGTCAAAGTTTTAGTTTAGCTGGAAAACGCAAGAAGTTTGATAAAAAGGATGATTTGTTTGCTCACTACTTAAATGTAATTCGTGTGCTTCGTCCAAAGTATTTTGTAATGGAAAATGTTAAAGGTATTCTAACAAAAGAGGAGGAAAAATTAAGGAAATGATTTTGCAAGAAATAAAATCTATAGTTGATTTGAAAGAATTTCATCAAATTATTTATTTTTTAGCCTAAGCTTAAAAGAGTAGAAAAGAGAAGCATTTACTTTAGATTGTTACAATTTAAGGATGCAATTTGAATCAGCAAATGATAAAGAATTGGAGAAATTGAGAGAAAATTATATTCAGAATATTGAAAATAAATTTCGTGTATTAACACCTAAAATTGTCGATTACAAAACAAGTAAAACAGATATTAATATAAATACAATTCGACATGGTTTCAATTTATTAAAAAGGAGTAAAGAACTTGCTTACGTAAGAAAGAAAGTGATTTTGGAAAAGGCTCATAGTGATTTAGATAATGATTTTTTTGCTGAAAAATTTGATTCCTTTTTGACTTCGATAGAATCAGATTCAATTATTGAGCAGATCCAACAAGCTTTTAATAATTTAAAACCTGCAAAAGCATTTCAAAATGAAATAGATGATATAATTGTAGCTTTAGAAATTTACAATTTTTCTTTTGATGAATGTATTCAAGGGCTTCAACCATTTGTTAAAGCATTAAAAGCAGAAGCAGAATTTGAAGAGATCTTGTCGCATATTAGATTATATAATATCGACCAACCATTTGTTGCTTTAGCTTCAAACTATGGAGTTCCCCAAAACAGAGAAAGAGTTTTATTTATTGGTTGTCGCAAAGACCAGAAATTGGTTAAAGTAGTTCCACCAACAGTTAGCGAAAAAGAAAAAGTTACAGTTTTCGAAGCATTATATGATTTGGATTTTGTAGGCAATGATGAAGAAAAGTTTGATTATGAAAAAGTAGATTTAAAAATAAAGTATAATGGTTCTACTCAAAAAATGCAATCACTATTAAAGAAAAGAACTATTGATGGAAACCTGAAGAGAATAAAGGTTTAACTTATGCTGAATGGTCAAAAAGGGAAGATTAAACGGTCGATTTATAAATGCAAAAATCCTTTTTATGTAAGAAATCTTGAAGAATTGGAAAACACATTGACACATATAGTTGCTCCATTGCACAATCATAAAACGAGCAAACAAAATGATGATGTTGTAAAAAGATTGGATGTAATTTTAAATACAGGTGATTACGATTTAGCTAAAAAAGAATTAAAAAAAATCGGTTTAGATTCTGAAAAAAGGAATTACAATGTTTTAAAAGCTGATTCGCAAAGCCCTACTGTAATGACGATTGCTGACGACTATATTCATTTCTCTAATCCGAGGTCTTTAACTGTTAGAGAAATGGCAAGATTACAATCATTTGATGACTCGTTTGTATTTCAAGGTAAACGATCAACAGGAGGTAATAAACGAAAATTTGAAGTGCCACAATTTACACTAGTAGGGAATGCAGTTCCTCCACTTATGGCAAGAGCTGTAGCATTAGAAATATTGAAAAATATAATATAATGATTTATGAGGCAATTAACAACTCTTGAAATAAACAATATAAAACTGCTTACTGAAAATTCTGTTGAATTTTGTCTGATAGAACCAACAGAAACAGGACTTTTAAAGTCAATTATGGATGCAACAGGGACTGTAAGAACATATTTGAAAACTAAAAATATTCACAATTTTGAATTACAAAAGCAAGGACAGGATAGTAAAATTCAAATATCTTCATTTTTATCAGTTCAGGAGTTTTAGTAAAATCTGTAGCTACTTTATATCGCCCAAATACTAAAAAAAGGTGACCCAAGAATATGGTTTAAAGGATTAGGATCATACTCTAAAGCAAATGATATTCTAGGAATAATTGCTTTTGAAAATAACCTTTATGTTTTGAATATTACTCAACTTGATATAAATAACTTAATTGAAAGTAAAATAACAAACCCTCTTCAAGAATTAGTCAATGAAATAAATCATATTTCTAATGTAGTTGCTGAAGAATTATTAATAAAATTAAGAGCAATAGCTGCTAAAGGTTTCGTTCCAGCTTTGTTACAAGCTGATACTTCAATAGGTAGGACATTGGAAAAATTGTTGGGAATTGAAATGAACTCTTCTAAAACTCCAGATTATAAAGGAATTGAGTTGAAATCAGCAAGAGAAAACAAAGGAACACGAAAAGGACTATTCGGAAAAACACCCAATTGGGAGTTAAGTAAATTCAAAATCGAACTGAAATTTTGGATGCTTTTGGTTATTGGGAAGGTGGAGTATTCCGTTTATATAATACGATAAGAGCAACTGGCCGAAATGCTCAAGGCTTGATTTTAAGAACTGATTATGAAAAGGTTATTTGTATGAAAATTCAGACAAAAAAGAAATTGGCGATTTTTTAACTTGGGAATTAGAAGTACTTAGAAATGCTTTAGCTACAAAGCATAAAGAAACATTTTGGATAAAAGCCCAATCTAAAATTGAAAATGAAAAAGAATATTTTTTATTCAAATCTGCAGAACATACAAAAAGCCCTATATTAAATCAATTTGGTTTACTAATAGATATGGGAGCTATTACACTTGACTATCCAATTAAGAGATTGACTGATGGTTCAGTGATTGACAAAGGTTGCAATTTTAAATTAAAACCAACTGCATTAAATATGCTATTCCCACCTAGTAAAAGTTATTCTCTAATCCAATAATTTTAAATTCATATAATAAAATGACAAACTTAAATTCAAAAATCAACAACCTTTTAACAGGTCAATCATTTATCACTTCACAATCAAACAACATAACTTGTAGTGTAGAAAGAAGTGGTGATGGTAAAAAATTAAGATTTATTAGAACATATGAAAATGGTTCTTTTGAAGTGTTTAAAGTAGATTTTCAGTTCGTCTAAATTCAATAAATTACAATGAACATTTTAAAATAAAGTAATAATTATCACTTCCTCATCACCCTTCCAAAACCTAATCAACAACGCTTCAATGGCTAAAAATAAGAGGGCAAATAATAGGCACCATTTCCAGAGGGTGATGCCTTTGTCGTTTTCGGTGACGATGCCCGTAAAGTTGGCAGCGGCAGTAGCGTCGAGGACTTGGAGGTTGGGTCTTTCGTAATTTTTCAAATCTTTATTGTTCAGAAATTCAAGCAGTGACTCGTTTCTGTCAAAATTGAATGCATATTTGGAGAGGGCAGTATCTTGCTTCGATTGAAGTTTATAGATACCAGCTTCTTTGATCTGCTGGTTGATGCCAATAATCATTTTCGAGCCCAACATTTTTTGTTGGGGGATGAACTCCCCTTTTTCGCCTTTTATGATAAAATTCTTTTCAGCAGCTTCTCCTTCTTTTAGAATATTATTTTCTTCTATCACCTCATCTTGCCCAATGGTATAAGCCAAATGTTGCTTCACATTATTGGCAATTGCCATTTTGAATAGCATCGGCACGAAGATTTCCCCATTTTTCACGAGATTATTTCTGTTTTCATCCAACGGTGCTGTGCATAGGAAAAGGTTTCCTTTGTCTTGTCTGACTTGGGTAATGAAGGTATTCCCATCACGGTAAGTCATAATTTTTTCGTCTCCTCTGCTACCCGATAATTTAAAATTCCCTTGGGTGTTTGGAAGCTTTAAATTCGTTTTTTTTGTTTCGAATACATCATTGAAAATAGCTGCATCCAAATTCAAGTTAGAGACCTCCCGATTGGCACTTTCGAATCCAGTAAGTTCGTTGCAGTTCAGGCTATTGAGGAAGGATTTATAGCTATTCAGATCAGCATCAGCCGCTGGAAAAACCAAAATATTACCTCCATTCAGAGCATATTGGCGTAGCTCCGAACTCAACCCTGAAGAGATACTTTTTAAATCATTCAAAATCACCAGCTTATAATTAGGCAATTTGGAATAATTAATATTTTTGGAAAACTCATTACTTACTTTAAAAAATGAAGCGCCTTTGAAAGCCGCATCCAAATATCTGTTGGTACCAGCTTCATTGATGACCAACAAATTCAACTCGGCAGCCACATTGAAACTGATGAAATAATGGTCGTCGAATTGCACAGGATAATCTGTGATGGAGAGTTTCGCTTCCTGCCACCCTGGCTTTAGCACCGTGATATTCACCGTATCCACTTCAGAAGATTTGGCAGGGATATCTAAACTACCTACAGGTTTTGCTTGCCCATCGTGCTGTAAGGAAAGGCGAATGCCTTCCGCCTTTTCGTTGGTATGGTTGGTGACTTTCACCAATAGTGCATTCGGCTGTTGCAAAAGCTGAACTGGATTCAGGAACCATGCAGAATCAATAGCGATATTTTTCTCTTCCACCGATGTCAATGGCACCAGTTTGATATCTAAAACAGTATCTTTTATGGCTGCGATGTCTGCATTTTTCTTTTGAAAATCAGAAATCTCATAGATTATTTTGTGCTCCGTTCCTGCCGTTTGTAATACTTGTTTTTGTTTGTTGAAAACATCTGAAAGTTTAGGTGAAGAGGGGGCTATTTTTATTTCTTCTATCAATCCTAATGCGTCATCTTTACTCACCAAATGCAAATGTCTGCCTTCCATTTCGCTAGTTATGATTTGAAAACGGTCGTCGGTAGCATAGGCATTTACGATTTCTCTTGCCCGTTGTTTCGCTTTTTCCACCATAGGAGCATCCTCACTCATAGAGCTCATACTGAATGAGTTATCAACATAGATTGAAATGGCTTTTTCTCCTTGTTTCACAGCGGATTGCTGTGGCAAAAAAGGTTGTGCAAAGGCAAAGACTAAAGCTAAAAAGGCAAGACAACGTGCCAAAAGCACCAACAAATTTCTGAGCTTCGACCGAGCACTAGATTCTTCCTTTACTTCTTTTAAGAATCTTACATTCGTAAAATAAACTTGCTTGAACCTCCTGAAATAGAATAAATGAATGATAATAGGTATGGCTATTGTCAAGGAAGCGATTAGGAAATAAGGAAACAAAAACTGCATCTATTTTATTTTTCGTTGCAAAGGATTAATACGTTTTAAAACTGATTTTGTTGTGGAGACAAGGGCAAAAAGGCGAATATTAGCAGTATTTCAAGGTTTATTTTCGCTCTTTAAAATTATTTGCAACTGGCGTCCACTCCCAAAATATAGTTTTTCACTATTCCTATTTGAGTGGCTGTTGCCGCACCATCGAATCCTTGAAATTTGTAATCTTGAAGCAGGTTGGCACTCAGATTAGTCAGCTCATTCGCAATTGGGAAATAGGACCAATGCCATTTTTCTTCATTATATCCTGTCGCTCTGCCAGTTTCAAAGGCTGAATAGGGTTGTCGGAAGCCAAACTTTTCCGCATTTTTTTGGAGCCAATCATATAATTTCTTTCCTTTTCCCTTCGAGAAATAGGCATTATTGAGTGCATTGATATCAAAATCCGTCCCCCAATGATGGCGGGAACTCCCTGGCATGGCGCTGTATTGCAATATCTTTTTGGCTCTTTCGGAAGGGTCTGAAATTTCCGTCGCTAATGTTCCATCCTCCAATCTCCTTTTCCCATTCCATTTTTCTTCCCATATCTTTTTTTGATACTCAAAATTTCTAGTAGCAGAGGAAATGACGATGGTGACGTCGTCTTTTTTCGCAGCAACCCACATTTTTTCGAAGGCTTCGTAAGCTTCTTTTCTTAAATACATGGTTCGATTCACCCTATATTTTCTGTCAATTGAAACAAACCTAGGATCTTTTTCAGGTAAAAACTTACCCATCAAATAATTCGAATCATAAGCAGTGGTTTGTTGGAAACAGAAACTGAATATTAATAACCAATAACTCATTTCAGTGAATTTCTATTTCTAGTTAGAAATGAATAACCGAACACAACTCCCATTATCAACAAAACGCCCCAATAAAACTGTGGAGAAAGCTCCTTATTTTCATTCAAAATCAACCAGGCCAACAAAATGCCATAAACAGGCTCTAAATTCAGAATGAAATTGGATGAAAAAGTAGAAATATGACGGAGGGACATCATGGACAACAAAAATGGCAAAGACGTACAAGCCAAGGCTAAAACTAGCAAGAAGACGAAGTCTTTTCCATCGGGAATAAATTGTTCGGTAGGGAAAAAATAATAGTAAAATGGCAAAATCAATGTTGTCAAAATCAAAACGCCATTGATTTCTAAATAGGTAACACTTAATGGGTCGGCAGTAGTAACGGCTTTTTTATTTAAAACCGAAAAAATAGCCGCTAAAAAAGCACCAATCAGCCCTACGACTATCCCTGAAATCCAATTCAAATTGGTGTTCACGATTAATAACATGCCGGGCAAAATCAATAACCCTAATAAAATTTCTTTCCACTGAATTTTTTTCTTGAAAAATAGGGGTTCAATTATCGATGTCATCAAGGAAACCGTAGCCATGCAAACAACTGCTATCGAGGAGTTGGACAGTTTCACTGAGCCATAAAAACACAACCAATGGAGGCCTACCAGAAAACCAATACCAATAATTCTGATTTTGGTCTGCTTATCTACTTTTTTTATTCGGCTAAATTTCTTTAGCAAGAAAGATAAACTGAAGGAAGTGAGCAATACCCTCCACCACACTAGCTGCAAGGTGGACAAGGTAATTAGCTTACCCAAAACGGCAGTAAATCCCCACAACAAAACTGCTATATGAATCTGTACAAACGATTTTTGAACTGTGTTCATTTATGCTGAATGTCGTTTTTGAAAAAAAGATTTTAGTTTGGGTAAATAGGGTTTTTCTGTATCAATTTGTATTAAATCGCAATTGGAATGGATGAAATAGTTTGAAATTTCTGTATTTGATTTTTCGTAATCAGCTTGTTGGTTCTTTCGCCATTGAGCAGCCGAAGTATCTATCAACTCCCATTTTCCAGTTTCGATATTTTTGAATTCTACTAATCCTAAATCTGGAAATTTTTGTTCACTTATTTCATTGAATTTGATTCCCACCACATCGTGAATTTTAGACATTACTTTCAATTGCTTCTCGAAGTTAATATCTTGAAAATCAGATAGAATAAAGCAGGTGCATCTTTGGTGTTGGTGTTTGATAAACTGAGAAATGGCGTCTCCAATATTGGTTTTAGCAATTTTGGGTTTTTGATTCAATATTTCTCTGATGATTCTCAACATCTGAGATGCCCCTTTTTTGGGTGGCAAATAAAAATCAAGTTTATCACTGAATAGCATCAAGCCAAGTTTGTGCTGGTAATGCAAAGCAGACAAGGACAAAACTGCAGCGACTTCGCTAATAAGTTGAAAACGATTTTGTTTGGATCCAAAATAGGAAGAACCGCTACAATCGACCAAAAAGAAAACAGTCAGCTCATGCTCTTCCTCAAATATTTTCACATAAGGGCTTCCAGATCTGGCAGTTACGTTCCAGTCTATCGATTTCACATCATCGCCATATTGGTAAGAACGCACCTCACTGAAGGTCATTCCTTTCCCTTTGAATGGACTGTGAGCATCACCCATAAAAAGGTTTTTGGACATATTTTTGGCTTTTATCTCCACTGTCCTAACCTTTTTAAGCAATTCTTTCAAATCAGATGATGCCTCCATGTATTTTAATAAAATTTACATTTTCTCATTGCAAACAAACACATTTGCAACAACATAAACCCATGTTTGAACCTCGAAATATTCGTATCTCCATAGGTTCTGTCTTTATAACGAATCGGAATTTCAACGATTTTCAAATTCAATTTGTAAGCACCAAAAAGCAAATCGAAATCTCCAAATGGGTCAAAATCTCCAAAGAATTTTCGGTTGATTATCAATTTCTCATAATCCTTTCTGAACAGAACTTTCGTTCCACAAAGGGTATCTCTGAATTTTTGTTCCAATAACCAAGTAAAAGCTTGGCTAAAAAACTTGTTGCCCAATCTATTCAAAAATCGCATCGCTTTTTCATCCATTGCATACACCAATCTCGATCCATTGATAAAATCTCCTTTGTATCCAGCGATGGCATTATAAAATTTCGGTAATTCCTCAGGAGGCATCGTTAGGTCTGCATCCAAAATCATCAAAATATCACCAGTTGCCATGCCAAATCCTTTTCGAACGGCATCGCCCTTTCCTTTACCAGATTGTTGGGTGATTTTGATATTATGAGAATGATCGTATTTCTGTTTGATTTTTTGGATGGCATCCCAAGTATCATCTGTCGAATTGCCTTCTACAAAGAGAATTTCTTGGTTTTTAGAGAATTTTGGCATTCTCAAAATGGCATTTTCTATATTTCCACTTTCGTTCCTTGCAGGAATAACAATTGAAACGGAATACCTGCTATCCAAATCTTCTTCGCTATCCGGGAAAGGCATGGCGAATGAAAACATATTCAGACACAAGGATCTCAACAAGGGCAATTTTGCAAAATACTTGTTGAAAAGAAAGGAAATGATCGGAATATTGAATGGAATCAAAGTCCGTCTCACTTGTCTGTACACGTCAAAACCAGCCAAGTACAAAAGATTGTTGATATCAAAATGGGTCAACCAATTCTGTTGCGGCGATTTTGTTTTTAGTCCCAAAGTTTCAGCGAATCCCAACAGCGGCTCCCAAGTTGTATTGTAGTACGAAACGATTACTTTCGTATTGGGGTGACACACTTTTTTGATTTCGCTAAAAACATGTTGAATATCATCCACGAATCCAATTAGATTGGAAAGGATTATCACGTCGTAAGTGCCTTCTAATTGAATATTATTGGCATTCATGACTTTCAAATCAAGGGTTGGAAAACTTGCTTTCGCTACAGAAATCATCCCCTCAGAGTAGTCAATACCTGTCTTTTTAGCTGCTACTAGTTCATTTAGCATTTCCCCAGTGCCACAACCAATCTCTAAAACAGAAGAATTTTCATGGACAAAATATTGTACATAATTGGTAATGTCATTCCAGTAGTAACGATGTCTTTTTCTAATTTTTTTTCTGTTTGGGGCTTGTTGCTGAAAGTAATCGAGGTTTCTAGTATCTAATTGTTTCACAAATTTTTAGTTTTGAATATAATTTAGGCAAAGTTAATGCCAAGGATAATTTATTATTTTATGGGTGCTGGAATAGGTTGCATCGGATTTTCCACTATTTTCGAGTAGTCAATTTCGTACAACTGCGATTTTTCAACAGTCCCTTCTTGGTGCACCATTTTCAATGAGCCCGGATATTTCTGATCGATAGGAGCCAAATATCTATGGATGGTATTCACAAAAGAGCCCTCCACATATTTACTAGGATCCATTCTCAATTCCGCTAAAATAACATGAGTTACTTTATTCGTTTTCAATGCATTAATCAAAGTATCTGCATTATTAGAAGTCGTTTTGAAAATTGGATAAAATGCTTTTCCATTTGCATAAATGAAGGACATTGAATTTTTTCTACAAGCCACATAGCTTTCTTTTGGCAAATTTTTCTCACACCATTCACTCATTTTCAAATAATTTACCCAATCATTTGAGTAGCCAGCATACTTATTTCCACTCAAGTTTTCTGCTAAAATGGGGGTGTTTTTTTGCGTTTCTGATAAGGTAATACTAAAATTTCTAGCAAAAAATATGATAGCAATAATCAAAAAAGCAATTTGCATGGCTGAAAGAGACTTGTTGTCCATCAAAGCATAGATGCCATAAAAGAACGAAAACAATATGTAAGGCAAAAAGATCATCACCAAACGACCTTGTCCCCAATTGGTATGCAAAGCAAAGAACGTCACTCCTGTCAGAACACCAGCATAGATAATAGCTGCTTGAAATGCTTTATTTTTCTTTTTTATTGCCCAAAGTAAGCCTGTAACAAAAAGTAAAATTGTAAAAACGGTAATTCCTGTGCTATATTGAGAATCAGGATTTCTAAATCCTAACATTTCCCAAAGTTTGGAGGAAAGATATATCTCTGCATTCGTCCAAAATCTAGAGAAGAAATCTGCAACGGTAGCCTGTCCTTTTCCTGGATCATAAAAATCCTTTTGGAACATGGCATTTCCTTGTGAGGCAACTTGGCTAGCTCCTTTCCAAATCATTTTTTTCAATCCTTCTAGCGGAAGAGTTACTGCGATAAAAGTCAATAATGAAAACAAAGATGCTTTCCAATCTTTTTGGAACAAAAAATAAACTACCACAGCCAAAATAGCTCCTGCTGCCACACTTCTTGCCATAAACAAAAAGTAGGTTACCAAAGCCAACCCAAGGTATTGTTTCCAATTTTCTTTAATGCCACTTCCATTCACTGCAATATGATCCGTTAATTTGAAAAACGAAAGGAAGAATAGCCCTTGGATCATACTAAAAAAAGCCTCAGTATAAGTCAAACTTGCATGAGCCAAGAAAGCAGAATTGGTGGCAACGATCAATAAGGATAAAAATAAAATAGTGTATGGAATGCGGCCAACGAATGCTTTATAGTTAAAATAGATACCCAAAACAAAGAAAATGACCGATAAGGATTTGAGCAGGATTACATTGATTCCAAACATCTTGATGGGCAAAGCCAAAATCATAGGATATAGAGGAGCATTTGCTCCATGCCAAAATCCGAAAAAGTCTTTTGCATAATTATATCCAGATTCGATATACATGGAATCGTCAAAACCTGTGGACATTTTCACATCAAATAATAATATTGCAAACAGCGCTGCAATCCCAGTAATGAGGATGCTGAAGAGGTTTTTTCTTTTTTCAAAATATCTTTCTAGCCATTCAAAAATAGTAGTATTAGCGGTTGTTTCCACTAATTTTCCACTTTCTTTTTCATTACTTTTTGATGGTATCTGTTTTTTTGACATAAACAATTACGATTGTATGATTATTAGTTGGGCAAAAATAAAGAATTTATTAATTTAATTATAATATAATGCCTTTCAATTGGCTATAACGATAATGTATGAAATAAAAAATGCTAAAAATAATTTTAGAAAAGTTAGTTATAAGACAAAATTAGAAGAAAAAGAAAAGAACTGAATTTATTGCAGCTTATCAAAAGTCAATTCTCCGAATTGGCTGGATTTTGTTTTAAATATAATTTTTTCCAGTTTGTTATCAATTTTTACTTCAATTTGCTCAATAACTCTTGCATTTTCACTTTTTATAACTTTTAGAGAGCCATTTTCTCGCTTCAATATATAAATTTCCCAACATGGAATACCCGAACATCCAACGATCATAACTAAGGAATATTTACAATCTTTAAAAGAAAAACTTTCTATTTATACTTGAGAAAAAGGCAGTTGCTTTTTACCCCATTCTTCCAATTGAACCGAATCTTTAAAAAAGTGTGGTTGGATTGCATCTGAGGATTCCCATTTTAACTCATTAGTGATAAAGTCTTGAGAATATGATTTTAATGCAAACAAAACGAACAATAGAAATAGTATTGGTTTTTTCATGTCTATATTTATTTTTCACACCTTGTTGGTTTCGTAAATTGCTCTGTTTCCTCAAGTATTTCTCTCCTTTAATACTTTTTGTTTTTTATTCTCCGTAAATTGTTTTAATTTCCTGTAAATTTTTAAACTTCCACTAAAATTATCATCTTGGTCAATTAAATTTATTAAAATTTCTTCATTTTTAGAATATGATTCATTGTTTCCTTGTCGCCAATCTTCAAGCAAAATTATTAAGGATATATACAATATTCAATTTACTTTCAAAGCCAATCAAATTATCAGAAAACAAGAGCATATTGACTAAAGTCTCTTTATGCTTTAATGTTTCTGTATAAAAAGTAGGAGCAATAGTCATTATAGTATCATAAAATTGTTTTGCTTCTACATCAGGCGTTATGAAAATTCTTGATTGAATATTGTTTCTATTTTCATATAGCCTTATCTAACTTTACAAAAGCTTCAAAGTACTGGTGTCGCATTTTTGCTTTTTTGTAAGCAAATTTCTTTTTTCAGTCTATATTTTCTGAGCAAAATTTATGTGTGAAAGAAAAAAATAAGGTTTTATTTTTATGCTTTTAAATGGAGATTGTGTCTTCTTTTTTTTAATTGTAAACCTTTTCCTTTTCGTAGTTATCATTAGAATTCAAACAAATGTTGAATCGTTTAGTTTTCCTTTTTCCCCTAAAAAATTGGGTAGATTTATTCATTACCTTTTCTAATAAAACCTTCAATTTAGACTATTGTATTATTTTCTCTTTAAATTTCAGTTGGGCACCGGCCTCCAAACCTCTTTAAACAAAACGCGGGTTATTGGTTTTTATCACTATATTTATTTATCACACCTTGTTGGTTTCAGTAAATATTGAACATCATACATTGTTTTAATAAATTCTTTCCAAATCTTCCAGAGAATTTCTTCTACTTCCTTTTCTAAATCTATATCTTTCTTGGATTTCAGTCGTTTTGAATTTGAGCAACTAGCTCATTTAATACAGTTTTCAAGTCATCAACAGTAGAAATATTTTCATCTTCCACATAAGTTTGTTCTTGGCAAGTAAATTTTCAAGAATTATTCTATTCTTAGAATAAGATTTATAATTCTGATTAACTTGTCTAATGACATCCAAATATTCTTCGAAACATAAATTATAGAGTAATCTTACGATATTCATACGACTTTCAAAGCCAATCAAATTATTAGAGAACAAGAGCATATTGACCAAAGTCTCTTTATGCTTTAATGTTTCTGTATAAAAAGTAGGAGCAATAGTCATTATAGTATCATAAAATTGTTTTGCTTCTACATCAGGCGTTATGAAAATTCTAGATTGAATATTGTAATTTCTTATTTTCCATACAGCTTTATCTACCTTTACAAAAAGCTTCAAAGTACTGGTGTCGCAATGTTTTTGCTTTTTTTGCAAGCAAATTTCTACTTTTTTCCAGTCTATATTTTTCTGAGCAAAGCTAATATGAAAGAAAAAAAGTAGCATCCAAATATTTAATAACAACTTTAACATGAGTCTGGGTCTATTTTTAATATAAATAATGCCTTTAAACTAAAAATGGCTTTAACACATTACGTGCTAAAACCATTTTTATTATGTAAAATTGATATTTTATTAGTTTGCCACCTCCGACAAAAATTTTATTCTGACCAATTGTATTTCTTCCATCGTAATATCATCTTCTTTCAAAGCATGATAGGCTTCTACCGCTGAATCGGAGTCGGAGTCCATAAAATAATTATAGATATCTTCTCTCACATATTCATCAATCGTATCTTTCAAATAATAATCCAAATTCAGTTTTGTCCCTGAAATAACAATCGAATCCAATTCTTCGATTAGCTCATCCCAAGTCAGATTACTCGTTTCTGCAATATCAGGCAACGGAATTTTTCTGTCTATCCCTTGAATAATATGCACTTTAATCTTGGACTTGTTCGCAACCGTTTTTAACACAAAATCAGTTGGTCGCTCTATTTCATTTTCTTCGACATACTTACTGATCAAGGCAACGAACTCCTTACCATATTTCAATGCCTTCCCTTTCGATACTCCCGAACATTTTTCCAAATCCTCCAAAGTGATTGGATATTGGGTTGCCATATCCATCAAACTCGGCTCTTGGAAAACCACATAAGGCGGTACCCCCATTTTTTACCTACTCTCTTCGTCAGGTCTCGAAGCATATTGACAAGAACCTCGTCCAAAACAGCAGTTTTTCCAGCGGCATCATCAAGTTCTTCGTGCTCTTCTTCAAAATTTCTATTGATAGGAATTGAAAATGGCTGTGGGTCCTTCAAAAACGCCCTACCAGAGTCTGTAAGTCGAAGGGTTCCATATTTTTCAATGTCTTTATCCAATAAGCCATTGATCAAAGCATGGCGGAAAATTGAATTCCAAAAATGATCGTCTTTTTCATCCCCGATGCCAAATAAATCTAACTCGGAAAATCCATAATCGTCCATTTCTTTGGTGTCTTTCCCTCTCAAGAAATCCACCACCGTTTTCACGGCATAATTTTCATTCAAGGCAGCAACGGCTTTCAGTGCATCTTGCATTTCTTCCGTAACATCCACTTTCACTTTCGGATGTTTGCAATTGTCACACATTTTATTGCAACATTTGTCGTCATATTCTTCCCCGAAATAATGCAATAAAAACTGTCTGCGACAAGCTGTAGTTTCAGCATAAGCGGTGATTTCTTGCATCAGCAACATGCCCATTTCTCTTTCAGCAGCAGGCTTGTCTCTCAAGAATTTCTCCAATCGAGTCACGTCCTTTTCTGAGTAAAAAGCGACACACCTACCTTCTAACCCATCTCTTCCGCCTCTACCTGTTTCTTGGTAATAATTTTCAATACTTTTGGGAATATCATAGTGAATAACGAATCGTACATCGGGTTTGTCAATGCCCATTCCAAAAGCGATGGTTGCCACTATCACATCGATTTCTTCCATCAAGAAATCATCTTGTGTCTTACTTCTAGTTTTTGCATCCAATCCTGCATGGTAAGCCAAGGCTTTCAAACCATTCACTTCCAGCATTTTAGCAATGTCTTCTGCCGCTTTTCTACTTTGCACATAAATAATTCCGCATCTTCCATTTGCTTCTTTGATCACCTGCAAAATGCTCTTCACCGTTTGCTCCATCTTGTCATATTTGGGGCGAACTTCGTAGAAAAGGTTATCTCTATTAAATGAAAGTACAAAATTGCGTTCATCCCTCATGTTGAGGTTTTTGACAATATCTGTTCTTACTTTTGGAGTGGCAGTCGCTGTGAGTGCAATGATTGGAATTTCCTTGTTTACTTCGTCGATCATATTTCTAATTCGACGATATTCAGGACGGAAATCGTGTCCCCATTCAGAAATACAATGGGCTTCATCCACTGCTATAAAAGAAAGGTCAATTCCTTTTAAGAATTCGATGTTTTCATCTTTGGTCAGTGTTTCAGGAGCGATGTAAAGCAATTTGGTTTTGCCATCCAAAATATCTTGCTTCACTACCTTTATTTGAGCCTTCGTTAATGATGAGTTCAGAAAATGAGCGACCTCATCTTCATTACTATATCCCCTAATGGCATCCACTTGATTTTTCATTAAGGCGATTAGCGGCGAAATGACAATTGCAGTACCTGGCATCATTAAAGCAGGTAATTGATAACAAAGCGATTTTCCGCCTCCAGTGGGCATTATGACAAAAGTATCTTTTCCTTCAAGGACACTTTGGATTATCTCTTCTTGCTTTCCTTTGAACTTATCAAACCCAAAGAATTTTTGTAGGGCATCCAGTAAATTTTCAGTTGCTACGGCCATGAATTTATTGGAAAAATTTTATTGTATTGTTAATAAATAATGTTTTATAAAGATAAATATTTTTTGAAAATATTAGACATTTCTAATTTTTAAACAAAAAAAATTATGCTTTAAATTTCTTATACCACATCCCATTTTTTAAACGGGAGCCAAAATTACAGAAAAAAAATCAAAAAAGCAATATTTAATAATAATTAAGGAAATGTTTGATAATTAAATAATTGTACTTACTTTTGCTCCCATATTGTACAATTTACACTAAGGCATTAAATGTTTTATCATTTTAAAAAATTATAAAATATAATTCAACATAATCCTTATTGAACAAAACATATTATTAGCAAGAGGGTTTAATGAGTTATTAAATCTTATAAAAAAAATATTCAATCTATAATATTGTTTTTATAAACCCTTTATAAAAGTTTAAATAAAATAATAATCAAATTATAATGAAAATAAATGAAATCCATAAGACTAAGATTGTGGCGACTGTTGGTCCAGCATGTAGCTCTTATGATAAATTATTAGAATTAGTGAGAGCTGGTGTGGATGTATTTAGGCTAAACTTCTCTCATGGTTCGTATGAAGACCACCAAAAAATAATTGATAATATCCTAAAAATCAATGAAACTCATCAAACATATGTCAGCATTTTAGCAGACCTTCAGGGACCAAAGCTTCGAGTAGGTAAAATGGAAAATGGAAGTATGCCTATTCAGTCTGGCGACATCTTAACTTTTGTAAATGAAGAATGCCTTGGGAATAAAGAAAAGATTTACATGAGTTACGAAAACTTTTCTGAAGATGTAGAAGTAGGTGAAAAGGTTTTAGTGGACGATGGAAAAGTAGTTTTGGAAGTAATCGAAACCAACAAAAAAGATTTAGTAAAACTAAAGGTTATTCACGGCAATGTGTTGTCTTCAAACAAAGGCGTAAATCTACCAAACACAAAAGTTTCTTTGCCTGCACTGACCGAAAAGGACTTGAATGACTTAGATTATATTCTGACTCAGCCAGTAAATTGGATTGCACTATCATTTGTACGTTCACCAAAGGATTTGAAGGATCTGAGAGATAGAATAGATGCAAAAAATCATGATGCAAAAATAATTGCTAAAATAGAGAAGCCAGAAGCAATAGAAAAATTAGATAAAATCATCAAGCATTCGAATGCTATCATGATTGCAAGAGGTGATTTGGGTATCGAAATTCCAATAGAAAAACTACCTGGTATTCAAAAAGACATCATCAATAAATGTATTCAAAGAGCTAGACCCGTAATTGTGGCAACTCAGATGATGGATAGCATGATTGAAAACCCTACGCCAACTAGAGCAGAAGTAACGGATGTTGCGAATGCGGTATTGGATGGGGCAGATGCAGTGATGTTGAGTGGAGAAACCTCTGTTGGTAAATTTCCTACTTTAGTTGTTGAAACCATGGGGAAAATAATCGGCGAAGCTGAAAAGTCACAATCTTTCGATAACAGACACCCTTACCCAGCTCCAGCTTCAAGAACTTTCTTGTCGGATGTGGTATGTTTTAATGCAGCTAAAACTTCTGACGATATCGGAGCAAAAGCAATTTTAGGTATGACTAGCTCTGGATATACTGCTTTCAAAGTGTCTAGCTATAGACCTAAAGCAAATGTTTACATTTTTTCAGATAAGAAAAATATGTTGTCAACATTGAATTTAGTTTGGGGCGTTAAATGTTTTTACTATGATAAGTTTACCACAACTGACGAAACGATTCAAGATTGTACAGACATTCTAAAAGAAAAGTTAATGATAGATACTGGAGATATCGTGGTGAATACAGGAACTATGCCTTTGGGTAAGAGAATGCGAACCAACATGATGAAGGTGACCGAAATAGAATAAAAAATTATTTAGGATTTTATATAAAAAACTTTGCCAAGTGTTTTCAGAAAATTCTGAATCGTCTTGGCAAAGTTTTTTTTGTTTCTAGCTCAATGCTTTACTTACAATACTTTCTTGCTGCTGGACATGGATTTTCATATATCCTGTAGCTGGAGAAGCACTTTCATCCCTTCCTATCACTTCCTGACAAAAATCAGTTTGGAAAGTTTTCAGATAACTCCAAGCTCCCATATTTAAAGATTCCTCTTGAACCCAGATGTGGGCTTTGGCTTTTGCATATTTTTTCTTAATTGCTTCGATTTGTGTGCTAGGAAATGGATAAATTTGCTCCAATCGCACTATTGCCACCTCTTTGTTTTGGGTTTCCGTTTGGTGTTTTAACAAATCATAATATATTTTTCCTGTACAATAAAGTACTTTTCTCACAGCAGTAGCTTTCACATTTGCATCATCAATAACTTCTTGGAAAGCTTTTCCTTCTTCAAATTCGCTCAAGTCGGACACACAAAGTGGATGACGCAATAAGGATTTTGGAGACATATTAATCAATGGCTTTCTGAAAGGTCTATGCAATTGCCTTCTGAGAGCATGGAACAAATTGGCTGGTGTTGTTATATTGGTAACAGTCAAATTGTTTTCGCTACAAAGTTGTAAGAACCTTTCAAGTCTTGCACTGGAGTGCTCTGGTCCTTGCCCTTCGTATCCATGCGGTAACAAAAGCACTAATCCACTCATTCTCTGCCACTTACTTTCCCCAGCGGCAATAAATTGGTCAATTATCGTTTGAGCACCATTTGCAAAATCACCAAATTGAGCTTCCCAAATGACTAAATTCTCTGGAGAAGCCAAAGAGTAACCATACTCAAAACCCATTACACCAAATTCTGATAGTAAAGAGTTGTATATTCTAAATAACCCTTGCTTTGTGTCTATTGTATTTAGTCTATTGTATTGCTTATTTGTTATGGCATCAAAAAATACGGCATGTCGATGAGAGAATGTACCTCTCTTAACATCTTCGCCAGTAAATCTTACATCTCTGTTTTCCAACAAAATAGAGCCATATGCCATCAATTCTCCAATCGCCCAATCAATTTTATTGCTCGCCAATAAGTCTTTATAGTTTTTATTGATCAATCGATCAATAACGGTGGTTGGAGTGAAATCAGCTGGAATCTTATTCAAATGATCCACAATCTTTTTAATTTCTTTTTTAGAAATTCCAGTTTGTGGCGAATTCTGATAATCTTCAGATGTTGTTTTTTTCCTCAAGTTTTTCCAAGCTAATTCTGGTTCTTGATATTTGTAGGGTAGTGGATTTTGTTTTACTGAAGCTAATCTTGCCTGCAAATCATCGTCAAATTTCTTTGCCAATTCAACAGCCATTTTCTTATCCACTTCATTTCTTTGAGACAATATTTCAGTGTAAATTTCTCTAGGATTTTGGTGATTTTTGATCAATTTATACAAACTTGGTTGGGTAACCTCAGGATTATCACTTTCATTGTGGCCATGTTTACGATAACAAACCATATCCACGAAAACATCCTTATTGAATTTCTGACGATATTCAGTAGCTAACTCACATACAAAAATTACTGCCTCTGGGTCATCTCCGTTCACATGAAAAACAGGAGTGCCTAATGCATTTCCAACTCTGGTACAGTAATTAGATGATCTTGCATCATGAAAATCAGTCGTAAATCCGATTTGATTGTTGATGACAAAATGAATACATCCTCCGACATAATATCCATCTAATTGGCTCATTTGCAACACTTCATAAACAATTCCTTGTCCTGCCACCGAAGCATCACCATGAATCATAATGGGCAATATCTTATCTACATTATTACTATATACAATATCTGCTTTTGCTCTTGCAAATCCTAACATCACTGGATCCACTGCTTCCAAATGGGAAGGATTGGGAAGTAATTTCAGGTATAATGATTTATTAATTGGGGTATTAACTTGTGAGGAGTAACCCATATGATATTTCACATCTCCACTTCCATAGCTCAAGT
This sequence comes from Saprospiraceae bacterium, assembly GCA_016710625.1. GTDB lineage: Bacteria > Bacteroidota > Bacteroidia > Chitinophagales > Saprospiraceae > JADJVK01. The sequence goes on from JADJVK010000001.1 coordinate 156,074, forward strand.
CAGGCATCGCATTGCCTTCAAATTCGTTGAAGATATTTTCGTAGGTCTTCCCGAGAATGTTTGCCAAAACATTTAATCTACCTCGATGAGCCATTCCGATGATCACCTCTTCCACTTCATGACCAGAGGCAGCTGTAATGATTGCATCCAAACCAGCGATGGTGCTTTCTCCTCCTTCAAGTCCAAACCTTTTGGTTGGACCATATTTTTTTGCTAAAAATTCTTCTAAACCAACAGCATCATTTAGTTTTTCAAGAATTCTGCGTTTTTTATTTACACTAAATCCATAATCATCTGGATTTCTATTTTCGATTTTATCTTTAAGCCAAGTTCTTTCCGCTTTATTTTCAATATGAGTGTATTCAAATCCAATGTTTTTACAGTAAACTTTATTCAACTGCAAAATAATATCTCTTAAGGTCGCATTTTTCAATCCGATCTCTTGACCAGCCATGAAAGTTTTATCTAAATCTGTCTCAGTCAAATCATAATCTGCCAATTCTAATGCTGGTTTTCTATCAATTCTTGGACGAATGGGGTTGGTGGTAGAAATCAAATGTCCTCTTTCTCTATATCCATTTATGATAGACAACACATTGAATTCTTTTAAATCTAGCACCCCGCCGACATTCGAAACAGTACTAGCTCCATTCACTTGATCAGAATATTCAAAACCAGCAAAAAAATGTCTCCATCCAATATCAACTAGCTCAGGACTTTGCAAATATTGTTGATACATACTTTCTATATAAGCCGGGTGAGAATTGGATAAAAAAGAATAATTATTCATTATTATGGAAATCTAAAATAATTTAAAGTATAAAATAATATTAACAATCAATTGATTTTCAAATTTTTATAAACAAATTTGATTTTAAAAATCTAATTGAAGTGCAAATATCGTAAACCTATAGTATTTTATCAAATATAGTTTTTGGTTTACCAAAGAAAGTTTTATAAAAAAAAGCTTAGTGAAAATCCACTAAGCCCTTTATTCAGCAATCTCGATATAATATTTTGAAAAATCGGGTTACTTATTGAACCTTACAATTTAATCAATTTGCTTTTGGATAATGATATGATTGTCATTCTTCAAATCCCTTCCAGTTTCTTTTTCATAGATTTTTCTATACTTTTTTTGTATCGCATCACTTTGTTTTTCTTTGTTAATCAGTAGTTTATCTTTTGACAAATCAAATGAGAAGCTTTTTGAATTTTTTAAAAATCCGTCTTTATTCAATTCGTTTTCAATAGCTTCTGTCATTTTCTTTTCACTTTTTTGTGCTATTTCATTCCGATCCATTTCAGCATTCATCTTATTCATTGCCTCATCGTGATGTTTCATCGCCTCATCATGATGTTTCATTGCCTCATCATGATGTTTCATTGCAATTTCGTGTTGCTTCATATCTTCATCCAGCTGCTTCATCGCTTCATCGTGCTTTTTCATTTCCTTATCAAAATTCTTATCTGTTTTTTTCACATCCGTAATAATCACCATCTTTTTCTCTCTCACATTGGGTGGTGTGGGAGGAGAAGGTGGCGATGGAGGTGCAGGTAAGCTTGGATCTTCAGGACTCGGAGGTGGAGGTGGTGGCGGCGGATTGAATGCTATTTGAATTTCATTTTTATATTTGCCATAATCATTTGGGGAAATAATATTTCCATTTATTTTCAATTCCTTTATTTCATCATCTTCCTTCGTTACTTCGATTTTTTTATCATTCTCTTCTATAATTCTAACTTCTTTGGTTTTACTGACTACTTTCGGAGTAGTATCTTGATCCATACCAATATACAAATTTTGTTGGTCGGACGTGAAATTGTTTTTTGAATTAGGCAAATAGGCGCTAACAGAAATAGCGATTCCCAATGCCAGCACGATTCCTGTTACTGAAATTTTCTCTACCATTGTATTACGATTTTGTGTATGATTTAAAATTCTTTTAATTCTATTGAGTAATTCATGCTTTTTTGAGCCCACCAAAGCCATTGCAATTGACTGATTATCAGCAGATTTTATTTGGAGGATTTGATAAAGTGATTTTGCATATAATACTTCATTTTTACAAATAGACAAAGCAATGTCATCACAACAATGTTCTCTTTCCATTCTAATTTTATTAGAAATCCACCAAATTGCTGGATGGTAGTAAAAGATGCTTTCAATCAGCAGTTGGATGAGATTAAATAAGTAATCGTTCCTTTTAAAGTGGGCAATTTCATGTGCCAAAATTGCTTCTATTTCATTCAGAGACAATTGATTCGCTAATCCAATCGGCAGCAAAATGAATGGTTTGAAAAAGCCTATCATCATCGGTGTATCAATCAAAGCAGATTCGAAAATGAAGATTTGTTTTTGAATACCTAACTTTGATTTGATGTTGTTAAAAATGGCTAAAATGGAGTCATCAATTAGATATAAACAACTGCTTTTCAGCTTTTTGATATAATAAAACCCAAAAACAAGATGTACAAAATAGATGAATGTGCCAATAATCCAAACATAAACCAAGGCTGGAATCCATTGACTAATAGACTCGTCAATGCTGAAAATATTTTTTGTTGAAGGGTTGTTTTCGAATGCAATTGGGTCGGTCAAGGTGATGTTAATATTTGTCGTAATGATTTGATAATCTGAAATATACAAAACAAATGTGAGCAACGCAGCTATTGGAGCCATCCACAACAAAAGGTTATTTACCCAATATTTCTGGTTGGTGTTCACCAAAAACTTACTATTATTTAATAAATAAGCTATCAGAAATAAAACCGAAAATTGCCACAAAGAATGCAAAAATGTCCAACCCAAGGCATCAATTAGGTGGTTATAAAAACTATTTGAAAATATTGGCTGCATATTATTGGTTGTTTTCTAGTTTTTCAATTAAAAGCTTGATTTCTTCTAGTTCTTCTTTGGATGGGTCATTATTTCCCAAAGCATGCATCACCAATTTCATGGCAGATCCTCTGAAAGTATTGTCCACAAAAGTATTCAGTAGCATCGATTGAGTATCTTTTTCCTTTACATTGGCAAAATAGATATGTATTTTTTGAGCCGTATCTCTTTTTACCAACTGTTTTTCAGTCATTATTTGCATCAGTTTTAAGGTCGTCGTATAACCGATTTCGTTTTCACTGTTATTATTCAATATATCATTCACCTCTCTGACCGTCGCTCCATTTTTTTGCCACAGTATTTGAAGTATAGATAATTCTGAATCAGTAGGCTTCATCATAAAATTTGGATTTAATTTTAATGTAAGACAAAGATATACGAAGAGTTTCGTATTTAAAAATTTATTTACGAATAATTTCGTATTTTAATAAAATTTTAACACCAGATAATATTGAGTGTAAAAAGCGGTGTCACATTAAGTGAAAATATATAAGTAAGATTTCTATGTGAGTAAAACAAAGAAATTTCAGGACATATGAAAATAAATTTTGGGACAAAAAACACTACATTATCAACATAAAGTAAATATAATTTTCAATAATATGACAATAATTAATTCATACAATATTGTTTTTCAATTATATATATTAATTTGTTATTTGATACCTCAAAATTGGATGTGGATAACTTTTTTTAAAATATTCGTCATAAATCTTGTACAAATAAAGGTGTATTTTTCTATATTTACGAAAAATTAGCACAGAACAAGAATCAAAAGGGAAAAATATGAATTACACTAATACATTGAAGGGTCTCATTTTGGAGTACGAGGACATGTCACAAAAGGGAACGGTAGTGTTTTTTGAGGAAACGGTCTATTTGAAATTAATTGATTATTATTTTAAAAATAACGATTTTGAAAAAGCATTAGTAGTTGTTAATCATGCTATTGAACAACATGGACATTCAAATGTATTTTATAACCGCAAAGCTAGCATTCTTTTAAATCTAGATAAATCTCAACAAGCCCTAGAAATTATTGAAGCTACGGAGTCACTATATCCTGATTGTTTGGAGACAACTTTACTACGAATTGAGTACTTATGTATGCACGAACAGACCAATGAGGCGTTTGAATTAATTGAGGATGTAAAAGAAAATGTTTGTTCTACAAAAAATATGAGCTTCTTATTTGGAATGGAAGCTTTGGTTTATGAGTATTTGGGCGATTATGACAAAATGTTCGATGCTCTAAGAAATCAATTGTTACTAGATAATACGAATGACAAGGCTTTCCATAAGATTTGGATGTGTGTTGAAATTTCAGGAAAATACGAGAAAAGCATCCGATTTCACCAACAATTAATCAATAAAAATCCATATACCGCTTATGCATGGTTCAATCTTGGACATGCAAATTACTGTGTGGAGTCTTTCACAGAAGCAGCCGAATGTTTTGAATATGCATTTTTGATAGATAGAGAATTTGTGAATGCCTATATGGAATGTGCAGACACTTATATACATATCAAACAATACGAAAAAGCGATTAATTGCTTAATAGATTTAGAGGATGTTTTTGTTTTTGATTCTTTGGCTTACACCAAATTGGGCATCTGCCATTTTTATTTAAACAATTTCGATTTGGCTTTAGATGCTTTGAACAAAGCCATTCTTTTGGATTTCACGAATGATGTTGCTTATTATCATTTAGCTTTGTTGAAAATGAAAGTTGGAGATGCAGAAGATGCGATATCAATGTTTGAACAAGCAATCGTTATCAATGATAATTTAGAAGAATATTATATCGGGTATGCCAAAGCACTGGAAAGTGTAGGTAGAAATTTGGATGCAAAAAGGAATTATGTAATTGCAACTGAAACAGCACCTGAAATCAAAGAAATTTGGATTGAATACCTTCAGTTTTTATTGAGAAGAAAACGTTTCAAAACAATTTTGACCGTAATAGATGAAGCAGAAATGTATGCTTTATGTACTGAATTACTTTATTTTAGAGCAATTTGTTTGTTTTACCAAAATCAAAAGTCTCAAGCCCTTGATATGCTAAATGAGGCACTTTTGGAAGACGGTGCATTTGCTTATTTGATAAAAGATGCAAAAAAAATGTATCAAGATAAAGACATCACCGCTTTATTATCACTGTATAAATCGTAAACATATCCTCATATTTAAATTTTAAAATGGGGCTTTTTTGAGTAATCAACAGAGTCCCATTTTTTATTTAAACATTAACACACTTTATATATAGCATCATAATTCCTGCCAAATCCATTATAATCTAACCCATATCCCACAACAAATTCATTCGGAATCTCAAAGCCTACCAAATCAATATGAATCGGAAATTGGTGGGCAACTGGCTTTGATAATAAAGCAACCAAATAAACCGTTTTCGGATTTTTAGATTTCAAGGTTTCAATGAAATTATAAATCGTTAGCCCTGTGTCAATTATATCTTCAACAATAATAATTGTCCTTCCTTCCACACTTTTTTTCAAGCTAATTTCATGGCTGACTTGACCGGTAGAGCTATCGCCAGAATAAGAGGAAAGTTTGACGAATTCTATTTCCAATTCAAAATCGAGTGTTCTCGAAATATCTGCCATAAACATAAAACTGCCATTCAATATTCCGAGCAATAGCGGCTTTTCCTCCTTGAATTGTTGGCTGAGTTGCTGCCCAATTTCTTGTATTCTCTGGTGTAACTCTTCACTAGGAATATATAATTCAAACTCTTTGTCGTCGGCTTTAATTTTCATTTTCTCTATTTTGGATAAATCTTTTCTATTTCCGTTTTATATTTTTGATATAATATACTTCTTCTTGGTTTTAAAGTTGGGGTTAACTCATTATTTTCTACAGTCCATTCCTGAGCAACCAAAATAAATTTTCTGATTCTTTCGTGTTTCTCCAAATCTTGGTTCATTTTTTCTATTTCGCTTTCAAATAATTTTTCCACTTTGGGATTCACCACCATATATAGTGGGGCTGTCCAATGGACATTGTGATTCAAACACCAGTTTTTCAATTCTTCAAAAGCTGGGATAATAATTGCAATTGGATAGGGTTTGTTTTCGCCCCAAACCATGCATTGCCCTACAAATGGGATGGTTTTCAGCTCTTTTTCCAACTTTTGGGGAGCAACATATTTTCCAACACTGGTTTTGAAAATATCTTTTTTCCTGTCGGTTATTTGCAAAAATCTTTTGAATACAAATTTGCCAATATCACCTGTCCTAAACCATTCATTTTCAATTACTTCATTGGTTATTTCAGGCTTTTTGTAATAACCCATCATTACATTGGGTCCTTTCACCATTATTTCCCCTTGCCCCTCTTCATCGGGCTGGTCTATTTTCACTTCCAAATTGGCTAATGGAATCCCAACTGTCCCAAAATTGACACCTCCTGCTTCGAAACGATTGAAAGAGACGATGGGCGATGTTTCCGTCAAGCCATATCCTTCTCTGACTTTTATCCCAATAGCACTAAATAATCTTCCCAAACGGGGTTGTAAGGCAGCAGCTCCCACCACCACAGCATCCAAATTTCCACCAGTGATTTTTTTGATTTTATTAAAAAAAAAGATTCTTACAAAAAACAATTGGATACTATAAATCATTGATAATCTGCCATGAATGGGATATCTTTCGCCAAGACGAATTGCCCACCAACCAAAATATCTAAAAATTTTGTACCAACCATTGACTTTTTGAATGACCCCTTCATACATTTTTTCGAGCAATCGAGGAACACAAGTCATGAAGTCTGGTTTCACTTCTTTCATCCGCTCTCTCAATTCATTTGCTTTCACATAATGAATCTGAATGCCCATCGTGAAATAGGCATAGGAAACCATTCTTTCAAAAATATGGCTTAAGGGCAAAAAACTTATCGCTTTATCTCCAGGTTTTACTGGCAGTAAAGTAATGACAGACAGGATGTTACTCACTATATTTTGATGGCTCAGCATCACTCCTTTGGGTTCACCAGTGGTTCCTGAGGTGTAAATGATGGTTGCCAAATCACTTCCTTTTATCGTTTTCTTAAAGTCTTCGAGAGCTGCGATTTTCTCTGGAGAGCTATGTAGGGTAAGGTTTTGAATAGTAGATTTTTTTAAAAACAATATTTCTTTAAAATTTGGGCAATCCTCTTTTAACCGACCCAATCTTTCTTGCAATTCTGTGTTTGAAACAAAACAAAAAGCGGCATCTGTTTCCTTCAAAATATATACTATTTGCTCATCGGTAGCTGTGGCATGAATGGGAACAACCGTTGCCCCAATCTGCTGAATAGCGACATCCACAATTATCCACCAAGAATTGCTATAGTTGGAAATGATACAAACATTATCGCCTTTTTTAACCCCTTTCTCACTCAATCCGACACTCAATTGGTTGGAGAGGTGTATGATTTCATTAATTGAGTGATGAATCCATCCATTGGAGCCAGCATAAGATAAGGCTACCTTCTGAGGATATCTTTCTTGCTGAAAGGCTAAACAATCAAATAATCTATCGAAATACATTTTATAAAGATAGTAAAAATATTTCTTCTAAGTATTTTGTAATATTTTTTAGATTCGATTAATATAAAAAATATTATATTTGGAAAAAAATCACCCAAAATGAAAAGGCTTAACCTACTATTTTTGTGTTTCATCCAGTTCTCTGTTCTAGCACAAAACAATCAATACAAACAAATTGCCAAACAAAATGATATTTTGTTCGAAACTGGAAAATTCGATTTGGCCGAACAAGATTTAGTAAAATTGGATTCTACAATAAAAATTCTAAACACCGACAAGAGTTTTCAAATACTTTTAACCTCCCATACTGATTCCGATGGTTCACAAAAATCAAATATGGAATTGTCAAAAAAAAGATCTTCTTCAGTAAAAGCCTATTTAATGAAAATGGGCGTTTCCGAACCAGCTATTCATATTTTCGACTATGGTGAATCGAAACCTATTACAAATAATAAGGATGAAGAAAGCAAAAAAAGAAATAGAAGCGTAACCGTCGAAGTCGTAAAATACATTCCATTAGTGAAAATAAATGGAAAAATCAGGAACAATAGTGGGGCAATCCCCAATGCAAAAATATTTTTAAATAGCAGTATTTATAAAGATTCTGCAATTAGTGGGAATGATGGAAGTTATGAAATAAATGCGATTGAAAATTTGCCAGCAAGACTGAGTGTGGTAGCTAAAAACAATTTTACTAGTTCGAAAATTATTAAAATCAAAAACGATAAAAACAATCTTCTGGATTTCGAATTATCCGAATCTTTTAAAGGATCCGTTAATAAATTTGATGAACTATTTTTTTATGGTGATGAAGCTCGGATGCTCCCGACCTCCCTTCCATCATTAAAGGATTTACTTCTATTCATGAATATGAACCCAACTTACAAAATAGAAATTATGGGGCATGTCAATTATCCTGGAACAGAGTTGGTTAAACCCGATTCAAGATATTTCATTTTATCGGTAAATAGGGCTAAAACCATTAGAGATTATCTAGTCAATCACCAAATAGAAAGTGAAAGAATTATCTATAAAGGATATGGCAATTCTAAAATGAAATTCCCCCATCCAAAATCTGAAGCTGAAACCGAAGCCAACAGAAGAGTGGATATAAAAATACTTGAAAATTAGACTAAATTTTCGGGAAACAACCCACTTTTTTTCAATATCTTCGTATTACTTATTTCAATCTTAAATATCAATTGATATTATTTAAACTACTTAATTATTTTAAATGAAAAAAATTAAACACTTATTATTGTTTTTTATTGTTTTGACGAGTTTGAACCTAAAGGCTCAGTTAAAAGACAATTCTATCGCAGCAAATATCAATTTGAAAGATATTAATGGCGTCCAACAAAATTTGTATAGCTATTTGGATTCTGGTTATACTTGTATTCTAGATTTTTCTGCCACTTGGTGTGGTCCATGTTGGAATTATCATGAGTCAAATGCATTGTCAGACCTATATAAATTTTATGGTCCAGGAACAACAGACAATAAAATCCGAGTATTCTTTATCGAAGCGGATACCACTACAAATATGGATGATTTATTGGGTAAAACTGCTGATTCTCAAGGTGATTGGGTAGCTAATAGCCCTTATCCAATTATTGATTTACAAACAAATGCCATATCTGATGCTTATGGCATCACTTATTACCCGACTTTATATATGGTTTGTCCAAATAGAATCGTGAAAGAAGTGGATCAATTGGATGTAAATGAGCTTTGGGACGAAGCGAATAGTTATTGTGGAACCAAACAAGCTTTGGTTGATAACGACCCATCCCTAATTGCTTATTCTGGAGAAACTAAAATTTGTGGCAGTCTTGCTGTAAAAGTTTTGTTACAAAACAATGGTTTACAACCTTTGACATCAGCTACATTAAAAGCTAGTTGCCCAGGCCAAACTGATTTGACTTACAATTGGACTGGAAACTTGAAAAAATATGAATATCAAGAAGTCACCGTTGGAAATTGGAATCTTAATACCACACAAAATATTACCGCAACTATTACATCAGCTGATGATTTTGCAGATAATAATGCTTTAGATCAAACTATAAATGTGGCAAAATTAACTGCATCCAAAAATGTAGTAGTTAAAGTGGTTACCGACCAGTACGGTACAGATATTGAATGGAAATTATTAGACCCAACAGGAAAGAAAATTGCTAGTGGCGGACCTTATGAGGATCAGGATACTCCAGGAGAATACCCACAACCAGATGTAAATGTTACTTTATCTGGAAATGGTTGCTATACCTTTTTGGTGACAGATGTTTATGGAGATGGCATCTGTTGTGATTATGGAGAAGGAATCATAAAAGTGGAGGAGACTAACGGAACCAACTTAATTACATTATATGATTATTTGGTAAGTGATTTTGATAGATTCAATTTGAATATCGTTGGAACCGAAGATTTGAACAATACTGAAATATCGATCAATCCAAATCCGACCAATGGTATCGTGAATATTTCTGCTAACACAACGGAAGCAGTAACTTTCGAAATCATCAATAATATTGGTCAGAAATTGGACATCGTTCCAGTAGGAAATGGAGGAAAATGGACTTTAGACTTAAGTAATCAATCGAATGGACAATATTTCATCAGAATGAGAGCTGGAAATGCAACAACAGTTGAAAAAATTGTGGTTTTGAAATAATAAAACCCTTTAAGTTTTATATGAACAAAAAGAGGAGCTCAATGTGATGATTGGCTCCTCTTTTTGATTTTAGCTAATGTTGTGTTTTTAAATATAATATAGATTAAAATTTTGATTTTTATATTTATAATTAATATACAAAGTATTACTCATTATATGTTGATATAAATTTTTGCTTTACCATTTCATTTAATATTTTTTTGAAATTATTTTTTCTACAGCCTGTAGATAAATTGTATTGATTAATTAATTCTTCTTTAATATTGTAAATATATTGAGGTAGTTTATGTAATAAAACAGTTTTAAAAGGTCTTTTTTCATCAAAATAGTTACAATCATCCAAAGTATCCATTTTTAAAAAAGAATATAAAATTTCATTAATAAAAAGTTGATTTAAAATTGGCTCTTCATTTAATTTCGATAATAATATTGGTGGTAAATAATCATATTCTACATTGCAAGCCAAAAAAGCATTTCTAGAGTTAATTGATTTATCGAATATTTTGGTATACTCAATTAATACAGCATTTTTAAGCTTTGTATTTTGAATTGTATCAATTATACTTATTAAATTCTTTTCATTTTCAAACAATTGCTGAAAACTATTTTTAAAAGACTTCAAAATTGAATCTTCCGAAATAGATAGATTATTTAAAAGTCCATTTCTTGATAAATTTTCTTTATCCTGACAAATTGCTAAATTATTGAAATGAAAATTTATTAAAATTAAAATTATTATGCTTTTCATATTGCTTGTTCAATATATTAATTTTCTTTTCCCATATCTAATTAAAAAACTATAAATTAAATATCTAATAGAAAATTTATGATGAATTAATCATCAATTACATTCAATTTTTTTTATCTTTTAATTCATTTAATATTAATTTCAAATTTTCCTTATGACAACTAGTTGAAAAATTATACTTTTCTTCAATATAATTGGTTAAATTATGAGAAGAATATACAATTAAATTAATTATTATATTTTTTTCAATTTCATTTTTAGAGAAAAAATTGCAATCCTTAAATTCTGGAGATATAAAAAAAGCTTTCATAATATCTTCAAGTAATTGATTTTCAGTAATAGCTCTATTTCTAGAGTTAGGCAAATCCGATAAAGTTGGTATTGGTAACATTCCGTAATTTTTTATATACTTAATATAATAATGAAGCCGACTATTATAAGTAGAATTGTACCATCCCAAATAATCATACACTATATTTTCTTTAACTTTCTCACTCTTTAAACTATCAATTTCAATTTGTAAATTTTTTTCATATAGCTTTAAATTATCTATTTTATTCAAGAGAACATTATAAATAGAATCTTCCTTTTCAGAAAAATTAAAAATAATTCTAGATTTTGTAATTTTATTTTGATATACTTTTATCAAGCCAATTGTATCTTCAATTTGCCCAAATATATTTTTTGAAAAAATAAAAAGAATAGATATTAAAATGATTTTACTCTCCTTCATAATTAGTTATATATTTCATTCGTATCATTTCCTCTAAAATTAATTTTAAATTTTTAATATGACAATCTAATTTTTCAGTTTTTTCGATATTATGTGATATTTTAAATTTTTCATGACTTAAATATTTATATTTTATAATTATTTCTTGTGAAATATTTTTTGAAGAAATAACCAACTTAATAAAAAAATCATTATCAAAATTAGTACTATCTTTATAAAAAAAATTGCAGTCTTCTAGTTGATTAGATCTATAGAATTCAGAAAGCAACTGATTCAAATTAACATCATTCTGAAATGTATTCTTTAGTGCTTGTTTTTGAATTAAATAATCTAAACTTTGAGAGGGTAAAATCCCCGATATTCTAATATTTTCTGAAATAAAATTCATAACTTTTGAATAATTACTATCAAATTTTATAGCATAATTATGAATTAATGCAGCTTTTGAATTTCTATTTTGTATTTTTATTATTGATTCTCTAATTTTTTGATCTTCGTTATGTAAACTATCTAGTCTGTTTATCATTTTATTAAAATAAATAGCATCTTCACCGAAAATCCCGTTTTCATTTGCATAATCATTAAATGCAACAATATTCAAACTATCTTCCTTTGACGATGGTATATTTTCGTCAATTTGAGCAGTAGTGCAAATTGAAAACAAAAATTGAAATAGAAATATTAATACAAGGAAAATATTAAATTTCATGGTTATAATTTTAATTGTTTTGTACGATAGTATTTAATAAACATTTCTATTAACCTCATTTTATAAATTTATTAAGCCATGCAACGACAGTGTCAATTTTGAGCACAATCGCATTGGGTAGAAAGAATAGGATTTTGGTTGTTGATGTGAACGAATGACATCCTTATTTAGTTCGTAGTCTATATTGGTTGGGAAAGGTGGTACCATTCGCCAATTGGAAATTGAATCAGTTCCAATCAATATACCTTCAAAATAAGACAGACAATACTTTCCGACATAGCCTCTTTTGTAATAATTCGTTGGTACTATTGCTTTAATTGTGTTCCCATCAACTTTATAAACACCCCAAAACTCACCATCTAAATTTCTAGATATTATTTGATCAATATAATAAGAACTATCCACATTAGCAAAGTTTCTAAAATTATAGATTAATCCGTTTGGCAAAAAAATTTTAGGATGACTAAATGGACTAGAAATATTTACAAAACTATCCCTTTGATAATAAGTGGAATGAAAAAAACCAAGTTTATTTATATTATTACTTTCTTTTCGTTTTTTCAACTCATTAATAAAATCATTATAGAACATATCATCTTTACTTATAAGAGATGTTCAAATAGAAACAAGAAAAACAGCATAAAAGGAAAATCCATTTATTCATATCATTTCCATTTTAAAGTATTGATTATCTGATGTTAAAAAATTAAGTATTATTATCCTACAGCTTTTTTATCAATAAAATAAACAAATAATGGAAAAGTTAATAAAGAGAATAGTCTAGTTTGTCTCTTAGGTTTTTTTACTTTCAAGGTCTGCATAATATTAGTGTATTTGTAACGAGATTCAAGATAAGCGATTTTGAAATCTCGTCAAACAATTCTACTTCTTATTTCAAATAATTATTCCAATCCAATTCTTTATTGATATTAAAAACCGCTGATTACCAATTATATTTTTGCTTAAATATTATTTTATAGAGAATTCACTTTTTCAAGGCAAGATATTTTCAAAAAAAAAGAGGAGCTCAACGCTATGATTGGCTCCTCTTTTTGATTTTATAATTATATAAATCTTAATGCAAAAACTTCAAGCTGTTCGCCACAAATGCAGATAATTCACTTCCTTTTAGCATTCCGTGATTGAGTTGTGCCAACTGATAAAGATAGGTAGCTAATTCTTTTTGAGCAGCTTCTTCTTTCACCGTTAATAACTTATTTGCCACCAATGGATGATTCGTGTTCACCACCACTTGATACATATCTGGGAAATCGCCAAAGTTCATCCCTTGCAATTGCTGCATCTCTTTCATCCTTCTCATAAATTCAGGTTTTGTGATCACCACTGGCGAATCCTCCACTCCCATTGCTTGCAATTGAACTGTTGCCCCTTTCGATTCCACTGCGATTCCTTCAAAAATGGTTTTCACCTGCTCTTGCTCTTTTTCACTCAATACAGATTCAACCTTTTCGTCTTTCTGAATCAAATTATTGATGGTTTCAGAGTCAATTCTCACAAACACCACATCTCCCATTTTGTACTCCAAGTGTTGCATGAAATGGTTGTCTATAGCTTCCGACATTTCTACCACATCATACCCTTTTTGTTTGCAAGCAGCTATCAACCCATCTTGAGCAACCACATTATTGGTGTATAAAATCACCACTTTATTGTGTTTGTCTGTTTGGTTTCCTTTTACTTTCTCTTTGTAATCTTCGAATATAAATGACTGATTATCTATGTTTTGCACCAAAGCAAACTTCATCGCTTTTTCAGCAAATGATTCATCAGAGATCATTCCGTACTTCACGAAAGTACTGATGTCCTTCCATTTGCTTTCGTATTCCTCCTTTTGATTTTTATAAATCTCCAATAATTTCTCAGCCACTTTCTTCGTGATATAGCTGCTAATTTTCTTCACATTTCTATCACTCTGCAAATAACTTCTAGAAACATTCAATGGAATATCTGGAGAGTCTATTACGCCATGCAACAACATCAAGAAATCAGGAACAATCTCTTTCACGTCATCCGCCACAAACACCTGATTGCTATATAGTTGAATCTTATTTTTTTGTAACTCTATCGAGTTGCCAATTTTTGGCAAATACAATACTCCTGTTAGATTGAATGGATAATCTATATTCAAATGAATCCAAAAATGAGGAGCTTGGCTGTAAGGATAAAGTTCTTGGTAGAAATTTTTGTAATCTTCGTCCACCAAATCTTTCGGTGCTTTTTTCCAAAGTGGATTCGGATTGTTGATGATGTTTTCCACCTCTGTTTCTATGGATTTTCTATCTTCTCCCTCTCCTTCCCAAGTAGTTTCTTTCTTCGTGCCAAATCGAATTTCTACTGGCAAGAAACTACAATATTTTTTTAATAACCCTTCGATTTTATCATTTTCCAAATATTCTACACAATCATCACTGATATGCAAAATGATATCGGTTCCTCTAAAATCTCTTTCACCTTTACCAATAAAATATTCTGGATTGCCATCACATTCCCATGAAACTGCCTCAAATTCTTCTTTGTAAGATTTCGTCACCACATTCACCTTCGAAGCCACCATGAAAGCAGAATAAAAACCTAAGCCAAAATGTCCGATTATCGGCTCACCTTTGAATTTTTCCAAAAATTCGGTGGCACTCGAAAATGCTACTTGATTTAGATATTTATTCACCTCTTCTTCGTTCATTCCAATACCCCTATCACGAATCGTAAGTGTTTTAGCGGCTTTATCCAATAAAATATCGATGGTCGTGTCGCCTAAATCGCCTTTCAAGTCCCCTCTAGAAGCCAAAGCTTTTACTTTTGTCGTAGCGTCCACCGCATTAGATACCAATTCTCTAAGGAAAATTTCTTGGTCTGAATATAAGAATTGCTTGATAATCGGAAATATATTTTCCGTTTGTACTGATATTTGTCCTTTTACCATAATATTAACTATTTTGATTTACCCTCCAAAATCAAACGCTATGCCATGGAAAAATTAGTGACAATTTGTCATTTTTGAAGCAACCCATTTTGGATATGCATAAAATGATGGCGACAATGCCAAGCATACAAATCCAATAAATAATGTAAAGTGAAAGATTTTTGAGATTGGGGATGAAAATAAGTCCTTTCCCAGTGGTGCGGCTGCATATGTTGCATCAAAACCACCCATTTGTAATGAATGGATTCTATCATTTTCAAAGAAGCTGCAATTGGCAATTTGGAATCTGGAAGTTCCGCCCATTTTTCTTCTAGGTATGGTTTCACAACTGGCTCTTCTTCTGTCAATGCCAATTTGAGTCGAATATAGGCATTTGCATGGCTATCTGAACAGTGGTGAATCAATTGCCGAATTGTCCAACCATCTGGTCGGTAGGGCGTATCTAATTGACTATCAGAGAGGTTTTCAGTAGTTTTATATAATAAAGATGGAAAAGTAGCAATATCATTTATGAGTTGCTCTACCTCATGATAGCTATAATTTTCTTTGGCTACAAACTTTCCAATTGGATATTTCAATTTTTCTAAAGAATCTTCATTCATTATCCATTCTTTTTTTCAAATTCTTGCATCAAGCTAATCATCAATTCAATGGAAGAAAGGGGCATCGCATTGTAAATAGAAGCTCGGAAGCCACCGACAGAGCGGTGTCCTTTGAAATCAATCATACCATTTTGAGTACAAAGGTCAAAAAATGGCTTTTCATGCTCCACATTTTCAGGAACAAAACACACATTCATCCTAGATCGATCTTCAACTGCCACTGTCCCTCTGAATAAAGGATTCCTATCAATTTCTTGGTATAAAATCGCCGCTTTATGGTCATTTTTTTGTTGCATTGCCTTCAACCCACCTTGTGCCTTTATCCATCTCATCGTCAAAAGACTGACATAAATTGGAAAAGTTGGCGGTGTATTGAACATGGCATTTTCTGCAATATGGGTTTGATAATTCAACATGGTTGGGATCACTCTATCAATCTTTCTTTCCACAAATTCTGGACTCAAAGCGACCATAGTTACTCCGGCAGGACCCATATTTTTTTGTGCACCAGCATAAATCAACCCAAATTTTTCGGCAGGAATTTCTCTACTGAAAATATCAGAAGACATATCGCAAACGATTGGCACCGAAGTTTCAGGGAAATTGTGGTATTGTGTGCCATAAATTGTATTATTACTTGTTAAATGCAAATATTGGCTATCGGAAGGAACTTGAATATCTTTCGGAATGAAAGAATAGGTGCTTTCTTTGGAAGATGCTAATACTTTCACTTCTCCAAAATTTTTAGCTTCTTTGATAGCTTTGTTCGCCCAAGTTCCTGTATCTGTGTAGCTTGCAAATTGGTTGGCACCTAAGAAATTCATCGGCACCATAAAAAATTGACTGCTGGCTCCACCGCCTAAGAATAAAACTTGATGTTCATTGGACAATCCCAAAAGTTCTTTTACCAACGCCCTAGCTTCTTCAATTACATCCACAAACAATTTATTTCGATGGGACATTGTCAGTATTGATAAGCCACTATTTTTGTAATCAATAACTGCTTGAGCAGCTTCTGCTAATACTTCCTCAGGTAAAATAGCTGGTCCTGAACTAAAATTATGAACTTTCATTTTTTATTCTTTATTTTTTGAATCGATTAAAATTGTAACAGGTCCATCGTTGACCAAAGCAACTTTCATATCTTCTCCAAAGATACCTGTTTGAATCCTTTTATTTGTAAATTCAGTGAGTTTTAGAATCATTTTTTCATAAATAGGAATCGATATTTCTGGTTTCGCTGCTTTGATATAAGAAGGTCGATTTCCTTTTTTGGTACTGGCATGTAATGTGAACTGACTAATGAGCAAAATGTCACCATCAACATCCAAAAGAGATAGATTCATCACTCCATTTTCATCATTGAAAATCCGCAATTGAACAATTTTTTGGCACAACCATTGAATATCTTCGTCGCTATCTTCATTCTCTATGCCCACTAAAATCATAAGTCCCTTTCCTATGGTTCCATTTACTTTTCCTCCAATTGTTACTGAAGCTTCAGAAACTCTTTGTATGACGACTTTCATTAAAAAAATTTATTTTAAAACCCTTGAGATTGGTACAATTGTTTTAACTCCTCACTTTTTTCATTCACTTTTACCTCATTGATGACTTTTGCAATATTTTCAATATTGGCATTCAAGCTTTTTCTTTTAGCCTCGTCTTTTTCCTTCTCAAAACTCATTTTATAATCATCAATTAATTGGTTCAATCCAAACATTCCCGCTACTCTAGAAGACAAGCCAGCATTGCTGTTCATCGCCAAAGATTTCAACTGAGTAATACCTTTTTGCAACACTGCATCGTCACCTACCTGTATCACTTTTGCATAGCTCATGGCAACAGGAACTACATTCGGGCTATCCATACTTTTCATTTTACTTTCTATAAATGGCAAGTTTTTGATATCTGGCTGATTCGAATGGTACAATTGACAAATTTGAATAATAATTTCTTCATCGTCGGTGCTTTCCAATTCCTTAGCTTTTGTTAAGGCTAAAGTTGGGTTCATTTTAGACAAAGAGCCAAGGGCAGTCGATGCCTCCATCGAACTCTTATAGTTTTGAAGGGCGGTTGCAAAAACTGGCTCAAATTTCTTGTCGCCTGTTTCTCCCAATATTCTCAATGCATTCATTCTTACCTGAGCTCTACTATCTTCTGTAGCCATTTTCGCCACCATATCCCAGTTCAAATTTTTATTATTTTGAGCGGAATAAACAAGTGCTTCATTCCTAATGGGCCAAGCTTTTTCTGTCATCGCTTTTTCCATTGTTTTCACTGCCAAATCACTAGTCGAGCTATTCAAATAATTGATAGCGTTCATTTTATCGGTAAACCCAGGAGCATTTCTAAAGATAAATGCCATGGTAGTTTCATCTTGCTTTTGGTCGATTTCTGCCAACAAATCGTTGTCACCATCAATATTGATCCAAATAGGAGCAGTAGCAACATCAAAGCTAAAAACTTGCTTTCTTTGGTTCATCCTTACCAACTTTCTTTCTGCTTTTACGCCATCTGCTAAATAAATATCTACTTTCAAAGGCAATTCGAAGATAGCTGGTTGATTATTGATTGGATTTTGGGTTTGTTCCAAGGTCAATTCCACTTTTTTAGTTGCCGCATCGAACTTTTGAGAAACAGTTATTTTAGGATGTCCAGCACTAAAGAACCATTGGTTGAAAAACCAATTCAAGTCTTCTCCACTCGTCTCTTCAAAAGCCATTCTCAACTCATGAGCTTCCACATCAGTATAGGCATGTTGGTTCAAATAATTTTTTAGGGATGTAAAAAACACTTCATCTCCTAAATATCTTCTCAACATATGCAAAATCAAGCCTCCTTTATTATAGCTATGAGCATCAAACATTTGTTCTCTATCAGCATATTTAAAATTGATCAAATCGTGCATTCCGCCATAAGCTGATTGGAGATATCCGTTCATTTCTTCCATCCTATGATGATCGGCGAGGTCTTTTCCATACTTATGTTCCATCCATAAATATTCGCTATAATTTGCAAACCCTTCGTTCAGCGTCAAGTTTGACCAGCTTTCACAAGTAACATAATCGCCAAACCAATGATGAAATATTTCATGGGCAACAACTTTCTCATTTACATCCACATCCACCAATGCTTTTGCATGATTTTGGACATATTCGCCGTAAATAATTGCTGATGTGTTTTCCATCGCTCCAGACACATAATCTCTCACAACTACTTGACCCAACTTGGGCCATGGATATTTTAAGCCTGTAATATTAGAATAAAAGCTCAATATCTCAGGAGTATATGGAAATATCGCTTTGGCATCTTTCTCAAATTTTGGCTCCACATAATAGGAAAGTTCAATGTTTTCCCACTTTTCCTTTACTACAGCATATTCTCCGATTGCCATCATAAACAAATATGGGGCATGTGGTTTGTCAAGCTTCCAATAATCTGTTCTGGTGCCATCTGCATTTTTTTTAGCTGAAAGCAGCAATCCGTTGGAAAGCGTTTTATATTTATCTTCCACAGTGATATAAATCTCTTCTGTGGTTTTTTCAAATGGCTTGTCGATGGTTGGGAACCAAAAAGAATTGCTTTCAGTTTCCCCTTGTGTCCAAAGCTGGGTCGGTTTATTAGCATCTTCTCCAGTTGGATTGATAAAATACAATCCTTTGTCTTGAGTGATTGCAGCACTACCACCGATAGAAGCTCTTTCATCAGGTTTTGCTACATAATCTATCACCACTACATATTGGTCATTTCTTGTATATGTTTTATCTAAAGAAATATTCAATTTCAATTTATCATAATCATATTTCAATGCTTTCCCATTAATGGTCACTGAAGTGATGTCCATATTTTTTGCATCCAGCTCCAATTTATCGGTGGGCTTAAACCATGGCTTGAAAGTTAGTGTTGCCTTACCTTGTAAATGTTTTTTTGCCCAAATTGGCTTTACCTCTAATTTAGTGTGCATCAAATCATTATAACGAGTTTGAGTCGCATTGTATATTGGTAATTCATTTGGAATATTTTTCGGATCTTCAGTCGGATTAGATTTAATCTCTAAGTCTGGAAGGACACTGTCGATAACAATTTCTTTAACAATGGTACTTTCTATCGGCTTTTTAGGAAGGTTTTTCGTAGTATTACATGCAATGATGAATGAAAATAATACTGAAAAAAGCAAAACAATTTTTTTCATTAGTCAATTTAATTTTATGAATTGTGAAGTAATACAAAAGTTGAATATAAATCAAATTTGTGTCAAATTAAATCTTAATTTTTGTATAAATCACAAGTAAATCATACATTGAACGTTCTTTTAATATGAGATGTTTTTTATTTGATAGAAATAATTATTTGTATAGAATGCAAAATTGTTTACGCTATATATTTTTTGTTATTTGTTTGACACCAAAGATACTATTTGGGCAAGCAGCCAATACGGTGGAGTTTGGGAAAAATAGGGTGTAATACCATCAAAAATTCAATCAATGGCTTCAATATGATAGTGAAAATTTTATAACTTATTGGTATGGAGATGCAAGAAATGTAGGGCAATTTGCAGTACAAATGGCTGAATATGATTTCAATAGCATACAAAAAATACTGGAGCACCGCATTGCTGACAAAATGGAAATCATTGTTTATACCGATCTAACAGATTTCAAACAAAGTAATATAGGAGTAGAAGAAAGTTTTGAAAGTTCGACTGGACAGACGAAGATTGCTGGAAACAAAATATTTATCTATTTCGATGGAAATCATCAAAATTTGAGGAAACAAATTCGAGAAGGTATTGCAGCTGTTTTTATCAATTCTATACTTTTTGGCTCGAATCTCCAAGAAATGGTTCAAAATGCGGTCATGCTCAATATGCCCTTGTGGTTCAAGCAAGGATTGATAGCTTACTGTGGGGAAGAATGGAATGAAGATAATGATAATCAGTTGAGGGACATCATGTTGAGTAAAAAATACGACTCTTTTTATGAGCTAGCTGAGAAAAATCCAAAATTAGCAGGTCATTCATTTTGGCACTATATTGCAAAAAACTACGGAAGTTCTTCGGTTCCGAATCTGATTTATTTGGCTAGAATCAATAAAAGTATCAGTAGTGGATTTATGTACGTTATCGGAACAAACTACGAGAACATTTTGGACAGTTGGTGGGTGGATAATACCCAAAGATATACTGAAGAAATAGAAGGAATGACAACCTATGATGCCTCAAAAAAGTTGGTAAAATCCTTTAACAAAAAGTTGCCACTTACCCGATTCGAACTGAATTCTAAAAAAAATATGGTGGCTTACACCTATAATGAAATTGGAAAATGGAAGGTAGTCGTAGAAGATTTGAAAACGGGAAATAAAACAACCATTTTAAAAAGAGGTTACAAAAACAACCTACAATCCACCGATTATAATTATCCAATAATTGCTTGGAAACCAAATGGTGAAGAACTTTCAGTGATTTATGAACAACGAGATGTCATCAAATTTTACAATTATAATACAACGACCAAAAAAGAAAAATTTGATAAATTCTCCCCAGAATTTCAAAGGGTCTTTGATGCCAACTACATTGACAATCACGATATGGTGATTTCTGCTGCCACCAAAGGATTTTCCGATTTATTTATTTACAAAACCAAAACCACACAAAACGATCGATTGACCAATGATATTTATGATGATCTAGCACCATCAGTTGTAAATATTAATGGAAAAAAGGGAATTGTCTTTTTGTCCAATAGAACAGATAATAAACTAACAACCAATAAATTAGATACTATTTTACCCATCGGTAAAATGGATGTTTTTTATTATAACCTAGAAACAAGACCCAACTACTTTGTGAGAGTGACCAACACCCCTAATTTGAACGAAAAATCTCCTGTTGGAATTGATTCCAATTGGATAGCTTGGCTAAGTGAGGGCAATGGGATTTATAATAAACAAGTGGGCAACTATTATGAGACCATCGTTGGTTACGAAAAAGAAGCAGTTTATAGAGACGATAAGAAAATTATATATCCAATTGATTCAGTATTAACCAAATCAGATAGTTTTTCATTGGTTTATATTGATACCATTCCGATTATTGAAAGGAAATTTACTCATAAAAATTGTAGTAATCTGAATAGAAATATTGAACTAACTAGGTTTAATCCGCTTAATAATCAGTTTGCCGATTTAGCTTTAATTGATGGGAGGTATCAAATTTTCCAGTCTCCTTTAGATACAACAATTGCTATTATTTCAAAACCAACCATATTTAATACTTTTAAAAACAAAATCACTAAAAATGAACACAAAGATGGCACTAAAAATACTGACAATCAGCCAGTTGAGGCGAAGCAAGAAGAAGTTAAGAATGATATAAAAACTGAGGAAAAAATTGTAGAACAAAAGCCACAGCCAAAATTAGACACCGCCAAAATTGATATTGATAGTTACCAATTTCAAAGTGAATTTGATGATAATGAAGCTCCAGCAACTGTAATTGTAAAAGACTCTGGCAAAATTCAGATTTTAGATAAGTCCCCTGTTTTCAGAAATGATCCATCTGCCATCACATCAGAAATGGTGGTAAAAAAAGTGGAACCACAAAACTTCGTTCACGAATTCAAAACAGGGAAAATCATCCCTTACCAACTAAAATTCAGAACTGATTTTGTGAATACCAATTTGGACAACAATCCGCTGTTTGGTGGCTTGAATAGCTATACTGGCTTCCCTCAAGGATATGGTTTTCAACCACTTGGCATATTATTAAAAGCAAATTTCAAGGATTTATTAGAAGATTATGAGATAGAAGGCGGGATGCGATTTCCAACATCTTTCAATGGCTCAGAATTTTTTATTTGGTATAAAGACAAGAAAAAAAGGTGGGATAAAACCTATGCTATTTACAGAAAATCTTTAACCAATAATACAACAGATAACTCTTTAATTCCACAAAGAAATAGGGTAGTTCAGACCCTAGGATACTACAATATAAGCTACCCACTAGATGTTTTCACTAGCATAAGAGCATCTGCCACCATGCGGTTTGACAAAATTGCATCACTATCAACCGATAGTGTTTCACTCCATAGCCCAACCATCAACGAACAAAGAGTCGGGGCAAGATTGGAGTACGTTTTTGATAACACCATCGATGTCGGGTTGAATTTGAAGCATGGGACTCGTTATAAAATCTATTCAGAATTTACCAAAAGAATGAAAGTAGATTTTGTTGACAATTTCGAATTCAATTTTAATGATGGATATATGGGGGTTGTTGGTTTAGACTTTCGCCACTATGTCAAGTTGGATAAATACAGTATTTTAGCGGGTAGGGCAGCAGGAGCAGCCTCTTTTGGGACAGAGAAAATTTTGTACTTTTTAGGCGGAGTGGATAATTGGTTATTTCCAAAATTCAATAGCGATATCCCTATCCCACAAAATGTCAATTATGCCTACCAGATGCAAGCAACTAGTATGAGAGGGTTCGCCAGCAATATTCGAAATGGCAATAATTATGCCTTGGTGAATGTCGAACTTCGCTCAGCAGTTTTCAGATATTTATTCCCTTCCACAACATCCTCTTTCATCAGAAATTTCCAAATAATTGGTTTTTTTGATGCTGGAACTGCATGGACTGGAACATCTCCATTTTCAAGAGAAAATCCATTGAACACCTTGATTATCAAGACATCACCTAGCTCTCCCATTAGCATTAAAGTAAATTATTTCAGAGAGCCAATTGTGATGAGCTACGGAGCTGGGATTCGTACTTTGTTTTTGGGCTATTTTGCAAGACTCGATTACGGATGGGGTATTGAAACTAGAATAAAACAAAAACCAGTTCTAAATTTAGCAATTGGCATGGATTTTTAAAGAAAACAATAGATGATTAATTTCGTCTAAATATTACAATTAATAATTTTTAATGTCATAAATTTAGGCTTCAATCTTAAACTATATGAAACTATCTAAAGTACTGATACTAGCATTAGCTGCTTCGGTGTTGTTATTAAGTAATTGTAAAAAAAGTACGGATACCTCAGTCGTAAAAATTCACCTTCCGGATGAACCGGATAAATTACAGCCTTACTTTTCTTCCAATGCATTTTCTAGGCAAATCACAAGATTGTTGTTTTATACATTGATGGAGTTTGATTCAAAAACTTATCAATATAGCCCATTATTAGCGAAAGCAGCTCCAACAATTGCCAAGGTGGACACCAATGCAAATTTGTTAAGCTTCACTTATGAACTTCTGGACGAAGCGAATTGGGACAATGGAAAACCTGTGTTGGCTTCAGATTTTGAATTCACTTTAAAATTAATTTTAAATCCAAAAACAGCTGCTACTAAATGGCGACCATTTTTTTCTGGTGTAAAAAACTTTGTGATTGACCCCGCCAATCCAAAGAAATTTACCATTATAGCAGAAAATGATTTGTTGATGGCAGATGCATTTGGTTCTATTTATGTTTTGCCAGAATATATTTATGATCCAAATGGGTTGATGAAAAAATTCAAGGTAAATGAATTAGCAGATGCTGCCACCGCCACCCAATTGGCTGAAAAAGAACCAGCTATCCAACAATTTGCTGATTTTAGTAATGATGTAAAATTCAGCAGAGCAGTGGGCTCAGTAGTTGGTGCTGGACCTTATGCCCTCGAACAATGGGAGACAGGGCAATTTGTTCTTTTAAAGAAAAAAGAAAATTGGTGGGGAGATAAGGTAAAAAGAAGTATGTTGACTGCCATTCCGAATCAGTTGTATTACAAAATATTGAAAGATGATGCGGCAACGATTGCTGAAATAAAAAATGGCAATTTGGATGTAGTGGGGTCTATCAAGCCTGATAATTTTATTGCATTACAAAATGATGCCGCAGTAAAAGAAAAGTATAATTTTGAAAATCCAGCGACTTTACAATATTCTTACTACGTTTTCAACACTAAAAATGATAAATTGGCTGACGTAAAGGTAAGAAAAGCAATGGCACACCTTTTGGATGTGGACGTCGTCATTAGCAAAGTGATGAAAGGATTTGCAAAGCCAGTGACTGGACCAATTTTGAATACCAATCCATTTGCAAATAATACATTGAAACCCATAAAATACGACCCAGATCAGGCAAAAAATCTATTTGCTGAAGCAGGTTGGAAAGATTCTAATGGCGATGGTGTTTTAGATAAAACCATCAATGGAAAATTGACTGACTTGAAAATCCAATTGTTATATGCTCCTCAAGGTGCTGGAAAAGATGTGACTTTGATGTATCAAGAAAACTGTAGGAAAGCTGGTGTAGTATTGGATATTGTTCCGAAAGATATGGCAGCAATCAAAAGTGAAGTGAAAACTAGAAATTTTGAAATGTACCTGATGGCATCCGTTGCTGACCTCAGCACTCCCAATTTATTTCAGGCATGGCATCGGTCTTCCGATACTCCTGATGGCAGCAACACCTCTGGATTTGGGACTCCAGAAACGGATAAAATGTTAGAAACTATAAGAGATACGAATGATGATAATTTAAGAAAAGATCTTTATCAGAAAATGCAACAGGCAATTTATGAGGATCAACCTTATATTTTCATCGTAAATCCTACTGAAAGATTGGTGATCAACAAGAAGTTTCAACCCGTCACAACAATTAAAAGAACAGGTTTTGGAGGATATTTAGAAGAAGCACTTGCTCCAAAATAGTATATAGAAATTATGTATCGCTTTGAGAATCCGAATTTTCTTTATTTTTTAATATTGATACTCATTCTTGCAATAGCAATAGAATTGGTTAAATATTTTAAAACCAAAAAACTTGATAGTTTTTTCTCGAAAGAGAATCTAGGATTGTTATATTCTATTGACTATAAAAGATTTAGGATAAAATATTTGCTGTGGCTATGCTCTGCAGCTTTGCTGATAGTTGCTTTAGCAAATCCGCAAAAAGGGGACAAGTTGATCGAGGTGGAATCCAACCAAAGAGATTTGTTTATCGCATTAGATGTATCAAATAGCATGTTGGCAAATGATGTGGTCCCAAGCAGACTCGATAGAGCTAAACAAGTATTAATCCAACTTATCCAGCAACTGGACAATACCCGATTTGGATTGGTACTATTTGCTGGAAAAGCCTATTTGCAAATGCCGCTCACCTCGGATATCAATGCAGTGATGGTATTTATTAAAAGTGCCAATCCAGATATGGTGGGGGTGCAAGGCACTTCCATTGGAGATGCAATCAGGCTGACGAAGAACACCTTAGATCAATCTGAAGTAGGTAAAAAAAGTATGATTTTGGTGTCGGATGGCGAAGATCATCAAGATGATTTCAAAGGAATATCTAGTAAAGCATCTGACCAAGGGATAAGTATTATTACCTTGGGGGTCGGCACAGCAGAAGGTGGGCAAATTCTAATTGACAAAGGAGATTTCAAAGATTTGAAAAGAGATGAGAATGGGCAGCCAGTTATCACAAAATTTGATGATGAGACCTTAAAGTCTTTGGCGAAATATGGTGATGGTAAATATATCAACATCAGCTCTGATAATAATGCTGTGAATGAAATCAAAAGTAGTCTAACACATTTGGAATCAAGTAGTAAAAAAAGTAGATATACCACTTATGATAGCTATTTCCAGTGGCTAGTGGGTGCAGCATTTTTGATATTATTATTAGAAGTATTTATATCCAACAATAGAAAAACATTGCTTGCATGAAATTATTAATCAGTATAATATTGTTTTTCCCAATTGGTTTACTTGCACAAAGCATGGAAAAAAGTATTATCAACGAAGGTAATATAGCTTACAAAAACAAAAAATATGATGCTGCAGCTCAATATTATCAGAAAGCTACTAAAGAGCAAAACTTAACAGATATTTCAAAATACAATTTAGGGAATGCTCTATATCAGCTTGAAAAACAAGATGATGCAATCACTAATTACAATGATGCAATAAAAAATACTGAAAACAACAATCTCAAATCAAAAGCATATCACAACATTGGGAATAGCTATTTTCAACAAAAAGCTTATGATAAAAGTGTAGATGCTTATCAACAATCCTCTAAAGTTGAAGCCAAATGATTTTGAAACAAAGAAAAATTTGATGCTGGCAAAAAAGATGCTCCAATTACAACAGCAGGAAAATCAACAGCAACAAAAACAAAATCAACAACAAAAACAGGACCCTCAAAACCAACAGAAACAACAAAAAATGCCTGAAGATGAAGCCAAACGACTCATGCAACTCATGGACGAACAAGACAAAAAGACCCAAGAAAAAATTAGAAAAGGGACTCCAAAAAATGGAAGAGCCAGCAAAGATTGGTAATTTTAAATAAAATGAAAGTAAATCCTTAGTCTAAAATTTTATTCAACTAGCTTTACTGCTTGAAAAATTTAATGGTTTCTGCTAATTTTGTGCTTTAATCAATACAAAGAATATGAAAAAATTATTTTTTCTTTTTTTAATATGTAGTTCAGTTCAAATAATATTTGGGCAAAATGCACCCAAATTTGATGTTTCAGTAAGTACAGATTCTGTATTGTTAGGTAATCCGATAGAAGTTGAATTTTTAATTGAAAATGGAAAATCTAAAGGATTTGAGCCTCCTCGTTTTGATGGATTTGAGGTATTGAGCGGTCCAAACCAATCTTCTAGCATTCAGATTATCAATGGGGATATGAAACAAAAAGCTACTTATACCTATATTTTGGAGCCCAAAAATGTTGGGAAATATGAAATAAAACCTGCATCCATAATGATCGATGGGAAAGAATTTTTGACAAAACCCATCACAATATCTGTTTATCCCAATCCAGAAGGGATAAAACAAGAAATTCCAAACAAATCAAATGAACTAAATTTTGGCGACTGGAATGATATGCAAAGAAAAAAAGCTCCAATAGAAACACCTCCAGCTAAAAAAGAACGTAAAACTATTAAAATATAAACAACATTTTTAAAAATTGAAACAAGCTGTTTTAGTTCTATTTCTATTGTGCTTCTCTTCTTTGGTTTTTGGACAATCGTCCATTACCTTCGATGCAACTGTGTCTAACAAGCAAGTTCCTATCGATGGCTATGTAGAAGTAAGTTTCACACTAAAAAATGGGGTTGGAACTGATTTTAAAGCCCCAGATTTTGAAGGATTTGATATTTTAAGTGGTCCCTCAAAGAGTATTAGCACCACTGTAATTAATGAAAATGTTTCTCGTTCTTTTGGATATAGTTACATCATTCGTCCAAAATCAAAAGGGAATTTAACCATCAAAGCTGCCTCCATAAAAGTTAATAACCAGTGGTATAAAACAAATACAATTACTATAACTGCAATATCCAAACAAAATAAAATTGCAAGATCTGGAAAATCAATCACACCAAAGGTTTTTTTAAGAGCAACTCCTTCTTTATCAAAAGCTTATGTGGGTCAGCAAGTGGTTTTGAATTATGAATTATTCTCTAATGTCCCAGTTCAGGATTTGAGATTGGAAAAGGAAGATGATTATAAAGGTTTTTTTGTAAAAAACAGAAATGTACAATGGACCTCCAATCAAACTGAAATCATTGATAATGTAGAATATTTGAAATATACCATTAAAAAAGTTTCTTTATTTTCGCAACAAGACGGTATTTCGACAATTGAACCGCTGGAATTAACTGTTTTGGTCAGTATTCCAGATAGTGGCGACTCATTTTGGGGAATGGAAGAGACGAAGGAAGTCAAAGTAAAATCAACTGCAAATCAAATTGAAATTCTGAAAATTCCAGAAGTTACGGATGATAATTTCAATGGAGCAGTAGGGAATTATTCCACAAGTTTTCAACTCTCTCAATCAAATATCGCTTTAGGAAAACCGACTGTTTTGAAAATAACCGTAAATGGTGATGGAGACCCCAATCGGTTGTTTCCAACTTTTTTGAGTCCCTCAGATAGTTTTGATGTCTTCGAGCCTAAAATCACTGAAGAGCTATTCAAAGAAGAAGGAGAATATTTAATTTCTTCAAAATCAATAGAATACACAATTGTTCCAAAAAAAATAGGTACTTTCTCTATCGAACCAAATTTTGTCTATTTTGACCCATACAAGGGAGAATTTGCAAATAGTTCTTGCATAGTTCCGAAGATTCAGGTACAAAATTATAGCTTGAACACCTTAAATAAGGATACAAAAACTACTAATAATAAATGGCTTATTGCCTTTTCTATCATAAGTCTAATAGCGGTGGCATCTTGGTTTACTTTTACTAAAATTTTAAAAAAATCAGAAAATTCTACTAAATTAGACAGCAAGTCTTTCCTAAACAAGCTTAATGATAAGTCAATGTCTTACAATGATTTATCGACGATTGTTCAAGAATTCCTTTGTAAAAGTTATGATATTCACACCACAGAATACGTTTCCAAAAATATAGCTACGCTATTGATTCAAAAAGGTATGGACGAGGTAAAAGCAAACAATTGGCAAAATGTGGTGATGCATTTACAAGCTAATGTGTATGCACCGATTTATTCCTCTAATATTCAAGAAGATATTAAGCAAATTAGGAATTTGGTGTAATCCTCTATTGCAATTTCTTGATTTCATCTATCAAAGTATCCTCATCCCCAGGGATATACTTTCTTTTATGATAAATGATTTCTCCCTCCTTATTCAAAACAAAAACTTGAGGCAATCCATTTAATCCTCCTGGCATAACATATTTGAATTCTCTATTGAAATCGTGATAAGCATCAAATGGCCATTTTTCAGCTTTTACCCTATCTTCAAATTTTGTTGAATTCTCTAACCAATCTGTTGATATTGCATAAAAGTTAAATTTTGCCTCTTTTGTCCAAACAGCATATTTTCCTTTTATCGCTTCTAATTCCATCCTGCAAGGTCCACAAGTCGTCAGCCAAAACATTAAAATGGTGGGTTTGCCATTCTTTTTCAAAATCTTATTAGAAACAAATTCTTTTCCATCTGCATTTTTTAAAGCAATATCGAAAGGAAATTTCTTTTCTACTTTACTCTCTGGCCTAGATGTCTCTTTTACATATTGTATTGATTGAGTAGAAGTAGCAGGGGATTGGCTAAATGAAGGAATAGCAAAAGCTACAAAAAACAAGATAGCATAAAATGATTTCATAATAAAATTTAATTAGGTGTAAAATTATGGGATTTTATTTAGTAAAGTCAATAGTAATGTGTTAATGAATATTTAAACTACGAAAGTTTATATCACTTGTTTGAAATCTTTTTTCCAATTATCCTTTTCCACTACGTATAAAACGCCTAAATATATTAGGAACAAACAACTATGAATGAACAATTTAGGCAAAAGTCGCAAAGGGGGCAAAATGAGTGAAAATAAATAAAATCCAAAAGCTAGGCTGATATACCAAATAATATTTGCCACAGGATAAGAAATTTTATAATACTTCTGTCCCACCCGATAGCATAAAATCAACATTACAGCATAGCATAAAAAAGTTGCCCAGGCACAACCCATATAACCAATTTTGGGAATCCAATAATAATTGAAAAATATGGTAGTCGCTGCCCCGATAAGACTAATATACAAGCCGATTTTTGTCTTGTCTTTTATTCTATACCAAATGGATACATTATAATATAATCCCAAACATAGGTTTGCTAAAAGTAAAATGGGCACTACCCCAATCCCTTGCCAAAGTTTGGGATGAATCAAAATTCTTTTTAACAAATCCAAATAGAGCAAGGTGGCTAGCATCCCTATCGAAGCAACCAATGCAAAATATTTGGTGGCTAAAGCATATATTTTAGGAGCATTCTCATCGTTTTTGGATTTAAAAAAGAAAGGCTCAGCACCCATCCTATAGGCTTGAGTGAAGAGGGTAAGAATCATGGTCAGCTTGTAGGCTGCTCCATATTCCCCCAGCAAAGCCTCATTTTTTGCTAATCCAAATGGGGACACCCATTTAAAAATACTTCTATCAAAAGTCTCATTAATTATACCAGCCATTCCAACTACAATAAGGGGCCAAGAATAATCAAACATCGTTTTCCAAGTCTCCCAATCAAATAAAAATTTGCACTTCCGATATTCAGGCAATAATAAAATCAAAGTGGAAAAACTAGCTAATATATTGGAAATCAATATGTAACCGACTCCATATTTGGGTGTAAACCAACTTGGCGGTTCGCCATGATTAGGTACCCACCACAGAAAATATAAATTGGCAAGCACATTTATCCCAATATTAAAAAGGCGAATAACCACAAATCTTTTGGCTCTATTTTCTAATCGTAGCCGAGCCATTGGAATTTCTGCCAAGGCATCCAGAGACAAGGTAATTGCTATGAAACTGATATATTCTGGTTTTGCTTTAAACCCAATCGAAGTGGCAATCTGTGGGGAAAAGAAAAGAAGCAAAGTTCCAAAAATTAAAGTAGTACCCACAATTGACATCAGAGCTGTGTCATAAGTTTTATGCTTATTTTCATTGGCTCCAAATCTAAAAAAGGCAGTTTCGAAACGATAAGTAAAAATTACGATTAAGAAAGCGGTATAGGAATATATTTCTGTAACATTTCCAAATTCTCTTTTGTCCAACATAGTGGTATGTAGCGGCATGAGCAGAAAATAGAGCATTCTGCCGATAATACTACTAAGTCCGTAGATTAATGTGTCACCTGCAAGTTTTTTCAGTACTGACATGGAAACTTTAAAGAAATTGAAATTGTTTTAAAATAAAATTCGGTTAAAGGTAATTAATTGAATTGATAGTTAAAAAATTAATATGATGGACTATTTTAACGAAAGCGAATTAGAGGGCTACAAAAAAGAATTTTCCGAGTCAAAATTTTGGAATAAGATTACAAAATATGCTAAAAAAGCTGGTTTAAAAGTCGTTTATACTGCATTACTCTTGTTTTATGCCTTCAAAAGACCAGAAACACCATTTTGGGCAAAAAGTATCATCACTGGTGTCCTTGGTTATTTAATTTCACCGATTGATTTCATTCCCGACCTTACTCCAGTTTTAGGATATACGGATGATATGGCGATGTTAGGATTTGGTCTTGCTACAGTTGCAGTTTATATCAATGCACAAGTGAAAGAAAACGCAAAACAAAAAATCACCAGTTGGTTTGGAGAAATGGATGAAAGTCAACTCGAAAATTTAAATAAATAGATTTTCACCCATTCCAATCCATTTGCAAGCTAATTATCACTCGATTTCACAAACAATTGAAAACCATTGCCGTGGATATTCACGATTTCGATGTTCGGATCGTCTTTTAGATATTTTCTCAATTTTGTTACAAAGACATCCATACTTCTCGCTGTGAAATAGTTATCCTCTCCCCAAATCTTACTCAAAGCTTCCGATCTAGAAAGTACTTCATTTATATTCAAACAAAATAATTTGAGTAATAAGGCTTCTTTAGGAGATAACTTGGCGGTTTCTACTCCATTTAAAGATAGAATTCGCAATGGAAAATTAAAATGATAATCACCAATTTGGTAATCTTTCATATCATCTTTTGCAATAGAAATTCCTTTTTGGCTTCTTTTTAAGATTGCATGTATTCTAAGCAGCAACTCTTCAGAATTGAAAGGTTTGGTGATATAATCATCTGCCCCAATTTTGAATCCTTGCAAAATATCCTCCTTCATCACTTTCGCAGTTAAAAAGACGATTGGAATTTCGGTATTTTTTTCTCGGATTTCCTTTGCTAAGGTAAAGCCATCCTTCTTGGGCATCATGACATCGAATATACACAGATCGAATGCTCCTTTTTTAAATGCTTCTAATCCAGAATTTCCATCTGTAGCTAACGTTACATCATAGTCATTCATTTCAAGATAAGATCGGAGTACGTCTCCAAAATTTTGGTCGTCTTCTACTAATAATATTCTCTGATTCGCAGATGCCATAGATAAGAGTTAAGTTGGTTTTGTCAATTAAAATATGTTATGGTTTTGTTAAAACGTATTTAATGGAATTTTATTTTCAAATATTATTTAAAATCTTCAATAAATTTAAATATATTTTATTGTTAATTATAATGTATTGATTATAAAGTACTTTCGGGATTTACTTTAAACGGAAAAGTCAAAATAAAACTACTTCCTTTTCCTAATTCACTCACCAAATCAATGCTCCCTTTGTGTGCCAACATCATGGTACGTACATATGTCAGCCCCAAACCAAATCCTTTCACATCATGTAAGTTACCTGTATGTACCCTGAAAAATTTGTCAAAGATCATTTTTTTGGACTCTTTGTCTATCCCAATTCCATTATCTTTTACAGTGATTTCAATTCCCATCGGAACATTCCTAGTAATCACAGATATTTTAGGCTCTTCATTGGAATATTTATTTGCATTATCCAATAAATTGTGGATCATACTCGTCAAATGGGTCATATCCGCTTCAATAAAAGGGTTTAATGCTTTTAAATCGGCAGTTATCTGTCCTCCTCTTCGCTCTACCTGTAAGCTAAAGTTTTGAATTGCAGAATTTATGACATCGTGAGCATTGATGGGCATCAATTTCAATTTGAATTCATTCCGATCTAGCAACGCCATTTGTAGTACTTTCTCTACCTGCCCATTCATCCGCTTATTTTCTTGGCGAATGATATCTGCAAATCTTTTTATTTTTTCTGGATTGGCCAGTATGGATGGGCTGGTGATAGAATCTGCTGCTAATGAGATAGTTGCAATTGGAGTTTTGAACTCATGAGTCATGTTGTTAATGAAGTCATTCTTCATCTCCGACACTTTCTTTTGTTTGAAAATGGTTTTGATTACATAAATAAAGCAATACAAAATCAACCCTAAATAAATAATGGATGCAATCAAAGTCTTCCAAACTGACGACCAAATCAAACCTGATTTTCCCGGAAAATTGATAAAAAGCAATCCTGGAGGATGCCCCGTAATTTTACTATCTGAAAATAGCCCAACTTTAAACTTCGTTTGATATAAAGGATCGCTAATATCTGGGCTTACCACTGCTTTTACAGCATCCGTTTTAATAAATTGATTGTCTCTGATAATTAATGTTTGTGTTTCATCATCAAAGACGCCATAGTTGTATTTCGCATTTATCCCACTTTTTGCCATTTCTTGTCGAATGCACAAATCGAGACTTTTCAGGTTGATTCTCTCAGATAAAGGTCGTGGAATGATTTCATTTTTTAGTGCAATAAAATCAATCAAAGTCTTTTTCCGTTTGAATTTACAGGTCTTACAATTGGGATCGTTGCAATGGTTGCTGCTGTACATTTTCAGAAACTCTTTTCCCAAGTAGGTAGTCGTATCCGAATTCAAATACTTGTCGTAAGAGGCTTCAACTGAAAAATTATTTTTAGAATTATCCGTTTCTGATTGTTTGATAACCAAAGAGGAGGGATCCGCAAGGTTGCTCAAGATATTTAGGGCTTCATCCACTTCGTCTCTTTCGATTCTATCCGAAATACGATTCAGTGATGCATAAATATTCTTGTCAAATTGATCTTCATTCAATTCGATAGACCAGCTAATCCAATAAATCTGCAAAACTGCAAGACCAATCAAAGCTGCCGCCATCAGCCCTATTACAATAACTATTGCTTTTTTATTCATATTCAGGTTAGTACCTAACTACAAAAATAGTAAAATCAATCTTTATTCTAAGATTTTAACACAAGTTTAAGTTATTGCTATCTTCTGCTATAATTTGGCGATTCTTTCGTTATGGTAATATTGTGTGGATGGCTTTCATTGATACCAGAAGTTGTGATTTTTACAAATCGAGCATTCTGCAATTCGTTGATGGTATTTGCACCACAATAACCCATACTTGCTCTCAAACCTCCTGTATATTGTACCATCACTTCTGATAAGGAGCCTTTAAATGGCACTCTACCTTCGATACCTTCTGGAACCAACTTTTTGATATCGTCTTCCACATCCTGAAAATATCTGTCTTTCGAGCCCAACTCCATTGCTCCCAATGAGCCCATGCCTCGATATACTTTGAATTTTCTGCCGTCCAAAATAATCGTTTCTCCCGGAGCTTCTTCTACCCCAGCAAATAAGGATCCTGCCATAATCGTACTTGCTCCTGCAGCTATTGCTTTAGCAATATCTCCAGTATATCGGATTCCACCATCTGCTACAATTGGCACATCGGAGCCTATTAATGCTTTCGAAGCATCCATGATTGCCGTTAACTGCGGAACTCCCACACCTGCAACAATCCTTGTGGTACAGATACTTCCTGGACCAACGCCTACTTTCACGCCATCTACTCCAGCCAATGCCAAAGCTTTAGCTCCTTCTCCAGTAGCCACGTTTCCACCAATTACTTGCAAATCTGGGTAGGTTTTTTTCACCAATTTTATTGCATCCAAAACACCTTTCGAATGCCCATGAGCCGTATCAACACAAATCACATCCACCCCAACGCCTACTAAGGCCGACACTCTATCCATAATATCTTTGGTCACTCCAACTGCAGCACCCACCACCAATCTGCCATGTTGATCTTTGCAGGCATTCGGATTGCTCTTGATTTTCATCAAATCCTTATACGTAATGAGGCCTATTAATTTTCCATTGTTATCTATTACGGGAAGTTTTTCGATTTTATGCTCCTGCAAAATATCTCTTGCATTGGCGAAAGTGGTGCCCACTGGTGCCGTCACCAAATCCTTGGTCGTCATCACTTGCTTCACCAATTTCGTATTATCTTTTTCGAAACGTAGGTCTCTATTAGTCAGAATTCCAATCAATTTACCCTTTTCGTCCACCACAGGAATACCTCCAATGCTATATTGCTTCATTAGCTGAAGAGCTTGACCAACATTTGCATCACCTGTCAAAGTAACTGGGTCGATAATCATCCCACTTTCAGACCTTTTCACCCCTCTCACCTGTTCGGCTTGGGCTTCGATCGTCATATTTTTGTGGATAAAACCTATCCCTCCTTGTCGAGCAATAGCAATCGCTAAATCTCTTTCAGTCACCGTATCCATCGCAGCTGAAACGATAGGGACATTCAGTCTTAACCCTTTTGTAAGTTGTGTAGAAATATCCACTTCTCTAGGAAGCACCTCCGAATAGGAAGGTATGAGCAGGACATCGTCGAAAGTGATAGAATCACTTATTATTTTTGGGTAAAATGTAGAATTTTCTCTTTCCATGTGCAAAGTTAGGATAATTGTTATCAAAATCTTGTTATAAAAGTTGAATTTTTTTTTCGATTTATTAAAAATATGTACTTTGCCCCCTAAATATTCGAAAATGAACTTTAGCATCTATAGTGATGATTCTTTTATGAGAATGGCAATGTTGGAAGCAAAAATGGCTTACGAACAGGATGAAGTACCAGTTGGGGCAGTCATTGTTAGCAAAAATGTGGTCATTGCTAAAGCTAGGAATAGTGTGCAACAATTGAACGACCCAACGGCTCATGCTGAATTATTAGCGATTAGTGCTGCTGCAGAATTTTTGGGTAGCAAATATTTGAATGAATGTACTTTGTACGTCACCCTAGAGCCTTGCCCGATGTGTGCAGGAGCTTTGTTTTGGTCACAAATGGGTCGGGTAGTTTTTGCCACCAAAGACGAAAAAAGGGGTTGTGGATTGTATTCTCCCACTATTTATCATCCCAAAACAGAAGTTTCAGAGGGTTTATTTGCCGATGAAGCATCCTTGTTGTTAAAGGCTTTTTTTAAAAATAAAAGATAATTTTTCAATTTTTTTGGGCTTCGTTAATATAGTCTACAGCTATTTTATACTTACATATTGTTGATATTCAATGACATACTCCAGTTCATCCCCAAAATTTCGGGGTTTTCTAATTATCGGTATAAATCGAATTACCTCCCGAACATTCGGGGGATCCCCAAATATATCGAATTACCTCCCGAACATTCGGGAGTACATTTTTACCAGAGATATCAGAAAGTATCTAATCGGAATATTATTGATAAAGTAATTTACTTTCTATAAAACTTCATAAATGTATTTTCCACTTCCAACTCAAAAGTTGTTTGAATGGATTTGCTATTTACAGTTATAAAAGACCTTAGAGGTCCGTATTTTGAACATGCATAACAATTTAATTCAAAGGTCATTTCGCTGCAAGCACTTTTGAGTTTAAAAAATAATGTATCAGTATTGATTTTATGCCCAAATGGATCGCTATTAGTCTTCTTGGCTGGTAATGTTTGACATATGGAATCAATAAGAACTTTAGCATAAACATTATCAGCACTGTTTAAGCTTTCGGCTAATTGCACACAATTTACTGGAGCAGAAGTATTTATATTAGTATTCTTTTCTTTACAGCATCCAGCATAGATAACAATAAAAAAAATAAATATTCTAATTTTCATTTTCTAAAATTTAGTGTTGAATAATACATTTTTGATTTTCTATAATTTTTCCTTCTTTATTAAAGACATTGAAAAAATAATTTCCGTTGGGTAAATCAGAAAAATTAATTGTACTTTTCATTGCATATAGCTTTCAGGATAAACCAAATTTACCAAATAATCATATCAACACATCAACAACTCCCACTCCCGAACAATCGGGATCCAACACCTACCTCATCACCACCACCTTATCTGTTGCCACCGTCTGCCCATGAACCTTGAGATGCAAAGTATAGATGCCTGTAGGGAGTTTACTCACATCCATATAGCTAATATAAGCATACTCTGGTAATTTTACATCCCGACCGTTCGGGAGTACTTCCTTGCCAGTGATGTCATAAAGCAAGAGCTCCGTATCTTTTTGGCTATAATCTTTCATTGTAACCTCTATGACGAGCCGATCTGTGGCGGGGTTGGGGGATACTTTTAAGGCATATTTATTATCTTTTTCTGAGTTCAGCTCTTGGTTGGCGACGCCTAAGATGGTGTCACAAGGGCTACCTTTGAGGGGTCCGAGGCGGTAGTTGGGAAAATTGGGTATGCTAATTGAATTATAAGATGGCAAAATAATACAAGTATCACAAAAACCACATTCCTTCCCTTTTTTATTGGGGTTTTGGATAACATATAATGGAGTATTATCTCCTCCAGCAATAAAATACAATTTACCATCCATACCCTGTTGAAAATGCCAAATATATACTCCATATTTTTCTCCACTACCTTCCTCTATGTAGTAAAGATCATCTGTTATAACTATTCTGTTTTTCCAGGGGTCATTATCTTCTAAATCTAATTGTAAAAGGTATGTGTAAAATTCATCCGGATTTACACTGTTTAATACACTTCTACCTAGATAAATAAATCTATTGTTTGATGATATGGCAATTGCTA
This sequence comes from Saprospiraceae bacterium, assembly GCA_016710625.1. Classification (GTDB taxonomy): domain Bacteria; phylum Bacteroidota; class Bacteroidia; order Chitinophagales; family Saprospiraceae; genus JADJVK01. The sequence continues at coordinate 194,230 of JADJVK010000001.1, forward strand.
TACTACCCCATATAAAGGATTTGTTATTTACTTTATCATCAATAAACGGAATTTTTCTTTTTAATTCCAATTTGCCTGAACACCTATCAAAATCAAATATTCTTATTTCATCATTCCCTCTTAAATCAAGATATAAAGAACCATCCTGAGAAATACATTTTTGTGTTTCCGCTTGACCATGTTGTGTTTTACTACTAAAGTCTAATGAATATTTTTTTTGATTTTTAATACTATCATTATCTATTAATAACACTGTATAATCTTTTCCATTTATATGATTCAGAATAGACCACCAATATTGTCCATTTGCATGTTGAACGGATACCTTTTTATAATAATTTTGGCTATCATATATCTTTTTATTTTTATAAATAACTTTTCCAAGCCCCCCATTTGCTCATATCAATTTTAGTTAGTGTCAATTTAGTTACTGCAAATTGGTATCCGATTCTTCTATTAATTGAAATATTTAGTGTATCGTAATAATCTTGGTATAGATAATACAAATTCTTGTTTTTTGTATCTTGGAAACACTCAAAAGCTGCAGTAAAAACATAGTCTTTTGAATAATCATCATTGTTTTGATTTATAAATAGATTATTATCTAATAAATTATACCCATTCTCTATTAATTGATTTTTATTATTTAGAACTTTTTGACCGTTAGTATAAAACTGCAACTCTCCCTTTTCATTACTCATACTAATATTTGTCAAAGACATTCTCATTTTGGTATTTGTAACTTTTTGTGTTAAACCGTTTTGATCAAAGCTAAGGATAAAACCTGGATAACCTAGATAACCACCAAAACCCATTACCCAATTTTTATCGTAAAGCTGTGCATTCAAAATATTAATCGAGCATTGAATGAAAACAAATAGAAAAGCAATTATTTTGATGTATTTATTCATTGGTAATTATATTATTAAATAGAAAAGATTAATGCGATTTCAAATATAGCAATTTTTTATCAATAACCAAATTTTTTCATCGTGTTATTCAAAAAAAATAGACTGACAGGAAGCTCCTACCAGTCTATTTTTCAATAAATTATCCAAATTTTACAAACTCTTTTATTTCAACCGATCCAACTTATTCGCTATTTCCCAAATTAAATAAAAGGCATGTTTAGCTCTTTTGGTTAGTACTGGAAAATCGATTTTTTCGATGGTATCGGTAACTCGATGATAATCGGGATGAACGCCATTGAAGAAAAAGACGATTGGAATGCCTTTCTCAGCAAAATTGTAATGATCGGAGCGATAATAAAACCGATTGGGATCTTTTTCATCATCGTAAGTGTAATCGAGGGTCAGGTTGCTATATTTTGTATTGACCGCTTCGTTCAAATCATACAAATCCTTACTGATTTTTCCTGAGCCTATGGAATAGACGTACTCTTTTTTGTCTAAATGTTGTGAATCTATCCTGCCCACCATGTCTATATTCACATCTGCTATTGTCTTTTCTAAAGAAACCAAAGGGTGATTTACATAATATCTCGACCCCAGCAAGCCCTTTTCTTCTCCACAAAACCAAATGCCAACCACACTTCTCTTTGGACCCACTCCTGCTTTTTTGGCTTTGCTCATCGATTCCATAATTTCTAAAACAGACACGGAGCCAGAGCCATCATCATCGGCACCATGAAAAATATCCGAATCCCCTCTTTTGCCCAAATGGTCATAATGAGCACTGGCAACAACAATTTCTGATTTAAGGATTTTATCGCTTCCTTCTATCATCCCTACCACGTTTCCAGCAACGGTTCTAGTGACTTTGGGTACCATTTTTATAAATAAATTCATGGGCATTTGGTAGTCATTATATTTTCTCTCTTGTTGAATCATTTCCCTTCTGGCTATGATGCTATCCAAATGATTTCCAACTAGCTTCTTGACTGACTCCGTTGATAAAAACAGATGAGGCAAAATATTAGTCGTTTTAAAATCATCTGATGGCAAGCTCAGTCTATTGGAAAAAATCGTTTTCCTCAATTCATTGGTGTTTACTAAAAAATTAGGATCAATTATTAGTAATGTCTTCACTCCATGACTCGCCGCTGCTTTTAGTTTGGCATCAATGGAAGAAAATGGAGCAGGTTTATTTTTGCCACTAAATAAAAATAGGGTGTCGTCCAACCTTGGCTCATCTGCAAAAACCAACAATACTTTACCGCTGAAGTCATGCTTTTTGTAATCGCTATATACTTCATTATCAATTCCATAGCCGCCAAAATAGATTTCCTCAGCCGATATTGTCACCTTTGGATTATTGCCCGGAATAGCGTAATATTCCATTAAATGCCGAAAAGAACTATTGTCACTTTTTAGTCGTATGGTGTCCCATTCTTGTTTAACAAATTCTATTGTTTGAAAAAAACCATTGTCTCCAACTGGCTTTGCTCCCATTTCATTTAGTTGATGGATAATATAATTGGAAGCTTTCTTCAAGCCATCTGACCCTGTCTCTCTGCCTTCCAAACTATCCGAGGTGAGCACTGCTAAGTGCCTATGCAAGTCAGTTTCGGTGATATAATTTGCAAATTGGGTGGGATTGCTATTTTGAGCAAAAATTTGATTTGCACTCATTAAAAAAAGTAACACAAAAACGAACCTAGCCATGCTCCAAAGCTTTATTAAATTTTAAATTTATTTTTAGTCAACAAAGGTGCTTAAAATTATTTAATTTTACAGCATATTTGCAAATATGAGTGAATTTGTAGTATCGGCAAGAAAATATAGACCTTTACGATTTGATGATGTTGTAGGGCAGTCCCACATTTCTCATACCTTGAAGAATGCTCTAAAAAGCGACCATTTGGCTCATGCTTTTTTGTTTTGTGGACCCAGAGGAGTGGGGAAAACGACCTGTGCCCGTATTCTTGCAAAATTGGTGAATTGTGAAAATAAGACTGCCGAATTCGAGGCTTGCAACACCTGTGGACCCTGCAAATCCTTCAATGAAAATGCTTCTTTTAATATCATCGAACTAGATGCTGCCTCTAATAACGGGGTAGAAAACGTAAGAGCTCTCACAGAGCAAGTGAGGTTTCCGCCGCAACAAGGAAGGTATAAGGTGTATATCATCGATGAGGTGCATATGCTATCAACTGCCGCTTTCAATGCTTTTTTGAAAACATTGGAAGAGCCACCTCCCTATGCCATTTTCATATTGGCAACAACTGAAAAGCAAAAAATAATCCCTACCATCTTATCCAGATGTCAAATTTATGATTTCAAAAGAATCCAGGTTGCAGATATTGCTCAGCATCTGAAAGGAATCTGCGAAAAAGAAAATATTCAGGCGGAGCCAGATGCTTTGCATATTATTGCTCAAAAAGCAGATGGTGCTTTGAGAGATGCTTTGTCTATATTTGATAGGATAGTCAGTTTCAGTGGAAAGACATTGACCTACGACGATGTGATCTCCAATCTGAATATTTTGGATTATGATTATTTTTTCAAAACTATAGATGCATTGATGGCATCAGATGTTGCTAGCATTTTGCTCCAATTCGATCAAATTCAGCAAAAAGGATTTGAGGCGGACACTTTTATTTTGGGGCTGGCAGAGCATATCAGAAATCTATTAGTCTGCAAAGATAGCCGAACACATATGCTGCTGGATGCTGGTGAAGCATTGACCGAACGATATTTCCAACAAGCTATCATCACACCGATTAGTTTGCTTTTGACTGCTCTTAATATTTGTAATGAATGCGATATTCATTTCAAAATGGCTCGTAACAAGAGACTCCATGTTGAGATGACATTGATAAAAATGACTTATATTCAATATGCAGTTGATTTGTCCAAAAAATCTTTGCTAACTGAATCTACTGAAAAAAAAAATCTTGACCTGACGGCAACCCCTCCAAAACAATATGAAGCACCACCTCAAGCCATTCATAAAGTTGCTGAAAAAGTAGAATTAGGCAAACCTATTGAATTGGAGGTAAAAAAAGGGGAATCTACTACTGTAAAACCCATTATCAAAAAGACAAGTTTGTTGGATAGCATCCATGAAGAAGTTTCGAATAATGCCTCTTTGGGAAAAAAAGAGGAAGAACTCACTTTAGAAAAAGCAAATCAAATTATTAATGGATATTTGAAAGAAATAGCTGGTAATGATTTAGTTGCAATATTTCAAGATGCCAAAATTTCAGTCACTGAGAACAAACAGTTTTTGGTAATTACGGTTGGATCCACCTTGCAGAAAGGCATTTTAGAGGAAGAACCAACGTTGAAACCTTATTTTCACCAGTCGATAGATAATGAGAAAGTTTATATCAGAATCGATATAGATACATCCTTAAAACCGATAAACACAGATGCTCCCAAGCCATTTGTTCCCCTTACTGATCGGGAAAAATATCAAAAAATGGTAGAGCAAAATAATGTTTTGGAAACATTAAGACAAAAGTTTGATTTAAGATTTGATGAAAATTAAATATAGTTTTTTACAATCACCATTTTCATTAGAGAAGAATCTTCATAATTTTCTATTATATATATCATTGAGCCAAAAAATATCACTAAATTTGATTTTTTAATTGAAATAATAAATTGCTTAAAAATATTAAAATGGCTAACAATCTATTACAAGGTAAAAGAGGAATTATTTTCGGAGCTTTAGATGAGCAATCTATTGCTTGGAAAGTGGCAGAAAGATGTGTGGAAGAAGGTGCTAAAATCACTTTAACGAATGCTCCAGTTGCGATGCGATTTGGACAAATCAACGAATTGGGAACCAAATTGAATGCAGAAATTATCCCTGCTGATGCGACCTCAATGGAGGATTTGGAGAATCTTTTCACAAAATCAATGGAAGCACTTGGTGGAAAAATAGATTTCGTTTTACATTCAATCGGGATGTCCATCAATGTAAGAAAAGGAAAAGATTATACCGACTTGAATCATGAATGGATGTTAAAAACCTTTGATGTATCCGCTATTTCATTCCACAAAATGATGCAAACCATGATGAAATTGGATGCGATAAACGAAGGTGGAAGTATTTTGGCATTAACCTATATTGCAGCACAAAGAGTTTTTCCTGATTATAGCGAAATGGCTGAATCTAAGGCACTTTTGGAATCTTTTGCAAGAAGCTTTGGCTACCATTATGGCGTACAAAAGAAAGTCAGAGTCAACACCATATCACAATCCCCTACTTTCACAACTGCTGGTAGTGGTGTAAAAGGATTTAAAGAATTTTTCGATTATGCAGACAAAATGTCTCCACTAGGAAATGCTTCGGCATTGTCTTGTGCAGATTATTGTGTTACTATGTTCTCCGATTTAACTCGGATGGTGACCATGCAAAATTTATATAACGACGGTGGATTCAGCAGTATGGGAATGAGTCCAGCAATACTAGGATTATAAATTATCGAATGAGATTTTCCTCCAATTTAGTTGAAAATGCAGTGAGTTCTTTTGCCCAATTGCCTGGCATTGGCAAAAGAACTGCCTTGCGACTCGTACTTCATCTCCTAAAACAACCCTTGGAAGTTACCAATCAATTTGCTACAGCCATCCAAAAGCTGAGAGCAGAGATTAAGGAATGTCAGATATGCCATAATCTTTCCGATTATGAGTTGTGTTCGATTTGTAATGATAACAGAAGAGATAATTCCATTATCTGTGTGGTTGAAAGCATTCGGGATGTGATGGCAATAGAAGAAACCAATCAATTCAGAGGGAAATATCATGTTTTGGGTGGTTTGATTGCACCAATCGAAGGGGTAGGACCAGCAGAATTGAATATTCAATCGTTAGTTAAAAGGGTAGAAGATGGAGCGGTAAAAGAAATTGTGATGGCAATCAGCCCTACCATCGAGGGGGATACGACAATCTATTATATTTCCCAAAAATTGAAAGATAAACAGGTGGTCGTCAGCAGCATAGCTAGGGGAGTTGCATTTGGTGGCGAATTGGAATATGCTGATGAAATCACATTGGGAAGATCCATTGTATCCAGAATTCCCTATTCCATGGGAGAGTAAGGAAAAATTAATACCTTAAAATACAACCACTTACAACAAGCTACAATATAAATGCAAATATCCATCATCATCGTTAATTACAATGTTCGCTACTTTCTGGAGCAGGCTCTTAGGAGTGTTCTGAAAGCAAGTGAAGGAATGGATAATGAGATTTGGGTAGTGGACAACAACTCTTCTGATGATTCGGTGAAGATGGTTTCCGAAAATTTTCCAAACATAAAACTGATTGCGAATAAAGAAAACGTTGGGTTTTCAAAAGCAAACAATCAAGCCATAAAGGAATGTATTGGAAAATATGTATTGTTGTTGAATCCAGATACGGTGATAGAAGAAAACACCTTGAAGAAGTGTTATGATTTCATGGAAAGGACACCAGAAGCTGGAGGGCTAGGTGTAAGAATGATCGATGGAGCAGGAAAATTTTTGCCAGAATCCAAGAGAGGGTTTCCAACACCATTCGTAGCGTTTTGCAAAACATTTGGGCTTTCAAAATTTTTTCCAAAGTCAAAAATATTTAATCGATACCATCTCGGCTACTTGCCCGAAAATGAAACCAATGAAATAGAGGTGCTAGCAGGTGCTTTTATGCTGATGCCAAAAGCAGTATTGGATAAAGTAGGTATGCTAGATGAAGCCTTTTTTATGTATGGTGAAGATATCGATCTCTCCTACCGAATCACTAAAGGAGGGTTCAAAAACTACTACTTTCCTGAAACAACCATCATTCATTATAAAGGAGAAAGCACCAAAAAAGGAAGTTTAAATTATGTGAAAACTTTCTATCAGGCAATGATCATCTTTGCCAAAAAGCATTTTCAAGGAACAGGAGCTACTTTTTTCGTTTTGATGTTGCAGATGGCAATTTATCTTAGAGCTTCCATCACTTTGATTTCCAATGTCTTAAAGAATCTATTTTTGCCATTAATCGATGCCACTCTGATATTTTTTGGAATGTATTTTCTAAAAGATTATTGGGCAAAAACATATTACCATAATGCAGATTACTACCCAAATTCATTTTTGTATTTCAACATTCCGCTTTATATAACTGTCTGGCTACTATCCGTTTATTTCAGAGGAGGATATGATGAAAAGTACAATCTAAAGAAAATAGGTGCAGGATTGTTGACAGGTACAATTTTGGTGGCTGCTGTATATGGATTGCTAGATTTACAATATCGAACCTCAAGAGCTTTGATTGTGATGAGTGCCTTTTGGGCAGCCATTGCCATGATGGGACTTAGATTATTGATACATTTCATCAAATTCGGACATCTTGATACGACAAAAATTGCACAAAAAAATATTGTGATAATTGGAGAAGAAGCTGAAATACAAAGGGTTAAAACATTATTAAATCAAGCCCTTTTCAATTATAATTTGATTGGGAAAATCAACCCAAATGGAAAAAGTGAAGAAACCTTGAGTGAACTTGATTATTTGGAAGAAGTGATTTCCATCTACAGTGTGAATGAAGTGATCTTTTGTGCAAAAGATATTTCTGCGGAAACTATTATGTATTGGATGAACCGATTAGGCTCAAAAGTGGTATTTAGAATTCTTCCCGAATCGGCATCAAGTATCATCGGCAGCAGCTCAAAAGATACTAGTGGCGAGCTTTATACTGTTGAAATCAATTATAAAATTGCCCAAAAAGAGAGTAAAAGAAATAAACGACTACTGGACGTTTTAACTTCTATTTTGTTTTTATTTTTATATCCAATATTACTTTTCTTTATCCCCAATCCGTTAGGGTTTCTAAAAAATATTGGGTTAGTATTTATGGGCAATAAGACTTGGGTAGGCTATTTCGACCCCATAAAAATGGCAGTTTCATTGCCCAAAATTCGTCAAGGTGTACTCTCAAAAGCTACATTATTTTCTGCCAATCAATTGGATGATGCCACAAAAAAAAGAATCAATTTCTTTTATGCCAAAGATTATGATTATTCAATAGATGTTGGGGTGATTTGGAAAGGATGGAAAGGGTTGGGAGAAAATTAATCCTTTATTTGATTTTCTTTCGAAACTGCATATTAGTTACCAGCCCAAGGGAAATATTTATACTATTTAGAGGAAAATCATGTTTGGTCAAATTCGTACTTTTAACCACTTGATATTGAAATTTAATAGGATCAATACCTGCTCTAATGGTGATTGCAGCTTCGAACAACCAATTGTTTCTGTTATTATTGAGTAAATCAATTTGATTGAGAGTTGCCCACACCAAATTCCCTTTTATATCATAATAATTGAGTTTTAGATACCTAAAGGATTGATTGATTTCAAAATATTTTGAACTATAACCAATACCTCCCTGAAGACCGAATCTTTCGATATTAGCATTCAATTTACTCATATTTTGAATACTTCTATTTATAAAATAATTCTTAACATTTCCTTTTCCATAAATTCCGTAGGCATCGATAATAAAATTTTTATAGAAATTGTTAAAATATCCGATTCCTCCTTCATTTATTTTTCCATTGCCCCCTTCTCCTTCCTTATTTTTATCTGGATTAAATGTTGAAAACGTGCCAATTAACCCTAAATGATTGATTGGTGCTACAGCAATTTCGAGATTTAAATTATTACTATTACCAAAGGAGCCCCCAATTCTAATTTGCTTCTCTTCTTTAAGCATAGGTGTATTTATGTTGTTTGGTTGGTAAAAAGTGGGTGAACAGCCAATGAATAGGAGGAAAGCATCAAATAAAGTAAGGAGTTAATATTCATTTTTAATTTTTTTTAAATTAAAAAAAGCGTTTTTTAGGGTCATATTAATAATTCTTTGGTGTATATATTACTACTTATTTAGGATATGTAAAATTCAAAAAAAAGTGTTTCCTTGGGCTACTTGGTACTGGGTCAGTGTTATCCGTGTTATTTTTTAGTTCTTTGTGGTTATCTACTTGCTGGTGGTTATAATAAAATGGGTAGATTGTTCATGTTTTTCTTGTTATATAGCTTTTGGCATGTTGGCGTCACATCTTCTTTAAGGTGCGGAACTCAATGAACTCAATGTTTCTTAAATTAACACTACAAAGTTCGGGGTATAATTTCATTGAAATGAAGTAAATTTCAATAAAAAAAATATTTCTTGTATTAAATATTAATAATATCGCCTAAAATAAAATAGGGAAATTTTGCGATTATCGCAAAATTTCCCTATTGATTATTAATAAAATTATCTATAATATTGATTTACAAAATCTTACACCATAACAAGCCACATTTTTCTATTCTTTTGTAAATTTCACCGTTTTCACATGATCTTCATTTCTTAGATGTAAAATATAAGTGCCTGAAATCAGTTTTTTCACATCCAATTCCATCTGATTCAGTCCTTTGTTGGTCTCGAATTGGTATTCCACCAATTTTGCTCCCGACAAAGAAAAAATGGATACTTCCGTTGTTAATGCTTTATCAGAAACATAATTTACCGTAAGTTGACTATTGGTTGGGTTGGGGTAGCATTCAAAGGTCAATGGAATTCCTAAGTCATCCTTAATTGGTTTCACTTTTCCTTGAAAAAACTCATCGGATGAAGTCAGTATTTCTATACTTTCCAATACTTTCGGATTGACTGTAATGTAGGCGGTGTCAGTGTTTCCATAGCATTCATCATTATGTGCAGTTATCGCTATTTTTAAGATATTAGCTTTACTGGATTTGTTTTCTAGATTTCCCACCAATGGAAATTCTGTGGATTTAAATAAGGTTCCTCTTAGGGATGTTGGTGAAAAAAGCCACGTTGCAGCATAGGAATAAATTGGGAATATTTCATTTCCACTATTAATTGTTTGATATTTGTTTATAATATTTGTTACTGGCTTTTTGATAATATTTAAATTAGTATAATTGGAATCCACATTCGAACAGCCTGTAATAGTATCCACCAATCCATAGTAAAGCCTTAAGGTATATTCGTTTACATATCCATTAAAATCATCATTTGCTAAGTAAAACTTGTATTTATCTTTAGATTCATTTTGTACATATGCACTCCACGAATCAATGTATTTAATGATGTCCACAAACTCTAAATTCGGTACTGCATTTTTCGGTAAATTAGTTATAGGATTATCGAATTGATAAACATCTCCTTCACAGATTGTCCTATTTTTAAACTCCAATACTGTGTTTGTAAGAGGGCTTGGGTACACCCAAACTGAGTCCTTTCTTTCAAACATTCCATTATCAGAACAATATTTTGAATCGTCAACTCGGACACTAACCACTACCTTTTCAATCCCAGATGATTTGTTTATATAATTGAACTTCAATACGTTATAATTATAGTTGGGTGAAACATAATTATTGATTGTTCTATATAATTTTCCACTTGGGTCATACAAAAAGATGTCAACTATTAAATTATTTCTTAAATAACTGGAGGGATCTGTTTGAATATACCACTGAATGTTATTGGAACAAACGGTATCTTTTTGCTTAGAAATACTGGTCAAATTTAATTTTTCACCAATAGTCACTTTGATTGAATCTATAATATAATTATTGAGTGCATCCGTAACGGTAACTTTGTAATAAGTTGAAACATTCGTTTTGATATTGATACTTGATTTGTCAAATCCACTGACACCATTACTCCATTTATAAAAAAATGGAGGTTGTCCATAATAATGCTTTACAAAAATGGGAACACTATCCAACATCTTGCAAAACAATAGATTATTCTGTCCACTAGTACTCAAAATATTTGGAGGAGGTGGGACAGAAGGTGCTAAAAAACCTATTATAGTCGTATCAAAAACTGTATTCCCATTTTTATCCGTTTTACAATTGAAAATTATTTTTGCACTATCCGTTGTAGATGGATTGACAAAATTTACCCAATTATAATTATAATAGGTACTTCCAGAATCGGATTTCACTATATTTCCTTTTACTTCAACCCTGTAATTCCAAAATGCCTTTTGGAAAACAGGATTTTTCTGAATGTAAAAATATTCAAATCTATATAAGTTCGTAATTAATGAAGCATTGAAGTATTTATTCTTATCGAGTTGCACAAATACACTGTCTCTTAGAGAAATGCCATATTTATCTGTAACTGTAACACTGTAATATTTTGCTTCTTTGGGTCTTAAAAATGTAGTAGAAACAGTTGTATCACCATTTAACCAAATATATTTCGGTTGATAAATATTCAAAACAGTTACACTTGCATTAAAACTACTAAAGTCTATTGGAAGTGATTTTAGGGTTGAAATTGAAATTTTAGGATCATATTTTTCAGTATAAATAATTTCTTTCACCTTTCTGCCAATTGCATCTGTAATAAAAACCTGATGTTCTTTTGTTTCATTTTCTAAAATCACAATATTTGAATCTAAAGAAGAAGAGGTTCCCCAATTATAATGATAGGGTGGCATCAATCCAGAAAAAGTAACGGTTGCTTTTATTTTTATGGATGCTTTATCAAAAGGTATTGAACTTATTGGTGTCGTTTGATAATTAAATACAATATTAGATTTTAAAAAAAAGCTTTTGGTAATGGTATCAAATTTATCGTAAACCTTCACGAAATAATTGCTATCTATTACTGTCTTATTGATTTCAATGGTTTCAACATTTTTTATTGTCCCCCAATCAATTGTAACTGGAAATGTACCCGTCTTTCCCTGCACTTTTGCACTTAATCGAACAATATTATTCGGCAGTTCATTGTACTCGAATTTTACATTTAATGGGACAACTATATATTTTAAATTAAAAGTATAATTTATTGTATCCCCATTGTAATCCCAAATTTTCACCTTGTATATCGTATCTTTTTGTGGGTTCTGAAACGAAATTTGGTACACATTTTTTTCATTTCCCCAGTCAATGGAATAGGGTGGTATCCCATTATAAGGATAGATTTTCAAAGTTGTTTTTTCCGTATAGCTGTAGATATTTTGGTCATTTTGAACATATATTTGTAATGCAGCATACTTGAATATCAATTGATTACAACCCTTTACTTCGTAAGTATAATTGTAAGTATTTTCACTAGCATTTATTTTACTTAATTCAATATTACTATTAGCATTAAAACAAATATTGGTATTTCCTTTATCATCTTTTACCAAGGTTTTAATCGTAAAATAGACTGAATCCAAAACTTCATTTCCATATGAATAGTTAAAATAAAGATGAATTAATTTATTATTTACAACATTAAAGGATGCTCCTCCCTTTTTAAAAATATCGTTGCCCTCTTTAAACAAATTGGTTGGAGTTGATATGACTTTTAGTGCTGTTGTATCCCAATTTAATTCAAATAATAAGCTAACAATATCCTTAAAGCCAGTAGTAATAACTTGATAATTTACTGTGTCTCCATTTTTAGGATTCAAATTAGATGGGACAATTCTGAAATTTACTTCCTTTTGAGCAAATGTATTAATAGCAAAAGTGAAAAAAAGGAATAGGAAAAAATGTTTCATCGAATTAATTTTATTGTAGCTACGAATAAAGTATATATCCAATTTATACTAAAAACGCTGCATTACAATAAAAATATCAAGCAACTTTGCCACATTCTTTTACCATGCTTCGCATTGCTTTTTGCATATTCTGGAAAATAAATTGATATTCGATAGGCTCGTTACTGGTGTAAATAATCATCATAGCATAATGATTATCAAGCTGTTGGAAATGTTTGTAAAGATAACTTTTGTTCAGTCGGTAGGCTTCTTTCATTTGCCGTTTGATTCTGTTGCGATCCACTGCTTTTTTGAATTTTTTTTTGGGAACAGAAAAAGATAACTGAAATAAAGACCTGCCATCGGTTATTTCAATAGGCATCCAAACTAATCTAATTGGATATTTAGCAACAGATTTGCCAGTTTTGAAAAGTTTACTAATAATTTTTTCACTTTTTAATTTCTCTGATTTTCCAAATGAAAAGTCTGTCATAATTATTAGTAGGAGAAGTGGATAAAGTATAAGCAGAAATAAAGGCGTTAGCTATGGCACGGTGATTATGTGTCACCCTAATGGATTCACATAACCAACGCCCTACTGCTTACTTCGTGTGTTTCTCGTCTGAAACAGTCAATTTGTGTCGACCCTTTGCACGACGACGAGCTAAAACCTTACGGCCATTCTTAGATTCCATTCTAGTACGGAATCCATGTTTGTTAGCTCTTTTTCTCCTCGAAGGTTGGTAAGTACGTTTCATAATGAACTAATTTTCCTCCAGTTATTATTAAAAAATTTTAACGAGGTGCAAAGGTATATCAATTACTTCTTTTTTCAAAATTTTAATAAAAATTTATTTCAAACTGAATATTCTCAATCCTAAAGCATATATTTACTTAAATTAATCTAAATTTGCAATTTTATTGTTTATATGTCAGTTATTTGGATTTAATAATGTCTGATACCATTAAATTAAAGATTGATAAAAATAATTTGCCAAAGCATATTGCGATCATCATGGATGGCAATGGCAGATGGGCAAAAGCACATGGCAAACCAAGGGTGTTTGGTCATAAAAGTGGCGTAAAATCAGTACGTGAAGTGACTGAGGCTGCTGCTGAATTGGGTATAGATTATATTACTTTATATGCTTTTTCTACCGAAAACTGGAACAGACCCACTACTGAAGTAGTCGCTTTAATGACTCTTTTGGTAGAAACGATTAGAAAAGAAATAGATACTCTTAATAAAAACAATATCAAATTATTAGCAATTGGTGATATCAGTAAACTTCCAGCTAAAACACATAAAGCCTTAATAGAAGGCATAGAAAATACCAAAAACAACACTAGAATGACTTTGGTATTAGCTTTAAATTATAGCTCAAAATGGGAAATATTAGAAGCAACCAAAAAAATTGCTCAAAAAGTCTCATCTGGCGACTTGAAGTTGGAGGATATAGATGAATCATTATTTAGCCATCATTTGAGTACAGTAAATATTCCCGATCCTGAATTATTAATCAGAACTAGTGGCGAATCAAGATTAAGCAATTTTTTATTGTGGCAACTAGCTTATGCAGAGTTTTATTTTACGCCGATTTATTGGCCCGATTTTGATAAAGCTCAGTTTTATAATGCAATATTAAGTTATCAAAATAGAGAACGTAGATTTGGTATGATCAGTGAACAAATCAAATCTTAATCATAAAAGTGGACGAAAAGGGTTTCTTTTTCGTTTGTTATTAACACTCAAAACACCATAAATTAATTATGACAATGAAGAAATTAATATTTTTTGTAGGTTTTATATTATTTGCGACCTTAACTTTTGCACAAAAAGAAGGAGAAGTTGAGCCTAATAAGATTGTAGAAAAAGAAATTGGCGGAATCAAGGTTTCTGGTTCAAAATTTAGTGATGATAATGCTATCATCTCTGTTTCTGGACTTAGAGTGGGTAATAAAATTCACTTTCCAGGTACTGAAATATCAAAAGCTATCAAATCCTTATGGAATCTTAAACTTTTTAGCGATATTCAAATCGTACAAGAAAAAACGATTGGAAATGCCATCTTTCTTGATATTCAATTAAAAGAAAAGCCAAGATATTCAAAACACTCATTCAAAGGCGTAAAGAAATCATATCACGATGACTTAAATGGAGTTGTCAATAGATATATTACTAAAGGCGGAATCGTTAGCGACAATGCTAAAGTAAATTTGAAAAATGGAATTGAGGATTTCTTGAAAGAAAAAGGGTATTTAGATGCTGAATGCACAGTGATAGAATCTGTTGATAAAGAAGCAAATAACACTATCAAATTAGAATTTGATGTAAAAAGAAATGATAGAGTAAAGGTTCAAAATATTTCATTTGTAGGCAATAATAATGTTAAAGCTAGTAAGTTAAGGAAGCAAATGGAGCATACCAAACGAAAGTTAAAGCTTTTCGCAACCTCCAAATTAGTCCAGAAAGATTTTGAAGAAGACAAAAAAAGTATCATAAAATATTACAATAAAATTGGATTTAGAGATGCTGTAATTACAAAAGATACTATTTGGAGAGAAAATGATGGTGATTTGCAAATCGTGATGAACATCAATGAAGGAAAAAGATATTTTTTCAGAAATATTGCATGGAAAGGCAACTCAATTTATGAATCTAAAATGTTGGAAAATGTTTTAGGAATCAAAAAAGGTGATGTTTATAACAAAGAATTATTAGAAAATAGATTGAAATTCAGTCAAGATGGAAGAGATATTAGCTCCTTATATATGGATGAGGGTTATTTGTTCTTCAATTGCGACCCTACCGAAGTTGCTATTGATGGCGATTCCATTGATTTTGAAATGAGAATTTATGAAGGTCCTCAGGCTACCATTGATAAAGTAACCATCAAAGGAAATGATAGAACCCATGAACACGTAATCAGAAGAGAATTAAGAACATTGCCAGGGGCAAAGTTTAGCCGTTCTGATGTGATTCGATCTAATAGAGAATTAGCAAACTTGGGCTATTTCAATCCTGAAAAAATTGGAATAAATACTCCAGTAAACCCACAAAGAGGAACTGTTGATATCGAATATGATTTGGAAGAAAAACCATCTGACCAATTAGAATTATCTGCTGGTTGGGGTGGTGGACTTGCTGGTAGCGGTGGAAATATTATCGGTACTTTAGGAGTAACTTTCAATAATTTCTCTATGAGAAATATCTTCAAAAAAGATTCTTGGAGCCCACTTCCACAGGGAGATGGACAAAGACTTTCTTTGAGAGCACAGACGAATGGGCAATATTATCAATCTTATAATTTCTCATTTACTGAGCCTTGGTTAGGTGGTAAAAAGCCAAACAACTTCAGTGTTTCTGGATTTTATACAAAAATCACCAATGGAAACATATTTATTTCTGATAATGTAGGATACATGAGCATCGCTGGTGGTTCAGTTGGTTTAGGAACGAGATTGAAGAAACCAGATGATAACTTCATTTTCAATGCTGCATTAAATTACCAGAATTTCAAATTGTATAAATATCCTGGTATCTTCTATGGTCCTAATGGAGAATTAGTTTCTGATGGAACATTCAATAACTTAAATTTAGAATTAACAATAGCAAGAAACACAATCAATGATCCATTATTTCCAAAAAATGGTTCTAGAATATCGTTGTCTTCAAAATTAACTCCTCCATATTCTAAATTAGGATTGACCAAACATGTTGCTGATGAGACTATTGAACAAAAATTCAAATGGTTAGAGTTTCATAAATGGCGTTTCAATGCAGACTGGTACACACCAATTGTTGGAAATTTGATTTTGAAAACCTATGCCAAAATTGGGATGGTTGGTCACTACAACAGCAGTATCGGAAATACACCATTTGAGAAATTCCAAGTGGGCGGTAGTGGATTCAACAACAGACAATTGGCATTCACAGGTAATGATATCATCTCTTCAAGAGGATATAGCGAAAATGATATTTATTATAGAGAAACCACTAGTGGTAGAACGCAAATACCTGGCTCTGTTTTCAATAAAATGGGCGTTGAGCTTAGATACCCAATCTCCTTAAATCCTTCTTCTACAATTTATGCTTTAGCATTCGTGGAAGGCGTAAATGCATGGGGCAGATTTAAAGATTTCAATCCTTTTGATTTGAGAAGATCAGCTGGAATGGGATTGAGGGTTTTCTTACCAATGTTTGGTACTTTAGGGTTCGACTATGGAATTGGGTTCGACAAACCGAATCTAAATCCAAAAACAAATAAGATTTGGGACTACGGAACCTTCAATATCATTTTAGGAGTAGAACCAGATTAAGATAAATTCTATTGGAAAAATAGATAATAAATTGATTTCCTATGATTTATCAATCTTTTTTAGATGCAAAAAATAATCAAAAGAAAAAACTAGCTGTGTTAATTGATCCAGACCAAGTCAATATTGGTAACATGGATCGATTAATTCATTTAGCTAGTGAGGCAGCCGTAGATTATTTTTTTATTGGTGGCAGTCTGATCGTAAATAATATGTTGGATCATTGCCTAATTTCTATAAAAGATAGATGCAATATTCCCATGTTGCTATTTCCAGGAAATTCTTTCCAACTCAGCTATAAAGCAGATGGCATATTGTTCTTATCACTCATTTCTGGCAGAAATCCAGAATTGCTGATAGGCAACCATGTAATTGCAGCCCCTTTCCTGAAACTAAGCCCTTTAGAAATTATTTCTACTGGCTATATGCTGATAGATGGTGGAACACCCACTACGGTTTCATATATGAGCAACACCAATCCGATTCCATCCAATAAAGCGGATATTGCAGTTTGTACGGCAATTGCTGGAGAAATGCTCGGAATGAAACAAATCTATATGGATGCTGGAAGTGGAGCAAAAAACCCTATTAGCACAACGATGATCGAATCAGTTAGTGGAGCGATCAATATCCCATTAATTATTGGAGGAGGAATCAGGACACCTGAAAAAGCTTATGAAAATGCAAAAGCAGGTGCAGATGTTATCGTAATCGGAAATGCATTCGAAAAAGACCCTGAATTGGTGGTCGATATTTCTGCTGCAATCAAAGAACTGAACCAGTGATAGCAGGAATCGTTGTGAAATCCACAGGTAGTTGGTACCTTGTTCTTCTTGAAGACAATTCCATCATAAAATGTAGGATAGTTGGTAAATTCAAAATCAACGGATTTAAACTTACCAATCCAGTTGGTGTTGGAGACTATGTTAGACTTGAGATGGAGCAATCCAATAACGACGAAGAAATTAGCGGTGTTATAAAAGAAATTTTACCTCGCCAAAACTATATTGTTCGCCAATCGCCTCGTCAATTACATTATTTACATTTATTGGCAGCCAATGTGGATCAAGCATTTCTGTTAACGACAATAAAAGAGCCAAATCTCAAACAGGGATTTATCGACCGTTTCCTTTTGATGACGGAGCCACAAAACATACCGACATTTATTATTTTTAACAAATCAGATTTGTTAGAAGCGGCAGATTTAGAGGTGTTTGAATCCATGAAAAACATCTATGAATCAATTGGTTACGTCGTGAAATTAGTTTCTGCAAACGATCCTAAATCTTTAGCCGTGCTCAAAACCATATTGAAAGATAAAAGTACTTTTCTCTGCGGTCAATCTGGTGTTGGCAAATCTACCTTGATTAATAGCTTGCAACCTCATTTGGATATTAAAACAGAAGAAATTTCCGATTATTCTGGAAAAGGGCAACATACGACTACGTTTGCAGAAATGCACTTATTGGATTTTGGTGGAAAAATTATTGATTCTCCAGGTATTAAAAGCCTGTCATACAATAATTTATCTTTACAAGATGTTGCACACAATTTCAGAGAGATTTTCGAAGTGTCTAGTGAGTGCAAATATGGAGATTGCCTTCATCGCAACGAACCAAAATGTATGGTAAAACAGAAAGTGAACGAAGGAACCATCGATGTCAACAGATATATCAATTATTTGCAGATATTGGATGAAATAGAAAACCAAAATTATTG
Source organism: Saprospiraceae bacterium (assembly GCA_016710625.1). Taxonomy (GTDB): domain Bacteria; phylum Bacteroidota; class Bacteroidia; order Chitinophagales; family Saprospiraceae; genus JADJVK01. The sequence continues at coordinate 212,707 of JADJVK010000001.1, forward strand.
GGAATTACATACCGATATGTAAACTAAATTAAATAATAAAACGTTTATTCTGAAAAAATAAAAAATATGAAGTCATTAGCAATCATTTTTTTCACTTTTATAACATTCCAAATTTTTGCACAAAGCCCTGTTGGCGTTTGGAAAACAATAGATGATAAAACCGGAGAAGCAAAATCTGAGGTAACTATTACCGATACAAATGGGAAATTATATGGGAAAGTAACCAAGTTTCTTAGAAAAAATACAGACCCAAATAAAAAATGTGTTGATTGCAAAGGTGCTAAAAAGGGGCAACTTGTCATGGGGATGAACGTTGTAGAGGGCTTATGGAAAGAAGGTGACCAATGGGTAGGTGGCACCATAACAGATCCAGAAAATGGTAAAGAATATAGTTGTAAAATCAAATTTAAAAACGGTGATACGAACCAACTCGAAGTTAGAGGATTTTTAGGTATCAGTTTATTAGGCAGAACACAGACTTGGTACAGGGTGAAATAATTACATATTAGATTTAATTCTAATTTTAAAAAATTATTTCCTAATTTTGCAATCCATTTAGTTCTTAAATTTCAACTAAATAAGTATAGCAATATGAATAGTTTTTTAAAAAATATGCGGATTGAATATATAGTAATCATCATTTTTTTTGTTCTTTTCATTATGTTTTCTGCTACAAGATGCAATAAAACAAAATCTAAATTAGCCGAAAAAGAAACTCCAGCTGTAGTGGATGCACCAAAAGATACCATCGTCCACAAGCCAGATACTGCAATACAAAAACCAAAAATAGCAGCGATAAAAGATACTTCTATTTCTTCTAAACCCACCATTGTAGAGAAGAAAGTTACCAAATTATTTGTAACAATTGATGGTTTAAATGTGAGAAGTGAGCCAAATGTAAAAGCAAAATCTTTTGGCAAACTAAAATTGTATGACGAAGTAGTTTTTATGAATGATGTCACCAAAGAAACGACTAAACTAAGCCTAGGCACTTCAGATGCAAATGAGCCTTGGGTGAAAATCAAAACAAAAAGAGGCACTATCGGTTGGGTGTATGGGGCTGGAGTAAGTTACTACAAAACAAAGAAAAAGGGCGTTTTAGAGTAACCCATACTCAACGCCCATCAATATTTTAGCTGCATTTTCCTTTTCCATCACCAAAGGCTTTGCGAAAAGATGCAATTCTTCTAAATTTTTGAATTTCCCTTTTAGTTTATTTTCTTCCCAATAAGCTTCAACTGATTCTTGAGTTGGTAGAGCTGGTAATGAGGCAATTTCTGCAATTTCATTTCCCGTCAGCACTGTGCTATTTCTTATACTTTTTGGCAATAAATCAAATCCAATTCCGATAGCATTGAAGGGTTGCAAGATTGGCATAACAGCATCACCACTAGCCCTCACATAAAATGCTCTTCCCATCCTGCCCATCAAATCTATTTTGTTAATATCAATTCTTTTTTGATCATCCAAAACTTTTTCGTTAATGTGCATTCTTACCACATGGCAAATTATCAAATGGCCAGCACCTGGTCCATCTCCCAATGGGATAATCTGTTCAATTTTGCACTCCATCTGTACTGGAGACTCCTTCACCCTTGCTGGCTTCACCAAATCCGAAGGAATTGGCGTAAATCCGCCTTTATCAAATTCGCTGATATTCTTTTCAAAATCAATGCTAGTCAGCGTCATTTGACGAACAATTTCGTGACTAACTACATTGATTACCGCTTCTTTATTGAGTTCAATGTTGTGTAAAGTGTCCTTCGTAGTATTATTATCAGATCTTCTGTTGGAGCTAAAAACAACAATTGGCGGATTCGAGCTAAAAGCATTGAAGAAACTATATGGTGCCAAATTATCATTCCCCTCCTCATCCACAGTACTCACAAATGCAATGGGTCTAGGAGCCACAGAAGCCAGTAAATACTGGTGCATATCCTTTTGCGGGGTCGATTTTGGATCTATTGTCAACATATTAGTTCAAAAGTTTTTTCACTATTTCTGATATCATTCTACCATCTGCTTTTCCAGCTAATTTCTGGTTAGCAGCGCCCATCACTTTTCCCATATCTTTGGGTGAAGTTGCGCCAACCTCTGTCAAAATTCCTTTTAAAACTACCTCAACTTCTTCTGGCGACATTTGAGCAGGCAAGAATTTTTCAATAACAGCTATTTGGCTTTTTTCAGTTGCTGCCAAATCAGTTCTTCCTTGTTTTTCATATATTTCTAAGGACTCTCTTCTCGATTTTACTAGTTTTTGCAAAATTTGAATTTCTCTAGCATCATCAATTGGCTTTCCTGTTCCGTCTGTTTTTGCTAACAAAATAGCTGATTTGATGGCACGAATACTGTCTAATGCAACTGTATCTTTTGCTTTCATTGCCTCCTTTAACTCAGCCATTACTTTTTCTTCTAAATTCATATCTTTCTTTTTATTTTATAAATTTTAAGATTATTTCTCCCTTATTCGTTTCCAATTTCAACCAATATAGTCCTTTGTTCAACGAATTTGTATTGATTGTGTTCTGGTTAATCGTTACAATATTTAGTTGTCCCAAAGTGTTTACCAAATAGGCATTCTTTATCACCAAATCATTAGCATATTTTAGGTTCAAGGTGTTATCAACTGGGTTTGGATATACCTCAACAAGATTATTTTCGATATCGTTTATCCCATTTTGCACTTTGCAATAATTACTAGCAGCCGTACAAGGCAATCCACAAATTGATTGCCCAATAGGAACTGATGCGACTGGAGGTTTGACACAAGTAGTGCATGAAGCATCCATACCTGTCGGTATGTAGCTCAATAAACTGTTAGTAATGGGTTGTCCACATAATATATTTTTCTGGATAAAATCAATCCCACTACAAGTAATTGGCAAAGCTAAGGTAGGCAACAAATCATGCCCCTGCCCACAATAGGTAATAAATTGATAAGGCATTCCAATTTCTTTGGCTTTATTAGACAATGGTAAAGAACCATAGACAACAGGGAAAGCTGTGGCACAAAGTGGCAGACAATTGGCAGCATCATAGCCAACAATAAAATCACAGGTTCCATGATACATCAATAAGGGTATATTTTTATCCGCACCACTCAAAAAATCTGTCGAACCTAAAAAGCCAGCTAACGAAACCACTCCTTTTAGTTTTCCTTTTAAAGTGGGCAATGGACCCAAAGTTTTAACCAAAGTTGAGTCGTAATTATTCATTTCTTGTTGGTTACAATAGGCTGTGTGTAAGACAGTTACTGCTCCAGCACTATACCCAAACAAAATTATATTGTTGGTGTCAATATTATATTTATCAGCATTATCTACCAAATAATTTATGGCACTACCAGCATCTTGCACCGCCCTATAAAATGCCTTTTTCATCTCGGGCCAATTGGCAGAATTGCAACCGTTGGAGGAACCATTGTAGCCCAGTCTATATTGCACTGTTGCAGCAGTGTATCCCAATTTAGCAAAAGTTTCGCAACCTGTAGCAAAATCAGTTTTATTCCCTGCAACAAAAGCACCGCCGTGAATAAACACAATTAGCGGTCTTTTTTTAGGTGTAAAAGCATCGTCTGAAGTATAAATATCTAGTTTTAACTTTTGAGAAACACCACTAAAATTTACTGCCTCCCGATAATCAACATCCTTGCTCGATTTAATATCTGTACATTGACAAAGAAAACGATCATTACAAAAGTCTTGTGCCAGAATTGAATTGGAGATAAAAAACAAAAGAATATAAAAACCTAATTTCTTCATATTTATAAAATATTATTGATAAAAAATTGGGAAACGCAATTACAAATATAAATCAAATTCGGCAGTGCTAGTAAACAAATAAATGAATGAGCTTATATTTGTTCAAAAAATAGTTGAAAAAAGTAGAAATACTGACAAAGTATAGAATTTTAGGCGTAGATCCTGGACAAATGTATTGGGTTTTGCTGTCATCGAAGTGTATCAAAAACAAATGCAACTCATTGATATTGGGGTAATCACCATGGGGCACACCAAAGATCAGAGTTACAAATTGAAAATGATTTATGAGAAAATTCAGCAGATCATTTCAGAACACCGCCCATCTGAACTAGCCATTGAATCTCCATTTTATGCAAAAAACCCACAATCAATGCTAAAACTTGGGAGAGCACAAGGCGTAGCGATGGCATCTGCCATGATGCAAGGGCTTTTTGTGACGGAATATTCCCCAAAAAAAATAAAACAATCCATAACAGGAAACGGGAATGCTGCAAAAGAGCAGGTAGCTGCTATGTTGTGTACAATTTTGAAACAAGATGTGTCTGGCAAATTTTTGGATGCTACCGATGCTTTAGCCGCTGCTGTGTGTCATTTTTTCCAATCTACCACCCGACTTCCCGGGCAAAAAAGCTACTCAGGTTGGGGTGCTTTTCTGAAAGAAAATCCGGATAAATTGGCTAAATAATTATTTTTCTATAAAAGACAAATTAAATTACATTTAATGGAAGAATGAGTTCCTTTCTAAATTTTCTTCAATATTTGATAAACTTGCTCTGAAGAGTGTGTCCAGTTGAATTTACTTTTTTGTTGTTGACCATTTTCCACAAGGTTTTGATAAAAATCTTTGTCTTCGACTAACCTTTTCATTTTCAATGCGATATCTTCAATAGAATGCGGATCGACAAGCAAAACTGCATCGCCTCCCACTTCTGGCATTGATGCAATATTTGAGGTTATGGTAGGCACTTCACAATTCATGGCTTCCACAATTGGCAATCCAAAACCTTCAAAAAGAGAAACATAAGTCATCGCAAATGCTGCTCCTATTACTTTTGGCAAAGCTTCCTCAGGGAGATAACCCAAAAGCTGAATATCTTTTTGGTAGGTTGCTTGATGATATGCCGTGAGCACCTCCCCAGTTTTCCATGCAAAATTTCCTACAATTAACAATTTAAAATCTGAGCCAGTCTTTTGCTTGAATAAGTCGAAAGCTGCGATGAGTCGATGCACATTTTTCCTAGGATGCACTGCCCCAACATACACAAAATAGGGGTTTACCAACTGCATATTTTAGTCTTATCGCTTCTTTTTCAGTTTCAGAAATCGGTTGGTATTTTTCATTACAACTATTATAAACGACGGAAATCTTATCTTGAGTAAATGGAAAAAAATGAAGGATATCCTTTTTGGTGAACTCAGAAACGGTAATAATCCTTTTTGCCTTTGCTAAATATTTGGGGGTGAATATTTTATAGAATTGCTGAATCGTGAAATTTACTTTCCCAAAAGGGTGTTTATAAGCCAAGTCATGAGTGACTATCACTGAATTTACGCCACTATTCAAACTCAAAAAACCATCAGGAGAAAAAAATACATCCGCCTTATATTTTTTCAAAGCCCTCCTTACTGACCATTCAAACCAAGAGATAATCAAGAAAGGGTGTCTGGTCGGAGGAAACAAAACAACAGGAGTTACATTTTTAGCAAAAATATATTTCGGGTCGAAAGGTCGGTCAAAAAAGAAAATGAAATCATCTTCCGGGTGGTTTTCCACCATCCTCGAAACTATTTCAAAAGTAAACCTACCGATTCCTTCTAATTTGTGAGGGAGCAAAAACCTAGTGTTGACCGCTATTCGCATTACTGCTCATATTGCATCCAAACTGGACAATGGTCGGAATGAACAGCATCTGTAAGGTGGCTAACAGCTTTTACATGGTCTTTTAATTCGTCAGAAACAGAAATGTAATCTATCCTCCACCCTTTGTTGTTTGCTCTAGCATTCATCCGATAAGTCCACCAGCTGTATTCCACTTTTTCTGGATTCACTTTTCTAAAGCTATCCGTGAAACCACTTTGAAACCATTCTGTCAGCCAAGCTCTTTCTTCTGGCAAGAAGCCACTGGATTTTTTATTGCCTTTAGGGTCGTGGATGTCTATTTCGTGATTGGCAATATTGTAATCGCCACAAACTATTACTGATCTATCTTTTTTAAAATCGGAAAACCAAGTTTGAATGTCACTCAAAAATTTCATTTTTACCTCTTGGCGGGCTTCACCACTGGTTCCCGAAGGGAAATAGCAGCTAAAAATACTGAGATTGCCAAAATCAGCTCTAAGCATTCTTCCTTCATAATCATACTCTGGAATGCCACAGCCAGCGACCACTTGGTCTGGTTTGATTTTTGTCAAAATCCCTACTCCACTATAGCCTTTTTTTTGGGCAGAATACCAATAGCAATGATATCCAAGCTGTTCCAAAGCGGCAACATCAATTTGGTCGGCATCTGCTTTGATTTCTTGCAGACAGACAATGTCAAAATTACCAGCTTTTAGCCAATCCACAAAACCTTTATTGAAAGCGGCTCTGATACCATTTACATTATATGATACGATAGAAAATTGCTGCATAAACTAGCAATAATGCTCATAAGCCATTTTCAAATTATCTGCAATTATCTGAGCAGACCTTCCTTCTATGTGGTGTCTTTCTAAAAAATGTACTAATTCTCCATTTTTGAAAAGAGCGATGGAAGGAGAAGACGGCGGATAAGGCTGCATATAGTCTCTTGCTATTTTTGTAGCTTCCGTATCAACTCCAGCAAAAACAGTATAAGCATGATCTGGTTTTTTCTCATTTTGTAAAGAAATTTTCACTCCTGGTCTTGCATTTGCAGCAGCACAACCACATACTGAATTCACTACTAACAAGAATGTTCCTTCTTTTTTATCAAAAAGACGATGAACGGCATCAGCATTCGTAAGGCTTTCAACGCCAACATCATTTAACTCTTTACTCATTGGGGCAACTAAATCCGGTGGATACATCTTTTATTATTTTTGAATTACAAAATTAGCTTTTATACTACTATAAATACAAAAAAGAATAGGAATAGTTTAAATAAAATAAAAATGGTGGGTATTTTTTAGTGGAAGTTGGTGTTTAAAAATAGTTGGTCAGGCTGTATATTTTGTAATATTCATCGAAGTTCAAAATATTTTTTACCCCAAATTTTTATTTCAAAACACTTCATCTCTCATTTTTTAAGGATTAATTTGTACATTTGTAAAAAGTGGCTGTAATTTTGTCGCTCATTTTAAAAATGGATAGATTTTTGATTGTCAATCCTATTAAATTCGGTCATTATGTTTGGAATGAATAAAAAAACTGAGGAATCTAAAGCAACTAACGCCCTTACCAACCCGAATGCTTTGAATAGTTTGGTGAAAGGTACAGTTCTGGAAGGTACGATTAGCTCAGAAAATGATATTAGAATTGATGGCATCATCAAAGGTACTTTGACTTGTAAGGCTAAAGTTATCATTGGACCTACTGGTTTTATCGACGGCGAAGTTAGATGCGAAAATGCCATAATCGAAGGAAAATTTGAAGGAAATCTGAAAGTGAACGACCTGCTACATGTGAAAGAGACAGCTATTGTGAATGGCGATATCAAAACAAATAAATTAGTGGTTCAGTCTGGTGCAGTGTTTAATGTGCTTTGTAATATGAATGATTCTGCTAAGCCAAACGTACAAAAACCAATTTCTAGTGGAGAACAAAACTTCAAAAAAGTCAACAGCTAATAGCTACGGCTTTTATTCATCTATCGCTTTCCAATTAGTGCTGACTGTTGTTATCGGCACTTGGATTGGGAAAAAATTGGATGAATATTTTCAAAACACCTCTCCAATCATTACAGTTATTTTTGCATTAATTTCCACTATTGGTGGTCTTTACATATTCTTTAAAAGAGTGCTTAACAAATAGCTTTATCGAATATGAGTTTTAAACAATTTGTCCTTCAGTTGTTTTTTGTTTCGATGGCTATTGTAGCCTTTATTTTTCTGTTTGGGTTGTTTTCGATAGATTGGGCTCAAAATAATTTATTGGGCTATTATGCAGTTGTTGGATTTATCATCCTGTTTTTACCTACTTTTTATATAGCAAAAAAAAGTGCACAAAGTGCTAACAAACAATTGTTTACAGGCATCATTATGCTCTCTGTTTTGTCAAAACTCGTTGTTTCCATTGTTATGGTATTTTGGTATCATAAAAATTTCCACCCTTCCGGACCATTATTTCTTGTTCCTTTCTTTTTAGTGTACATCATATATACTATATTTGAATCACAGTTTATGATAAAGTTAGGAAAAGATGATTCAAAAAGAAAATCCGTTTCAGGTAGTAGTAAATGATGGTGTCTATCAATTCAATCTTGGCAAATCTGATATTGAAGCTATAGATTTTGATATTCACAAAAGTCATCAAAAAATATTGATTGGCAACAAATATTATGATGTTGAAATCGTAGAAGAAAGCAGCAAGGTGTACAAAATCACCTTGGATGGGCTTACCTACAAAGTTAATATTGTGGACAAATATGACCAACTTGCCAATTCTCTTGGTCTAAAATCAAATGTTGAGAAAAAACAAAATAACATCAAATCCCCAATGCCAGGATTAGTGATAGATGTGTTGGTCAAAGAAGGGGATACCGTTCAGAAAGGGGAGCCTTTGATTATTTTGGAAGCCATGAAAATGGAAAACATCTTGAAAGCTGCGACTGAGGTGAAAATCAAAAAAGTTTTGGTGGAAAAGGGAAAAGCTGTCGAAAAAAATACAACACTTATTGAATTTGAATAATTTATGCAAAAAAAGATAATTGAAGCAATTTTAAGTCAATTTTCAAAAAAATCCCAAGTCATTGAGAGCATTTCTGAATTACTTGGGGTGGGAAAAGATGGCGTTTATCGCAGAATGCGGGGCGATTCTCATTTCACTCCAGATGAAATTGCCATTCTTGCAAGAAAATTCAATATTTCTATAGACTCATTTATTTGGGGAGACGCCAAAGCAGTTACTTTTAGCTTTAATGATTTCACACGGCATGTGACCACTTACGAAGATTACATTACTGAAATATATATGGACACTCATCAAATGTCCAGAATACCGAATGTGAAAGTCTATTATGCCTCCTCCGAAATTCCTTTTTTCTATTATTGCCTTTTCCCTGAGTTGATTTCCTTCAAATTATACAATTTTGGGTTCACTATTTGGGAAATGGAATATGCTAAAAATCTGAAATTTTCCTTTGATTTGATACCGACCAAGGTGTTGGACATTGCAAATGAAGTGTCAAGAGATTACAACACGATGCCTAGTTTGGAGCTTTGGAATATCAATATTTTAGACAACACCCTTGCTCAAATAGACTACCATTTTAGCATTGGAAGTTTCGAAAATCCCGACGACGCCCTCAAATTATGTGATATCCTGCACCAATGGGTGGAACATATGAAAAAGATGGCTGAACATGGGCATAAACTAAGCCCAAAATTGGGTGAAAAATTCCCAGGAGCCTCATTCGAGTTATATCATAACGAAATGGTGCATACCAATAACACAATATATGTGGAAACTCCAGGGTTAAAAATGGTTTTTAGCACCCTTGCCAATCCAAATTTTATCAGAACAGTAGATGAAAGAATGGCAAAATACATCAAAGACTGGTTTGATAAAGTATTGGAAAAATCTATCAATATTTCTACCCAAAATTCAAAGGGCAGAGAAGCTTTTTTCAATAAATTATTTAATAAAGTAACTGCGATTAAAAATAAGATTCAATCAAGTATTGATTAAAATAAAAATAAAATGAAGTTAAAATTCTGCGGAGCAGCAAGGGAGGTAACTGGAAGTTGTCATCTGATTACCCTCCAAGATGGCTATAAAATATTGTTAGACTGTGGATTATATCAGGGAGACAATGATAATCTGGAAGATTTTAACGAAAGATTTTTTTTTAAACCTCATGAAATCGATTGTGTAATTCTGTCTCATGCCCATATTGATCATTGTGGCAGACTACCAAAATTAGTGAAAGATGGCTTCACAGGATCGATTTATTGCACCCACCCCACCAAAGGGCTTACTTCCATTTTGTTGGTGGATAGTGCAAAAATTCAAGAAGAAGATTTTAAATACCACAATAAAAAGCAAAGAGAAATAAAGAACCACTCAGAACTGATCCGCTATATACAGTTACAGATGTGTATAAAACCATGAAACAATTCGTTTCTTATGGGTATGAAAATCAATTTCATGTACATCCTTCTGTAAAAGTGCTCTTCAGAGATGCAGGTCATATTCTCGGAAGTGCCAATGTGTCTTTAGAAATAAAAGAAAACAACAAAACGATTCGTTTGAGTTTTACTGGCGATATTGGCAGACCCAACCGCCCTATTTTGAGAGACCCTGTTCCGATGCCAGCAGCAGATTATATAATTTGTGAATCCACCTATGGTGACAAAGAGCACCAATCGGCACCGAATGAATTGAATACCCTTCGGGATATTATTCATCATGTCTGTGTGGAAAAAAGAGGAAAACTCATCATTCCAGCTTTTAGTGTGGGCAGAACTCAAGAGTTGATTTATATGATGGATCAATTGTCCAATGCTGGAGAGTTGCCATCCATTCCAGTATATGTGGACAGCCCATTGGCAGTGAATGCAACTGACATTTTTGCAGCTCATCCAGAGTGTTTTGATGAAGAAACCTTCAAATATTTAATGTATGATTCCAACCCATTTGGTTTCAATAATTTGAATTATGTTCGGGAAATTCGCCAATCTAAAAGGTTGAATTCTTACAAAAATGCTTCTGTCATCATTAGTGCATCTGGTATGGCAAATGCAGGTAGGGTGAAGCACCATCTATTCAACAATATAGAAAATCCAAAAAATGGTGTTTTGATTGTGGGATATTGTACTCCCAATTCTCCTGGCGGCATATTGAGAGCTGGCGGCAAAGAAGTCAATTTGTTTGGGCAAACAAAGCAAGTAAATGCAGAAGTGTTTGTAATGGACTCATTTTCAGCACATGGCGACCGAAAGGAAATGACAGCCTTTCTTTCAAATCAAAAATCGGTAGCTAAAAAAATATTTTTAGTACATGGCGAAATAGAGCGACAAACTTCATTTAAAGGCTATTTACAAGATAATGGCTTTATACATACAGAGATTGATATTCCAAGATTGGGGGATGAGGTAGAAATTAACGGTTAGATAAGCAAACTAACTATTTTTCAATTTTATTAAAAATCCATAATTTTTATTTGTGATAATTACAAATAATAGGTTATGTAATTGTACCTAATTAATTGAAAATCAATTGGGGGAAAATATTTTTTATCGAAATATGCAAAAAATCGATGAAATAAAACCTGTAACTTTGTAGCAATTCATTTAACCTTATAATTATGAAAAAATACCTTTTAATATCCATTTCTTTTTTGTCGTTTTATTATCTTGTAAGAAAGACCCAGTAGCTCCAACGCCTCCTGTTGATAATATTGATTTGCATAAATATCCTGGACTTCCAGATGCTACCCAATCTGGACTGAACACCATGGGTTGCCTCATCAATGGAAAACCTTGGGTGGCTGACGTTGATGGTTTTGTATTAAAAGAATCTCAAAAGCCAGTATATTGTACTTATGGGGAGTTGCGACCAAAAATTGCAAGTTATGATTCTTTATTATTTGCAACATTATTTAATCAAAGCCTAAATTGGAGGGAGAGATAAAGCAAGATATGAAATACAAAATGCATTTGTCTTACAATTAAAACCCATTAGAAAAGTTGGAACTTATGAATTAAAAGAAATGTATAAAAACATGTTTGAATATTGGTTTGATAGTATAGGATTACAAAATAAAACATATATCATAGACACGTTAAAACCCCAGTATTTTGAAATCACCAAATTAGATACAATTGGAAACATCGTTTCTGGAATATTTGATTTGAAATTAGTTGAAATAGATGACAAAAAAGATACTATTCAAATAACCAATGGAAGATTTGATGGAAAATATTGGCAGCGTTAAAAAAATTGAATTTAAAATTTAATTTAAATCAAAGCCTTCCATCACTCCCATAATCAAATGGTTTTCAAAACCTTTTCTTGCCAGTAATTGATAGACATTGTTTTTGAATTTTGGATCGGCAAGGGTGTTTTGATCTAGTTGACATTTTTTTTGAATCAACTCATGAATGGTGTCTTTACAAGCTTCGTCAGAAATTTCCTTCATGGCTTCTTGGATGCAATAATTTGAAATATTCCTCATTTTCAATTCTTGCTTAATTTTTATCCTTCCCCAATGTTTAATTCGAAACTTTCCTCCAGCAAATGCTTTTGCAAATCGCTCCTCATTTAAGAAATTTTCAGCAATCAATTTCGCAATCAATTCTTCCAAAGTATCTCCATAAATCCCTAGTTCTATCAGCTTATACCGAACCTCTTGATGGCATCTTTCTTGATACACACAATATTGTTGCAGCTTGGAATAAGCCATTTCAGGAGTATAATACTTCTTTTTCACCCCAATTTATTGTTGTTTCGGAAATAATTGTTGCACATATTCTGCTGCTTTTTCTAGACTGTCTAGCTTGCCAACATCGTGCAAAAATGATTGCTCATGCCTAAAACCTCTGATTTCCTTGGTTTTTGCAATCTCTAAATACAAGTCAATTATAGAAAAAACCGCTTCATCTGGGAAAAATTCGAATATCGCTGGGTGAATTACATGAATACCACTAAAAGCTAGTGGGTGCAAAGGGGAAACAGCTCGGGCAATTTTTTTTTCGCCAGAAACTACATTTTCCCATCCACATAAACTTTCTTGGTCATCGAAAAGTAATTGTCTCGACGATTTTCTGGTTTTTACTGCCAAGGTTGCCAACGGATTGTTTTTCAAATGGTTATCATACATTGCTTTTAGGTCAATATCCGACAAAATATCTGCATTGTAAACAAAAAAGGGTGCATCATCAAAAAACCAAGCCGCTTTTTTAAGCCCTCCTCCAGTATCTAACAATTTTTCAGATTCATCCGAAAATTGAATTTTTATCCCAAAATAGTCATTTTGTTGAATATAATCCACTATTTGTTGCCCGAAGTGGTGGATATTGATAATAATATCCTGACAACCAATTGATTTTAATCTTTTTATGGCAATTTCTAGAAGTGTCATTCCCCCCACTGCTACCAATGCTTTTGGCTTGGTGTCAGTGATTGGGCGAAGCCGAGTGCCTAGCCCAGCAGCAAAAATCATCGCTTTCATACTAACGGGTAATCATATCTTGCATCAATTCACCCTTGGCATTGATGAGGGCAATTACGACCAATCTTTCATTCTTCTTGTCTTCCACTTCCCCTTCTTGCTTCGTGATTACTCTTGATTTGATTTTATGTGCAGGTATTCCTTTGGATATCAGATAGTTGCGAACAGTCCTTAATCTTCTCATAGAAATAGCCATCTGAATATCATCCTTATTTTTCCCCTCTGTATGCCCAATTAATTGAACCAAATAATCAGAATGTTCACTCATGATATCGAAAAGATGATCCAGCTCCTTACCTGCCTCAGGTTTTATCACTGTTTTTTCATAATCGAACTGAATGCTTCTTAAATATATTTTTTCTGTACTGGAACTAATAAACATGGAGGATTGAGAAATGTAGGGACAAGGAGTGCCACAAAGTGCCCTTTGCTCTTCCATATCTATGATTTGGGCATTCATGTATCCTTTTTTCACAGCATCTTTCTTTGCCCTTTCAGCATCATCTCTCGATTTGTAATTGCCAATAAAATAGCGAAAAATATTATTCTGATCACTATTGACAGTAACATTTTCAAGTCCAGCTTCACCGAATTGCGAAATTGGAACTTTGTCAACAAAAGCACTTACCAACACTCTAAACTCTTGGGCTGATAATTCAACTTGAGTGACGATCACAAAAAGTACTAAAACGAATAGTTGTTTAATCATAAAATGAAATAATACCTTTTATTTTTCTGCAAAAATAAAGTTATATATATAATATTTCAATGTTTTATCAAATAATAACAAATGAATTATAAATTAATTCCATTATTTCACCCCTAATTTAAAAATAAGCCTTGCTGTGATGAATTCTGGAGTAATATTCCTTACTCGAATCTTCACCCTCACATCAAAATTGTTTTTAATCAGAATTTGTTTGAAATCAGCTAATGTCGGCACCAAATCTAATTGAATGCCTGTGTCAGTCGGAACAGGTTCTCTATAAAAAGCTTCCAGCGAAACATTCGGATTTTCTTTATCCACAATCAATACTGAAACATCATATATGAAATTCAATGCTGCCCCACTAGAAACATTTTGAAGTTGCATGGTCGAGGGGAAAATGCCGTTTAATTTATTATAAGTCAATCCTCTCGTTCCCAAATTTCCAGCAGTATCGACATTAAAGTTATTGAGCACAAAATTATGTTCTTCCACTGTATTCAATCCTGCTTTTATCTCAAAATCTCTTTGAAAGCCCATTTCAAAAAGAAAATGTTGGTCTTTAGTGCATCCACTAAATATAATTATGGCTACTAGGATTAAAAAAATATTTTGTTTTTTATACATAAATTTGATTTTATGGTAAATTTCTATATTTTTAAGCATTATTATAAGAAAATAGCAAAGTAATGGGGGAACAAAATGTATCATTAGTAAAAACAGCATCTCAGATGCAGCTATTCGTCAGCCACTTATTGAAAGATGTCCAAGCTTTGGAATATATGCTGGACAACGATTGGTTCGAAAGTGACGTAGTCAGAATAGGAGCAGAGCAAGAAATGTGCCTCGTTGATAATAAAACGTTCAAACCAGCACCAATTAATATGTCGGTGTTGAAAAAAATGAAAGATCATGAGTCATGGTGTGGAACTGAGCTAGCAAAATTCAATTTAGAAACCAATCTGACACCAAGAGTATTTTCAGGGGATTGTCTTACTCAGTTGAATAACGAAAATAGAAATGGTTTGCAACTTATTCGGGAAGCTCTAAAGGAATTTGGTGCAGAAGTCATTCTTACTGGAATTCTCCCTACCCTTCGTAAGTTCGATTTGGAAATGCACAATCTGACTCCCAATCCTCGTTATAAGGCGTTGATGGAAGCCATTAATCTGCAATTGAGAAGTAGTGCATATGAGTTGAAACTGTCAGGAATTGATGAATTATTAGTGAAGCACAACTCTCCGTTATTAGAGGCTTGTAACACTAGTTTTCAGGTTCATCTACAGGTGTCTCCAGCAAAATTTGTGCAGATGTACAACATTTCACAGACTTTAGCAGCTCCTGCCATCGCCATTGCGGCGAACTCTCCAATCGTTTTTGGCAGAAGACTATGGCACGAAACGAGGATTGCGCTGTTCCAACAATCCTTGGATACCAGAGCTAGTTATGATCATATGAGAGAAAGAAGCCCAAGGGTGAATTTCGGAAAAGATTGGTTGAGAAATTCTATTTTGGAAATTTATAAGGAAGATATTGCTCGTTTTAGGGTGTTGCTCGGTGGCGATATTGAAGAAGATGCTTTAGAAGCCATCCAACATGGAAAAGTTCCAAAATTAAAAGCATTACAGGTTCATAATTCTACTGTATATCGTTGGAACAGACCTTGTTATGGAATAAGCGATAATGGAAAGCCACATTTGAGAATCGAATGTAGGGTGTTGCCAGCTGGTCCTAGTGTGGTGGATGCCACAGCTAATGCTGCATTCTGGTTGGGAAGTATGGTGGGAATGGCAAGTGAATATGATGATATTT
This sequence comes from Saprospiraceae bacterium, assembly GCA_016710625.1. Taxonomy (GTDB): domain Bacteria; phylum Bacteroidota; class Bacteroidia; order Chitinophagales; family Saprospiraceae; genus JADJVK01. The sequence continues at coordinate 228,336 of JADJVK010000001.1, forward strand.
CGAAACATTTGAGCTATGAGGATATTCGTGACAATTTCATGAAATCTGCTCAATTTGGTATTGACACTAAATTCAATTGGTTCAAAGATTCGAAAATTACTGCCGTAGATTTAATTCTTAAAGAGCTGTTACCATTAGCAAAAAAAGGACTACAATTACAAAATGTGGATTCAAAAGATATAGATCAATATCTTGGCATCATAGAAGAAAGAGCAAAAAGCAATATGACGGGAGCAAGATGGATGCTAAGAACTTTTTCTAAACTCTCCAAAGAAGTAACGCCAGACGAAGCTATCACCGTTATGACCTCAGCAATCGTTAAAATCAATGGCAGGATAAACCTGTTCATACTTGGGAAGAACCAAAATTATTAGACTTGGAAGAATATCATCCATCCACTATCAAGGTAGAGGAATTTATGCAGACGGACTTATTTACAGTCCAAAAAGATGACATAATCAGACTTGTTGCTGAATTAATGGATTGGCGAAAAATCCGATATATGCCTGTCGAAGACGAAAAAGGGCAAATCGTTGGTTTAGTAACGTCTAGATTGTTGTTACGACATTTTGTTCGTCAAAACATTCCTGGCGAAAAAGAGGTGACTTGTGTGGACGACATAATGATAAAAGAGCCCATTACCATTTCACCAGAAACGACCATCAAAGAAGCATTAGAACTAATGCGATCCAAAAAAATTGGTTGTTTGCCAGTAGTAAAAGAGTTGGAATTGGTAGGAATCGTAACGGAAATGGATTTCTTACGAATATCTAGCAGATTGATCGATAGGGAAAAATAATAAAAAAGCCTGATGATTTTTTCATCAGGCTTTTTTTGTTAGTGTCCATGAGTTTCCTGCTGATATTCAGCACTTTCGTTATTTTCCTCTTCCGTATCTTCGCAATGATAATAGCGATGCTGTTTGGTTTTTATGGGTGTTACTCTATTTCCAGCCTTTTTGGATTCTAGCATTTTTTGGATAATTCTTGATTTGTCAGTTGCTAGTTGGTTCATCATTTTCGCTTCTTCCGACCTATCGTAAAATTTGATGCCATCCACAAAAGTCTTTTCTGCAACAGAATAAACTGATAATGGATGTCCACTCCAAATCACTACGTCAGCATCTTTTCCTACTTTTATGCTGCCAACTCTATTATCAATATGCATAAGTTTTGCAGGATTTAATGTGACAAACTTCAATGCTTCCTCCTCTTGCACATTGCCGTACATCACTGCTTTACCTGCCTCCTGATTAAGTCTTCTAGCCATTTCAGCATCATCAGAATTGAAGGCAACCACCACTCCTTGATTGTGCATGATTGCTCCATTGTATGGAATCGCATCATAAACTTCGTGTTTGTAAGCCCACCAGTCTGAAAAAGTAGATCCTCCTACTCCATGTTTTACCATTTTATCCGCCACTTTGTAGCCTTCTAATATATGTGTGAAAGTGTTGACTCTGAAATTATGTTTCTCCGCCATTTTCATGAGCATATTGATTTCGCTTTGAACATAAGAATGGCAAGTGATGAATCTTTTTTTGTCCAAAATTTCTAAAATGGCTTCCAAATCCAAATCTTTTCGATAAGGTTTCCCAGATTTTTTCAAATTTCCGTAGGTTCTTGCTCTGGTGAAATAATCGTCATAAACCTGCTCAACACCCATTCTTGACTGAGGAAAACGGTTGTTAACATCCTGATAATTTGCTCTTTTTACATTCTCCCCCAAAGCAAATTTGATAAATCCATCTGCTCCTTCAAATTTCATGGCTTCAGGATCGTAGCCCCACCTCAATTTAATGAGTTGAGTCTGACCACCAATTGGATTTGCAGAGCCATGTAAAATATGAGAAATCGTCACACCACCAGCTAGTTGACGGAAAATATTGATATCATCCGAATTGATGATGTCGCCTATCCTTACCTCAGCAGAACTTTCTTGGGTGCCTTCATTTATTCCTCTTACCGCAGCAATATGTGAATGCTCATCAATAATTCCAGGGGTTAGTTGTTTGTTGGTTCCATCTATCACTATTGCATTCCCGCCATTCAGATTTTTGCCAATTTTAGCAATTTTTCCATTTTCAATCAGTAAATCAGAATTTTCTAGTTTCCCTTCCTGCTCATTGGTCCAAATTGTTATATTTTTAATGAGATAATTGGCGGGTTGTGGCTTTTCCTTCCATCCATATGCCATAAATGGATACAAAACAGGACCTAAAATATTATTTTTAACTTTCTCTTCCTTGCTCATTGTATCTGTAGGAAGTGCATTGAGATAGACTAATTCCCAATCGAATTTGTTGTTATCTGGGCTTAAGCCTGTTCCATAAATTTTATTATCTACGATTCCTTGCAATCTCGTCGTACCAGATTTATCTGGGTTTTGGATAGTAGCCGTTATCAAATTATCATTTAATTGGGCATCTATTTTGACATCAGTACTATCATTTATTTTGTATGAAATATCTGGTTTCGAAACAGATGTTTTCACCATTGCCTTGTAGGTCTGATTGCCCATTTTTAAATTATACATTCCAGATGGGATAACTGGCTCCAAATCATTCTGCACATTCAATTTCCCATTCACCCAATTATTCAATATTTTGCTGTCTTTCAAAAAGATATTATCATTTGAAATAAAAAAGTTTGCCAGTTTTCCAACTTCCAAACTTCCCAATAAATTTTCGGCAGCAATCATCTGAGCAGGTGTTGCGGTCAAGGCTTTCAATGCAGCTTTTTCACTTAATCCATAAGAAATTGCCTTCCTCAGGTTTCCTAAAAATTCCTCTTTTTTCTTTAATCCATAAATTGTGAAACTAAAATTGATACCTGCATTTTCTAGCTTGCCAGGGTTGGTTGGAGCAAGCTCCCAATGCAGCAAATCACCATAGTTAACACCGTTAACCTCCAATGGATCTTCCACATCCATTGCATCCGGAAAATTCAACGGAATGATGAGTGGATTTCCTGCTTGTTTAATTTCTGCAAGTCTTTGGTACTCATCCCCAACTCCTTTAATAATATAATTTATGCCAAACTCCTTCCCTAACTTACTAGCTCTCAGCACATCAAGTTTATCATCCACTTCAAATATTTGTGGTATATTTTGCAACTCATTCCAAGCTTCTAATGAAATATTGTATTCTTGATTTTGGGTTTTATACCATTGTCCATCCAGATAGGTTTGTCGGAGCAAAGCTATCGAACCCATCAAACTAGAAGGATAATCTTGAGAAGAACTGCCTTTCTTGAAAGACAATTGATGAGCAACTTTGTTTTTCAAAATTACCTGATGCTCTTTTTCTTCACCCAAAGTAACCAATACCGAAGTGCCTCTGCTGATTCCATCAGTTTTGTGAGTTACCACTGCACCAAATCCCAAATTCAACCATTCTTTTGCCTTTTCTTTATTTACCAAAAATAGTTCATTTGCCCTTGTTTCAGTCTTCAGAGCTTCATTCCAACTGAAAGCACCTTTTTTGCTACTCATATTATTCGGACCGCCACCACGATTCCTTCTGTTTGAGTTGGAGGAAGGGTCTTGAGAATTGTCAATGCCATAATCAGTATAAATATCGATGAAAGCTGGATAAATATATTTTCCTTTCAAATCCACTTTGATGGCGCCATTTGGAATAGTTACTGTAGTTCCACAAGCTTCTATTTTTCCATCTTTTATCACCAAAGTTGCATTTTCCAGCTTTTCATTCCAACTTTTTACAATCGTTGCATTGGTAAAAGCATACCAGCCATTCCTTTCGTCATAAGGACCATTTTGAGGAAAGGTTACTTGCGAAAAAGCAGGAATAATTGAAATAAATAAAATAAATATTGTAAAAAGATTATTTTTCATATCGATTATTTTGAATCATTTTGCCAAATTATAAAAAATAAAAGAACCATAATCTATTTTTACAATAAATTATATTTTTTAAAATTATCAATACACCATTTTATGTATCGTTTTCTCGTTTTTTGCTATTTATTATTGCCATTCACCATTTTTGCACAACAATTAGAACACAACTTGCAGAAAAAAATGAATATCAGAAGCATCGGACCTGCAGGTATGAGTGGAAGGGTAACTGCAATTGATGTGGTTCAAAAAAATTCAAAAACAATATATGTGGGAACTGCATCCGGTGGCGTTTGGAAATCTGTCAGCGAAGGTTTGAAGTGGGATCCCATTTTTGAAAAAGAATCTACCCAAGCCATTGGCTCTATTGCAATAAATCAAAAAAATAGCGATGAGATTTGGGTAGGTACAGGAGAAGGAAATCCTCGAAATTCGATGAATAGCGGAGATGGCATTTATAAATCTATCGATGGCGGAAAGACTTGGAAAAACATGGGACTTGAAAAAACAAAAACCATACATAGGGTGATTATCCATCGTGACAACCCAGATATCGTATTCGCTGCATCTTTGGGCTCTGCATGGGGACCAAATGAAGATAGAGGCGTTTTCAGAACAACAGATGGTGGAAAAACATGGAAAAAAGTACTGTTTGTCAATGATTTGACTGGCTGTGCAGAGCTGGTGGTGGACCAAAATAACCCAAATAAGCTCATTGCAGCCATGTGGGAATATCAAAGAAAACCTTGGACCATGAATTCAGGAGGGAAAGGTTCAGGATTGTACATTAGTTATGATGGCGGTGAAACTTGGGCGAAAAAAACGGATGAAGATGGCTTGCCGAAAGGAGAGCTTGGAAGAATTGGTTTGGCAATCAGCCGATCAAAGCCAAATGTAGTGTATGCCTTGATTGAAGCAAAAGATAATGCACTTTACAGAAGTGATGATGGTGGGACAAAATGGCGAAAAATGGCTGACAAAAACATGGGAGACAGACCTTTTTATTATTCTGAAATCTATGTGGATCCAAAAGATGAAAACAGGGTGTATAGCATTCATACTGTCATCACAAGAAGTGAGGATGGTGGCAGAAATTTTGACACTTGGGCAGGTTGGACGATTCATCCAGACCATCATGCCTTTTGGATTAGTCCTGATGATTCGGAATTTATAATTAATGGAAATGATGGTGGACTCAATATAACTAGAGATGGTGGAAAGTCTTGGCGGTTTATTGAAAATTTGCCAGTTGGACAATTTTATCATGTGAATGTGGACAATGCCATTCCTTATAATATTTATGGTGGGCTTCAAGACAATGGCTCTTGGGTGGGTCCTTCTAATGTTTGGAGATCTGGCGGAGTCAGAAATCAAGATTGGAAAGAAGTTTTGTTTGGTGACGGATTTGATGTGATGCCGGTAAAAAACAACAATAGATATGGCTATGCCATGTCGCAAGGAGGTGAGCTTAACTTATTTGATTTGAAAACTGGAGTAACGGAAAATTTGAAACCCGTCCATCCAGAAGGTAAGGAATTGCGATACAATTGGAACTCCGCTTTGGCACAAAATCCTTTTCATGACAATGGTATTTATTATTGCAGCCAATACGTTCACAAGAGTTTAGATAGGGGAAAAAGTTGGGAAATCATTTCTCCAGACCTATCCACAAACGATTCTATTAAAACAAAGAAAGAGAGTGGAGGCCTCACACCAGATATTACGGGAGCAGAAAACCACTGTACTATTTTGGCTATCGCCCCAAGTCCTGTCGATGAAAATGTCATTTGGGTGGGAACCGATGACGGAAATGTACAATTAACGACAGATGGTGGTAAATCTTGGAAAAACACTGCTGGAGAAATGCCAAATTGCCCAAAAAATGCTTGGATTCCACAAATAGAAGTTTCGGTAAAAAATGCTGGAGAGGCATTTGTTGTGGTCAATCATTATCGATTTAATGATTGGAGACCTTATTTATATCATACAAAAGACTATGGAAAGTCGTGGAAAAGAATTGTAGATGATCAAAAAGTGGAGGGCTTTTGTTTATCCATCGTTCAAGATCCTGTAGAAAGCAATTTGTTGTTTTTAGGAACAGATAAAGGGTTGTATTACAGTATGGATGCTGGGAATAGTTGGACAAAATGGAAAGAATTGCCATCTGTGCCAATTTACGATATGAAAATTCATCCAAGAGATAATGATTTGATATTAGCGACTTTCGGACGTTCTATTATGATTATGGATGATATCGTTCCACTTAGAGAATTGACAAGTTCCAATAAAAAAATCGTAGATAAACCATTTACAGTATTCAAGCCAGCTAAAGCATATCAAGCTGATTGGAGGTCTTATGAAGGTGCTCGATTTGGGGCTGATGCCTATTTTAAAGGAGATACTAAAGGTACTGGAGCTGATATATTGGTTTGGTTGAAAAAAATAGAAAAGAAAGAAGACAAAAAAGATGATAAAACTGTTAAATCTGATTCTACAAAAACCAGTAAAAAAGAAGACAAAAAAGACGATAAGAAAAAAGCAACGATGTACGTTATTGATTGGAATAACGACACTATTCGAACCAGCAAACCAGAAGTAGATACTGGATTTACACATATTTATTGGGGATTAGAAAGAAAAGGTGTTCGAATGCCTAATAGAAATGAGCCTAAAGAAGATGCTGATGAGCCTTGGGGAACTTCAGCATTACCAGGTACTTACAAAATTGTTTTGGTTTATGGGGAAAATAAAGATTCAACGACTGTACAAGTCCTTCCCGATCCAAACGATGAAGCTACACCAGAATTGAGACAATTGAGATATAATGCAACAGTTGATTTTTACAAAAAGATAGAAAAGTTGACAACAGCAATGGATAGAATGAGAGAAATGGAAAAAACTATCAAACTCATCAACGATCAATGGGTAAATGTTCCTGATTCTGTGAAAAAAGAAACAGTAAAAATGGGAGATGGTATTAAAGATTCCATTGCAAATTATAAAAAATTGATTGTTGGTAGTGAGGGTGGTAAAGGAATTCAAAGAGACCCCAATACGATAAATACCTCCATATGGTATGCCTTGGGGTATTTGGGCTCAAAAACAAATGCAACGAAAAGCAATGCTGAGCTCTCTTCTAATATGGTTACAAATAAAATTAATGAAATGGTGGAGAAGGTCAATACTTTGATCAATAAAGACTGGGTGAATTTTAAAGAAAAAGCTGAGAAAATCCCTTTTTCGTTATTCAAAAATCTAGACCCCATCAAAAAGTAAAATGAATATGAAAAAATATTTTATAGTATCTCTTTTGTTAATCATCAGCTACTTCGCTTTTGCTCAAAATAATTATTCGAGAGTAAAAATAATCTTGAATGAAAAAACGACGATGCAGCGATTACATGAACTTGGCATTGAAGTCGATCATGGTTCTTACCAAAAAGATAAATGGTTCATAAGTGATTTATCCAATTCTGATATTGAAGTACTTAGAGAATATAATATTCAACATGAAATTCAAATTGCTGACTTAACAAAATATTATATCGAAAGAAACAACCAATCCGAACCTGCTGGAAATTCAACTTTGCGATCAGGAAGTTGCAAACCAGCCCCACCAGAATTCAAAACACCAAATGGGTTCAATTATGGCAGTATGGGTGGTTATTTTACATATGATGAGGCAATTCGCAAAATCGATTCATTAGCCATTCTTTATCCAAATATTGTTACAAGTAAAAAACCGATAGGAACCTATAAAACTACCGAAGGTAGAGAAATTTTTTGGCTAAAAATTTCTGATAATCCAAACAAAAAAGAGGATGAACCAGAAATATTATTTGATGCACTTCACCATGCAAGAGAGCCGCTTTCCCTTTCCCAGTTAATTTATTTCATGTATTATATCTGTGAAAATTATTCCACCAACCCTGAAATTAAAAACTTGGTGGATCTGATAGAAATGTATTTTGTCCCAATTGTTAATCCAGATGGCTATGCATATAATTTCACAACGAATCCCAATGGTGGTGGTTTATGGAGAAAAAACAGAAGAGTAAATAGCAATACTTCTTTTGGAGTGGATATTAATAGAAATTATGGAAAGGGATGGGGTTACAACAATTCTGGCTCATCAAATAACATAAACTCAGATGTTTATAGAGGTCCTTCAGCATTTAGTGAACCAGAAATTCAGGCAATGAGAGATTTTTGTAATGACCATCAGTTTAAATTTGCCATGAATTACCATACTTATAGCAATTTATTGGTTTATCCATGGGGATATCTTTCAAAAAATTGTAACGACTCTTTATCGTTTAGAGAAATCTCTAAAAATTTGAGTAAATTCAATAAATTTAAATATGGAACTGATTTAGAAACAGTTGGCTATTCCACAAATGGAAGTAGCGATGATTGGATGTATGGCGATAGCACCACCAAACCAATGATTTTTTCCTTTACGCCAGAAGTAGGTTTAGATAATGATGGTTTTTGGCCCACTATTAACAGGATTATTCCCTTGTGTAATGAAAGCATTTATATGAATCTCACTATTTGCAAATATTTATTGAAATATGCTACTATCGAAAATCTTACGCCTAGATTAACAAATGATATTAACGGTCATATTTATTTCAATATCAATAAATTAGGATTAGCAAACCCATCCAATTACACCGTCAGTTTGGTACCAATAAATGGGAATGTAGCTTCTGTTGGCGGCTCAAAGTCTTATGCATCATTGAATTATGCTATTCCAGTAAAGGATAGCATTTCATACACTTTGAACAGTAATATTCCGAACAACACCGAAGTGAAATTTGCTCTGAAAGTGCAAGATGGAGAATTTTCAAAAACGGACACCATTAGTTTGATTTATGGAAAAATAGTTAACTTATTGAATGAGGATTGTAGTTCATTCAAAAGCTGGAATAATAGTGGCTGGGCAATTGACACCACTTTAGGTTATTCTAATAAAAATAGTTTTGGTGAAAATCAATTTGGGAATTATCCGAATAATTATTTTACCTCACTGAGCTCTTTACAGCCCTTGGATTTATCCAATGCTTTGCATGCTGAGCTAACTTTTAAAGGAATTTGGCAGCTAGAAAACAATTATGATTATGTCAATTTTCAAATTTCAGAAGATAACGGTTTGACATGGCAATCTATCTGTACGCCCCACAACCAAATCACAGATAACCAATTGCTGGATAACACCGAGGTTTATACTGGAGTTGAATCCAATTGGGTGACAGAAATCATCAATTTAGATAGTTATGTGGGAAAAAAAATCTATTTGCTTTGGGATTTTTCAAGTGATAACGGATTGAATATGATGGGTTTCAACATGGATGATATAGTGGTAAACAAATTAATAGCATTTAATGTTGGCTACACTGATATTATTGAAAACATGTTAGTTATTAGCCCAAATCCAGCTTCAAAAACAATACATTTAAAGCATATTCCACCACAAAAAGGTGGTTTTGAAATTAAAATTTACAATAATCTTGGGGAAAAGCTTTTAGAGAAAACCCAGAAGAATAATTTTACAGCTGACGAATATACTATTGACATACAATCTTTTAAGTCTGGAATTTATTTCTTAGAATTCATTTCAGGTGAACATAATTTTACTCAAAAAATAATAATAGAGCAATAGAGAAAAAATATTAATTTAAATAAATTGTTTTAAGATAATATTTTTAAAACAATTTATTTAAATTTGCTCCGAATTGTAACATAGAACATGAGTCAAGACCTTTTATACACTATTGCTTTGCCAAAAATTCCATCCATTGGCGCAATAACTGCAAAAAATCTGATTAGCTATTGTGGCAGTGCAGAAAATGTGTTCCGTGCCACCAAAAAGGAACTTTTGGCGATTCCTAGCATCGGACCATCAGTAGTGGAGCAAATAAAAAACCATGAGGTATTAGGAGAAGCTGAAAAAGAGCTTCATTTCATCGAAAAAAATAATATTCAGGCACTTACTTATACGGATAAAAATTACCCACACCGACTAAAACATTATCAAGATGCACCTCTTGTATTGTATTGGAAAGGAAATGCTTCTCTCAATCATTACAGAATCGTAGCTATTGTAGGCACCAGGAAACCCACACCTTATGGGCAAAAAGTATGTGAAGAAATTGTAAATGGCTTATTCGGATATGATGTGCTGATAATTAGTGGATTAGCCTACGGAATTGATATCACTGCCCACCGAAAATGTGTTGAATTAGGCATCCCGACCATTGGTGTATTAGGGCACGGATTAGCACAAATCTACCCTGCAGCCCACCGCACAGTTGCCCAACAAATGATTGAAAACGGTGGTTTGCTCACCGAATACACCCATAGCGAAGGACCCGATAGAGAACATTTCCCAATGAGAAATAGGGTGATTGCTGGGATGAGCGATGCTCTAATTGTGGTAGAAACAGCCTCCAGTGGCGGCTCCATCATCAGTGCAGAATATGCAAATAACTACAATAAAGATGTGTTTGCCATACCTGGCAGGGTCAATGAGCCGTTCTCCAAAGGCTGTAATGAACTCATCAAATATAATAAGGCAACTTTGGCAGAAAATGCAGCAGACATTGCAAGACACATGAGATGGGAAGAAATGGACCATCAAAAAACCATCCAATCCTCTCTATTCGTTGAGCTCAACGAAACCGAAAAAATTGTTTTTGACATCCTGAAAAACTCTGAAGGGATGCAAGTGGACCGCCTCACCTACGAAACCAAGCTCAGCTCAAGCATAGCCGCATCTGTGCTGCTAGAAATGGAATTCAAAGGCATCGTCAAAAGCCTTCCTGGCAAAAAATATATGCTGGTTTGATTTGGCAGTGATTTTACTACTAATTCTCTTCCTTTTCATAGTTTTTATAAGCCATTGCCAATCTTTTCTTGATGTTTGTTCTCAAAAACCTTGGCGATAATACCTTCATGGATTCTCCAAATCCGAGAATTTCTCGCTCTAACTCGAAATTAACAACCACATCTATTCTGAATAAAATACCCGTATCGTTTTCTTTTAAAATTGTTTGTGAAGCATGTAAGGGTTTGGTCAAAATATAAGGGGCATTTGCTTTATTGATGTGCAACACAACTTTGTTTGCTCTATCTTTTTCGCTTTTTGTCACACCAAGAAGATCATCAAAATATCGGTCAAAATCTACCCCTTCATATTCCACAAATGGCTCATTCGGCAATTCTTGAAATTCAAGGATTCTGTCGAGAGCCAAATTTAATAGCGTATTACCTTTTTTAGGTTTTACGATTAGAAACCAACGATTTCGATACTCTTTTAGCAAATAAGGGAAATAAATTTGATGCTTTGATTCTTTAGCTTTGAATGATTTATATTCTATCAATAAGGATTTTTTATTCAAAACTGATTGGTATAAAGGATAGATATGCTCGATTCCTTTCAATAACTTATTGGTTTCGAACTGAATACAATTCCTACTCTGATGGGTGGTTCTATACAAATTGTTTTCAAGCTTTGAGATCATCTCCCCCATTTCATCAAAATAGCTAAACCCATTGAATTGCTTTAAAATACCAACAATTTCCTTCATTTTTTCTACATCAGCACCATTTATCGGTATTTTGGTAATGCTATATCCCGCTTTTTCATAGGAGTAATACTTTTTTTCTTTTACAATTATGGGTGCATTATAGCCGAGTTTGTCACTTCTCATCAATTGCAAATCTGACTGTATTGTTCGTTTTGACACCCCTTTAATTCCCTCATATTCATAAAGAGCTTCAGATACTTTTTCAATCAAATCTTCCAAAGTCCATTTTCTAAACCTGTTTTGCAAACACTGGTCTATCGTTTTGTAACGAATTAAAGCAAATTTATTTACTGACATCTAAAATAATATTTAAAAACAAAGTTAGGAAAAACAATATAAACGCAAATGATTTGCGTAGTTAAAAATAAATAAAAATATTTATAAAATATTTTCTTCCTATAATATTGTTTATCAATTTATTAAAAAATATTTAAAAAATATATTTTATTACGCAATTCGTCTGCATAGATGCAATTGCATATTTGCATTATCAATAACGAAAAGATCAGTTCTTTGAAAATAACAAATTAGCAAGGCTAGTTTTTAAGATATCAATCGAGTCTAGTTGTGTGTTTCTGTATAACACTATTGTCGTAGGTAGTGCTGGATTAGTATGCTGTCTTACGATTCAACTTGATTTGATGGCTTGGTGATATGCCTTAATATCGCCACAATCTATGTGTCGAGGGTTCGAATCCCTCCTCTGTTGATGCAGAGTAGCTAAGTCTGGTAAAGCAATAGAAAGAGGATCAAATCCTCATTCCTTTTCAGGGAAATCCATTAGATGGACTACATTTTTAAAGTAGAAAAAGAGCCGTCACTCTTTAAAATGATGATCAAATGGAGCAGATTGAAAATGTCGGAAAACTTGTTTTCAATTGTAAAAATGCCTTGTAAGTAGTAAATAATTAACTGACTAAACTGATTCTTTTTCCTTCAAAATCTAATCAAGCATTAGATAAAAGACTGAATAACAATCATTTGAAACCAGCTAAATATAACTACTTCCGTTATTTTACAATGACTTTTTCAATCTGATCTTTTAAAAAATTTTTTATTCAATTTTAAAACAAAAAAATTATGTATAATTTAATCAAAATTAAAGCTTATGAAGTGGGATTAGCTTTCAAAAATGGAAAATTAATAGAAGTGCTTTCAGAAGGAACTCATTGGTACAAATGGGGTTATAAAGTAGATTTGTACGATTTAACGAAGCCCTTCAACCCACCTACCAATTTAGATATTTTGTTGAAAAACAACACATTAAACAATATGATTGATTTGGTTGAAGTTGGTGATAATGAAATAGTTTTGAAATACGTAAAGAATGTCTTGACAGGAATTTTACCAACAGGTCAATATGCATATTGGAAAAATGTATTGGATTACACCTTAGTAAAGGTTGATATTTCTTCAGTAAACCCACCAGATATTAACCCAACCATGTTGGAAAACAAGTTGTTAATCAATTATTTGAGAAAATTTAATGTGGATAACAACCAAAAAGGTGTTCTATATATTGACAATAAATTTGTCAAAATTTTAGATGCTGGTACATATTATTTTTGGAGAAATGCGACAGTTATATCGATGAGTTTGGTTGATATTCGATTGCAGCAAACAGAAATTTCTGGTCAAGAATTATTGACAAAGGATAAAGCCAATATACGAATTAATTTTTACATTCGATATATAGTTGTAGATATTGTGAAAGCTATAATCAATACAAAAGAGGCTGAAAAACAGCTATATATGTTGATACAATTAGCCATTAGAGAGCATATTTGCCTATTTACATTAGATGAATTATTGGCTAAAAAAGAGGTTTTAGGAAAAGAAATTACCGATTTTGCAAAAGAAAAAGTGAGCCAATTTGGTATTGAATTGGTCGATGGTGGGATAAGAGATATTATTTTGCCAGGAGATATGAGAGAAATAATGAATCAGGTTTTGATTGCTGAAAAGAAAGCTCAAGCAAACATAATTATGCGACGAGAAGAGACGGCTTCTACGAGAAGCTTGTTGAATACTGCAAATTTGATGAAGGACAATGAGATGTTATGGAAGCTAAAAGAAATGGAATATGTTGAAAAAATCGCTGAAAGAATTGGAGAAATATCTATTTCTGGAAGTGGAAATATTGTAGGGCAATTAAAAGAAATATTCACTAAATAATATTGGTGAATCAATAAATTTTAAAAAATGGAAACTAGAATAAATGGGGATGATTTGATGGGAATTGGTTATGTTGAAGGGGAAATATTAGGTCTAGCACTAAAAATCAATAAAAAAAGAGTTGGTTTTAATAGGAATGAAATGATGCAATACTACAAATTGGTGCTTGATTCGCCCGAAAATTACCTTGAGGACAAGGTTTTTGGGAAATTAGCAACAAAAATGCTAGAAGACATTAACTCACCAAAAGAAACCATAATTGCATTAAATCCTAATCCAATTGCCTATGAAATTTTTGGAAGCGAACAAATAGAAGAAGGAGCTCTAAAACAGATGGAAACAGCCATGAAGTTGCCTATAACTGTTGCTGGTGCTTTGATGCCAGATGCCCACCAAGGTTATGGATTGCCAATTGGCGGTGTTTTAGCGACAAAAAATAGTATCATTCCATACGGAGTAGGGGTGGATATCGGTTGTAGAATGGCTATGACAATTTTTGATATTAATGAAACCTATTTTTATCAAAACAAACCCCTTTTTCAAACAGAATTAGTGAAAAACACCATATTTGGAGCAGGGCATGGGTTTCATGGTCAATACAAATCAACACATGAAGTTTTAGACAATAAAGCTTTTAACCTAACTCCATTTATCAGCCAATTAAAGGATAAGGCATGGAGTCAGTTGGGAAGTTCAGGAGGTGGAAACCACTTCGTGGAATGGGGAATACTAGATTTTGCAGAAGATGACGTGGAATTGAACATTTCCAAAGGAAAGTATGTCGCTTTGTTAACCCACTCCGGATCAAGAGGGTTTGGAGCAACAGTTGCTGGACATTACACTAAGTTGGCGAAAGAGCTTTGTAAATTGCCCTATGAAGCGAAAAACTTAGCTTATTTGGACTTGGATTCTGAAGCAGGGCAAGAATATTGGGTTGCCATGAATTTGGCTGGAGATTATGCTTCAGCATGCCATGAAATTATCCATCAAAAATTGGTAAATTCAATTGGTGGGCAAGTATTAGCAAAAGTGGAAAATCATCATAATTTTGCTTGGAAAGAAATATGGAATGGGCAAGAGGTAATAGTGCATAGAAAAGGTGCAACTCCAGCAAGTAAAGGAACGATGGGAATCATTCCAGGTTCCATGACTGCATCTGGCTATTTGGTGAGGGGGAAAGGGGAGACAAAATCAATAAGCTCTGCTTCACATGGTGCTGGAAGACAAATGAGTAGGACAAAAGCTATTCAAAGCATAAAATCTAGCGAAATGCATGATTGGCTTCAAAAACATGAGGTTACTTTGATAGGAGCTGGATTGGATGAAGCACCGATGGCATACAAAGATATAGAAATAGTGATGGCTGCCCAACAGGGATTGGTGGATGTGGTTGCAAAGTTCAGCCCAAAAATAGTAAGAATGGCAGATGATGGTAGTAGGGAGGATTGAAACGAGGTTTCATTCCTCCCCTTTTTTTGAAAATCCAATATTTTAGTTACTTTTATTATCAATTATATTTACTAAATTATCGTTTATATTTACTTGAAAAACTACATTGTCATCTTCAAATTCGGATTCTCCTTTACTATTTACCTTTAAAATATGGTTTACAACTGTTAAATAGTTTTCACCCATTTCAGAGTTATATAAAAACAAACTGCTATGATCAAAAGCCTTATCACCTTTTTCTAAAGCTTCGAAGTAACTATAATCTGAATTTTCGATACTGGCTAGAAATGCATCTTTATCTTTTATAAATGCCATAGGGCTAATCGTCTTTCTTTTAAACCACTTATTTGTAACTTCACAAAAGGGTAGTTCTGCACCATTTGTTGCTGTGATTGCAAAAAACATTATGCCTAAAAATTCAACTGCCCAAATAAACCACAAAAAACCACCTTTTATAGTTGAGCTCTTAATTCCCCAAGTACCAATACCATTAATTTCAGTAACAGTTTTAAAAAGCTCAACTGGATGTGTAACTATTGATTGGAATAATGAAAAATTAAAACTTGTCGATGACGAACCAACTGACTCAGTAGAAAATGAAGATTGCATAATTAAAGTAAGCCAAATCGCCCAATGAAAATATAATGCTATGAAGCCTCCTAAAATACCGAAAATAAGTTCTAGTCTTTTGTTCCTTACTTTTCCGAAAGAAATTACAACTTTGCTTAATAAGAATCCTATGGACATTCCAAAGCCCCAGCTTAGCAAAAAATTAATATAAACAAATGGAATATTTACAAGGCAAAGTGCATAAATATATCCAAGTAAAGGGAAAACTAAAAATGCTAAGATTAGAAATAATAAAATTGAGAAAATTGAAAATTTACCCGAAGGTGTATAAGTTTGGCTCATATAATATGATTTAGTTTTTTTAAAAAAGTCAAAATTGAATTAGTAAAGATTAGGGCTATATATTATTTTCTTTTTTTCTGATTTTTGTTCAACAAAGTTTTTGTAAAATGTATAAATAAATCCTCCAATTCCTAAAATTAAAATACCTGGTTTACCTAAAAATCTTACAATAAAATTAAAAAATCTATTATTTCTATCTGTTTTACTGTACCCAACGGGGTCAACCAATTCTCCCATTGTTTCTTTGCAAGCCATATTATACATAAAATAGGTAAATACTAATATTAAAAAGAGATAAAATATAGATAGCAAAATATCCTTTTTGTTTGAGAGAGGCTCTTCAGAATATGTAAATTTCAGGTTAGTCTTAAGAAAGTTTATAAAATTTTCTTGATCCTCCTTTTTAATGAATTGAATATGATATTTGCTAAAATAACGACCGTTTGTTTTTACAAAATACCCTTCGGAGTCACTATTCTTGAAAATTTGTAAAATGCTATCAAGTGGGATTTCCATTTTAATTGCTGTTGTAAGTTTTTTTTCCCAAGTTTTTTCAAAATCTTCAAGACTGGCAATATTCTTATCAACAAATCTAAGCGAATTAGAGGAGTAAACTAAGGTTTTAAATTTCTCGGATACTAAATGAACAAGTATTTTTTCAGAATCCATAATTATTATTTTTTGAGCAATTATTTCAAAATGAAATATGGACAAAAATAATATTTTTGATTTATAAAAATAAGTTTTTATTTATGTTTTTAAAATGAAATTTTTTATTGTCTTTTGATAATTATTTAAACCAAAGCTTTTACTCCCAAATATTCAACTCAAAAACTAGTACACCTTTACTTAGCATCTTTTTTGCAATGGACAATTTTTGTTGATATATTTTTTCTTTATTTTTAACATTTTCATCCAGATCTTTATAAAAAATAGGATATTTTTGAATGAGTTTTTTTAAGTCTCGAATAGTTAATGTAGTGCTAAAAAAATAATTTTGGGTAAGGGCTTGAGTAGGTGTATGGACACCCACTATTGATTTAATTTGATTCTTCTGATAAATGTATGCGATTGAATCAGGTATAATTTCAATTGTAGATTCCAAAATATTATATGGTTGATTCTCTAAAACTTCAAGTACCTCACATTTTTTAATATTTCTAACATTTATTTCTAATACCTCTGATGTGCCTACAAATGCAAACTTTTCTACTTGATTAATATGGGTAGGTTCGCTATTGTTGAAAAAATTTACTAGCTGATTTTTTCTGGTTCTTGGTAAATATATTTTTTTAAAAAGCTTCGTTTTTGGGCTAATTGCTGCCTCATTTAGCAGCTTTATTATTTCATGGCTCTTCAATTTTTCATTCTGAAATGAAAATTTACTTTTATTTTGGTTATAAATGAAATAAGCAACAAACTTTTTGTTATCTGCCATTTCAACCTTGATTTTAAAAGAATAACAGCTTGAAGGTCCAATGATTTTATTTTCAGCTACTAAAAAATGAGAAAGGAAAAGGAAGGAAAAAGCAATAAATGACTTCATGTTTTTTTGTTTTTATTATTTCATCCGAAAAATAACCAAATTAATCTTAATTCTATAAGATTTTTTTGATAATTCATTATTTTTGTTACAATCTATAATTCTATTTATCTGTTGACTTTGAAAAATTTAATACTAATCTTATTTGTAATTGGTCTATCGACAAATGTCATATTTGCTCAAAATGAGGATGCTACGTTGACCCTATTAAAACAAAAGAGTGATAGTTTATCCACTTTTCAGTTTTATCAATTTGTTCAAAATAATATTTCTCAAAATGCAAGTATAGACGCTAATTTTTTTATTGTAAAACACTTTGAAAAATATCAGAATGACTACAGCAATGGAAACAATTATTCCAAATTAATAATGGAAAAAGCTACTCTTGTTCTGGATAATGTATTTCAAAATGAACAGGATACAGCAAAAGCTATCCTTTATAGCACAGAATGTTTGAACACTATTTTAGGAGTAGGCAGTCAGAAAGAATGGATAAAAATTTATGATGCATATTTCTCCAAATTCAATCAATATTTGAAAAACAAACCCAATAATCTAGCAGAAATCTTAAGCCTTTATTCCCTAATGTTCAGCTACATAGGTAATTTTGAAAAAAGCGAACAACTAATTAATCTTGCTAAAAAAATTATCGACCTGAAATCTCAAAATGGGTATGAGAAATTAGCATATATTTATTCAAGAATGGGCTTGGATAGATACAATAACAATAATTTTCAAGAAGCAATTCATGATTTAAAAATTGCATTAAATTATGCAGATTCTGTTCGAGTCGATTCTCTGATCAAAAAACCGGAATGGAATTCTACTTTAGGAGAAAGTTACAATGGAATTGGCGATTCAATTAATGGAAAATATTACACTCAAAAAGGATTGGATTTGTATTTAAAATCCTTGAAATATGATTCAGCTTATATGTTTTATTTTTACCAAGCCCTTGGTGAATCTTATTTGATAAGTGGTGATATTGAGCAAAGTAAACGAAATTTTAATATCAGCATGAATTTATCACCTAAAGAAAAGTCTATTTACAACTTTTTGTCAAAAACCTATTTGTTGGAAAAAGATTTTGTGAATAGCCATAGATTTCTTGACTCATGTTATAAATATTATCAATTTACGTCGGATTCCAATTTTAATAATTTGTCCTCACAACGGGATTTTGATAAGTCACTCAAGCTCAGAAGCGATATATATATGGCTCAATATCAAGCAACTGACAGCATTCATTATCTGATTCAAGCAGAAAAATGTTATGATCAAATTCGGCAACTGAGCTTGTGGAATATCTCTGAATTTTATGAACCCAAGAACAAGCTGCAGAAATACCAAATTATGGTAGATAACAATTCCAACTCAATTGAAATTTTGAATCAACTATATGAAACCACAAAGGAAGAGCGGTATTTACATAAAATGCTGGATGTGTCTGAAATCAACAAAAACTTACTACTTTATTTTACTTTGAAACAAAAAAATAAAGCATCTGACATTCCATCCAATCTCCTCGAAAAAGAAATAAAAACTAAGCTAGAGCTAAATTATATTGAAAATAAAATATTTGAACAGGGAATTTCGGCAGCTTTATTGGAAGAAAAGCTATTCAAAACTATCGAGTATGATTCGATTAAAAAGCAACTTATTCCATACAACAATTTTGAAATTATTAATTTCCCAACTGGTATTTATAGAAATGTCAAAGATAAAATCAAATCAGATGCAACCATCTTAGAGTATGCTTTTACCCGAAATTTCATTTTTATTTTTGTGCTAAATAATGAAAAGCTATCGGTTCATAAGGTGGTGAAAGATACGGAATTAGAAACCTTGTTAGTTAATTTTGAAAATAGTATTAAAATTCAAAAATTCGCAGAAGCAAATTCGAAAAAAGAAAATTATATTCATAATAGCTATAGTATTTACGAAAAATTGGTAGCTCCCGTAAAAAATCTATTGAAAAAACAGGTGACTTTAATCGTTGAAAACGATTTGAATTGGATACCTTTTGAGGCATTACTCACCCAAAAACCACCCAAATCAGCCAATTTCAATGAGTTCCCCTATCTTATTCGCCAACATACTTTTAATTATGCTTTTTCAACTACTATCCTTAACAATAATAATATTAATGCAGATAGGTTTAATAAGTCGCTTTTGGTGGTAGCACCATTTACCGGAGAAAACAAGGTCAAACTTACTTTAAATGAGGAAAAATTTACTTTTGGACCTCTTAAAAATAGCTACTTGGAAGCTATAGAACTCCATAAAATACATGGAGGAGATACTTTAATCGGAAAAAAGGCAACAAAAGAAAACTTTTTGAGACAATTACCTGAATTTCAAAACATTCATATTGCTAGCCACAGTGTTGCAAATAGAAAAAGAGGGGAATTTTCTTTTATCGTTTTTTCAAAATCTGATAATGACCAACCACAAATATTATATGCCAATGATATTTATCAGCTCAAATTAAATACAGATATGGTAGTTTTGAGTAGTTGCGAATCTGGCGTTGGGGAAGAGCTGAAAGGGGAGGGATTTAATAGTATTTCAAGGGCATTTTCTTATGCAGGAGTGAAAAACATAGTACATACTTTATGGAAAGTAGATGATAAGCATACCCAAAAAATCATGACTTCCTTTTATAGAAATCTGAAGGAGGGAAAACAAAAGTCTGATGCTCTTCATCTTGCAAAATTAGATTTTATCCAAACGGAACAAATGATCGGAGCCCATCCTTATTACTGGTCCTCTTTTAAATTATTTGGCAATTAATTGTTTTCTCAAATATGCGGTTTGCTCAAAAAAAGGATGCTTTTTGTTTTCTAATATTTTGTTAATCAAACCATTAACTTTCTCTTTTGATTCGTCATACATGGCGATATAGCACAAAAGTTGATCATACATTGCCGCTTCTTTAAATGGACTTTCGTTTTTATCCAAAACATTTTGGTAAACTTGAGCAGCCTTTTTGTACTTGTTTTGCAAAAATAAAATATGGGCTTCCAGACTAGCAGCTTCATAAAACCAATCTTCTTTTACTGATGGGTTTTCAAGAGCTTTTAAAGCAACATCCCATTTTTTTTCCTCGAATAATTGATAAATTGAATCCAACGACGAAGCTTCCGATCTAGATATAGAAAAATCTGGTTTTCTATGATTTGCCTTAGCTAATGCTAAATAATCTGGTTTCTTTTCAGTATGCTCTTTCGTATTGGGTTGGATGTTATTTTTTGTTTCTGTTTCTGTGGGCTGTTCTACTTTCGTTGGGTTATTTTCTTTTTGAATGGATTGATTTTCAACAACAACTGTATTTTCTTTGGGCTTCAACCAATTCATTGCAACCAAAGAAATGATTAAAATACCTACAAAAGCTGCTGCAATTTTCAATAAATTATTGTTAATGAAAAAACGCTTTTTTTGATTTTCTTGCTGATTGGTTATGATTTTTAGTCTCTGTCTTAGTTCATCATCACCAACTAAATTTATTCCTTCTTTTACTGCTTTTAGATTCAAAACTCTTTTATCAAAATCAGCATCAAGTTGTCTTCTACTTTCTATTTTTGGAGTTATTTCATTTTCTGATTTTTTATCTAAATAGTTTAATATTTCATCATCCTCTATAAAAAATCCCTCTCCATCCAATTTGTTTTCAATTGAGCTTAATTTTTCTCTTAGTTCTTGATCACCAATTGCCTCTAAACCCTTGAATATTAGCCTATAATCTTCAATTTCTTTTTGTGAAAACTGATCGTTTTCCAATTCCATTTCAAATGCACTTTTTTGTTCATTATCCATTGCATTTGCACTATAATCAATAATCTTGTAATCTTTCTCCATACACTAATAAGTTAAGTATTCAACACCAATTTCTTTAATTGTTCCATGCATCTGTATTTTTTCACTTTCACAAATGCTTCGGAATAGCCCATTTTGCTAGCAATAGTGGTTAATGTGAGTTTTTTATAATAGCTATCCATGATTATTTCTTTGCAATCATCCTTTATTTTTTCTAGGGCAAGTTTTACTTTTTCCAATTGATGGCTGTTTTCCAAATGTTCATCAATATTGACTTCGTCATACACATTCTGACCGACTTCGATCTCATCTAAAAACTGAATATGGTCATCTTTTTTCTTGCTCTTCAAGACATTAAGCCACAAATTTCGAGCAATTGCATAAATGTATGTGCCGATATTTACTGCCTTATTGTCAATTTTATTATCTCTTACATTCTTGAACAAGACAATCATGGTTTCCTGAAATAACTCTTTTGCTTCTTCCTTGCTTCCTTGATTCTTTCTAACTAATTGCTCTACTAATGAAAAATAATTTTTGTACAAACTTTCAAAGATTTCATTGCTTCCTTCTTTAATATCCGCTATTATTTTCAACTCGTTTTTGATTATCTCCATATTAGTAACCTTTTTGTAAATTGGTTATCAGTTTTTTATACTGGAATTTGAATATTAATTTTTGTGCCTGTCGGATTCCCCTCCGAATCCAAGATTTCAGACATTGTAAAAAAGGTTTTTTGATTTGTTTCTAATAACTTTATTCTTTGTTTTGAAGTTTCAATACCATAAGAAATTCTATCATCTTGCTTTTCTTTTGATTTTATTGATTGATTCAACCCAATCCCATTGTCAATTATTTGAATATCTAATTTATTGTTAACCAATGTATAAATCACCTCTACCATACCTTTACTATCGGTCAATGGAGCTATTCCATGAATTATTGCATTTTCGACAAAAGGCTGGATTAGCAACGGTGGAATCATGATATCATACTGATCGATAGAATCACATATTCTAATTTCATAATTTAATTTATCTCCAAATCTGATTTTTTCAAGTTCCAAATAATTGTTTAATAAAATCAAATCCGATTCTAAGGTAATTTTGTCTTTGTTGCTCGTATTCAACACATTCCGCACCAATCTAGCGAATTTACTCAAATAATCTGCAGCATAATCTGTTTTCCCAATGACAATTAAATTTTGGATAGAATTCAAGCAGTTAAATAAAAAATGAGGATTCATTTGTGCCTGAAGTGCCCTGTTTTGCAGCTGAACTTTCTCCTTTTCTATTTTAGCATTGTTTTTTAATTGCCTGATTCTCCACAAATAATAACTGTATGCAGTTCCAATCAGTACAAAAGCAACTGAAACAATAAACAACCAACTCTTCCACCAAGGAGCATTTATTTTAAAATCCCAATAAGTACTTTCCGACCAAGTATTGTTTTCATTTTGTGATTGAATTTCAAATCTATGATTTCCTTCCTGAGCGATATAGGTAATTCTTTTGTCTGTTGTAGTGATCCAGCTTTCATTTTCATCGAATCGGTAGCGATATAAAATATTCCCAAATTTCTGATATGCCAACGTAATGTATTGTAACTGAATATTATTATTATTGTATGAAAATGTATTGCTTACAAAATATTCTATTGGGTTGTTATTTATTTCAATTTTTTCAATTATTGGCTTAGTGTAGTTATTTTCTAAAAAATATTTATTTTTATCAATAATCGCTAATCCTTTTGGAGTACCTATCCAAAGTATATTATTAGATGCTTTGATTGTGTTTATTTCGTTGGAGGGCAATCCTGTTGCCGTCGAGTAATTGGCTATTTCCCAATTGCCCTTTTTGAATGCTAATTTATTCAAACCATTCTGTGTTCCTACCCAAATATTATCCTCATTATCCACATGAAGACATTCAATCATGTCGGAGGTCAACCTGTTAGCTGTCGTTAGAACGGTGGTTTTGTCTTCTTTTTTTAAAATCACCCCTCTCCCTTTAGTGCCAATCACCAAAGTACCATCTTTTAGCTCCGCTAAAGCTTCTATTCTAATGGGTTGGTTAAGATTATCCATCTTTATTGCTGTCAATTTTTCGTTTTTGAACTCAAAAAGCCCATTGACATTACCAATAAAAATTCTATTATCAGATGATTCTAATACACAAAGTGTCCTGACAGAGGGTAAATTATTGTACGAATCAAATAGCGATTTTTTGCTTTCAATGTCTAAAATATTGAATCCTAAATAATTCGAGATAATCAAATATTTGCTGCCATTTTTATAATAGGTTTGATAACCACATTGTTGTTCATTCATCTTCAACCACTTGTTATCATTGTAAGTCAATATTTCACATTTGCTATTTAGATAAAACAACTTTTTTTGTTCTGGAATATAATTCAAATTATTATAACCTAAAGCCCCGTCTGATTTGTAAATATTTTTTATGCTGTTATTTTCAATATTAATATAATACACAGACCCATTTCTCAATAAAACATAACTGCTAGCATCATCAATATTGGCAATAGAAGTAATATATTCGGTTCCTCCAAAATGATGTTGATCATAGACCTTAATATTTTCATTGGGCATCAAATAGATACCATTGTCTATAGTATTGATCCACAATAGTTTATTTCTATCTTCCACCACTCCTCCACCTCGAATATTCGATAAAATTTGTTCCCCATTATCCAATGCTAAATTCTGGATGCCTTTATATTTTTTTAAACCACTTGAATTATTGAATGAAATATAAATATCATTTTTTATGGCATAGATGTTATTGATATCTTTTTTGAATGTAAAAACCTTTTGTAATTTGTTTTGGTAAATCACAAAAAACTGTGCTCCATTGCACAATAAAATAGTATCCTTTCCGTAAATACAAGCCCTTGATAATGAAGATATTTTGAAATTAAAACTCGAATCTACACCTGTGAATAGATGATTATCAGAATAATTTATTATTGATAAATGGTTATTTTTGGAGGCATTTCCAATGGATGCATATGCAAATTTGCCACCTTTTTTCAATAGTTGAAAATTCTCATTTTTTTCAGAAAGCCAATTCACCTCATTGTTTTTTAGTACCAAAATACCAATACCAACGATACCGATATAAAAAGTGTTCTCGCCATCTATCATAAAGCTTTGAACATTTTTTCCCTTAGTTTTCTCTACTATTTCTTTATTTTTGGGATGCGGAATAAATCTGTTTCCGACTTTTTTGAACAACCTACCAGATAAGGTGCAAACCCATAGCGAATTGTAAGTATCTTCATCAATTTGCAATACGACAGGATCCTCCAATCCATCTAACGGACCATAATTTTTGAACTCATATCCATTAAAACAGCTTATGCCATTATCTGTTCCAATCCATTGATAACCAAGATGATCTTGATAGATTTTCTGTACTTCAGAGCTTGCCAGTCCTTGATCTGTAGTATAATTCCTAAGCATTACTCTTGGTAACTGAGCTGATATTGAAGTGACAAAAAGGAGGAATAAGAGCAAAGGAAGTCCGATTTTCATTCCTTACATTTTAGAAATAATTTGTAAAACTTCCTCCTTTTTTCTTCTCGAGATGATTACTTTTTCCCCGTTTTCCATCAATAGGTATCCACCATCGTCTTTTATCATTTTCTTTACAAAGTTGAGCCCAACGATATGAGATTGGTGTGTTCTACAAAAGCTTGATTCGGGCAATAATTCTTCGAATTCTTTTAGTGATTTTGAAGCCAATATTTTCTCTTTTGAATTTAGGAAGATTGTAGAATAATTTCCGTCAGCTTCGATTCTTACGATATCAGTCAATTTTATTATCGACAAACCATCATGAGTATTAATTGTAATTCTATTGATATTTTTAGTGGAAATTTGATCCATCAAATTATCCATTTTGCTGAATATCAAGGATGTATCACTATTGGAAAGCACTTTATTGACAGCAGACTGAAACTCTTCAATGGCAATTGGTTTCAACAAATAGTCAATAGCATTATATCGGAAAGCTCTGATTGCAAACTCATCATAGGCAGTTGTAAAAATACATTGCAAATGGTTGTTTTTAAAATAATCCATTACTTCAAACCCATTTCCATCACCTAAATTGATATCTAAAAATACAAAATCGGGTCTAAAAAGCTCAATTTTTTCTATTGCTTCACTCTTACTTGCAGCTTCTCCCAATATGCCAATTTCGGGAAAATATTTTTTTATTAAATTCTGAATTAACAATCTTGCATCAGCCTCGTCATCGATAATCAGCGTTCTTTTCATTAAATTCTTTTCGTAAAGATAATTTTCTCTCACCGAATTTCAAAAATATATTACCGAATTTATATTAATACATACCAGCTATACATTGTCACTATTCCATCTGATAACCAAACATTCTATGGCTTACTAATAAATAAGAAACCAAATAAATAAAATGGCGAGAAAGTCGAAAATCGTGAAGAGTAGACAGAAAAAAAACAATAAAAAAATCTAAAATGAAAAAATTATTTGTAATCATGTTATTAATGTTTGGAGCTTTTATGATGAATGCTCAGAACATTCCATCTACACTAAACTACCAAGCTGTAGTAAGAAACAATCAAAATCAAGTAATTCCATCACAATCAGTAAAATTTAAATTTTCTGTAATTGACAATGGTGGAATAAGTGTATGTAGCGAGGAAGTTTCCCTTAACACTTCTGCAATTGGCTTAGTAGATCATAAAATAGGAACCATTAACACCACTGGATTTGCAAATATTAATTGGAAATCAGCCAAAAAAATTAAAGTTGAAATAGATGTTAATAATGGTACCAACTATGTGAACATGGGAGATATTGATTTACAAAGTGTCCCGTTTGCCAACGTTGCCAAAGATTTGGAAGTCAGTGGAACAACTATTGGACAAGTACTAAAATGGAACGGTAGTAAATGGGTTCCAGATACGGATAATGTTGGGAACGGAATTCCAGGCCCACAAGGTCCTGCTGGACCAACTGGGGCACAAGGTCCCATCGGATTGACTGGTCCTGCTGGAGCTCAAGGTCCCATCGGATTGACTGGTGCTATGGGTCCTATTGGTGCTCATTGGTCCTATCGGATTAACAGGCCCTACAGGAGCAATGGGTGCTCAAGGTCCTGCTGGATTGACTGGTGCTATGGGTCCAATCGGTCCTCAAGGTCCTATCGGATTGACTGGTGCTGATGGTCCAATGGGTCCTCAAGGTCCCATCGGAATGACTGGTCCTACAGGAGCAATGGGGGCTCAAGGTCCTATTGGATTGACTGGTGCTATGGGTCCGATCGGTCCTCAAGGTCCTGCTGGAAATTATATTCAAGGAAGTGGAATTATAATCAGTAATGATACAATTAAAGCAGTTGATATTAGCCCAACCAATGAGTTACAAACATTAAGTCTGAATCAAACTACAAATATATTGAGTATTTCCAATGGTAATTCTGTACAAATACCATATACTGATTATCAAGAAGGATCTGATATATTATTTACACCCGGAATTGCAGGTAGTTTTTTCATCAATAATACTGCTCCTAGTAAATGGACACAAGTTGGTAATAATATTTACAACAAAAATAGTGGAAATGTAGGTATAAATGTAATGAACCCAGCAAGTCAACTAGATATATTATCAACCACATCAACAGGATTAAATATAAAAAGCACAGGTAATATTGCATTAAATGCAACATCAAATAATAGTGGAGTAACTTCAAATATTATTAACACAGGAAATGGGAGTGCTCTAAATGTACAAAATAATTCAACTTCACAACAACCTGCAGCAACATTTAGCAATTCAGGAGTTGCATCTGCAATTAATGCATACAATTCTTCACAAACATTGCCAACAACTTATACAAGAAATGACGGTGGAGGAACATCTGTTAAAGCAGAAAACAATTCTACAGGAAATGCAACTGGATATTTCAAAAATAATTCTGGCGGAACAGCAATTTTTGCTGATGGAAGAATTATTAGTAATAAAAGCATAGAAGTAACATCTACAATTGGACCAGTTGGTTATTTCGAAAACTCGTTAGGTGGCGTATCACTAATAGCACTTGGTAATGTTGGGATTGGAACTACAAATCCAACAGAAAAACTTTCTTTAAATGGCAGAATATTATTCACTAACGATAATACTAGTACTAGTAATTTTAATTCAATTACTAGAGTTGGAAATGGAAGTTTTGAAATGGGTGCTACATTAAGTCCAAACCAAGATATATCTCATAATTTAGGAAGTGCAAACAAAAGATGGGCATATATTTTTGCACAAAACAGCACAATTCAAACATCTGATAGAAGAGAGAAAAAAGAAATAAAAGTTTTAAATTATGGTTTAAATGAAATTTTAAAATTAAAACCAGTTTCATTTGAATGGATAAAAACTCCTGAATATGGAAGAAAGCTAGGTTTTATAGCACAAGATTTACAAGAAATAATTTCTGAAGTAGTAATAGATAAAGAATGGCAAAAAGATGAAAATGGTAAATTGATTGCTAAGCCAACTGAAAGATTAGGTGTTGCTTACTCTGAACTAATTCCAGTCTTAACAAAAGCTATCCAAGAGCAACAGCAAATCATAGATGCACAAAAGAAACTGATAGAAGCTAATAGCAATGAGTTAAATGAATTAAAAAACCAAGTAGCTTCTATAAAAGAGGCAATCCAATTAACTGCTAAAAAATAATTGTCATGAAAAAAATAAAATTTGCGATAGCGATACTATCCATTTTGTTGCAAGTTTATCAAGTAACAGCACAAAATATTCCAATACAAAGTTTAACTAGTGGTGGAGCAACTTTATCCTCTGGAAGTTATAGTCTGAATGTTTCTTTGGGTCAAATTGCAGTGAATACACTTTCGACTACTAATGTATTAACACAAGGATTTCAACAAGCTAACCATTTCACGATTACAGAGATCAATATTGTTCAACTACTTGGCATTAAACTTTTTCCAAACCCAGCAACCAATTACATAGTTTGCGAAATGGGAAATCAAGAACTCGGAAAAGTTTATAGCTGGTCCATAACGAACAATTTGGGGCAGATGCTAAATAAAGGAGTAGTGGAATACGATAAGGCACAAATTGATATAAGTAGCTTACCCTCAGGTAATTACTACTTCTATATTCAATCCTCAAAAAATGAGTATGGCAGTATCAAATTTGTAAAGACTGAATAAATAACAAAAACAATCAAAATTACTATCCCAATTGATTTGAAAATTGGGATAGCTTTTTTAAAAAAAAATTAAATCACTTTTATATGAAAAAGATAGTTAAATTTTCAATTTTATTAATCGTAATATTTTTTACAAATTGTAAAAAGGAAAATAATATAATTACACAAAATCAAGAACCCACATATAATCAAAAAAGATCAATGCTCACAACCGGATATTGGTTTTTAACAAAAGTAAATGGTAATATATTTACTCAAGAATGTAGCAAAGATGATAAATTATTATTCTATAATGATGGAAAAATAATTTATGACCATGGTTTAATAAAATGCAATTTAGAACCAGATCAATACATTGGAACATTTGTGTTAGATTCTACAAATACAGCTTACATAGCAAGAGTTTTATATTTACCCCAAATCGGTTCTACTCCTGCAGAAACATATATTGATACATTAGATGTAATTAAATTAGATTCATCAAATTTGGAACTTCAATTCAGAAACCAACAAAAAACTTTGAATACATATCAAAAAATGTATTAAAACTATTATTTAATATAATTCAATAGATTATAATGAAAAAACTATTTTTTATTCTGAGTTTAACAATTGCTTTTTTTCACAGTTGAAGCTCAAATACCAAAACCTATTTTGGTAACTTACAAAAATGCAAATAATTATAAAGATTCTTTGACGAATATTAGAAAAATTGGTTACGATTATGATAATAACAACTTTATAATATATTCATATACAGATATTTGGGATACTACAACCCAAATGTACTTACATTTCAATAAATCTACATTTACTAATAATCTTTATGGGAATCCAACAGAGATATTAGAGCAGAGATATGATACTAGTGGTTGGAAACAAAACTCAAGAACAACTATAAAATATTTTAAACCAAATTTGGATACCCTAAGTGTTTATGAAACTTATGACGGGGTTTCTTGGAATATTTCATCCAGAAAAAGGTCAAGTTATTTACCAAATGGAAAACCGATTTACATAATAAATGAAAAATTTAATGGCAGTAAGTTCATTCCAACTTTAGAAAATAATTATGAATACTTTTCTGATAGCTTAATTAAGACTTTTTCCTACAAAATTTACCAGAATGATACTTTAACTTATTCAATTAAAGAAACAACTGAATATGATACTTTAAATAGGGTGAAAGTTTTAATAAGAGAGACTCAAAATGTTAAATTACTTACAGAATGGAAAAATCAATTAAAAATTGAATACTCTTATTTGGATAATGATTCAAAAGAAGATGAAAAACTATATTATAATTGGAACGTTGCTCAAAATAATTGGAATTACACTAATAAAATTGCAATTACATACACAATAGATGAAAAAATTGAAACATTAATAGATATTAATCAAAAAATAGTTTCAAGAAATTATTATAAATATAAAACCAATGGAGATCTTTTGAACCAGACTTTAGAAATTTGGAGTTCAAATTTAAATTCCTTATACAAAACTATTGATACCAAATATGATTATAGAGCAGATGGTGGTATTGTACAAATGTCAATATACAAAAGAAATTTAAATGATATTGACACTTTATTTCATATTAATTATAGTGAACTTTATGAATATAAATCAACAACTAGTATCCTTGATTTAACCACAAACAATTATTTAAACCTTTTTCCAAACCCAACCAATCAATTGGTTAATTTTGATTTAGGGATTCCATATGAAGACACCCCAATTAATTGGTATGTTTTTGACCGTACTGGAAAAATAATTAAATCAAGTTCAGCCAATTCGAATAATAATTCCATTAATATTCAAGACCTACAAAATGGTATTTATAATTTAATAGTCCAATCTCAAAAAGGAAAAATGTATCATGGAAGTTTTGTAAAAATTGAATAAATCACTTTTTAAACCAAAAACTATCTATCCAAAAATAACATATCTGAGTGAAATAATTTTTTTATGAGGCTTTCAAATGAAAGCCTCACTTTTTCTTTAAAAATAGGACCAATATGCCAAAAAGCCTACCATTAAAGTCAAAAATCCCATGAGAACTCCCCATTGATATTGTTTTGCAATAGAAAAGTCTTTCTTGAACAATTGATATATCGCAATGGTTTGGTTGATAGCTATTTGTAAGCCAGCACCAACAAAACCCGTCAATGCCCAGCTCATCATGGCTGGGTTGAAGAAGGGAATCAATATTAAATTGAGGCAAACAATCGAGAAAACGATGTTGATTTTGAATACTTTATGAATTTTAGTCTCCATTGTCCCAGTGCATCCTTACTTTACTAAAATCTAGTTTTTCAATATCCGCTTTTCTGATAAAGAAATTTAATAACCCAAAATCTCCCCAGTCTATCATTTCATCATCGGAATCTAATTGCAAAAGCAATAGCATTGGGTCCTCCATACTTCGAGGGTCATCACCAGCAAACTCGGCAAAACCTCCTATTTTATGCCCAGCTGCACTTACTGTTTCATCATATTCAAATCGAATATTCCACTTTTCTTCTCCAAATTTTTCAAAAAAATCTGCCCCAAGATATTTTTCAAAATGATAATCACCCGATGGACAAAACTCACTTTCCAACTCAAATTCAATAGGCCAACTTTTTCCACCACCCTTAGTTGGGTTGTTATTCATTTTTCTCAAAAAAGAAAATTCGTTCTGAATTGCCTGCAAATCTTCTACGATGGAGGGATAATAAATAATCCTGAAGAAATCCTGTTGCTCCGGATTTTTAGCCCGATAGCCAAAGTTGCCATCATCGTAAATGAAAAATTGCAACAATCCTTGTTTGGGCATCCAGTCGTTTTCTGGAAGCTCAGCACAATTAATTTGAGCTAAAAATAATAGATGTTTACCATTTGTCGCCTTAGGATATTCTGCTCCAATTGGCAAATAAGGATAGCCGCCCACTTTGCTCTGCCACCATTTTGCCTTTCCGCCTTCTATAGAATAAATTCCGATAAACTCAGTTTCTGTCTTCTGAAATTCTGGGATATAGGGTTGTAGTTTTTCGGAAAATTCGTAGTCCATTTTAATTTTTTATTGTTTCTAAAACCTGTGCACTCATGACGCCTTCTGCATCCACTTCAGACAATGTTACTGGTCCGATTGTATTTAATAAATATGCTTCCAATGGAGTTTCAATTTTGATATAATTATCTGTAAATCCACTCATTACACCCTCTTTTGCCTCTGATTCAAATAAAACTTCCCTTTGGGTGTTCGAAAATTGTTCGTAGAAAAATCGCTTTTTCTTTTCTGATAAAATTCTCAATTGTTCGTTTCGATTCCTTCTTTCTTCTATGCTTACTACTCCTTCCATCTCATTTGCAGGTGTATTATTCCGCTCTGAATAAGTAAAAACATGCAAATATGAAATATCCATTTCTTGTATGAAACGATAGGTTTCTTTGAAATCTTCCGCAGTTTCGCCAGGAAAACCAACAATTACATCCACCCCAATACAACAATGCGGCATTACAGATTTAATATATTTCACTCGATCAGCATATAATTCCCGTTTATATCTTCTCCTCATCTGTAGCAACTGCTTATTGTTACCGCTTTGTAGTGGAATGTGAAAATGGGGCATAAATCTATCCGATTGAGCGACAAAATCTATTATTTCGTTGGTCACCAAATTGGGTTCAATGGAAGAAATTCTAAATCTTTGTATTTCCTCTAGCTTATCTAATTCACGAATCAAATCAATAAATAGTGCATTCTTTTTGGGCAAAGCCCCTTCAATCACCTCCGTTCCATTCCCAAAATCTCCAATATTCACACCTGTCAACACAATTTCTTTCACCCCCATTTCCCCAATCTTTCTGGCATTTTCGACTACGTTTTCTACCAAATCACTTCTACTTTTTCCTCTTGCCAAAGGGATTGTACAAAAGGAACATTTGTAATCACAACCATCCTGCACTTTTAGAAACGATCTCGTCCTATCGCCAAATGAAAAGGCTTGTGTGAATGTATTTGCCTCCTTTATTTCACCTGCCTTCACCATCCCTTTACCTGTAGCTTTCGAAATTGAATCTACATATTCAATAATTCTAAACTTTTCAGCAGCACCTAAAACCAAATCTACCCCAGGAATTTCAGCAATTTCTTGCGGTTTCAATTGGGCATAACAGCCGACAACAATCACAAAAGCCTGTGGATTTTGTCGCATTGCTTGTCGAACCACTTTCCTACATTTCCTGTCGGCAAAGTCAGTAACCGAACAAGTATTGATGACATAAATGTCTGCTGCATGGTCAAATTCGACTTCAGCAAAACCATTGTCTTCAAACAATCTTCCGATGGATGATGTTTCAGAATAGTTTAATTTACAGCCTAATGTATAGAATGCTACCGTTTGCGGTGTCATAGTTTTAAAATAAATTGGGTGCAAAGTTACAATATAATCCTACTCATTACCACCAAATTTTTATAAGTTTGTGATTAATCTATTTTTAAGTATAAAATTTGAGATGACAGATAGCTATCGACATAAAGGATTGAGAAAAAAATTAGTAGAAAATTTAATAGAAAAAGGGATAACTGATCATAAAGTTTTAGATGCTATTAGCACCTTACCACGTCATTTTTTTATGGATTTAGCTTTTGAAGAAAAAGCTTATGAAGACATTCCTTTTCCTATTGGTAAAGAGCAAACAATTTCTCAACCATTTACTGTAGCTTATCAATCATCCCTTTTAGAAGTGCAAAAAAGAGATAAAATAATGGAAATAGGTACTGGGTCTGGTTATCAAGCAGCTATTTTATCTTTAATGGGTGCAAGGGTTTACACAATAGAAAGACATGAAAGCCTATTCAATTCCTCAAAAACATTATTGACCTCACTTGGATTTAATACCATACAGTTTTTTTGGAAAGATGGGTACAAAGGATTACCTGAATATGCCCCATTCGATAAAATTTTAGTAACTGCTGGAGCAGAATCTATCCCAGAAATATTGCTTCAACAATTAAAAATTGGAGGCATTTGTGTGATCCCTGTTGGAAAAAAAGACCAACATATGTACAAAATTACTAGAACAGGAGAAAATGAATTCAAAAACGAAAAATTAGATACTTTTCGTTTTGTTCCCTTCCTAACTGGTAAAGAATAATTTATTTTTGAATTTAATCAATGATTTATGGCAAATACTTCAAAACCGTGGTTAAAAAATTATCCCAAAGGGATTCCTGAAAATATCAACCCAGAAACATATACTTCTTTGATAGAAATGTTCGAAGATACTTTCGAAAAATATAAGGATTTACCTGCATTTGATTGCATGGGTAAAAGCTTGAGTTTTAATCAAATTAATAGAGAATCAAGAAATTTTGCCGCATATCTACAATCCATCGGTCTAGTCGCAGGAGATAGAATTGCGATAATGATGCCGAATCTGTTGCAATATCCGATTGCCCTATTTGGTGCCCTAAGGGCTGGTTTAATAGTCGTCAATACGAACCCACTCTATACGCCTAGAGAAATGAAACACCAATTCATTGATTCAGGTGCCAATGCCATTGTTATTGTCGAAAATTTTGCCGAAAAATTAGAACAAATTCTTCCCGAAACTCAAATTAAACACATCATTTTAGCAAGTGTCGGTGAAATGTTGAGTTTTCCAAAGTCTTTTATCGTCAATTTTGTCGTTAGAAATATCAAAAAAATGGTGCCTAAACACCATATAAAAGCAATTGCATTTAAATCTGCCTTGTCCAAAGGAAGCAACCTAAATTACAGACAACACAATGGGAATGCAGATGACACTATCTTGCTACAATATACTGGTGGGACTACAGGAGTCAGTAAAGGAGCAATGTTGACAAATAGGAATTTGGTTGCAAATATGCTTCAAATTCGCTCCATCATGATGCCTTATCTAAAAGAAGGGAAAGAAGTGGCTTTGTCCCCACTTCCGTTATATCACATTTTTTGCTTTCACCGTTAATTGTCTTGCTCTGATGGGTATCGGTACCAGAACAATTTTGGTGACCAATGCTAGAGATATAAATTCGGTTATCGCTGATATTAAAAATTACCCGATTACACTAATAACTGGTATCAACACTTTATTTAATGCACTATTGAACCAACCAGAATTTGAAAAACTTGATTTTTCTACCCTCAAAATTACAGTGGGGGGCGGAATGGCAGTCCAACCTGCTGTTGCCGAACGATGGAAAAAAGTTACGGGTTGTTTTTTGACAGAAGGTTATGGAATGACAGAAACCTCACCAGTTGCTGTTGTAAATCCTTTCGATGGTAGCGGCAAATTAGGTTATATAGGT
Source organism: Saprospiraceae bacterium (assembly GCA_016710625.1). GTDB lineage: Bacteria > Bacteroidota > Bacteroidia > Chitinophagales > Saprospiraceae > JADJVK01. The sequence continues at coordinate 263,229 of JADJVK010000001.1, forward strand.
TTACCTGTTCCTTCCACAGATGTAAGAATTGTAAATGATGAATATCAAGAGTTGATTTTAGGGGAAATAGGAGAAATACAAGTGAAAGGACCTCAAGTCATGAAAGGTTATTATCATAATTATGAAGCTACCAATGATATAATAAAGGACGGATGGTTATGTACTGGTGATATTGGATACATGGATACAGATGGATTTATAAAAATTGTAGATCGGAAAAAAGATATGATTCTGGTTTCTGGATTCAATGTATATCCAAATGAAATAGAAGAAGTTGCATCCCTTCACCCAAAAGTTTTCGAATCCGCAGCAGTTGGAATTAAAGACGAAAAATCAGGTGAGGTTGTAAAATTATTTGTAGTAAAAAAGGATTCTTCACTCACTCAAGAAGAGCTTATTGAACATTTTAAAGTAAATGTAACTGGATACAAAGTTCCAAAACACATTGAATTCAGAACGGATTTACCCAAAACAAATGTGGGTAAAATTTTAAGAAGAATGTTGAAAGAGTAACATATTTTTCAGAAATAATTATTCAGAAAATTCCATATATCTGGAATTTGCTTTTCCAAAGCAATGTTTTAATGGTTTTTCATTAAACAAATGGGTGAATTATACAATTTTTTAGTAAATTTAAATAATTATATTCCATTAATTTGGAAATAATTACACTAATCCATATTTTTGGATTTTTATTTGCAAATAATATATTTTTAGCAAATTTTCTTACATTTTCTAGCTTACCCAACTAAAAAACCCTTCCTAAATACCTTTTATTATTTTCATCTTTTTAATTATTTAAAAATGAATAAATTCTTTACATTAATTGTAATGTTTGCTTTTTGTAGTCAAAATTTTGCTCAAGGAGGTCCATGGGTAGTAGAAAAAGGGAAAACATTGCTATCTCTAGGATATAGTCAAAAAACAGCTAGCCAAAGGTGGGCACCCAGAAGTTTGGATACCAAAAATACAACTACTGGTTCGGATGACACTTGGGGAACTGACTCCTTACAAACCAATGCAACCCTTGTGAATGGTAAATTTCACGATTTTAGATATGTCTATTTGAATTTTCAGATTGGCTTAATGAAAAATCTTGAATTGTCAGGTAATATCAATTATCTTTTTGGTTATGAAGCCATTACTTCTGATCCAAAAACAGGTGTAAAATTAACTGCACCAAGAATGGAATTGAACCAAGGGTTTACAGATGCTTGGCTTCGTATTAAATATAAATTGCCCACTAAATTGCCTATGGCAATCGAATTTAACAGCCGTTTCCCCGATTTGTACGATCAGCCAGGTCATACTTACACAAGATACAATTATCAATATACCAATTTGGAAGGGAAAAAAGATACTACTGTCGAAGCTAGCTCCGAATGGAGAGGTTTGCTAAAAAGAGATTTTGCTTTGATTTATCATGTAGGATCTTCTTTTCTAAAAAATGGCGACCTGTTTGCACAAGGGTTTGCTGGCTACAACTGGCGTCAAGGAGCTTATGCTGACCAGTTTTTGGCTGGAGCTACCGTTGGTTACACTTTTAGAGTAGGAAAAGGGATTGAAATCATTCCGAATATCTACACCGATTTGACTTACGGATTAACGAATGGTGGAAAACCAGACATTTCAGATAGATTCCAACAAGGAGGACGATCAAATTATTATTTTAATAATTCCCGATATTGGAGAGCATATTTTAATGTATATGCTAAATTGACAAAAAATATTGCTGTTGCAACTGGTTATGGACAATGGCTTTGGGGACAAGGCTCTGTAAAATATTCCGAGCCATTTGCACAAGTTTTCTTCGGTTTTTAGATTTTGAATAAATGTATTATTATAAAAAAGCCTACATTTTCAAAGAATGTAGGCTTTTTTTTATCTACCAGAATGAATCAATAATATGGATATATCAGATGGGGAAACCCCACTAATCCTACTTGCTTGCCCAATTGTCCTAGGTTTGTGTTTCGTCAATTTCTGACGAGCCTCAAGGGAAAGAGAGGATATATTGTTATAATCAAAATCTTCTTTCAATCCCAATGACTCCAATCGATGCAATTTATCAGCCATTTCTTGCTCCTTCTCTATATAACTTTCATATTTGATATTCGTCTCGGCTAATTGTATCGTTTCTTCGTCATATTGACTCAAAAATTCATTCAATTTTGGAATAATATTTTTTAACTCCCAAATATCCACATGGGGACGAACCAATAAGGTATTTAATTTTACTTTATTTTTAATTTCAGCAGAGCCAATGGATGCAAAATATCCATTTACCAAAGCTGGATCAATACTCGTTTTCATGAAAAAATCTCTAATGGCATCGGTGGCTTCCACCTTCTCTTCCACTCTCTTCATTCTGTTTTCCATATCCATAACGCCCAATTTTTGAGCTAGTGGTGTCAGCCTCAAATCAGCATTATCTTGTCGCAATAATATTCTATATTCTGCCCTTGAGGTGAACATTCTATATGGTTCATCTGTGCCTTTATTCACCAAATCATCAATCAAAACGCCAATATATGCTTCAGATCTTCCTAAAATAAATGGTGCTGATTCTTTCACAGCTAATGCTGCATTAAAGCCAGCCATCATACCTTGGCAAGCAGCTTCTTCATATCCAGTTGTTCCATTTATTTGCCCAGCAAAAAACAATTTGGCAATCAGATGTGTTTCTAAACTCATTTTTAACTGAGTTGGTGGAAAATAATCGTATTCAATAGCATATCCAGGTCGGAACATTTTGGCATTTTCAAATCCTTCAATTTTCCTAAGTGCCTTGAACTGAACCGCTTCGGGTAATGAAGAAGAAAATCCATTTACGTAGATTTCACAAGTTTCCCACCCTTCTGGCTCAATAAATAATTGATGGCGATCTCTATCCGCAAAACGGTTAATTTTATCTTCGATGCTCGGACAATATCTAGGACCTAACCCTTGAATCCTTCCGTTAAACATCGGTGATTGGTCAAATCCAGTTTTTAATATTTCATGAACAACTGGGCTCGTATAAGTGATATGGCAAGGCAATTGTTTTTTAAGTTTAGGAGTATCCGTATAAGAAAAGCCTGTGGGATTTTCATCTCCATCTTGCACTTCCATTCGTTCGTAATCAAGGCTTCTACCGTCCACCCTGGGAGGCGTTCCTGTCTTCATTCTTCCTGCTTCAAAACCAAGCTCCACCAATTGTTCTGTTATTCCTTTTGCCGCTTTTTCTCCAGCTCTTCCGCCACCTAATTGTTTTTCACCAATATGGATAATGCCATTTAGAAAGGTGCCATTCGTCAAAACCACTGCTTTCCCTTGTATTTCCAAACCCATAGATGTTTTTACACCCTGAACCCGATTATCTTTTACCAACAATCCAGACACCATATCCTGCCAAAAGTCGATATTGGGATGCGATTCAAGCATCATTCTCCATTTATGAGCAAATAACATTCTGTCACTTTGAGCTCTCGGACTCCACATGGCAGGTCCCTTCGATCGGTTGAGCATTCTGAATTGCAACATGGTGTGATCCGTAACTATCCCGGAATAACCACCCAAAGCATCTATCTCTCTTACAATTTGTCCCTTTGCAACGCCGCCCATAGCTGGATTGCAAGACATTTGGGCAATGGTGTTCATATTCATGGTGCAAAGGAGCACTTTCGAACCTAAGTTGGCAGCTGCAACAGCAGCCTCACAACCTGCATGACCAGCACCTACTACTATGACATCGTATGTTGGAAACATTTTTTTGTTTATTAAATATTTTGATTAAACACCTACACTAGATAAAAGTTCTTTAGCATTTTCAATAGCAGAAGGTGTAGGTGGTTTGCTACTAAGCATTTCTGCAATCGCAATTATTCTTTCCTGCTTATCCAGTAGTTTTACATTGGTTACGGTTCTATCCTCCAATTCCTTTTTGTAAACAAAATAGTGGCTATTGGCTTTTGATGCAATTTGGGGTGAATGGGTAATGGAAACCACCTGATGATGAGCAGACAAATCCTGCAATACATTACCCATCCTCAAAGCTACATCTCCAGAAATTCCAGTATCAATTTCGTCAAAAATCAAGGTTGGTAATGGAATGGCACTTGCGACTAATGATTTGGTGACTAAAGTAAGTCGAGATAGTTCTCCACCTGAAGCGACCTCTTTAATTGGTAAATATTTACTGCCTTTGTTCGGAGCAAATAGAAACTCCACTTGATCGATGCCTGTGGCAGTGAGGTTATTGCCCGTTTCAATAGAAACTTTCAATTTTGCATGCTCCATCGCCAACAAACTCAATCTTTCGTGAATTTTGTTTTCAAAACCTGCAACTACCTTTTTTCTGTTTTCAGATAAATCCGCTGCTAAGTTCCGAAGTTCCTTTTCTTGATAAACGATTTTGGAACTCATTTCTGCAATTTCAGTATCTAAGGCTTTATATTGTTTTAGTTGATTTTCTAAATCACTTTGAAGATTTAGCAAATCGTTCACATCTAAAACCTGGTGTTTTTTCAGCAATTTATAGATTAAATTTAGTCGTTCTTGGATTTCATTCGCTTTTTCGGCATCAAATTCGGTTTTATCCGCTATTGATTCGATTTCACTGGAAATATCTCTAAGTTCTTCAATAATATTTTCAACTCTTTCCGATAAAACACCCATTTTTTTATCAAATTTCTGAACGGAGCTAATATTTCTGTTTACCTCTTTCAGTTGATCGACAATTGCCCCATCGCTTTCAGTCAAAATATGAGCAACTTGGGTGGCAGATTTCTTGATAACTTCTGCATTATTCAAAACCAACAACTCTTGTTCCAAAGCTGTTTGCTCATTTTCTTTTAACTCTGCTTTGTTAAATTCTTTTAGTTGAAACTGAATAAATTCTACTTCTTTTGCAGCTTTACTATTTTTCAATTCCAACTCATTCAACTGTTTAATATTTTGTTGATATTGTTTGAAAAGAGATTGATATTGTTTGAGTGCCCCTTTATTATTGGCTAAAGCATCCAACATCCTAAGCTGGAAAGAAATTTCGTGAATATCTAAAGTGTCGAATTGGAGGTGTAAATCAATTATTGATCCACTCAGCTGGCTGAGCACCTTCAAATTCACAGGAGTATCATTGATAAATGCTCTGGACTTTCCTTGCGGTGTGATTTCTCTTCTCACCACCAATTCATCGTCATAATCCAATTCGTTTGCATCAAAAAATTCTTTCAAATCATAGTCAGCAACATAGAAATGACCTTCAACTGTACATTTCATTTCTGGATTATAGAGCGATACATTATCGGCTCTGTTGCCCATGATTAGCCCTAAAGCACCTAATAAAATAGATTTTCCGGCTCCTGTTTCGCCAGTAACGATAGTTAACTTTTTAGAAAATTCTATTTCTAAAAAATCAATAATTGCAAAATTGCGAATGATTAGTTTGTGAATCATGGCGCAAAGTTATAGTATTTTTCGAAATCTTACTTCACCTTTTTTGTTCCTCTTTTTACGATTGTTGCGATATCGTATTTTTCCTTCACTTGCTTCGCATATGCATTAGCTTGAGCTTCGGTAGGATAGGTTCGCAGACTAACGGAGATAAGTTTTAAACTTTTGAAAGTCACCAGTTTAGCATTTGAAAATCCCTTATCTTTCACTTCTTTCAATTTCGCAGTTGCATTGCTTTTATTACCAAATGAACCAGCAATTACGTAGTAAAATCCTGTATCTTCAGCTTTTGAACTCGTTGCTTTGCTTGGGTTTTCAGCTGTTTTGACTTCTTTTTTTACAACTTGTTTTGGTGTAGCTGGTGGTGGTGGTGTCTTTTTTACTGGAGTTGCCACCTTCGGTTCGGCTTTTGGAGTAGTAGGTTCTGTTTGTTTTGTTGGTGGTACTGCTGAATGAGTTGCTTTTTCTTCTGGTTCTTCTACAACTTTAGTTTGATTGGATGGGTCTTCATCTACAAACTTAGTACCTTGATTTTCAGCAGTTTCACCTGACAAGGAATCAGCAACTGGATGATAATAATGGTTGAGTGTAGAATCTTCCGGGTCTGTTATTGTTGCTTGAATTCTTGCTTTTTCTTGTTGTTGGTTAAGATATTGACTTGCCTTATATAATACTAATAATAAGCAAGCTAGCACCACTACAAGAAGAACAGGAATATTTTTAAATATGGATTTCATGTATAACCACCTAATAATATTTGAAATATATATTAATATACAAATATATGTGTATTAATTTCAAGAATCAAGTAGTTCAATTATTATGCCATACTACTGAATATCAATGGTTTTATATTATAGAAATTAATAATGTTTGAGAATAAGGGCAAAAATTGAAATTAATAATACGATAATTATTGCGATAGCAATAGAAAAACGGATGTGCCCGACGAACAATCTAATTTCCGTTTCCATTTTAGGATATTTGGGAATTATTTCGGATTCCATCTTTTTTTTATCAAAAATATGAGCACTATTAAATTCTACCTTGTTCATTACTAGATTCTTATATACTTTAAAGACTTTCACTCTAAAATATACATTCACAAACAGAAGTGCTAATATTAGCCCAATTAATATTACAATTAAAGTAATGAACATAACAAAAAATTAAAAACCAAGATTTGTTCTAAATATTTTTACAGAAATAGCCAACAAAATAACTCCGAAAAATTTCCTTACAGCTATTTGACCAGATCTTCCTAAAAATTTGGGTATTAAGGCTAATGATTTTAGGGCTAAAAAAATTATAACCATATTAATTAGAATCGCAGCTATGATGTTAAAATCATTCAACGATGATTTTAACGACATGATAGTTGTCAAAGTACCAGAACCAGCAATTATGGGAAAAGCAATAGGAACAATAGTACCTTTTGCCCCTGGCTCTGCTTTGAAAAATTCTAGTCCTAATATCATTTCTAAAGCTAAAATAAACATAACGATAGATCCAGCTAAAGCAAATGACTTAATATCTACCCCCATTATTTTTAAAAATTGTTGTCCAACGATTAAAAATAGCACCATCAGGGCACCAGAGGCTAAAGTAGCTTTGCCAGATTCTATCTTCCCATTTTTTCCTCAAAACCAATAAAAACAGGTAAACTACCCAAAACATCGATTACTGCAAATAGTGTAAAAGTTGCTGTAAGAATTTGTTCGTAATTGAAAGAAAATGTATCCATATTAATTTTTCTTAGCTTTTTGCATTGGATTCAACTCCCCTTGTCCTCTCGTTCTATTTTTAAATAATTCAAATCTACTCATATTAGATTTTGGTGGAAAATAATTGTTAGAAGTATCGATATCTGCTGTTTCCAAATAAGGATCTAGCGAAACTTGTTTTACTTCTTTTTTAGTCACAAACACTTTTTTCGCTTCTTTATTGTCATATCTCCAAATCTCTGCTGGAATACGATGTAATTCCTTGGTTCCATCCAAAAATTCTAGTTCAATGATGACTGGCATGACTAGACCACCTATTCTTTTCACTGTAATTTCATTAAAATAATATCCTGCTTCTAATAGCTCTTTTTCTTCTTTTGTTAGTGTGCTATAATATTTCTGATACTCTTCTTTATCCATGTTTGTAACATCCAAAGGATCGTAGGTAGTGTAAAAGTCAACTAATTTAGGGTCGATTTCATCTTGAGTTTGTTTAATTTCTTTGTTCTTCAAATCACTCATATTTTTTGGTGCAGCCTCTTTTTCTTTTTTTAATGCCGCTTTTTCCACCTCTGGATTTTTGCTGTCTAATTTTAAAATTCTCACCTTATCTAATGCTAAATCCACATTGTCGGTAGAATAAAACCAACCTCTCCAAAACCAATCTAAATCCACAGCGGAGGCATCCTCCATCGTTCTAAAGAAATCTGCTGGAGACGGATGTTTGAATTTCCATCTGTTTGCATAAGTTTTGAATGCATGGTCAAATAATTCTCTTCCCATTACGGTCTCTCTCAATATATTCAATGCAGTTGCTGTTTTTGCATAAGCATTCGACCCAAACTGAATGAGCGATTCAGAATTGGTCATAATTGGCTCCAATCTACTCTTGTCGCCTTTCATATAATCAACAATTTTATTTGCAGGACCCCTTCCTGAAGGAAAATCTCTTTCCCATTGTTGCTCCGCAAGATATTGAATAAAGGTATTCAACCCTTCATCCATCCAGGTCCATTGTCTTTCATCGGAATTCACAATCATCGGGAAATAATTGTGCCCCACTTCATGTATAATCACACCTAACACCCCATATTTATCTCTTTCAGTATAAGTGCCATCCTTTTCACATCTTCCAAAATTGAAACAAATCATTGGGTATTCCATACCAATATTATCAGCATTGATGCTCCATGCACAAGGATATGGATAATCAAAAGTATAGTGAGAATACCATCTCAATGTGTGTGCAACAGCTTTTGTAGAATATTTTTCCCATAGCGGATTTCCTTCTTTTGGATACATTGACATAGCCAACACTACCCTTCCATCACTCTGCTGAACGCCCATTGCATCCCAAATGAATTTTCTAGAACTAGCAAATGCAAAGTCTCTGACATTTTCTGCTTTAAAAATCCATGTTTTTTTTGCAGAAGATTTTTGCTTTTCTCTTTCTTCCGCCTCTTTTTGAGTATAAATTATTACTGGATCTGTTAAAGATTTTTTTGCAGCATCAAATTTTCTAATATGCTCTGCATCCATCACCTCTTTCGGATTTTGCAATACTCCAGTTGCTGCCACCAAATGATCCGCTGGGACTGTAAGGCTCACCTCATAATTACCAAAAGGCAATGTGAATTCTCCTGAACCTAAAAATTGCTTGTTTTGCCAGCCTGTCACATCGCTGTAAACACACATTCTAGGAAAAAATTGAGCAATAGTGTACAAATAATTGTTGTCTTCTGAAAAATATTCATATCCAGATCTTCCTCCAATCTTTGCTCTGTCATTAATATTATACCACCATTTTATTTTAAAAGAATAGCTTTCTCCCTTTTTTAAAGATTTTGGCAAATCAAGTCGCATCATTGTTTTATTGATGGTGTAATTCAATTTTCCACCATTCATATCTTGAACAAATTCTAACTTGTATCCTCCATCGAATTCACTAGGCATCAAACCTTTTAAGTCCTTCGGACTCATTTTATCATTCATAGAAGAAGTTCGAGCTTTGTAGGTATCTGAATCCTTACTCCAAATATTTTGATCTAGTTGCAACCATAAATAAGAAAGCTCATCAGGAGAATTATTGATATATGTAATAGTCTCGTCACCAAAAATTTTCTGATTTGCATCATCTAATTCCACTTTTATCTTGTAATCAGCTTGTTGTTGCCAATATTGAGACCCAGGAGCACCAGAGGCAGTTCGGTAGCTATTCGCCGTCGGCAACATCGTTTCCAACTGGCCAAACTTGTTTCTTTCGGGCGAATCATATTGAGCAAAAACACTTTGTGTGATTACTAAAAAAAAGAAAAATAATAACTTATTCATTCATTGAAAATTAAAAAAATTAAAATGGTTGAACAAAAATAAGGGATGATTATAGATTTAATTATTTTATTCGGAAAAAAGAATGAATTATTTGACAAAAAGAAAATTTATTCCATCTTTTAGTATGAAAAGGAAGATAAAATTTTGATTTATTAGTCAAAATTTGATTTCTATTTTTATTTTCCACTTTATCACAATTGCCAATTTATTAAGTATGAATGATTACATTTGTATTTAATCAGAAATTTATGAAAAAAAATCAAGGTACTTTAGTTCAAAGTTTATCGCTATCAGCTGCAATTATTTTAGTGATTAGTTCTGTGATTGGCTCTGGTGTTTACAAAAAAGTGGCACCAATGACTGGAGAATTAATGTCCCCAAAGTTGGTATTACTAGCATGGCTGTTAGCTGGAGTAATTAGTCTTTTTGGTGCTTTGAGCAATGCAGAAATTGCTGGTATGATGGCAAATAGTGGTGGTGAATATTTCTATTTCAAAAAGATATATGGCAAATTTATCGCATTTATTTATGGGTGGAGTACTTTTATAACGATTAAAACGGCTTCTGTGGCTAGCATTGCCTATGTTTTTGCACATAGTTTTAATGCTTTAATAAAATTACCCAGTTTTGATACGGCAACGGAACAAATTACTTTTTTGGGTATATTCAAACCTTTCGAAGATTTTGGGGTGAAAATGGTCTCAATTATTTTAATTATCATTTTGACTTTTATCAATACAAGAGGATTGAAAAATGGGGCACTGTTGAGTAGCTGGATTACCAAATTAGTGATCATGGGTTTGGCAACTATCGTGATTACTGGGCTAATTTTTGGAAAAGGTAGCTTTTCGAATATTACAACGAATGCAACCAGCTATGTCGATAATGGTTGGGGAAATTTTGATTTCATAAAAGCTTTATTTGCTGCTATGTTGGCTGCATTTTGGGCTTATGAAGGATGGAACACCGTTGGTTTTATCGGCGCCGAAATCAAAAATCCTAACAAAAATCTCCCAATAGCTTTATTTACTGGCATGATGGTTATTATTGTAACATATTTATTGGTCAATTTTACTTATTTGTATATTCTTCCAGCCGATGAGCTCATCAATGTTAGCAAAACTGGAAACCAAATTGCAGCAGTTGCAGTTATTGGGCATTTTGCTGGAGCAATTGGCATTACCCTCTTATCCATTATCATTCTGATTACTACTTTGGGATGCACCAATAGTACCATCATTATGCCTCCAAGAATCTATAATGCTATGGCTTTGGATGGGTTATTTTTCAAGAGAGCAGCGAATATTCATCCAACCTATAATACACCCAATGATGCTTTGTGGATGCAATGTATCTGGGCTATTATGTTGGTGCTTTCGGGCAGTTTCGACCAATTGACGGATATGCTCATTTTTGCAGCTTTCTTCTTTTATGGCATCACGGCTTTAGGCGTTTTTATTTTAAGAAAAAGAGAGCCAAATACTCCACGACCTTACAAAGTATGGGGTTACCCAATCATTCCGGCATTGTTTATCGTATTTTGTGTTGCATTGATTATAATTACAATTATCGGAAAACCAAGAGAGGCTGGATTAGGATTGGTGTTAATGATGTCAGGAATACCTTTTTATTGGTATTGGAATAAAAAAGAAAAGGTTGCTTAAAATAAAAAGCCTTCCAAGAACTATTCTTGGAAGGCAAAAGATGTTATAAGCTTTATAAACTATTATAGTGGTAGTTTCGAATATTATTTCTTTGTAACTCTTACATCAATACGTCTGTTTTGAGCTCTACACTCAGGAGTATCATTTGCTGGGCAAATTGGATGCTCTTGACCATATCCTTCAGCAGTTAATCTTTTTGCAGCTACACCTAATTTTACTAATTCAGCCATTGCTGTGTTTGCTCTTGCAGCAGATAATTTCAAATTAGACTCAGCTTTTCCTGTATTATCAGTATATCCACCTAGTCTTAATTCAACTTCAGGATAAGCTTTCATGATTGCAGCAATATTTTTAACTTGAGCTTGAGATTCTGCTTTTAAAGAAGATTTTCCAGTCTCAAAATATAATCTGTCTAATGAGAACCAAGTTGTTTTGTCAACTGCTTTAGTTTTGTCATTGATGAAAGTAACCAATCTGTTTTCAACAGAATTTTCACCAACTTCTAATGCAGCACCACCAGGTAATGACAATTTGATCATTTTACCTAAATCAGTAACCCAGTCACCAGCAGCATTCACAGATCCTTTCACTGCATTCACAGCAGCATTAGTTGCATCAGCAGCTTTGCTAGCTAATGAATCAGCACCAGCTACAACTGTTTTAGAAGCATCAGAAACTGCTTCTTTTGTTTTATTTACAGCATCAACAACTGCTTCTTTTTCATTACATCCTCTCATAGCAAAGAATAATCCAGCCAATGCTAATGGTAATAATAACCACCACCAGTTGAATCCACCGCCATTGTTATTTTCTTCTTCAACTACTTTTCTAGCAGTTGTGCTAGCAGATGTAGTACTTGAAGTAACATTACTTTTTACAGAGTCAACGATATTTCCAAGGCTACCTAAACCTAATAAACTAGTCAATCCACTAGCAATTCCGCTAGGCATTGCACTTTGAATGTTAGCTGCTTGACCACCTAATAAACTCATTAAGCCAGAAACACCTAATCCATCACTTTTTACTTTCTTACCAATCAATCCTAAAAGTATTGGCGCTGCCATACTTAATAAAGAGGAAGAAGAACTTTGTTTTACACCAGCAAAGTTTGAGATTAAATCAATTACTCCACCAACTTTATCACCTAATAATGACTTAACTACTGATCCACCAGTACTCAACAAACTGTTTGTTTGGTCGCCACCAGTTAATAAACCAGAAACGTTATCAAGTATTCCACCATCATGGTTTCCTAATCTCAATAAATCCATAATTCCAGAAGCTCCGTCTGTAGTAGAAGCTTTTTGTGTAACAGTTCCTAAAATTGTAGGAATAATAGCAGATAATGCAGATGAAGTACCAGATTCGCTTTCTCCTAAAAATCCGCTTGCAGCTTTCACTACATCTCCATTTGCTAAATAATTTTTCGCTAAATCCAAAAGATTGAATGACATAATTCAATTAAATTTAAATTGATGAATAGATTTGATTTGTTATTTTTTCGAATTATACACCTATCTGACGAATAATATTTCAAAGGTAACAAAAAATTATATTTTTTTTATTTCGATTTTCATTTAATAAAATTTGTTATACATCCATTCTTTTTGTCGAAATAAAATTAACATTTGTCGATAATGCATATAGAACTATGTAAAAAATGGTATTCTGTATTGCATAGTACTATATTTAATTGTATATTTGTATTTATTATTTAATTATTAATTATAATCGAGGCGATGAAGTTAGAAAATGCTCAGGCACAAATGCGGAAAGGTGTTCTCGAATTATGTATTTTATCTATCATAGCAGAAAAAGAATCCTATCCTTCGGATATTATTGAAAAACTAAAAGCTGCAGAATTGATAGTGGTGGAAGGAACCTTATATCCGCTATTAACTCGGCTAAAGGATGCTGGGTTATTGGATTATCGATGGGAGGAATCGAGATCTGGTCCACCAAGAAAGTACTATTTTTTGACAACAAACGGAACTGAATTTTTAAAAGGATTGCATTCTAGTTGGCTTCAATTGGTAAATGCAGTTCAACAAACAACTTTAAATTTAAGTCAGATATGAATAAAGTGGTAAACATTAATCTAGGTGGAGTTCAATTCACAATGGATGATATAGCTTATGATCGTTTGAGTCAATACCTGTTGACTTTGAAAAAACATTTCAGTGCATCAGAGGGTTGCGATGAAATCATGGCTGACATTGAAGCTCGATTAGCGGAGCTTTTTCAAGAACACCTTTCTGGCAGAACAATAGTGACTGTGAAAGACGTGGAAGCATCAATCAATATCATGGGCAAACCAGAAGATTTTGGTGCTGAAACGATAGAGGATAATACCACCAAACAGAAATCCGGAACAAGTGGTACAACTTTCAAGACCGGGAAAAAACTATATAGAGACGATAGTAATAAGGTGATAGGAGGTGTTTGTTATGGAATTGCTGCCTATTTTGGGATTGAAGATCCGCTTTGGGTGAGGCTTGCATTTTTAGCTTTTTCATTCACTGGTTTCGCCATTCCATTATATATTATATTGATGATTATTTTACCCAAAGCAGAAACCTCGGCTGATTACCTAGCTATGAAAGGAGAACCGATTAATGTTTCGAATATTGCAAAAACAATAGAAACTGAAATAGAAAGGTTATCCAATAAAATTTCTGGTTTTGATAAATCTCCAGAGGACAAAAAAAAAGCTTTCAGTGGTAATCAAACTCGACAAGCTATAGAGAACGGTATGAGTGCCGTTGGAGAAGCTATACAGTATGCGATTCATTTCTTTGGCAAGATATTCAGACCCTTTGTTTTTCTTATTGGCATACTATTAACTATTGTGCTTTGTTTGATTTGGTTTGCCTTGTTTTATGGGTTTTGGAATAGTGGACCAATTTTCAATAGTATTTTCGATTCAAGAGGTTATTCCATTTTAGGCTTGTTTAATGGTTTTGTATTGGTAGGGATTCCATTAATTAGCTTAATTCTTGTTGTGTTTCAATCTGTAAGAAAGTATAAAATAAAGCCATATGTATGGGCAAGTATGTGGTCGTTTTGGTCTATTAATCTTATCAGTGGTATATTTTTAGGCACATCAGTAGGAAATTCATTTTCTACCTTTTATGATACAAGGCAGACATCCAGTTTCACTAGCTCTGATACAATGTATATAAATACTGAAGATTTGGTTAATGGGATGGATATCAACATGTTTGGATTGAGGTAAATAAAAATTCTGGGAAGTTGGTTTCAGATAATGTTTTGCTTAATATTGAAAAATCTGATGGTAACTCATTTGAATTGATTCAAGCTAAAGGAGCTAATGGAAGTTCTGAGGAGGAGGCAAATACGGCTTCTAAAACTATTCAATGGAATTATAAACTTTCGAACAACAAATTAACTTTACCTTCAAGTTTTATACTTCCAGAAGGGCAAAAATTTAGAAATCAAAAAGTGCTTTTAACACTTAAAGTACCAGTTGGTAAATATGTTTACTTAGGTAACACTTATGGCGTCTTGAGAGATTTTGAATTGGATGAAGACAAAGACTATCCAAATGAATATGAAGATAACCTTTGGCAAATGACCAATTCAGGTCTTATTTGTCCAAGCTACCCTTAAAAAAATAACTATGAATTTCAATTGATATATCTGGTTTTACTAAATACAAATCGATGGTGATGTAGAAGTAGTTTTATCTCAAGGCAATCATTTTCTATAAAAGCAATCGGTAATAAAGAATCCATTGAAAAAGACCTAAATGTGGTGAATACCAATAACTTACTAATGGTTTCTTCTAAAAATGATGAGGATAAAAAAGTAAAAATCGAAATCACAATGCCGTCTTTAGAAAAATTGGATTTGGAAAAAGTTCGTTCTGTAGAAATAAAAGGTTTTACACAAAAAGATATGAAAATTGTCGCAAGTAATGGAGATTTTGATATAGATGCGAATATTGAAGTTGAAAATCTTATTTTAGATATCGAAGAAGCCAACTTTAAACTAAAAGGTTCAGGTAATAATTTGGAAATATTAATTGATAATAATGGCTCTATTGATGCAAAAAATTATTCGGTCAAATCCGCTGTAATTGATAATAAAGATAATAGCGAAATCAATGTGAATGTATCCGATAATTTAGAAATCAAAGGAAATGATGACCAAATTAATGTGAAAGGTTCTCCAAACATCAAGAAAAAGAAACAAGAAGAATAAAGTTTAGAACAATGTTTGATATTAGCCCATCCATTTAAGAAAAAGTGGATGGGTTTTTTATTTTAATCAACTTATTCATTATATTTGATTTGAAATTAGTTCAAAATGAATAAATATAACGTTGAAAATCTAGCGGATAATCTAACCAAACACACCCTTTCTTTTGGTGCTTCATCTATTGAAATCATTCCTGAGAAAGGTGCTTTGTTGAATTCATTAATAATTAATCATCAACAACTTTTAGATCATTACAATCAAATTGAAGAATTACAAACTTTAGATTGGGCGAAGAGTGCTTTGCTATTCCCTTTTCCAAATAGATTGAAGGATGGAAAATATTCTTGGGAAAATGTTCCTTATCAATTCCCAATAAATTTACCACCGAATGCGATTCATGGATTTGGTTTATTTGAGCCATTTACAGTGATTGATACTGAATTTAATTCCTATTTTTCCAAAATTTCCTTATCTTACATTTATAATAAAAAATATAGTTTCTACCCCTTTAAATTTGAAGTAACGATTAGTTATATCTTATTTGAAAATAGCTTGAAAGTCAATTACTTTGCAAAAAACATGGACAATCACCCCATTCCAATGGGGCTAGGTTGGCATCCATACTTTTCAATTGGTGGAAACGTGGCAGAATGGTATCTACGGATGCCTCCGACAAAAAAAATAGAAGTGGATGAAAATATGATTCCAACAGGAAAAACAGCCAAATTTTCGGCTTTTGAAAAGGAGAAAAAAATAGAAAATACCGAATTAGATACTTGTTTTAAAGTGGAAGAAAAAGAAAACTTCGAAATGGAAATTAGGAATGACAAGGGTATTTTGAAATACTGGCAATCCGTTGGAAATAAAAAATTCAATCTTGTTCAATTATTTATTCCACCAAAAAGATCCTGTATCGCTATTGAGCCAATGACTTGTGGAATAGATGCTTTCAATCAAGATAAAAACATGGTTTCATTAGGAGTAGGTGAAGTTTTAGGTGGAAGTTTTGGTGTGGAATGGATGGAAATTAAGCTAAATTAAAATGACAAAAACAACTGTAATTATCGCTTTTTATAAAAGATTAGATTTTCTAAAACTCATTTTAGAGGGTCTCCAACAGCAAACTTTCAAAGATTTTGAAGTGGTGATTGCAGAGGATAATGATGCACCTGAAACTAAAAATTTTATTGAAAATAACAAAAATAATTATTCCTTCCCTTTGTTTCATGTTTGTCAAGAAGATAACGGATTTAGAAAAAATAAAATATTGAATGCTGCTGTGAAAAAAGCATCTACCGAAAAATTGATTTTTTTAGATGGAGATTGCATTCCGCATCCAAAATTAGTTTATTCGTACAGTCAATTAATTCAAAAAGGGCGTTTTTACTATGCAAGAAGGGTGATGCTTAGCGAAAAATTTACACAAAACATCATTGAAAAAGCCCAGCTTTCTTTTAACTTTTTTGAACTTATGTACCATAAATGTAAAAAATTGAGAGATGCATTATATTTACCTTTTGTATTGCCTGTTTTGAAAGAAGATCGAGACATTTGGGGATGCAATTGGGGAGTGAGCAAGTCAGATTTATTGGCAATAAATGGCTTTGATGAAGATTATGAAACTGCTGGATATGGTGAAGATATAGATGTAACTTGGCGTTTGAGAGCAACTGGTGTTCGCCTTTATGCTATTCGTCAGAAAGCTATTGTTTATCATCTTTTTCATACAGAAAATTATAACCAAATTGCTTTAAATAAAAGTAAGTCCATTTTTGATGAAAAAATTTCCGCAGGAAATCCAGTTTGTAAAAATGGTTTATCTAAGTTTTAAGCTAAAAAAAATTATTCTTTGGGTTTTGAATATATAATTACACAAATTAAAAACATTAAATACTGTATATCAACTTTTTAGAATATTAATTTCTTTGAATAAAATGTACAATAAAGCATAATTGTACTGTTTTAATCGCTTATTAATCAATAATATTGTATATTGAATTAAAAAAGCTTTTAGAGAGCCGAAGAAATTCATATTTTTTAACAAAAAAACAAAAGATATGATTGTTAAAAATCTTACTTCAAAAGTATTAAAGTCAATCTTCTTCCTAGCAATTTTTTCGCTATGGACTGTGGTTTTGATGGCACAATGTAATCTAACAGGAACAGTAGTTCCTGCTGGAAAAGGTGGATGTGATGTTTGGATAAAACTAGAAGATGAGACTTTATTACAGCCTGTCAATAGACTTGACAAACTTAGAGAAAGTCAAGAAATTGAATTTTTCATATTCTTTGAATGTTCCAATCACAGCCTGTACTGGTGCTACGGCGGTAAATATCAATTGTCTTAAAATTGTTAAAGAAGCAATCACCTGTAAAGCGAAATTCGAGGCAAACTACATTGGTGTTGACACTAACGGTCATGTTACAGTTAAGTTTAGCAATCAATCTTATGGTGAATATAAATATGTTGAACTGAATTTTGGAGATGGTGGATTTGTTACTGATTTTAGTGAAGATATCTATTATACTTATACAAAACCGGGACTATATGAAGCATGTTTGATTGTTTCAAGTGATGAATGTAGTTCGGAAACCTGTCAACATTTATTAGCTGGAAGCAATTCGCTTATTTGTACTACATCTGATTGTGTGTATCCGGGAGATGCCAATAAAGACGGCAGAGCCAATCTTTATGACTTATTAATGTTAGGTGTCGGAATAAAAAGACGGGTCCTGAAAGACCTAACTCAAGTACAGAATGGTCGCCCCAAGCTGCTCCAAATTGGTCCAATAACACTCCTAGTGGCATTAATTACAAACATTTTGATTGTGATGGAGATGGCAGTGTGTCAGATATAGATTTAGCAGCAATTAATACCAACTATACGCCTTGTATAAAGTCCAAAGCTCCAATTGTAAATGGTAGTCCTCATGTAAGATTGGTATTCGAAAAAGACTCTATTCAAATAGAAAGAGGTAGTGGTAAATTAGGGATAAATGCAAGATTAGAGGTGGTTGGCGATGTAAAAAACCAAATTCCTATTTATGGTATAGCTGTTTATTTAAGATATAATTCAAGTCAAGTTAATGATTTATTTGTTCAATATAATGATGCTTCGTTTTTAGGTGCTGAGGAGGATGTTTTGTGGTCCTATAAAGATTTAAGGAATAATAATCAACTAGACTTGGCAGCATCAAAAGTGGGTGGAAAAGGAGTAAAAGAAAGTGGTGCAATTGCTTTTGTTACTAGTATAGTTGATGCAGATATCATTATGAAAGCTAATCCTAGCGGCCATGGTCAATTTGAAATAGAACTTGAAGGTGGAGTTGTGGTGGATGAAAACGGAAATGAATATCAAATTATAACTGACAAAAATAATTCTAAAGTAGTGTTGGTAGATGCTGAATTAACATCTGGCAATAAAGATATAAACAATGAGATTAAGATGCAGATGTTCCCGAATCCAGCTAGAGAAGAGGTGAAATTTGTTTTTCCAAATGCAAAAGCAAGTAAATTAGAGTTTTATAATGCTTTAGGTGGTAGAATTTCAACCATCAATTTAGCTGATGTACAAAATTTCTCATTCCCAGTTGTAAACTATGCACCTGGAGTTTATGTTTGTAAATTCACTACAAATAAAGGGGTTGTAATCAGACATTTAGCAGTAAAATAATAAAGGTTCAATAATCATTAAAAGCCTAGGCAATCCAAATTGCCTAGGCTTTTTTATTTTATCATAAATGCTGTTGTTAAGTTATATTATTAAGGTTCTTTAATTTATCATTAAAAACGAAAGCTATCTTTGGTAATATTTCTAACTAAGAAACATTTATAAAAACCTTTATCGAGCCAGACTAAACTAATATTTAAAAAGTAAAATAACATCTTATCCTTTATTTTTGCCTCTACTTTCAATCAAACCAAAACTATTAAGATAAAAAAAACACCTGCCAAGATAAACAAGGCAGGTGCATCAAAACAAAACGAAAAACCAACTTTAAACAAGTCTATTTATGGATAACTTTTATCTATTGTCTTTGATATATTCTTGGTTTTCTTTGGGTATTTGATGGTGCTTTTGCTTCTTTTAAGGTTACTGCTATCTTTTTATTCTCACCATCTCTATTCACTGTGATATTTATAGTATCGCCAACTTTTGCTGATGCTATTTTCTCTTGCAACTCAGCAGAATTTTTTATGTCCTGACCATTTACTTGAGTAATCACATCACCTGCAATCACACCAGCAAATTGAGCTGATTCACCATCAATCACACTAGATACATAAACACCTTGAGTGACAGAAAGTTTTTCATCTTTAGCTAATTCTGCATCTACATCTGCAATGGATACTCCTAAAGCTGCTCTTTGAGATTTTCCATATTTAATGATATCATCCACAATTCTTGAAGCTAAATTGATTGGAATCGCAAAGGAATATCCTTCATATGCTCCTGTTTGAGTAACAATAGCAGCATTAATCCCAATTAACTTCCCTGTAGCATCCACTAAAGCACCTCCACTATTTCCAGGGTTTACCACCGCATCCGTTTGGATGAAAGATTCTACTTTTCTAGAATTTTGATTGATATTAATATTTCTACCTTTAGCACTTATAATCCCAGCAGTAACAGTAGAATTCAACTGAATCTGACCTCCCACTCCAGGATTTCCAACTGCCAATACCCACTGACCAATTTTTGCTTTATCCGAATCTCCTAATTGGATGGGTGTTAATTTGTCAGCACTGATTTTTAAAACTGCCAAATCCGTATTTGGATCAGAACCCACAAGTTTCGCAGTAAATTTTCTATTATCAGACAATGTCACTTGAAACTCATCACCAAAATCAACTACGTGGTTGTTCGTGATAATATATCCATCATTCGAAATAATTACACCCGAACCAGTTCCTGCTCTAGGTGCTCTCTGACCAAACATTGACAAAAAATCATCATCAAAAAATCCTTGAAAAGGGCTATTGTTGAAAGGATTGCTTTTCTGCATTTTCTCTACTTTCTCCTCACTCTCAGAAGTCTTGATATGCACTACTGCTGGAATAGCTTTGTCCGCTGCATCGCTGAAATCAATAGCCGTTCCTACAGGTGGCACATTATATGACATTTCATTCACTTGTCTTGCCGTTGCTGAGGTTTCTGTCTGTACATTAGTAGCTTTTGTTGCATTATTAATAAGATAAGCACCACCAAGTGAAACAGTGCCACCTAATAATCCTGCGGCTAACAATGATAATAAATTATTATTAAAATTCATCTTACTAAAAATTTAAGTTATTTTTAATTGTTTTGTAATAAAGAAAACGCCTTAAAGTATATTTGTGTTATTACAATCAATCACTTTAACAGTTGCTTAACACATATTAAATTTTAATTGAGCAGTGCAACACAAAATATATGGATTGTACATTTGATGCAAATACAAATTGTATGCAAATTATTATCAAAATAAGAAAATCTGTCGATTTGTCAGTGACGAAGAAAAAATGAGATTATGATTAAAAAAATCAATTTTAGAGAAAAAGAATATTCTATTACAATTAATAATAAAAGTGATACGGCAATTATTTTTCTTCATGGATTTTGTTTTGACCAAACAGTTTGGGCAGACATGTTGTCATATTTGAAAGATTATAGCACGATCACATTCGATCATTCTGGGATGGGAGAAAGCGACATCCACGAAAATCACAGTATTGATTTGATGGCTGAATTGTTAAAAACCATTATCGACAACCTCGATTTCAAACAGTATTTTATTGTTGGGCATTCGATGGGCGGCTACATTGCTTGCAATTTTGCCACTAAATATCCAGAAAAAATCAATGGAATCACCATTTTGACTTCCCATCCATTTGAAGACACACCTGAAAAGAAAGAAAACAGAAAAAAAGCAATTCAATTTATTGAAAACAACGGAACGAGCCCTTTTTTAAAACAAATGATTCCGTCCTTATTTTCAAAAGATTTTACGGATAAAAATCCATCCATTATTCAAAATTTGCTAGAAAAATCATTTGCTTTCAAAAAAGAAGGCATTATTGGCTGTCAAAATGCAATGATAAATAGGCCCGATAGCAGTAAATGTTTCAATAACAATATTGGTTGGCAGGTAATTTATGGCAAATATGATCAGACAGTAACGGCAGATTTAAGCATCGGACAAGCTTTGCTACCTGATATGGTTGATATTATTTGTTTATTCGATTCAGCTCATATGTCGATGATTGAAGCGCCTCAAAATACTGCAAATGCAATCATTCAATTTATTCAAAATACAATTCGATAAAAAGTGAATAATAAGCTCATTACACTACTAGAAACCTTTTCAAAAGAAGATCTTTTTTTATTTAAAAAATTGGTCAACTCTAGCTATTTTAATGAAAATGAATCCATTAGCAAGTTACTTGAAGTGATTTATTCCTACTTAAAAGATACTAATTCTGATTCAAAAAAATATACCAAAGAAGCCATTTGGAAAAAAATATTCCCAAAAACTGCTTATCAAGACACAAAATATAGACGTCTTTTCTCTGATTTAAATAAATTAGCTGCTCAATTCTTGCTTCAGGAATCCATTAAAAAGCCATTGGATCAGCAAATAAATTTGCTTAAAATCTACAATAGACCAGAATTAGAAAAGTACTACAACTATACAATTAATACTATTGATGAAATAATAATCGATGAAAAACAGTGCTCGGATTATTACTACAAGAAATTTGTCATTGCAGAGCAACAGCATTTGTATAGTGAAAATGATGATGAGCACAAACAAACCAATCTAACCCACATCGAACATGCCGATTATTATTTAGAATGCTTTTATACACTCCAAAAACTAAAGTTTTATTGTGATAATCTCGGCTATAATAATTTATACAAAAAAACATCAAAAAATATCCTTAACATAGAAGCAGTACTGAATAATTTAGAAGAATCCAATTTGTTAAATGAAACAGTTATTTATGCTTATGTGCTGGTTATCAAACTATTAATTGACCCAAATGATGACAACAATTACTATCTTTTAAAAAAATTATTAGAAGAAAAATCGTTTTTTGTTGCTACCAACGAACTAGAGGTTTTATATACCCATCTTAGGAATTATTGCATCCTTCAAAAGATAAATTTGGGACAAACTGCTTTTTTTGATGAATTATTTGAAATATTTAAAGTTCAATTATCTAAAAACCTTTTACTTAAAAACCAACAATTAAATACTCAAAATTATAAAAACATCATCACTGTTTCTTTGAGAGTAAAAGCATTTGATTGGTTAGAAAAGTTTATTAAGGAATATACACCCAAACTCCCCGAAAACGAACAATCGAATGCATTAAATTACAACTTGGCAAATGTATATTTTTATCAAAAAAAGTTTGAAAAAGTTATAGAACAACTAAGAGAGGTAGAATACAATAACTCAAATTATGCTTTGGGTAGCAAGCTGTTGTTGATGCGAACTTATTATGAATTAGGAGAATACAATGCTTTAGATTCTTTATTAGAAAGTTTTAGAATCTATCTATTAAGAAATAAGCAGCTAACCAAAGAGACGAACTTGCAATATGCCATGATTATCCGAATGATCAAAAGGTTAAGCAATATAAATCCAAATAATAAGGCTCAGGTAAATGATTTAGCCGAAAAAATCAAATCCAGTACTAATAATGTGGCAAAACAATGGCTACTTGAAAAAGTACAAGAATTGCAAAAAAGTTAATTTATTTTGGGCTTCACTAAGTAAAATCCAATGATAACACCCAATAAAGCCCCAGTTGCATTGGCAATCATATCTAATATCTCGAAACATCTACTGGAGAAAAAATATAATTGACAAAACTCTAATAAGATGCCATATAATGAACAAGCTAGTAAAATCCAGAGTATTTCTTTAAAGGCAGGTTTTCTATTTTTTGACTTAATGAATCCAAAGTAATAGAAAAAGGACAATGACAAATATGCCAAACAATGTCCAACTTTGTCAAGTGCCAACAAATCTGACAGATTAAATGCCTTAAAAGTTCCAGAAGATAATGCTGATAAAATGAAAATAACAATGGTCAAAACTACTGCTGGAAAATAATAAACCACAAACTTGGTTTGTAACTTCATTTTAGAATAAAGTTTCTATTATTTTCTCTTCGTTTATTCCTTCAGCTTCTGCTTTAAAGTTTCTTACAATACGATGACGTAACACATATTTTGCAATGGCTTGTACATCTTCGATGTCTGGTGAATATTTTCCATGAATTGCTGCATGGCATTTTGCACCTAATATCAAGTATTGAGAGGCTCTCGGACCTGCTCCCCAAGAAATGTAGTCGTTAACTGTTTTGGTAGCTCTCGGTGTTCCTGGTCTGGTTTTAGACACTAAACCAACAGCATATTCCAATACATTATCCGTTACAGGAATTTTTCTTACTAACTGTTGAAAATACAAAATCTGATCTGCATCAACAATATTATTCAAGCTAGTCGAGTAGGAGGATGTTGTATTTTTCACCACCACTAATTCCTCTTCGAATGAAGGATAATCCAATGGAACATTAAACATAAAACGGTCTAATTGTGCCTCTGGTAAAGGATATGTACCTTCTTGTTCAATAGGGTTTTGTGTTGCTAACACAAAGAAAGGTGTTGGTAAATTATGTTTCACACCACTTACTGTTACCGACCTTTCCTGCATCGACTCTAAAAGGGCAGCCTGTGTTTTAGGTGGTGTTCTATTGATCTCATCTGCTAATAGAATATTAGTAAATAAAGGACCTTTATTAAATTTAAAATGTCTATCCTCACCTAAGATTTCAGAACCAGTAATATCTGAAGGCATTAAATCGGGTGTAAACTGAATTCTTTTAAAATCCAAATCTAATACATCAGCAATAGTACTTACCAATAAAGTTTTTGCTAAACCCGGAACCCCCACTAAAAGGCTATGGCCATTACTAAAAAGAGAAATTAAGACAGATCTTACCACTTCATTTTGTCCCACAATTACCTTAGAAATCTCTTTAGACAAATCTTTGAAAGATTGTGATAAGGCATCTACCGCTTCTTTATCTGATGAAAAGTTTATTTTCGACATATTATTCAATTAGTTTTCAAACGTAGCTAATAACGTTAAATTATGCTCCTTTGTTGCATTCATTAACATTCACTCAGCTTGAAAATTAATTACATTTCCACATTCGACTTGATAAATCTAAGTATTCTCCTCCATTCATCGAATAGTGCCACCATTCTGTTCTGATAGAATTGAAACCAGCAGCTTCCATTAATGACTTCAAAAGTTTTCTGTTTTCATTCACTTTGGCTCCATGTTTTGTATAAGTATGATGTGCCTCCACCCCAAAAAAATCATATGGAGTCCCCATATCTAATTCATTACCATTTTTATCAACGATGGTCAAATCAACTGCGGCACCTCGGCTGTGCATTGATCCTTTTTGGGTGGTGTTACATAATTTGGGTTGGGTACTTTGTCCCACAATTTTTGTTGATAAGGACTTGGACGATAGCAGTCAAACACTTTTAAGCCCAAACCTTTTTCCTTCAGCTTTTTTTGTACTGAAATTAATGCTTTTGCAACATCTGGGCGAAGGAAGCATTTTGGACAATCATAAATGATAGATTTTGTAAAATTATTCGCAGTAGCATATCTTATTTCTAACAAAATGCTAGCATCTGCTTTTTCAATATCCGTCCATCGCTGAGGTAAATCTTCACAATAGTTCGTCTTGGTAGTTGTAACTGCCTCTTTTTTTGTGGTTGTTTGCCCAAAAATAAATGTTGATTGGATGAAAAAAAAGATTAAATAGTACTCTTTGCATAATTAGTCTCCTAATATTTCTTTCAATTTGTTGGTTAATTGCTCTCCTCTAAGGTTTTTTGCTATAATTTTTCCTTCTTTGTCTAGCAGGAAGGTTCTAGGAATCGAAGTCACGCCATATAATTTTGCAGCACTGCTATTCCAGCCTCCCAAATCACTAATGTGTTTCCAAGCTAATCCGTCTTTTTCGATGGCAGCGACCCAAGCATCTTTGTTACTATCCAAACTCACTCCTAAAACATCAAATCCTTTATTTTTATATTTTTTGTATAACTCTACTACATGAGGATTTTCTCTTCTACAAGGTCCACACCAACTAGCCCAAAAATCTATTAAAACAATTTTTCCCTTATAAGATGATAGACTTAGCGGCGTACCCTCTGGCGTATTCAAAGTTAATTCTGGTGCTTCTCCGCCTATTTCCATACCTCTCATGGATTTAATTTTGTTTTCCAACATCTGGCTCATCGCTGGCAATTCATCCTTCTTGTATAGTTTCAAATATTTTTCAGCATAATAAATATAATTTGTAGCATTGGATGAACTAATATATCTCGAAACTATTCCGCCTAAAGCATATCTATGGCATTGGCTTCCTTCCGTCATTTTTGATAAATAATTATCTAAAGCTGTCTTTTGCATTTCTTCTGGCAAGCCAATTCCTCCTAGATTTTGGGTAAAATCACTAAATTGGTCAAAAACTTGTGGGATTTCATTGTAAATAGGGTCTTTAAAATCTGCTTGACCAATATATTCATTGATAAAATAAGATAACTCATCTGCATATTTTTGGTTGGTTGGCTGATAACTTATATAAGTATTCAAAGCAGCTATCTTATGCAAAAATGGATTTGATTTTTTTAATGAATCTAAATAACTCAATCTTCTATTGTCCAAAGAAAGCATTTTTCTACGAATACCACCCATTGCAGAAGTATCGTTATAGACATTTCTCATTTCATTGATGTACCCACCAAACTCATTCTTATCCGCTGTTACTCTATTCATCACTTGATTCAATTGCATGAACTCATTTGATTTCACAGCAGCCGACTTGATATTTTGGCAACTCCCTTCTATTAAAACATCTGATTCTGAGCCAATTAAAATGGGTTTCACCATGTTTTCATCATAGCCTAAATAATAAAATTTAGGAGCCGCAGTTTTTGGTAGTTTAAAAGTAAATTTGCCTTCTACCTCTTTTTTTGCAACGAATACTTTTTTGAAAGTCATTCCTGTAAATAAAAACAGGCTCATGGAATCCACACTACATTCAGTCAATTTGCAAGTAACAGTGATTTGCTTTGGAGTAACATCCTTGAAAGAAAATGCTGCAAAAATGACAGCAATAAAAATGCTTCTATTTATGTAAAACTTCATATTTTTTTCAAACTTTTAGTGTTCGATTAACAAATGTATTTAAAATATTGTTCAGAGACAATTATTTTATATAACGATGGATAATTAACTATTGATGATTTCAAGGAACTCCGCTTCTGTCATAATCTGTACCTTTCCTAGTTTTTGAGCTTTTTCAAGCTTAGAGCCTGCATTTTCACCCACTACTAATATATTTAAATTGGAACTAACAACACTGATGTTTTTTGCCCCAACAGCAGCTGCCATCGCCTCTGCTTCTTTCCTACCCATCAAGTTCAAAGTTCCAGTAAATAAAATTGTCTTTCCAAAAAGTGGGGCATCTTCAGCAATCACTGTAGGTTTATCTTCAGGAGTTTGTGTTAGATTCACTCCGTTAGCTTCCAATTGCTGGAGCATTGCGATATTCTTATCGTCTTTGAAAAACTGATAGGTATTTTGTGCAACAACTGGTCCTATGTCTCTAATTTTTGTATAATCCTCTATTTCCCAATTTCTTAAATCAAGGACATGACTAATTTGCTCTGCTAACAATTTGGAAACTTTTTGCCCCAAATGATGAATACTCAAGCTATATAAAACTCTATTGATCGGACTTTTTTTGGCTTTCTCAATTCCTGCCTTTAGATTTTCTACCGATTTTTTTCCAAAACCTTCGAGAGTAGCAATTTTTTCGTAGTCTAAATTATAAATATCTGGCAAGGTGCTGATGAGCCCAAGCTGAAAAAATCGCTCTACATTTGATTTTCCAAAACCATCAATATCCATTGCATCTTTCGAAACGTGAAAAATCATCCTTTGCAAATCTTGAGCACCACAGGTACAATTGGGGCATCTCCAAGCAGCTTCCCCTTCAGCTCTAACCAAGGTTATTTGTTCCTTAGTATTCATTGGACAATATTTGGGGTAAATAATCACCTTCTCCGAGCCATCTCGAATCGCTTCTATCGGTTTGACAATGTATGGAATCACATCTCCTGCCCGTTCCACTAAAACTGTATCCCCAATTCGTATATCTTTTGAATTAATGAAATCTTCATTGTGTAAAGAAACTGAAGAGACCACCACACCAGCTAATGAAACAGGTTCTAGCTTCGCTACTGGTGTAATTGTTCCAATTTTCCCCACTTGATATTCCACGTTTAGCAACTTGGTTGTTGCCTGCTTTGCCTTAAATTTATAGGCTATCGCCCATCGAGGATGATGGTTGGTATATCCACACTCTTCCTGCAATTGCAAGGAATCTAGTTTTACGACCATCCCATCCAGCTCATAGGCATATTTGTCTCTTTTCTCTTGCCATTCGGCGCAGAAACTAACGACTTCCCCAATATTTTTGCAAACTTTTTGTCCTTCAACTGGAACTTTAAAGCCTATTTCACTCAATATTTTTAAGGTGTCGCTATGATTTTTCAATGAATTTAAGAGGGAGTTGCCTTCTTTATCCTCTGCAAAACCCAATTGATAGACAAAAACTTCAATTTCTCTTTTTGCAGTCTCTGCTGGGTCTTTCATTCTTAATCCTCCAGTGGCGGCATTTCTAGGATTTGCAAATACAGGCTGCCCCTCTTCTTCTCTTTTTTGGTTTAAACTTTCAAATTTATCTTTTCTAATCAATGCCTCCCCTCTGATTTCAGCCTTGTAAATTCCATATTTCGAAAAATTTGCCGATAAAGGAATGGATTTCATGGCTCTGGCATTGAGTGTCATTTCTTCACCCATTTCCCCATCTCCTCTCGTTGCTGCTCTGATAAATTGGTTGTTTTCGTAAACCAAAACGATAGTTCCGCCATCGAATTTAGGTTCCACACTATATTGTAGTGGCGCCGTTTCATCCACTCCAGCAAACTTATGTACTTGTTTATCAAATTCGTTCAAATCCCCTTCATCATAAGAATTTGCTAAGGACAACATGGGGGTGAGGTGAGCAACTTGATTAAAATTTTCAATCAAATCTCCTGATACCCTTTGAGTGGGAGAGTCATTTGTGATTAATTCCGGAAACTCTTTCTCTAAATTTTCAAGCTTTTTATATATAGTATCATACTCAAAATCAGATATAACAGGCTCATTCAGAATATAATATCTCCATTCATGATATTTGATGGCATTTCTTAAATCCTCAATATCTGCCTTGCCAATCTTATCGTTTTTTAACAAAAGATTAGTGGTTTTTGCCAAAGCAATTTGTTCTTCTTTTTGATACATATACTAATCTTGAGCTTCTATTAATATTTTTAATATTTTGGACGCAGCATCTGCAATTTTTGTTCCAGGACCAAAAACCCCAATTACTCCATTTTCGTATAAAAAATTATAGTCTTGCACTGGAATTACCCCTCCAACAATCACCATTATGTCTTCTCGATTTATTTTTGCAAGTTCATTGATGGTTTCTGGGACCAAAGTTTTGTGACCAGCAGCTAATGAAGAAATACCCAAAATATGCACATCATTTTCGGCAGCCTGCCGAGCCGCTTCTGCTGGAGTTTGAAATAATGGTCCTAAATCAACGTCAAAACCCAAATCCGCAAAGCTGGTTGCAATGATTTTTGCCCCCCTATCATGCCCATCCTGACCGAGTTTCGCAATTAATATCCTAGGTCTTCTGCCTTCCTTTTTGGCAAATTCATCCGCCAATCTCTGAGCTTCTTGAAACTGCATATCATTTTTTATTTCGTTTGAATACACCCCTGAAACTAGTCTATTGTTGGCGACATATCTTCCAAAAACTTTTTCCATAGCCAATGAAATTTCGCCAAGTGTTGCTCTGCTTTTTGCAGCATCTATAGCCAATTCCAATAAATTTCCAGTATTATCTTTGGCTGCCTGTGTTATTTTTTCCAATTTTTCTTGTACTTCCTGCTCCTTCCTCGATGACTTTAGTTTTTCCAGCCTTTCTAATTGACTTTTCAGCACCGCCTTATTATCAACTTCCAAAATATCAAGTTGGCTATCATTTTCTGTTTGAAAGATATTTACCCCCACAATTTTATCAATGCCACCATCAATTCTTGCTTGTTTTCTTGCGGCAGCTTCTTCTATTTTTAATTTAGGCAATCCGCTTTCAATTGCTTTTGCCATTCCACCCATTGCTTCTATTTCCTCAATGATTTCCCATGCCTTTTGGGCTAGTTCCTGAGTCAATTGCTCAACATAATAGGAACCCCCTAATGGGTCAACTACTTTCGTAACTCCAGATTCTTTCTGTATATAAATTTGAGTGTCTCTAGCAATTTTAGCAGAAAAATCCGTCGGCAATGCAATAGCTTCATCCAATGCATTGGTATGAAGTGACTGTGTGCCACCTAAAACAGCGGACATAGCTTCGATGCAAGTTCGAGCAATGTTATTATATGGGTCTTGCTCGGTCAGGCTCCATCCAGAAGTTTGACAATGGGTTCTTAAGGCTAATGATTTTTTGTTTTTTGGATTGAATTTTTGTACTATTTTTGACCATAGCAATCTAGCTGCTCTCATTTTCGCCACTTCCATAAAATGGTTCATGCCGATTGCCCAAAAGAAAGATAATCTAGGGGCAAAATTGTCTATATCCAAACCAGCCGCTATTCCAGTTTTTAGGTATTCCAAACCATCTGCAAGGGTATATGCCAATTCCAATTCAGCAGTTGCACCAGCCTCTTGCATATGGTAGCCAGAAATACTTATTGAATTGAATTTTGGCATTTTTTGAGAAGTAAAAGCAAAAATATCGGCGATGATTCTCATGGAATGTTTGGGTGGATAAATGTAAGTGTTTCGCACCATGAATTCCTTTAAGATATCGTTTTGTATCGTTCCACTCAATTGTTCCATCGACACTCCTTGTTCCATTGCAGCTACAATATAAAATGCCATAATTGGAATAACCGCTCCATTCATGGTCATCGAGACAGACATTTGATCTAATGGAATGCTATCGAACAAAATCTTCATATCTTCCACACTATCAATGGCTACACCTGCCTTTCCCACATCACCTCTTACTCGTTCATGATCAGAATCATAACCACGGTGGGTTGCTAAATCAAAGGCAACTGACAATCCTTTTTGCCCGTTTGCTAAATTCCTTCTATAAAAAGCATTGCTTTCTTCCGCAGTTGAAAATCCTGCATACTGCCGAATGGTCCATGGAGAAACAGCATACATAGTGCTGTAAGGACCTCGTAAATAAGGCGGAATGCCAGAGACAAAACCTATGTGAGCAATATGCTCCACATCTTCTTTAAAATACTGCTCTTGTACTTGAATTCCTTCTGCGGTGTTGTTGGTTTTTCTGCTCTTGCTTTGATTTTCACTGAAATCGAAAACCAATTTATGCTCTTTAATATTTGGCAATTCCTTCATTATGGCTGTCAATGTTAATTTAAACAAAGATACAACAACCAATTTATAAAAAAAACGTTAAGATTATCTCAGTTATATTATCTTAAAAAAAGAATATAATTGGCAATTAAAGTATTAATTTGGCAATGTTTTTTTAATTTTCAAATAAATGGTTGCAAAAGATTTGGTTTCGAATACCGTAATGCCACTTGTTTTTAAGGATACTTTTAAACAGGGCTTGAGCATTATGTCTTTTTATCATTTACGACACTTGCCTGTTGTGGATAAAAAAAGTTCGTAGGTATCGTAACCGAAGATGATTTGCTCAATTTCAACCAGGACGATACAATTGCAACTCTTGTAAAATCAGAGTCATTAAAGAAAATTGCTGCTTTAGAGGATAAGCATATCTATGAGATCATGCAATTGATGGGAGATCACAAGTTAACGATGATTCCTGTTATTAATAGCAACGAAGTTTATTTAGGGTTAATCACTTTGGAGGAAATCATTAAATATTTTACTGAATCTTCTTCTATTGCTGAGCCTGGTTGTATCCTCGTATTGACAATCAAAAAAAGGGATTATTCTTTGGGAGAAATTGCAAGAATTGTAGAGTCAGAAAACGGTTCTATCCTCAACTCATCCATCACTTATTTGCCTGAATCGGACTTAATTGAAGTGACATTAAAGCTGAACAAACAAGAAATCAATCCTATTGTTGCAACCTTTGAAAGATATAATTATACGGTGAAAGCATCCTATTCAGAAAACGATTATTATCATCTATTTCAGGAAAGATATGATCATTTGATGAATTATTTGAATGTTTGATAATGGACAATCATGAGATTAAATCTACAAAAATTTAATTGCAATATTCTCATTGTCAAAACTTTATTTTTCCTTCATTTCTTTTCGTCTTTTTCTATAAGTGCCCAAAATGAAAAGCTAATTATACAAAAAATTATGCTTTCGGGCAACAAAAGAACGCTGGATAATACGATCAAAAGAGAGTTGACTTTTCATGAAAATGATACTTTGCAATTAAAGGATTTGGATAAAATTATTCAATTCAATAAATCTAGAATTCTCGGAACGGGAATTGCCAATCAAATAAATATCAACCTAAAAAATTGGGATACCGAATCTGGAAAAACAGATGTATTAGTTGAAATAAAAGAAGCAATTTTTTTGTACCCCATCCCTATTGCTGAATTAGCCGATAGAAATTTCAATGTGTGGATTAAAGAACAAAAAGCATCCCTCTCAAGATTGAATATTGGTACTTATACCTATTGGTTGAATGCCAGTGGTAGGGCTGAGCTTATGAAATTTACCCTTCTTTTTGGTTACACCAACAAATTTGAATTCAATTATACCCAACCCGCCTTAAATACTAAAAGGACTATTGGAATCAATTTAAATCTTCATTATTCTAGCTCAAAAGAGTTGGGTTACGATACTCAAAATAACAAGTTGGTGTTTAAAAGGCTCAACGAGCCAGCTATACAAAAACAAAAATATACAGTAGGTGTTTTCTATAGACCTGAAGTTTTTACGAATTATACTTTTAGTATAAGCTATCAAAAAAATAACATAAGCGACTCTATCATAAATAGTTACAATGAAGATTTTTTAGGAAAATCCATTCATCAAAATTACTTTTCCGCAAAATATCAATTGGATATAGACAAAAGAAATTTGAAAGTATTTGCCACTAAAGGATTTAAAATATCTACTTACCTTCAGAAAGATGGTATTTTTGAGCAAGATGATTTAAACCGAATAATATGGGGGATTGGAGGGGAGAAATATTGGGCATTGAGTCAAAAATGGAATATTGACCTAAAAATGAAGGCTCAATTGACACATTATTTCAATGATAAAATTCCGTATTACACGAATAAAGCCTTGGGCTATGAAAAGGATTATTTGAGAGGATACGAATATTATGTGGTGGATGGCCAGAAATATTATTGGGGAAAAACAAATCTTAAATACCTGATTTTAGACAAAATAATACATTGGGGAAAAATTATGCCTATTCCAAAATTGAGAAATATGCCTATTCAGTTCTTTCCCTCCTTAAATTTTGATGCTGGATATGTTGATAATAAGCTGCAAAAAGCTAGCAACAACCTTCAAAATACGTTTTTATTTAGCTATGGATTTGGGTGGAACACCCTTTTGTACAATAATAAATTGATTCAAATAGAATATTCTATCAATCATTTAAACGAAAAAGCACTATTTTTACATTATGATATTGGTTTCTGATGCAAGTAATAATTTATAGTACCTTATTTAAAGAAAAAGATAAAGAATATATTCAAGAACTGTTTGATGAGCTCATCAAATTAGAGGTAAGCTTTTATGTATATAAGCCTTATTATGAGCAACTTGTTGACAAAATATCAATGGGAACGGATGTCAAATTGATAGAAAAATTTGAAGATCTTACTGCCCAAAAATTTGATTTCGTCATTACGTTAGGTGGTGACGGCACTATATTGAGTGTCGTAAATTTTGTTAAAAACAGTGGTATTCCTGTTTTTGGTATCAACTTAGGAAGGTTAGGCTTTTTAGCAAATATTGAAAAAGTAAATATCAAACTTGCTCTTAATGCTCTAAACAATCGACAAATCAATATCGAAGAAAGAGGCATGCTCTATTTGGAATCCAACCTACCGATGTTTGATGGAAATATGATTGCTTTGAATGATTTCACTGTGCTGAAAAGGGATACTTCATCCATGATCACCATTCTTACTTATCTCAATGGTGCTTATCTGAATTCGTATTGGGCAGATGGATTGATTGTATCTACTCCAACTGGCTCAACTGGTTATTCTTTAAGTTGTGGAGGTCCTATTATATTTCCAAATTCAGATAACTTCGTCATTACGCCAGTAGCTCCCCACAACCTGAACGTAAGACCCGTCATCATTCCAGACTCTTCCGTACTTTCGTTCGAAATCATTGGTAGAGCTGAGAATTTTCTTTGTACTTTGGATTCTCGATTTGAAACCATCACACAACACCACCAGTTGGCAATTCGAAAAAATAATTATAAGATAAAATTAGTTCAATTGCACGGAGTGAATTTTCTAAATGTACTCAGAGGGAAATTAGCTTGGGGAAATGATCTTAGAAATTAATTTAGGTCTATTTCTTTTAGTGCCTTTGCCTTCCACCAAGTGATGATGACTACCAATATCGTCATACAACCACCAAAAACTACGGCTGGAACTGTGCCCATATATTTTGCTGTTATGCCGGATTCATATGCTCCTAGCTCATTGCTAGAGCCAATAAACATAGAATTAACGGCAGCAACTCTTCCTCTCATTTCATCAGGTGTTTTTATTTGTAATATAGATCGTCGGATATTCACACTAATTCCATCAAAAATTCCACTAAAAAACAAACAAATAAAGGAAATATAAAAGTTGGTAGAAATCCCAAAAAGGATAATCGACACTCCGAAAAGCATAATGGAAACTAGTAGTTTTACTCCAGGTCTCGTCTTTAAAGGGAAATGAGTCAAGGTTAGTAAAGTAAATAAAGTGCCGAAAAAAGTGGCTGCCCGCAACAATCCCAATTCAAATTTGCCAATATGCAGAATATCAATGGCAAAAACTGGCAATAGTGCAACTGCCCCTCCAAATAAAACGGCGAACATATCCAAAGACAATGCTGCTAATATTGCTTTCTCTTTAAAAACATATTTCAACCCTACCACTAAGCTTTCCCAAAATGATTGCTCCTCTTTTTTAGAACTAATTGGTTTTTCTTTGATAAAAAACAAACAAATTAATGCTATTATCAAAAATGAAATCATAAAAAAGAATGAGTTCGTGATACCAACAAATGCATATAAAAATCCAGCAATCATGGGACCTAAAATCGCCCCCACAATCCAAGAGGTACTACTCCAAGTGGATGCATTGATGTATGCCTCTCTTGGCGTCAGCTGAGCAATAAATGAAAAGGAGGCTGGCTCAACAAAAGATCGGATAACCCCATTCAGAAAAGAAGAACCATAAATAATATAAATAATGATTTGCTTTCCATAACTATCCAAAACTGAGGGTAATGTTACCCACAATAATATTGAAGCATATATCAAATAGCCAAAATAGCAGCCGATAAGCAATCTTTTCTTTTTCGTCCGATCCACTATTCTTCCTGAAAATAAGGCGAGACCTAGAGCAGGAATTAATTCAGCAAGAAAGAAATTTCCTAAAATAGCTTTGTCATTTGTCAATTCATAAAGCCACCAGCCAAGTAAAACTACTGGTAATGATAATGACATGGTTAAAAGAAATCTAGCAAAAGATATAAAGACTAAATTCTCTATATTTCAATGCTTGATATGGATCTTTTTCTACTTTAATTGATTGCAAAGCTCTTTTTTTTGCAAAAATAATTTAATCCATAATAAATTAAGATTTATTTCTTGGCTTAGAATCAAATACAAAAAAACTATTGCATTTTCGAATCAAAATTATGTCTTAACCCACTATAATTCTTGAGCACTGCTTTTATACTACCAACAGAAACAGGAGATTCGATTAAAATAGGAATTTTGTTGCCATCATTCGAAACATAGACGGACATAGCTGTATTTTCTTTGAAAACATTTCCCGCTACAACTTGAGGCATAAATTTAAGAGCATTATATTTTGCATCAGTTCCATGAAGTTTTATGTTATTTACTTCACCTTTATATTTTATTTTTAAAGGCCAAGTTTCTTTGTCTAAAAATATTTTAATAGGAACTTCTGAATTGACAGTCATTTTTTTGTAATCAATATTTCTGGTGAAATATAGAATGGACATCATATCGTGCATACAACCGTCCATCTTTTTTACAAGAGTTTTAGTACTATTCTCATTCTCTCCATAATAGGTTGTCGCAGAACGATTTCCTTGGTCAAATACGATTTTTTCGTAGAATTTCACTTTTCCTTCGTTCACATTTCGCTCAAAAACTGTTGGCAACATCGAGTTTTTATCAATATTAGATACATACTTGTCATCTAACTTGAAAAACCACTCATAGGATTTGTAGGTTTTTCCAACAGCCGTCATTTTATATTGATTCCCAAGATCATTAATATTGAAAGTTACTTCACCAGCTGATAGCCATATGAAATTCCAGTTGTAATAAACTTTATAAGTAATAGTTTCACCTCCCTTGAAGGTGGTGTTTTCTATATAGCAAGGCTCAATTTGGACAGTATTTGTGTGAACATTGCTATCTGCAAATGAAAAAAATAAGCAAACTATTGGGAAACACATCCATCTTAATATTTTATTTCTCATAACCCAATGATTTAACGATATTAATGCTAATTACAAAAATTAAACCAATAAACGAAGGTAATAACACATTTATTACCCATAAAGTATATGTAGAAGCCAATATTAGCATATTATTCACATTAAAATGACTCCAAATCTGTAATGCAATTTCTCCACGAGTCACTAGACCCAACATAGGAGGCAAGGGGATACTAGTTTGGAGGAAAAAGAAAGTAGCAATGCAAGCAAGCCCTGTAAAAAAAGGAGGTTCTATGTCAAAAAACATTAAAACCATGAAATATTGCAAACAATATAGGCTGTATCTAAAAAAAGCTATCAATAATGCCATCGATAATTCTTTGGAAGAATAATGCGTTAAAATCAATAAATGCTTTAACACTTTATTAAATCTTTTTATCCACTGAATTTTCTTGGCAAAAGGCACTAATAAGTCTATGTTGTAAAAAATAAAAAATAAGGTAAGAATAAATAAAACGCCAAATGTAAATATGGATGTCATGGCAATTTTATTCAGATCCAAAAAATAATAGCTAAAATATAAAAACCCGATAATTCCGAAAGATAAGGTAATTAGTATTTGACAAAAGCTAGATAAAATAGTGGCAATAACTCCTTTCCACTGATTTTCAGGCTTCAGCCATAAGATTCTCCCCCCATATTCACCAATTCTATTGGGCGTAAAAACAGAGAAAAGCACCCCTGTAAGAACCGCTCTGTAAGCCTTAAAAAAACCGATTGGGTCAAAATCTCTAGTAAATTTCATCCATTTGAAAGTTTCTAGAGCCCAGTTTAATGGCATTAAAACGATTGCAGATATAAGCCAAAAGATATTGCGGTCATTGATTCTATCAAGTACTAATTGGTTAAAATCATAAACGTTTTCATGATTAATTACTTGATGATAAATGACCCAAGAAAACAATAAAGCAACTGTGAATTTTATTACGGTATTGATTACCCTATTTCCCCATATCGCTTTTATCTCCATTTTGGACATTCCAAGGAAGAAAAATAGTACATAAAACTAACGCCAACAAATACATAAGTGTCTTTAGTATTGCTATTTCCTCTTTGTCTTCCTTCGATACCAAGTTTTGAACCATCAGGTCCTAAAAGTGATGGATCAGAAAGCTCTGCTGCTAATTTACCTTTAGATCTTTCCAAATCGTGATTGTTTGGATATACAGTACTCACATCATCCAAATAATCGGTATATAATTTTCTTCCCGAAAACTCAATATTCATACTCCAATCAGCATTCAAATCTACTTTAAATCCTGCACCATAGGTCAAACCAGCTTGAGTGGTATAGTATTCTTCACCTCTAAACTGTCCTTCGGTTCCTAATGAAGCTAGTTCATACCAAGAGCCATTCAATCTTCCCTTTGGGTTGAATTTGAAAACTGAAAAACCAGCCAAAACATAGGGAGTGAAGAAATTGTCTTTACTACCATGAATATAAGGTAAGAAATTAAATTCGCACTGTGCTGTTCCGTCCCAGATATTAGATTTGAAATTTAGGTTTCTTCTTTTCTCATAGACATTTGATGAGTTTGCATCATCAGCACTAACCTGCCCAAATGTACCAGAGAATTTCAGACAAATTCTACTATTGAAATTATATCTTCCAGAAACGCCTAAAGACAATCCTGGCTTACTAAGGTTGAATCTGGTGTTCAAATCCCCAAAATAGTAACTTACACCAGCTCCGCCACCAACTTCCCAGCCTCTTTGAGCATTTGAGACAAAAATTGTAACTAAAATAACAATTATACTTAAACTATATTTTCTCACTAACTATTAAATTTTGATTATGTACGAGATTATACAAAACGAGTTTTGTAACGAATGAATTGTTTATAAAAAAAATTTAAATCAACCCAGCTTTTAAAGAAACCTCCATCATTCTTTCAATAGATGCTTTTCCCTTTTCTATCACATAATCTGATAATATAATTTCAGGCAATTCGTATTTCATACATAAATACAATTTCTCCATCGTATTCAATCGCATATGTGGACACTCATTGCATGCACAATTATTATCTGGTGGAGCTGGAATAAAGGTTTTCTCAGGTGATGATTTCTGCATCTGATGAATAATACCAGCCTCCGTCACTACAATAAATTCGGTTGCAGGATTTTCTTTGGTATATTTCAACAATCCACTTGTGGATCCAATATAGTCTGCAATTTCTAATATTTTTGCTTCACATTCTGGATGAGCAATCAATTTTGCATTTGGATGTCTTGCTTGAAGTTTTGTGATTTTCTCTAAAGAAAAAATTTCATGCACCATGCAAGCTCCATTCCACAAAACCATATCTCTACCCGTCTTTTTGATCAAATAGGCACCTAAGTTTTTATCTGGAGCAAAAATGATGGGTTGATCTTTTGGAATACTTTCAATAATTTGAACAGCATTGGTAGAAGTACAACAAATATCCGTTAAAGTTTTCAACTCAGCAGTACAATTGATATAGCTAACCACAACGTGATTAGGATATTTTTCTTTGAATTTTGCAAATAAAGCTGGTGGACATGAGTCTGCCAAAGAACAACCAGCTTTTAGGTCAGGTAAAACAACTTTTTTGTTTGGAGATAACATTTTAGCAGTTTCTGCCATAAAATGAACTCCTGCAAAAACAATCAAATCAGCATCGGTTTCGGCAGCTTTTTGAGACAAGCCCAAGCTATCACCAATATAATCTGCAACTTCTTGAATCTCACTTTCTTGATAATAATGAGCTAAAATTATTGCATTTTTTTCTTTTTTGAGTTTATTAATTTCTGCAACCAAATCAAGTGTAGGGTCTATTTCTAAATCAAGGAAACCTTTATTAGATAACTTTTCGGCAGCATTAACCAGATTTTGCATACTAATTTTTATTGAATTAAAATGTGGGATTAAGGATGCAAAGATATAATCAATTATAATGGATTACAAAATAAAAGATAATGTGCCGCTATCATTTTAGGAATCATTTTTGAAATGTCTTGTCAAATTTTCATTTTTTAATAGAAAAAAATATTAAAAAAATTAGTTTTACATACTTTTAGGCAAAAAAGCCGTTAAATACAAAAATCAATATAAAACTTTTATAAATGAAACCGAATCTCATTCAATTTACATTAGCAGTTGGGTTTATATTTTTTGGAAATATAATGTCTGCTCAAAAATATAGCAACGAATTTTTAAATATTGGTCTAGGTGCAAGAGCTCAGGGGATGAGTAATGCTATCACATCTGTTACGAATGATGCAATGTCTGCCTATTGGAATCCAGCTGGATTAATGGATATGGGAATCGACAAAGGGGTTCAAATTGGGGCGATGCACAATGAATGGTTTGCAGGAATTGGTAAATATGACTATTTGGGAATCGCTGTACCCATTTCTGGTGGAAAAAGAGCACTAGCAATTTCTGGAATTCGATTTGGAATTGATAATATCCCTAATACTTTAAGTCTTTATCAATCTGATGGAACCATCAATTATGATAATGTAGTCGAGTTCTCTGCTGCAGATTATGCATTTTTAGCAAGCTATGCTCAGAAAATTGGCAAAGAAAATAGCAAATTGTCCATGGGTATGAATATGAAAGTTGTGTACCGCCAGATTGGATCTTTCGCTAATTCATGGGGTTTCGGATTGGATGCAGGTCTTCAATACCATTCGGGACCACTGAGATTATCCTTAATGGCACGAGATGTAACTTCCACTTTTAATGCATGGGCTTTTAATTTTAAAGCAAATGAAAAAGAACAATTGAAATTGACAAACAATGAAATTCCATTGAATAGTCTTGAATATACTTTGCCACAAGTCGTTTTAGGTTTTGGATATTATAAAGAAATCGCAAAATTCGGAATTTTGGGAACGATGGATTGGGTGGCTACTACCGATGGCAAAAGAAACGTATTGGTGAGTGCAAAACCAATTAGTTTAGCACCATCCTTTGGTGCAGAATTGAATTATAACAAACTGGTTTATTTGAGAGGGGGCATTGGAAGATTCCAGCAACAGACAGAATTAGATGGTCAAAAAAGCTGGTTAGCTACTCCAAGTTTTGGGGTAGGTTTGCAGCTGAAGGCTGTGAAAATCGATTATGCATATTCAGATATGGGTGATAGTAGAAATAAAGCATATTCTCATGTGATATCTTTAATAGTTCATCTTAAACCAAAGAAAACTTCTAAATTCGGGTAATATCCCATTGCTTTAAAATGAAAAAGTTCCAAAGGAAAACGTTTTCCTTTGGAACTTTTTTTATTTTATTTCCAAAATCTGTTTATCCAAACCAAGTATTTTTATTTGCTGATCAATTTTAAAATCTTCTTGATAAGCACCATCTATTTCAAAATCTTTACCAAATTTGTGGTTGTACATCATATCTAATAACGACATAAAATCTCTTTTCTTCATATCTCCAGATCGATACCCACGATATAGATAAATGAAATTTCTTTCTTTTACATAATAATTTTGAGATTGTAAAAACACCAACCATGGAGCAGAAGCTGCCTTTTCGCCTACTTCACCAATTTTTGGATAACCAAATGCCGAAAAATAATTTTCAAGCAATTTTATATTCTTTCCATTTCGGGTAGCTTTTTCCTGAAAATAAGCATCGAATGCTTTTGAAGGCTTTCCATATTTCAAAATAATATCACTGATTGATTCTTTTGGTTCGCTTTGTTCGCTTTCTAAAATTTCCAAAAGATACCCTTTTTTCTGTTCGTTTGTTTTGATATTTTCAATGGTGTTTCCGTCTATTGCCTTATTAGCTAATTTGTTATTACAACCAATAAATCCGATGATTAGAAAAGTTATGTAAAAATGTTTCATGATCATAAGTAATGATAATTTCTTAACAAATTTAAGAACTTTATGTATTTCGATGGCACAATTATTGACTATTTGAAAATAAATATTTTTTATGACTACATCAAACAAGTTTACTGAATTTTACGATCAAGAATTTCAAAAATTAGATCACTACCATAAGTTTCCTTTAATGATGCCATTTGTTGGCTCCCATTTTCAGCAACAGAAAAAGAAAGTTTTGTTTATAGGAGAAAGTCATTATTTACCATTAGAATATTCATTGCACTCAAATGCCTATGAATGGTATAATAATTATTCACAAAATGATATAAAACCAACTGAAAATAATAAGGATGTTCTATGTTGGATTAATACAAGGTTTGGACCCAATAGCGGTAATAATCAAAAATATTATTCAAGAGCATATTCAATTTATAGAAATATTGATAAATCAATTCTAGATGTATTTAAACCAGATTTGACAGACAATATGTTCAGATATGTTAGCTACTACAATTATTTTCAAAGACCAGCCGAAGCTAAATTAAGTATTGAAAACAATAAAATTGATAATGAATTTGCAATTGAAATATTTAACCAATTACATCAAATCATACAATTTGAATATGTAATTTTTGCAAGCAAAAGAGCTTTTAATGCTTTCAAAAGTGAACAAAATTCACTTAAAGCAAAAATTAGTTTAGATAATGTTTTTAGTGTACCCCATCCAGGCAGTAAATGGTTTAATAAAATTAACAATTCTTGTCAAATTGATGGTGTTCCACACAATGGCAAAGATTATCTAAAACATATTTTATTATCTAATAAAATTTTTGAATAAAGTTTTCTACACCAACCCCTTTTCTTTCATTATTTTATTCAGCCATTTCAGCATCGCAAAACACATAACAGTCGCTGCCATCAGTAGGGCGAAGTTCAGCCAAAAATAATTTGCTTTATTGTCATAGGTGTCCCACATGGTTGCCAACACTCCTGACAATTTATTGCCTATTGAAGTAGCTAAAAACCAGCCGCCCATCATTAAGGAGGTGATTCTTGGTGGGCTCAATTTGGATACCAGCGATAGTCCCATTGGGCTAAGGAATAGCTCCCCAATCGTCACCACACCATAACTTATCACCAGCCACCAAACACTAGCTTTGTCGGTTCCGTTATTGGATGCCCACACTGCCCCAACCATAAATAGGGTGGATAATCCAGAAATAAATAATCCCAAAGCAATTTTTGTGGCAGTAGATGGCTCCTTTTTCTTCCTTTTTAAATATCCAAAAAATGCGACCACCAAAGGAGTCAATAATATCACCCAACCAGGGTTGATCGATTGGCTTAGGTTCGTTGCCCAAAGACTAACTTTTGTGCCATCGGCAGGTAGCTTTTCAGGAGCTACATTCTTAAAGTAGGGTGGATAATTATATTCCTTTACCACCTTTCCCTCCACTTTTTGGATTCTGAAAAGTGCATCATATTTAGGAACAGAGTCTTTGGCATAAGTTACTGATTGTGCCAGTTTTAGGTTGTCAAAAACATTTTTTGTACCACCAGTTACTTCTCTATTAGTATATCTATCAGCCCAAGTATTCAATGCCGAACCATTTTGTTTGAAAACAGCCCAAAACAAAATAACTACAGCAAAAATGGACAAAAGGGCTGCTACAGGTCTTTTTTCATCCGCATCAGCTTTGAAATAAATGGAAGAAAAGAAGTAAATGACTGGAATACAAGCAAATATGAATGCATCAGTTGAGTCGGAGCCAACAATAGCACCAGGAATCATCCATCCAATTACGCCAAAAACGATAGAAGGTACTAAAATCAATAACACAATGGTGGAAAAAGGCAT
This sequence comes from Saprospiraceae bacterium, assembly GCA_016710625.1. Classification (GTDB taxonomy): domain Bacteria; phylum Bacteroidota; class Bacteroidia; order Chitinophagales; family Saprospiraceae; genus JADJVK01. The sequence goes on from JADJVK010000001.1 coordinate 306,176, forward strand.
ATCTCCTTCTTTTACGCCTTTTTTCAAAATAGAATCTCCATAGTGCTTTGTTCCGATTATAAATACTACTACACCAATAAACATCCCGATTCCGGCAGCAATAAAGGCATATCCCCAGCCTAAAACGATATATAAAACTGCTCCAAAAAAATTGCAAATGAAAGCTCCAACATTAATTCCCATGTAAAAAATATTGTATCCTTCGTCTTTTTGATTGTTGTATTGAGGTGTTGAATAGATATTTCCAAGTAAGGTTGAAATATTTGGTTTGAATAAACCATTTCCTGCAATCACCAAAAACATTGAAAGATAAAGCATAGATAAATTGTGGATTGCCATCAAACAATATCCTATTCCCATCAGTATTCCTCCAACTACTATTGATTTTTTATAACCAAAATATCGATCCGCCAAAAGCCCACCGATGAAAGGTGTTAAGAAAACTAGGGCGATAAATGTGCCATACAAATCAGCAGATTCCGCTTCTGTCATGCCAAATCCTTGTTTGACATCTTTCAGATACAACGTAAAAATACCAATCATCAGATAGTACCCGAATCGCTCCCACATTTCACTAAAAAATAAAAACGGTAACGCCTTTGGATGATTTGACCACATAATTTAAAATTTAAGCACAAAATAGGAATAGATATTTAAAAGTTTCAAAAAATATGATACATTTGTAATAGAGCTTTAAATAAATTTAAAAATGTTAAAATTACTTTTTTTAACTGTTTTCTTTTCTATTTTTTCCAGAAAGTCTGGACTTTAGTTTAGATGATTTTTATTAAGTATTTGATAAATGGAGAATCTTATATTTAAAAACAATAGTAAGGGCCCGTTTAAGGGAGAACTGAAATTCAGAGGAATTAAGGCAAAAGAAAAATTTATCAAATATTTTGTGATTGATTTTTATATATTGATGAAAATATAGAAAATACTTAGTAAGGGTTTGCTGATGGATCTTTTTATAATGAATTGATTAACATTTCTCAAGATTCGATTAAAGAATTGACCCTTTTAAAAAAGGCTTATAAAAATGTAACCTATAATTACGCAGAGGGAAACTAATTTCACCGTAGGTTTTGAAGATAAAATGGGATTTTGGGTTTTTGAAAGAAAAGAATAAAAATTCCTTTGAATATAAACTAAAGATAAGTAAAAGAAGTTGTCAAATTGACAACTTCTTTTACTTTTAATGTTATCTATCTTATTCCATTCATCATGTTCTCCAATTTCTTGCTTAACAAGAAAACAATTAGAGCTGCTACACCTGAGAAACATACAAATACGATGAAATAGGTGTATAAATCGCTAATTTGTATTCCTAATAGTGTAGGATAATAGTTGGTTTTTGCATCTGGATACAATGAGCTGAACAAGCCAGCCAATTTATTACCCGTTGCAATTGCCAAAAACCAAACACCCATCATCAATGATGTAAATCTTGCAGGTGTCAATTTATTCACCATAGACAATCCAATTGGTGATAACCAAAGTTCTCCAATTGTATGTAAAAAATACAGCCCAGTAAGGAAAATAATGCTTGCCCCACCAGCAGGGATACTTTTAGCTCCCATAGAGATAAACAAAAATCCAGCAGCTAAGAATGCCAATCCAATCGACATTTTTCTTGGTGATGCAGGCTCCATTCCTTTTTTATTCAACCATGCCCAAAACATAGTTAAAATTGGTGCCAATAATATGATAAACCCCGCATTGAAACTTTGGAAATAACTTGCTGGCATAACCCATCCTAAGATATTTCTATTCGTTTGCTCCTCTGCAAAGAAAGTTAATGAAGCACCTGCTTGCTCAAAACACATCCAGAAGAAAACAACGAAAATCATCAAGGTTATGATTACCCATAATCTTTCTTTTTCTACTTTAGAAAGTGTTTTATCTGTTATGATTACAAAAGGAGCTACAACAGTCATTGAATAGATTAGACTTCCCCAAAGATCAACTCCAAAGTAAAAATAAATCAAACTAAACATCACTGCAATTCCCCCAAATAGAATTCCTAACTGTTGTGTTGAGAATGATCCTCCTTCATTATTACTTCCAGCATCATTATCTCTCACTTTATTAGGCAGCACTCCTAATTGTTCGCCACTAGGTGATATAACGTATTTATCTTTTGTAAAATAAAAAATAATTAATGCTATTATCATTCCTATGCCTGCTGCTAAAAAGCCCCATTTGAAATCTACCTTCTCCCCTAAATATCCGCAAACCAAAGGAGATAAAAATGCTCCAGCATTTATCCCCATATAAAAAATGGTATAGGCTGCATCTTTTCTGCTATCTGTATCTTCATATAATTGGCCAACCATTGTAGAAATGTTTGGTTTGAAAAATCCATTTCCAAAAATTAAAAATGCTAATCCACCCCACATTAAGGATACTGCTAAGCTATTATTTGCAACAGAGGAGGCACTTAAAAACATGAAAAATTGACCGATAGCCATCATTATTCCACCAACAAATATGGATTTTCGATTTCCCCAATATCTATCGGCAACATATCCTCCAATCAATGGCGTTAAATAAACCAAACCAGTGTAACTTCCGTAAATATTGGAAGACAAAGCTTTGTCTCCATTGAAGAGCATTTTTGTCATATACAAAATAAAAATTGCCCTCATTCCATAATAGCTGAATCTCTCCCAAAACTCAGTTGCAAACAAAACATAAAGACCCTTTGGATGTTTCATTGTAAATTTTTAAAATTTGTTAATTAATAAGCATTTTGCTCAAAAATAGAATATTTGACTTTAATTGCAATACTTTTTGGTTAAAAATGCTGATTTTTCTTTATTCACCACATATAATTTTCACCACTACCCTTTCAAATTGGTTGTAGTATCCAATTTCCAACCCATACTTTCTACCATAAACCGTATCACTTCCAACATTTTATCTCCTTCTTTCATCGCCGCATCTTTCAATCCACTTGTTTCCACCTTCTTTTTGATAAAATCTTTTGCATTTGCATTTATTTTATTGTAGTCTTCGGTAGTAAATGAATTAAATGAACCTTCTGTAATATCGTAGTAGTCCAAATCATGATCTATGGATAGGATTTCAGGTTCTGGAAGTTTGCTGATGCTAATTGTTTTCGTCATCGGATTAGACTTGAAAATAATTTTATTCATATCATAACCCATCGAAACTTTCGCCTTTATTCTAACTAAAGCCTTTTTTTGGAAAAAACTGATATTGTAGCCCCAATAATCTTTATAATCATACACTTCGGTGAAATAGCCCTCCACATTGATGACTTTACAAACATTTTTAATTTTTTCCAGCATCACTTGTGAATTCTCTGTGGATACGTGCCCTTTGAAAAAATAACTATTTATTAAAAAACCTAAAGCAAATGTGCCCACAACAAGGAGTATTAATCCAATATTTCTCATAACTTATTCATTTCACGGCTAAATATACTATTATTCGTTCAAAAGAAAAGAACATAAAATTTTGTATTTTTAATTATTTCTGACTAACTTTGTGCCATCGAGGTAATAGAGCTAAGAGAGGGAACTTTGGTTCCCTCTTTTTTTTACCTAAAATTTACATTATGAACGTAAAAGAAACTATTCAAAAACTACTTTTAGAAAAATTTCAAGAGCCTGATTTTCAAGATTGTTACATTGTAGAATTGAAAGAATTCGTAGGTAAGAGAATAGAAGTTTATGTCGATAGTGATACGGGGTTGGATATCAGAAAATGCCAACAAATCAACCGCCACCTCGGCATTTTATGGGAAACAAATCCAGCTATTGGCGAAAAGTACGATTTAGAAGTTTCTTCACCTGGGATTTCTAGACCGCTGCAAATGCCACGACAATACATCAAAAATGTAGGAAGAAATTTGAAAGTGTTGAAAAAAGATGGTTCAGAATCCGTAGGATTATTGAAGGCAGCATCGAATGATGGCATCGTCCTTGAATATCTGACCAAAACGAAAGAAGGAAAAAAAACAATTAAAAATATAGTGGAAGAAAATATTGACTATAACAATATTCAAACTGCCACAATAAAATTAGCATTTTAATCACGATTAGTTATAATAAAATATAATGAATTTAGTAGATATTTTCTCGGAGTTTAAAGCAGGTAAAGATATAGACCGTCCGACCATGGTTCGTGTTTTGGAAGATGTATTCAGAACATTGATTAGAAAAAAATATGGCTCGGATGAAAATTTTGAAGTTATCGTTAATACTCAAAAAGGAGACCTTGAATTATGGAGGGTAAGAGAAATCGTACCCGATGGTGAGGTGACTGACGATAAAAGTGAGGTGTCTATTTCTGAAGCTTTTTTGATTGACAAAGATTATGAGGTTGGTCAAGAATGTTATGAGCAATTAGAATTAGAAGAATTTGGAAGAAGAGCAATTATGGCAGCTCGTCAGACCTTGATTTCAAGAATTATGGAATTAGAAAAAGACGAAATGTACCGAAGCTACTCCGAAAGAGTTGGTGAATTAGTTGTTGGAGAAGTTGGTCAAATCATGAAAAAAGAGTTATTGATTATCGACGATGCTACCAATAGTGAATTGATTTTGCCAAGAACAGAAATGATTAAAGGAGATTTCTATCGTAAAGGAGACATGGTGAAAGCTGTGGTTCGCAAGGTGGAAATGAAAAATAATACACCAGTAGTTATCCTATCAAGAACTGATGAAACCTTCTTGCAACGATTATTAGAGCAAGAGGTGCCTGAGATAGAAGATGGTTTGATTGTGATTAAGAAAATTGTTAGAACTCCTGGAGAAAGGGCTAAAGTTGCTGTAGAATCTTATGATGATCGTATTGATCCAGTAGGAGCTTGTGTGGGAATGAAAGGATCAAGAATTCATGGTATTGTAAGAGAGTTGAGAAATGAAAACATAGATGTTATCAACTTTACTACCAACAATATTTTATTCATTCAAAGAGCATTAACGCCAGCTAAGATTAGCAATATTAATTTGGATGAGCAAAATCTAAGAGCCGCAGTATATCTGAAACCAGACCAAGTGTCAATGGCAATTGGAAAGGCTGGTTCTAACATTAAATTGGCAAGTAGATTGGTCGGTTATGAAATAGATGTATTCAGAGAAGAAGACGAAGTCGAAATAGATGATGTGGACTTAGATGAATTCAGAGATGAATTGGAAGACTGGGTGGTAGATGCTTTGAAAGGTATCGGTTGCGACACTGCAAGAAGTGTATTGACTTTGTCTGTTGAAGAATTAGTTAGAAGAACTGACTTAGAACAAGAAACCATCGAAGATGTAATGAGCATTCTTGCATCCGAATTTGAGGAATAGTTAGATAATGAAATATTAAATATTGTTCAATTTTATTTATAATTTCATTGCCAACATTGTTAATAAAGCCGAATTTAGTTTACTTTTGCAGAAGTATTACTAAATGATGCTCTATTTTATCAATAGGTTTGTAGTATTTTTATTTATAGTTTATATCAAAAAGTTTGTAGTTCAGTTTAGTAATATACAAACATAAATCAAAAGAATGTCGAAAATTCTTATTAAAGTTGCGGCAGAAATAAATGTTGGTAAAGAAAACATTGTAGAGTTTCTTACAAAAAAAGGATTTGAAATCGAAAGCAAACCAAATGCTAAGATTACAGATGATATGTATTCTGAACTCCTAAAAGAGTTTAGTTCCTCTATTGCTATTAAAGAAAAAGCCGATCAACTAATCATCGGAACAAGGCCAACTGTTAAAAAAGAAGTGCCTGTTGCTCCGGTAGTAAATACCCCAAAGGTTGCTCCAAAAGTAGTGCTCAAGGAAGAAACTCCCGAGGTGGTCGAGAAAGCTCCTGAAGTTCCTAAGGTTGTAGAACCTCCTGTTGAGGTCATCTTTAAGCCTGAAGCTGAAGAAAAAGCAAGACCTCAATTGAAAATTTTAGGCAAAATTAATCTGGATGCTAAAAAACCAGAGCCTAAGGTCGTTCCTAAAAAAGTAGAAGACACTCCTAAACAAACACCCACTGTCACTCCTAAACCGACTCCTCCTCCTGCACCAGTAGAAAAGGTAAAGGAAGAAGTCAAAGTGGAAGAAAAACCAGTTGAAAAAGTGGTGGTAGCTCCAGTAGTTGTTCCTGAACCAGTTGTGGAAGCTCCTGAAGGTGACGATGAATATAGAGCAGAAACACCGACTCTTAAAGGGTTGAAAATTTTAGGTAAAATAGATACCGACAAGTTCAATAAAAAACCAAAAGTTGAGGTGAAACCAGAAACTAAGGGACCTCGTCCTCCTGGTCAATCAACGATGTCTGAAGAAGAACGTAAACGTAAACGTAAACGTAAGAAAATACCTGCTGACAACCCTACCGGTGGTGGGCAAGGGCAAAATAGACCTGGTGGTCAACAAGGTGGCGGCCAAGGTCAAAACAGACCTGGCGGTCAACAAGGCGGTGGTCAGCAAGGTGGCGGCCAAGGTCAAAATCGTCAATTCGGTGGTCAGGGACAAAACAGACCTGGCGGTCAACAAGGTGGTGGTCAAAACAGACCAGCTGGTGGCGGTACGCCAAACCAAGCATCTAACCAACCTGCCAAGCCACAAAGAAAGATAAATGTAATTACCAAAAAGGCACAATTAGAGTCAAAAGAAGTTTCTAAAAAAGAAATAGAAGATCAAATCAAAGCCACTATGGCTCGTCTTTCTGTCGGAGGCAAAAGCAAACGACAAAAAATCCGTCGTGACAAACGGGATGAAATGAGAGAGAAGCAAGAGGCAAAAGATTTGCAAACTGGCGACTCAAAACTACAGGTACAGGAATTTATCTCCGTTTCCGAATTAGCAAGTTTGATGAACGTAAATGTTACGGAAGTAATCATGACTTGTATGAATTTGGGATATATGGTTTCCATTAACCAAAGATTGGATGCTGAAATTATCGAGGTGGTAGCAAGTGAATTCAACCATGAGATTGAGTTTATTTCTGCTGAAGATTTAGTGTCAGCTGATGAAGTAGAAGATGCAGATGATTTATTGCCAGATGATGAAGATAGAGCTCCTATTGTCGCAGTTATGGGACACGTAGATCATGGTAAAACTTCCTTGTTGGATTATATCAGAAATGCAAATGTGGTGAGTGGGGAAGCAGGGGGTATCACTCAGCATATCGGAGCTTACGAAGTAGTTCACAATAATAAGAAAATCACGTTTTTAGATACTCCTGGTCACGAAGCCTTTACGGCAATGAGAGCAAGGGGAGCGAAAGTAACAGACGTAGCAGTAATTATAATTGCAGCAGACGACAGTATCATGCCGCAAACAAAAGAAGCCATCAGTCATGCTCAAGCAGCAGGGGTTCCAATTATATTTGCAATTAACAAAATTGATAAAGAAGGTGCTGATCCTGGTAGAATAAAACAGGAATTAGCAAGTATGAATTTGTTAGTTGAAGAATGGGGCGGTAAATATCAATCTCAAGATATTTCTGCAAAAAAAGGATTGAATGTTGATTTGTTACTAGAAAAAATATTGCTCGAAGCTGAATTGTTGGATGTAAAAGCCAATTCTAAGAAGAGAGCAATCGGTACCGTAATCGAAGCATCCTTAGATAAAGGAAAGGGTTATGTTACCAAGATTTTGGTTCAAAACGGTACTTTAAGTATCGGAGACCCAATGGTTGCTGGTGAATTTTCTGGAAAAGTAAAAGCAATGTACAATGAAAGGGGACAAAGAGTAAAATCTGTTGGACCATCTTCACCAGTACTTGTTTTAGGTCTTGGAGGAGCACCACAGGCTGGTGAGAAATTCAAGGTTATGAGTACTGATGCTGAAGCAAGACAAATTGCTAGTAAACGTTCACAAATCACTAGAGAACAAAGTAATAGAGCAAGCAAACGTATTTCATTAGAAGAAATCGGACGTCGATTAGCATTAGGAACCTTCAAGGAATTGAACTTAATCGTAAAAGGGGACGTGGATGGATCTATCGAGGCATTAGCAGATTCCTTGATCAAATTATCAGTAGAAAGTGTTCAGGTGAATGTAATTCACAAGGCGGTTGGTCAAATTGTGGAGTCTGATGTATTATTAGCATCTGCTTCCGATGCCATCATCGTTGGTTTCCAAGTAAGACCATCAATGACAGCTAGAAAATTAGCGGAAAGAGAAGGAGTAGAAATCAAAATGTACTCCATCATCTATGAAGCAATTGATGAAATCAAGTCTGCAATCGAAGGATTATTAGAGCCAACGAAGGAAGAAAAACTAATTGGTCAGATAGAAATTAGAGAGGTTTACAAAATTAGCAAAATCGGAACTATCGCTGGTTGTTATGTAATAGAAGGTAAATTTACTAGAAATACGCCAATCAGAGTGATTCGTGATGGTATTGTAATCTTCCCAACTAAGGAAGGGGCTACAGGAACTTTGGGTTCTTTGAAACGTTACAAAGACGATGTGAAAGAGGTGAAAACCAATATGGAATGTGGTATCACCATCAACAATTTCAATGACATCAAAGAGGGCGATATCGTAGAGGGATACGAAATCATAGAAGTAAAACAGAAATTAGATTAATCTAATTTGTAAAAATATTATTAAAGGTCATTGATTTATTTCAATGGCCTTTTTTTGTACTATTTTTTCAATAGGTTCGTTTTTAAACTAATTTACAATTAAATTTGAAAAACAATTGCATTAATTTTTTTTCCTGAATAAACTTATATAACAATGAAAGGACTCCTCTTCTTCTTGATAATATTATTGATTTCCTGTCAAAATCAAACTAAAGAGCTAGAAAATCATAAGGATCAATTAACAACTAAAAAGGACACAATTATTTTAGGAAGCCCGATGCCAGAAACCTTTTATCAATTTAAAAAATTTGATGGAGAAAGAATCTATTCGGGAACTGCATCGTGTATTTTGGATACTACTTTCTCTGATTTATACCCTAGTGCAACAGTTGCTAATGATAGCCTAAGAAGATTAATGATGGTATTATATCAAATAGATAAAAAAAGTGCAAATATTATTGGTAAAATATTGTTTAGCAATATTCCATACAAAATTGGAAAATTCCACACAAGTGACAGAATATTATTTGATTATTACCAATGTATTGAAAATGGCTGTGTTTCAGATTCATATTATAAAACAAATGATTCAATCCCAGAAAAGTCTTATTTAATTATAAATTATATTGATACTGATAAAAAAATTATTCATGGTGAATTTGAATTACATTTAAAACTAAGTGATTCGACAACAAACTTTAATAAAAAACAAAAATATATGGTGATTCGAAATGGGAAATTCAAAACTAGATTCTACTATGAATTTTAAAAATTCGTTTAATTAATTTCCATCAAATGATAAAAAAAATCGCTATTCTTTTACTGCTCATTCCTAATTTAACTATTGAATTATTTTGTCAAAATAACTATCGACAATATCATCTTTCGGTAATTGAAGCTGAAAATCAAATCTTTATTGAAAAAGATTCCATTGGTGGATTGAAAAAAATGGATTCAATTTTTAAAGAATATGAATTTGTTTTTATGGATGATTGTATAGAGGCATTCCAATTGGCATTGGTGTTTGGTAGAGAAGATTTTGCAATGAATTTTATTAAAAAAGCTATTGAAAATGGATTTGAGATAAATAAGCTATCATTATTAAAAAACACCTGTCTTCCTTGTACAACAGATGAGATAATGAATAGTAAAACAACTATTTATATTCCTTTCATCGAAAAGCATAAAATTGATTTGAATAAATATGCTGATTCAACTTATAATACTTTTATAGATCGTATTAACAGAGACTTATTTATAAAATTAATGATTCGGCATTTTAAAGAACAACTTTACAAAAACGGTCATAGTGAACTCGGCTATACATATGAAAAACAACAAGTTATATATAAATCAATTTCAAACGATAATCTTCATTACATTGACTCATTATATAATATTAATATTTTCTTAGGTGAAAAAAATCTTGGAATATATTCAAGAAAATTAGCACAAAAATTAAAATTTCCTAACGATTCAATTGAAGGATATGCAGATAACTATTTCAAAAAACTAAACTTACCAAAGTTAAATGTGCCATATATCAATGACAAAGATTATTTTTTAGGAAATCCGATAACGGTTATCTGTTACCACAATATTCAATCTTCAAAATTATTAGAAAAACATTGGGAAAAAGCAATTTCCGAAGGGTATATGCATCCTCGTGAATTTGCAATTAACCTAGGAAATTCAAATAATAACCAATTGTTTGAATCATTACATTTATCCAATTTTGACAAAACAATAAATAATATTGAAGAAGTAAACAAACTTAGAAAACAATATCTACTACCAAGTATTGAAATTGATAGAGAAAAACATAAATTTGAAAAAAAATATCATATTCAATTGTTTTTTGGATTATTTGGAAATTCTAGATGAAACTAAAATTAATAATCATTTTGTTCCTGTTGAGTAACAATTGTTTCTCTCAATTAAAATCAAATATCGATTCAACTTTGATAAGTAGGATAGATAGTTTGAAATTGGAAGATCAAAAATGGAGAAATCTATTAACAGATTTTGAAAATGGAGTGAATATTAATAATTTATCGAAGGAATTTATTTCCGAAAACATCTCAAAAACGGATAGCCTAAACTATTTTGAACTCGAAAAAATTATTCAAAAAAATGGTTATCCAACAATATCTCGTTTTGGTAGTACTTCTTCACATAATTTTTGGTTGATGGTGCAACATCAAGATAATCATATTGCTTTTCAAGAAAAAGTATTATTACTAATGAAAGAGGCACTTTTGAAAAATGAGGTTTCTGGAAAAGATTATGCCTACCTGACGGATAGAGTACTTGTAAATAAAGGTGAAAAACAAATGTATGGAACTCAAATGACCTTAAATAAGGAACAAACAAGCTATGAGCCCAAAAGCCTTTTTGACCCGGAAAAGGTAAATGAAAGAAGAATGTCAGTGGGTCTTGGTCCAATAGAACTTTATATTCAAACTATGAATAATCGATATTTTGGTACGCTAAAAAAATAAACTATTTTTTATTCCATTCAAATGTATTAATCAATTGTAAAATATCCTCTTTCAAAAACTTATACACTGGGGCAAGTGAGTCAGGATTGGTTTTAGCATTGATATACAAGGAGCCTCTCATAAAGTGGCGGGTACTATCCGTAAGATAAAACTGAAAAGGAGAGGCTGCTGGTCCTTCGATGTCAAATACGAAACCACTCACATGATTCGGTTTTTGAATCTTCATTTCGTCAATATAATCCGCTTTGATATTGTGCTTATTGGCTAGTTCATGTGCATCATTGACCAATTTGTCAAATGATTTTTTTCCAGTAATATTGTAATAACTACAGTGAATATCCGCATTTAATTCAGGAAAATGGATATTGAACCAGCAGGGATTGTTGGGTTTTTCTTCGAAAAACATAGTATCTTGTTGGATTTGGGCATATACGGGATATTCAAATGAAAATTTGCAATAATTTTTATCGAAAGGCTGATATTTTTTTTCTGGGAAATTTATTTTTGGATACACCTTCGGTTTGGGCACATATGGTGCATCCTCACAAGAAAAAAATAAAATAGCCATCAACCCAATTACAAAATATAAATTCTTCATCCTAATAAATCCATTTATTGGTCAAAGTTAAAAAAATTAAAACGAATAAAACGAGAATCTTATTTTAGCTTCGCATCTAAAGCTATTTACTACAATTTTTCCTAAAAAATACCGTTCTTTGTACTCAAATTTTAAGATAGTTTTGTATAAAATCATATTACATATCAAATTTATTTGGGTTCTTTTGGGTTGCCTTTTACTCTCTTCTTGTGCTCAAGTTGGTAATCTTCAAGGGGGTAAAAAAGACGAAACACCCCCAAAAATTGATAGCCTCATTTCGACGCCTAACAACAGGACAAACGTAAATTCAGCATCCTTCCAACTGGCATTTAACGAATGGATAAAGCTAGATGATCCGATAAATAAAACGACTATTTCTCCGCCTTTGAAATACAGACCTAAAATTGATTTGAAGGGAAGAACTGTGAAATTCAGTTTTGATGAAAAGGAAATATTGAAAAAAGATGTAACCTATCATATCAATTTTGGCGAATCTATCAAAGATTTGACGGAAGGTAATGTGGCTGAAAAGCCAGATTTTATTTTTGCTACTGGTCCGAAAATAGACACTATATCAGCACAGTTCAGAGTGGTGGATGCTGTAACTGGAGGTTTTTTGGAGAAAATAAAAGTAGAAATGTATGATAATTTGGAGGACTCTGCTTTCACGAAAGAGTTGCCTTTATATTTTGCATATACCGATAAAAATGGGTTGTGCACCATCAAAAATATTCGAGAAGGCAAATATCATATCTTTGCTTTGGATGACAAAAATCAAAATTACCAATTTGATTTACCGACCGAAAGTATTGCTTTTTTCGATTCTGCTTTTCAAGTTCAAAAAAATATTGAAAAACCCATTTTTATCAAGTTGACAAAAGAAAGGCCTAAAACAAAAGTGATCAATCGAACTTTTGTGCATGATGGTTTAATAAAAATAAATTTCAACCAAGAACCTACCAACCTGACCATTCAATCCATTCCACAAAAACAGTTTTACACTTTTAGTAAAAAAGATAGCACTTTAATCTATTACAAGCCAGATAATGAAGCTTGGAAAATAGTAATTAATGCTGAAAATCAATTAGATACAATTGATATAAAAAGAATAGAAAAGAAAAATTTGCCTGCTCCAAAATTTCAATTATTGGAGAAATCCTTACCTTTTCCCACTACAATTCAGCCCTATGAGCCTATAAAACTCACTTTTAATCTGCCGATAGCTTCTTTCAATAGGGATAGCATTGTTTTATATGCAGACACGACAAAATCAGTGAAATTGCCAATTGAGATTAAAATAGATAGCCTAAATGCTAATCATTTAAATATTCAATATGATTTTGGTGATAGTAAATTATATTTGTTGCAAGTAGCACCAAATGCTGTAAAAAGCTATTACGGAACTACTAATGATTCTATGTTTATCCAGAAATACAATTCTTTGGATAAAAAAACATTTTCAGATTTGATCGTTTTTATAGATAGTTTGAACCCAAACTACAATTATATTGTACAGTTCCTTAACAGCAATAAAGATATTTTGAATCAAACTTATCATGAAAATACTTCAAAGGCGATAAATAGTTATCATGGATTGAAAATCGAGCCTTATTTTATCAAAATAATAGAAGATGTCAATAAAAACGGGATTTGGGATCCTGCAAACTATAAGGACAAAACACAATCGGAATATATTTTTCTAAAAAATATCGAAGATTTGAAAGCCAATTTTGTTATTGATAAAAAAATTCAGTTTTTCAAACAGGATTTTGTAGAAGAAAAAGTAGAGGTCGGAAAAAGACTAAATATTAAAAATTAAAATTTCATAAAGCGACATAATGCAATTACGGGCAACAAATTTAATAAAACTCTATGGAAAAAGAACGGTAGTCAAAGACGTTTCGATAGAGGTAAACCAAGGTGAAATTGTTGGACTTTTGGGCCCAAATGGGGCTGGAAAGACCACCTCTTTTTATATGACAGTTGGTTTTATTAAGCCCAACGAAGGAAAAGTTTTTTTGGATGACGAGGATATTACAGATCTTCCGATGTACATGAGAGCTCGAAAAGGCATCGGTTATTTGCCTCAAGAGCCATCTGTGTTTAGGAAACTGAGTGTGGAAGATAATATCAAAGCCGTACTGGAAATGACTACTCTTTCGGAAAAAGAACAATTAGAAAAGTTGGAAAGCCTCATTGAAGAATTCCGATTAGATAAGGTGAGAAAAAGTTTAGGGGACACCCTTTCTGGAGGGGAGCGAAGAAGAACTGAAATAGCAAGAGCATTGGCAACTAGCCCAAGTTTTATCTTACTAGATGAGCCTTTTGCTGGGATCGACCCAATTGCCGTCGAGGATATCCAATACATTGTAGCGAAGCTAAAAACAAAAAATATCGGAATCCTAATCACTGATCACAATGTGCAGGAAACCCTATCTATCACCGATAGGGCATATCTAATGTTCGAAGGAAGTATCCTGAAAGCCGGAACGGCAGAAGAATTAGCAGCTGATGCTATGGTGCGAAAAGTATATTTAGGAATGAGCTTTGAATTGAAAAAGAAAATTATTAATTTGGATGATGAAAGAAGCTAGTACTTTTGGAATTGCTATGGTTTTGTTGGTCATGATGAGTTGCTCGGATTCACAAAAATTAACTGCTGAAGATAAATTGGTGATTGACACCACCACCTATAGCATCAATAAAAAAATAGATATTGAAAATGCAAAATGGTGTTCGGAACATAGTGATTCTTTGGTTCAAAGGGCGGTAGATTCCTTGATTGTGTTGAGAAGAAAGCAGATTGCTAAACAATTAGAAGATGTAAAATCACCACAATGATCAGAGTAGGATTTTTTTTATTTTTACTTACTGCTATTTCCTGTAAGTTTGGGAACAACAAACGGCAAGAATTAATCGCTGAAAAGGTGAAAGAAAACACGACGGCTTATCAGCAACAAAAAAGAGAAACCTGCTTGAAGGATGCCTTTGAAGTTGCCAATAAAAAAGTAGATTCAATGTTATTAGAGGAAGCTAGGGCTGCAAGTGTTTTTCAGGTAGATAGCGTTTATGTCGAAGGATATAGACCCCTAAAGCCAGCTAAACCTGCTATTAAAGAGCCTAAAGATACTGAACGAGTAAGTAAGCTTTTCGATATCAAATAATTTATTGCTTCAAATAACTCCCTCTTTTATAGTCACTTGGCAATTCGAATTTTTTTATGGAAAGCGGCACTGGCTTTTCTTCTGCAATAGGCTTCGCCTCAGAAACCAACATTGGCTGATCGAATTCATAAAGTTTGTACTTTTCTATGATGTCAATAAGCAGCCTGGCATATTCAGTGTTCGTAGCATATCCACATTTTTGCAAACCATAAGCCCAAGAAGTATAATCCTCCTTTTCGAAAGTAAACAACATGTCGTAATTGCTAGATTTTGTGATGAAATCACTGTGGTCTCTAAAGGAGCCTTCTGGAGTGTTGTATTTTCTAAAACAAGAAATCGTTTCATCATCGTCCCATTTCTCATAAGTCTCTCCGTCCCAATCATTTCTACACTTAATGCCAAAATGATTATTTGCATTTTTTGCTAATTCACTTCTACCTGCATCCGATTCCAAAAGTGCCTGACCCATGATAATACTAGCAGGAATATGATAGGTTTTCATATTCTCTTGAGCCAAACTACTATAAGAATTAATATAGCTTCTAACGTGGCTCGGATGCCGATAGTTTATTGTGAAACTTATGCCAAAAATGGTGATAAGTAAAAAAACGGGTAATTTTATATGTTTCATATCTCAGTTAATCGAGTAATTTTATGTTTATTATTAACGTAACAAGTTTGGGCAAAAACAGTAAAACAGATACCTATAGGGATATTAACGGATATGTATTATAGATTATTCAAAATAGATGCCATAAATCATTTAGATTGGTTTCATATTTTACCCTTTAGAACACATAATTATTTTATTTAAAGTGATTTAGCTTCTATATCAATTACTTTTATAGTATTATTCTTTAAATATTAGAAAAGATATTTTGTTGAAATTTTTTTTATAAAAATTCGTTTATCAAATAAAAATTGCATGAAAGTTAGACTTAAATTTTTGCTTCCGATGGTCGTTGTAGTTGGTTTGTTAACCACCGCTTTTGTAGGAAGCAATGGAGGAAGATATTTCGAAATCGCTAAAAACCTCGAAATCTTTTCAAATTTATACAAAGAAGTCAATGCCAACTATGTAGATGAGCTAGAGCCAGGGAAGTTGATGCGGGTTGGAATTGATGCGATGTTGAAATCATTGGATCCTTATACAAATTATATCGCCGAATCGGATATCGAAGGATATCGCTTTTATAATGATGGTTCCTATCATGGAATAGGGGCAATCTATAAAAACATTGGCGATTATATTACCATAACAGATATTTATGAAAGCTCTCCAGCCAGCAAATCAGGCTTAAAAGTTGGTGATGTGGTCATAGCAATTGATGGAAAATCGACAAAAGGGAAAAATTTCGATGCAATAGAGTCTATCCTGAAAGGATCAGCAGGTTCTTTGATAAATGTTACTGTTCAGCGGGCAGGGAAAGAACAGAATATTAGCATGAAGAGAGAAGAGGTGGATATTAAAAATGTACCACATTACAGTATGGTGAGCCCCGAAGTAGGCTATATTGTATTGTCAACTTTCACTCAAAATGCAGGAGAAAATATCGCTAATGCTATCAATGATTTGAAAAAAAATAACCCGGGAATGAAAAGCATTATTCTTGATTTGAGGGGAAATGGTGGTGGATTATTGAATGAAGCAATTAGAATTTGTAACTTATTCACTCCGAAAGATGTGCCGATTGTTACGACAAAGGGAAAGATTCAAGAGCAAGATATTACTTATAAAACAATGGCTAGTCCATTGGATGAAAAAATTCCAATCGCCATTTTAATTGACAAAAACTCTGCTTCTGCTTCTGAAATCGTTTCAGGTACGATTCAAGATTTAGATAGAGGTGTTATCATTGGACAACAATCTTATGGGAAAGGATTAGTTCAAAACACCAAAGATATCGGCTATAATGCTAAAGTAAAAATCACCACTTCAAGATATTATATTCCGAGTGGTAGATGTATTCAGGCTGTAAATTACAAGGACGGAGAGCCAGTACATGTTCCTGATAATCAAAGAGCTGTATTTAAAACAGCCAATGGAAGAAAAGTGCTAGACGGTGGAGGGGTGAAGCCAGATGTTGTGATGGAAAAGCAAAAGCAATCTGCATTGATTAAAACATTAATCGATGAAAATTATATTTTTGATTTTGTAACAGAATATTGTAGTAACAAAACACAGATAGATTCGGCAGATAAGTTTCATTTTATGGACTGGGACAAATTCACAACTTTTTTAGATAAGCGGAAATTTGAATACCAAACAGAATCTGAAAAGGCTTTGACGAAACTTAAGGAAGAGGCTACTAAAGAAAATAGAGGCTTGGATCCAGATTTGAAGTTGATAGAATCTAAATTAAAGGCGGATAAAAAGATGGCTGTTCAAAATAGTAAAAATCAAATTGTTGATTTAATAGAACAAGAAATAATCGGCAGATATTACTACCATAAGGGAAAAATCATCATTGGATTGCGAAATGACAAAGAAATTGTGGAAGCAATCAGCATATTAAATGATCCAAAGAGGTATAATAAAATTAAATAAGTAAAAAAAAAATGCCGTATCAGAATTTGATACGGCATTTTTTTTATCATGTTATCTATTGGATCTTTATCAAACAGAATCAATACAAAAAACAAACACTATTTAACAAACACTATTATTGTATGAATGATGAATTCTTATATTCACCGATTATGATGCAAAGATGCAGCAAGAAAACGGTTCTGACAATTACTTTTTCTTATAAATTCTGAATAACAAATTTGGCTACAAACAATAAAATTACATTTCTATAATATTGATTATTAGATATTTACATTTTCACTTGCATAATATATAAGGATTTTTTACAAGCAAATTTTAATAAAATTTAATTCCTTATACCATCTCTTATCCCGAATTCAGTCCTATTGAAAAGGATTGCAAATATCATTACTAAAAAACAACCAATAGGGTTTAGCCAAAGATAAGCCAATTCAATTCGCCCAGTTTTATCCATAAAAAACAAAATGAATATTATCAATTGAGTTATAATGGCGGCGTAAAAAACAGCATTCCCTTTGATTTTTTCGAGAAAAAATGCAGTCATAAAGATGCCTAAAATAGAGCCGTAGAAAATAGAACCAATAATATTGATTGCCTCTATCAAGTTTTCGAATAATGAAACAAAAATGGCAAATGAGATGACCAATGCTCCCCAAAACAAGGTAAAAAATATGGATACTTTAAAATAATGTTGGTCGTTCTCGTCTTTTTTAAAAGCCCTTTTATAAAAATCAATAACAGTCGTCGTTGCTAAAGCATTCAGCTCAGAGGAGGTGGAAGACATGGAAGCTGCAAAAATAACTGCTATCAATAACCCAATTATCCCAATAGGCATATGTTTGGTAACAAAAGTAATGAAAATATAATCGGTATCGTCAGCTACTGCTTTATTGTCTGTTTTAACCACCAAGTCCTTTACCTTGCTTCTTATTTGCTTTTCCTCAACCCCTATTTTCTTTAAATCTTCAATATTCGATTTTTGTGCTGTTTTATCCCCACTGTGTACCGAATTGATAAAACTAGTTAGCGATTTATCTTTGTTGGTCTGCAATAAATTATAATCCGTTTGCAATATTTTTAAATCATTCGAATTACTACTTTGCTCCACTTTTTCAATATTTACATGATTAAAATGGATGGGAGGCTGGGTAAATTGATAGAAAACAAATACCATCATCCCAACAAATAATACTGCAAATTGCATTGGAACTTTTAAGATACCATTAAACAACAATCCTAATCTACTCTCTGTCAATGATTTACCCGACAAATATCTTTGTACCTGACTTTGGTCAGTCCCAAAATAGGATAAGAATAGAAAAGTACCTCCCAAGATGCCAGACCAGAAATTGTATTTATTGCTAGGGTTAAAGTTGAAATCAACTAAATTGAGTTTCCCCATTCCACCTGCCAAGGATAGTGCATCAGAAAAAGAAACCTGAGGTGGCAATTTGTAAATTACGACTCCCAATGCCAAAAACAAGCCTATTAAAATTACCCCCATTTGTAATTGTTGTGTTTCACTCACTGCTTTTGTTCCGCCAATAGCTGTATATATCACAACTAATCCACCAATTATTAGATTTGTCATCGTCAAATTCCAACCCAAAATGGTGGAAAGAATGATAGAGGGGGCATAAATTGTCAATCCTGCCGCAAGTCCTCTTTGGATTAAAAATAAAGCTGCCGTAAAAAATCTGGTTTTTAAATCGAATCTTGTCTCCAAATACTCATAGGCAGTAAATACTTTTAATTTGTAAAACTGAGGAATTACCCATATCGCAAGGATTATCATGGCGATTGGCAATCCAAAATAAAATTGCACAAATCGCATTCCATCATCATAAGCCTGACCAGGAGTGGATAGAAAAGTGATGCCACTAGCTTGAGTAGCCATGATGGATAGACCGATAGTCCACCATTTCAAATCTCTATCTCCCAACAAATAGGATTCCACACTACTCGTCTTCCTTGTTTTCCAAGCTCCATAAATCACTATAAAACAAGTGGTAAGAATCAAAACAACCCAGTCGATTATATGCATAATATTTTTCTTGTTTAAACAAAAGTAATTGATATAAGAATAAATTTTTAAAAAATTGGGATTCATTATCATTAATCTAATCAGAAGTTCGCTTTTTTGTATATTTGCCCAACAAAATGAATATTTTTTAGTTTCAATAATATTGAAACTTGATTTTTTTCTTTCTAAATTAAAATTTAGCAACTACAATTAAAAGATGAGTGTAATAGAAATAAAAGTACCAGCTATTGGTGAATCAGTAACGGAAGTAACCCTATCTCAATGGTTAAAAAATGATGGTGATTTTGTTGGTTTAGACGAACCAATTTGTGAATTCGAATCTGATAAGGCGACTTTAGAACTACCTGCTGAGGTAGCAGGTAAATTAATACGAGTTGCTGGAGAAGGTGATGATCTAAAAATAGGTGATGTGGTTGCAAAAATAGATACTAGTGTCACTGCTGGTGCAAGCCCCACTCCTACACCTAACACAGTAGTTGAAGCTCCGAAAGCTGAGACAAAAGTTGAATCAAAGGAAAATCATGCAACTGGACATCCATCGCCAGCAGCAGCAAAGATATTAAGTGAGGCAAATATCTCCACTTCTGCTATCAGCGGAACTGGCAAAGATGGTCGAATCACAAAAGAAGATGCAAACCAAGCAGTAAAAACTGGAACAACAGCAGCTCCAGCTACAACTTCTGCCCCTAAAGAATCGCCAACAGTAGCTCCTCCGATTGCAAATAGCAATTTTAGTAGAAATACGAGAGCTGAAAAAATGAGCAGAATGCGAAGAACCATTGCAAAAAGATTGGTTTCTGCAAAAAATAATACTGCAATGCTGACCACTTTCAACGAAGTTGATTTGACGGAAGTGATGGCTTTAAGGGATAAATATCAAGAAAAGTTTGTTGCAAAATACGGGATTAAGCTAGGATTCATGTCCATTTTTGCTAAGGCATGTGCTAAGGTTTTGATGGAAATGCCTGAGGTGAATGCGATGATCGATGGAGACGATTTGATATATCATGACTATGCTGATATCTCAATTGCCATTTCAACACCTACTGGATTAGTGGTTCCGCCACTACACAATGTTGAGTCATTGAATTTTGCAGAAATAGAATTTCAGATTAAAGCATTAGCAGAAAAAGCTAGAAACGGAAAATTAACGATAGAAGAAATGTCTGGTGGAACATTCACCATCACCAATGGAGGCGTTTTTGGTTCCATGATGAGTACGCCGATTATCAATGAGCCACAATCCGCTATTTTGGGAATGCATGCCATACAACAACGTCCAATGGCAATCAATGGAGAAGTGAAAATCAGACCCATGATGTATTTGGCTTTATCTTACGACCACAGGGTGATAGACGGTAGTTCTTCCGTAACTTTCTTGGTGAAAGTGAAAAAATTAATTGAAGATCCTATTTCTTTAGTGATGGATTTATAAATCGAAAAAGCCTTCTGAAATTACTAGAAGGCTTTTTTTATATTAACTTATATGCAAATGAAACTAAAATATATTCTCCCCATACTCCTTATTTTAGGTTTGGTTTTAAATTATTTTTATAGAAAACCAAAATTTATAAATGGAGAAAAGCCCTTGGATTTTGAAATTGTTACAAAAAGTGGGAAAAACATAAAATTATCCCAGTATAAAGGGAAATATGTATTGCTTGACTTTTGGGGTAGTTGGTGTGGTCCTTGTAGGGCAGACAATCCCAAAATTGTTCAATTATACCACCAATTCAAGGGAGCTAGCTTTACGGATGCCTCGGGCTTCGAAATCATCAGTATCGGAATAGAAACCAATAGTGAGAACTGGGAAACTGCTATCCAAAGCGACCATTTAGATTGGGAAAATCATTATTCTGCTCTAAAAAGATTCGATGATCCTGTAGCCAAACTATATGGTGTACGTCAAATACCTACCAAATATCTTATCAATCCAGCCGGTGTCATAATGGGTGTTGACTTGTCTGCCGAGGATATTGCCAAATTACTTTCTCCCAAACTTGTCAAGTGACAAAATGTCTGAAAAAATGAAGTGGCAAGTAACTTGCTAATAGAAAATAACTGAATCAATTTATTTCATTGGTTCGGCGAAAATACTTTTAGTATGTTTGAAAAATTATTTAAAAAGGCAAAAATGAAAGAAGAAACAGAAGATCTTCAAAAAGAAGAAATATTAGCAGAAGAAACAACAACTGATTCAGAAGAATTGCTAGAAAACAACAATGAAGCCGAAGATAAAGACAAGGTGGCTGTTCTTCAGGAGCAAGTTAACGAGCTAAAAGATAAATATTTAAGATTATTTGCAGAGTTTGATAACTACAAAAAAAGAACCTCCAACGAAAGATTGGAATTTATGAAAACTGCTGCCCGTGACACAGTGTCATCTTTACTAACCGTTCTTGACGATTTTGATCGAGCAAAAAAGCTGCTGAAAACCCAGCTACTGGAGAAGTATTTACTGATGGTATTGCATTGGTGTATCATAAATTATACAATATATTACAAACCAAAGGCTTAGCTCCTATGGAGTCCAATGGTACTGAATTTAATCCTGAAATGCATGAGGCTATTACTGAAATTCCTGCACCAACAGAAGATCTGAAGGGAAAAGTGGTGGATACTGTTGAAAAAGGATATTTACTTAATGATAAAATAATTCGTTACGCCAAAGTCGTAGTGGGTAGATAAATATGGCAAAAAGAGATTATTACGAAATACTAGGTGTTCAGAAGAATGCCGATGAAGATACGATCAAAAAAGCTTACCGTAAGCAAGCTATGCAATATCATCCAGATAGAAACCCTGGAGATAAAGCATCTGAAGAAAAATTCAAAGAAGCTGCTGAGGCATATGAAGTGCTGAGCAATGCCGATAAAAAAGCTAGATATGATCGCTACGGTCATGCTGGTGTTGACCCAAATATGGGCGGCGGCGGCGGTTTCAGTGGCGGTGGTATGAACATGGAAGATATTTTCAGCCAATTCGGTGATATCTTCGGAGATGGTGGTAGCCCATTCGAAAGTTTCTTTGGAGGAAGAAGATCTAGTGGTGGCGGCGGCGGAAGACCTCAAGGTCAACGAGGCTCTAATCTTCGCATCAAAGTAAAATTGACTTTAGAAGAAATATTAACAGGTGTTAATAAAAAAATAAAAGTCAAAAAGCAAATTACTTGTCATACTTGCGGTGGTTCTGGAGCGAAAGACAAAAATTCGGTTTCTACCTGTAATACTTGTAAAGGTTCTGGATACGTTCGACAAATAAAAAACACATTTTTAGGACAGATGCAGACAACCTCTGCTTGCCCTACTTGTAATGGTAGTGGGCAATCCATCACAGCGAATTGTCAAAGTTGTAGGGGCGATGGAAGAATCTACGATGAAGAATTAATCGAAATTGATATTCCTGCTGGTGTTTCTGAGGGCATGCAATTGTCTATGTCTGGAAAAGGGAATGTCGGTCCGAAGGGCGGTCCTGCTGGGGATTTACTTATTAGCATTGAAGAAATTCACCATGAACATTTCTCAAGAGATGGGCAAAACATCATGCATGAATTGTATGTAAATTTTGCTGATGCTGCTTTGGGAACTTCCATAGAAGTACCAACTTTGGATGGAAAAGTAAGGATTAAAATTCCGCAGGGGACTCAATCTGGGAAAATTTTCAGACTGCAAGGAAAAGGGTTACCTTCGGTGCAAAGTTATGGAACTGGCGATTTGCTAATCAATCTCAATGTTTGGACACCCAAGAAATTGTCGGATGAAGAAAAGCATTTGTTAGAAAAATTGAAAACAATGCCCAATTTTAACCCACAGCCTACAAAAGAAGAAAAAGGGTTTTTTGATAGAATGAGGGATATTTTTAACTAAATCCTATCGAAACTACTTTTCAACATATCAATACTTTCCGTAAACTTCTATTGCATTGGTCTGAAACAATTTCAAGACCAATGCCATGGAAGGAGGAAAAAAATCCTTACCTTATTTGGTTGTCGGAAATAATACTACAGCAAACAAGGGTTGAGCAAGGGTTGCCTTATTATCTAAAATTTGCTGCGAAATATCCAACCGTTTTTGATTTAGCAAATGTGGAGGAGTCCGCATTGATGAAAGATTGGGAGGGTTTGGGCTACTATTCGAGAGCAAGAAACCTCCATGAGGCAGCAAAAATGATTGTTGAAAACCATCAGGGCATTTTCCCAAAAGATATCAATGAAATAAAAAAACTAAAGGGGATAGGTGATTATACGGCTGCTGCCATTGCTTCATTTGCCTACAATGCTCCTTTTGCAGTTTTGGATGGCAATGTTTTCAGGGTTTTATCGAGGGTGTTTAATATTGAATTACCAATTGATACTACAATAGGAAAAAAATATTTTTTGTCTGTTGCTCAAGAAGCTCTTGACCAGCAATTCCCAGCAAAATACAATCAAGCCATCATGGATTTTGGAGCAACACATTGTTTGCCGAGTCAACCAAAATGTCAGGAATGTGTGATGAATGAAATCTGTATTGCCTACCAAAAAGATATTGTTTCAATATTACCCATTAAATCAAAAAAGCTATTAAAGAAAGTTAGAAATATCAATTATTTGGTCTATGTGATTGATGATCAAACATTAATATCGGAGACCACACAAAGTGTTTGGAAAGGATTGTTTCAATTTCCGATGGTTGAATCGGACAATGCAGCTTGGGAAATAGAAGATGTCCAGCATTTTTTGACAAAAGAAAAAATTGGTTATTTAACTATCAAAAAGGAATTCGCAGATACACAAAACCTAACCCATCAGCGAATTAATGCAAATTTTTGGAATATAGAAGTTATTGAATTTCCGAGGATTGAAAACACAAAAAAAGTAAGTTTTAAAAATATTAATAACTTTCCTTATCCAAAAATTATAAAAAACTATTTATCTTCGATTCATAAATGATAAAATTGTACGAAAATGATTAACAAAGTAACACTTATTGGAAATTTAGGCAAGGATCCAGAAGTTAGAAAATTAGAAAACGGTGCTTCAGTAGCGAAATTTACTGTTGCGACAAACGAAAGTTATAAAGATAAAGACGGCAACTGGCAAAGTTTGACAGATTGGCACGATATCGTTGCATGGAGAAACCTTGCTGAACAAGCTGAAAGAACCCTAAAAAAAGGCTCTTTAGTTTTTATTGAAGGCAAAATCTCTCATAGAAAATATACTGACTCCAACAATATTGAAAGAAGAGTTACGGAAATCGTTGCTCAGACTTTAAAATCGTTAGACAGAAGAGAAGGTGGCGGAAACCAAAATTCTTTCCCATCCACTAATGACGAACCAAGTAGTCATGTGCCTTTTGATCCATCACCATCAGCTGATGACGATCTACCTTTTTAATTAAAAAATAATATTTTGGAAGGAGAACCCGGTAATTTATCGATGATAGAAGATAGTTCATTTGTGATTCTATCAGTTTTTTTGCTTTACTTGTTATATAGAGTTGCATGTATTCAATATTTCTGGCATTTTTCAAATAAGAATGCCAGAAATGAATTCATCCATTCCAATCAAAATATATTTAGTTCGAACTCCTTTCTTTCGGAGCATTTCAGACTAGATATTTCTATGGTAATGAGCAATTTATTCCTTGTTGCCACCCTGTTTTGGATAATTTTTGGTTATAACAACCTGTTTTATCGGCTACCATTTAGCCTTTTGTACCTTTGTATATTCTTGTTTTTTGGCATTCTCTATTTCTTTACCACTTATTTGCCTAGACAAAAACAAATCAACCATATCAACTCATTTAACAAAACAGATTACCTAATTCTGTTTGTTTTGAGTATCGTTTTTTTACCAATATCTATTCTATTTGGTACTTTTTTGCAAAGACTCAATCATTGGATTCATAGTTATGCTCAAAAATTAATAGAGAAACAAAGTAAAAATGACCTTGAAAATGCATTGGAATTATCTGTTGGGAACGAACAATCGGATGCTGCTGAAAAAGAGGCTGAGCTATTAAAAAGTGTTGTAAAATTCGGAGAAGTTGCGGTTCGGCAAATAATGAAATCTAGGGTTGATATCATTTCAATCGACAAGAATGATACCTTTGAGAATGTGGTAAATGTAGTCATTGATTCTGGGTTTTCTCGTTTCCCCGTTTATGAAGAGGATTTGGATACCATAGTTGGGCTTTTGTATGTAAAGGATTTATTGAAATTTATGAAATCGGAACCCAGAGAAGATTGGCAAAAACTCATTCGTACCAATTTGATTTTTGTTCCTGAGTCCAAGAAAATAGATGAACTATTAAGGGAATTTCAATCCGAAAAATTTCATTTAGCAATTGTTATCGACGAGTTCGGCAGCACCTCTGGCATCGTAACCCTTGAGGATATTGTAGAAGAAATTGTTGGAGAAATAAAAGATGAGTTTGATGATGACACGGAAGTGGAGTACTCTAAAATTGACGATCACAACTATCTTTTTGAGGGAAAAACACTACTAAATGACGTTTGTAGAATTATCGAAGTAGATACTGCTACTTTTGACGACACCAAAGGTAATGCAGACTCATTAGCGGGATTGCTATTGGAATTGATCGGCGAGCTACCAGAAATCAATGAAGAAATCAAATATAATGACTTCACTTTCAAAGTAGTAGCGGTGAATAAAAGAAGGATAGAAAAGGTAAAAATCACCCTGCCTTCTGATGAAATTTAAATTCATTTCCTGCTATAGACATTATAATAATGAATATTTGGCAAAATAATTTGCAATATTGGGAGGTTATTCCTTCTGATGAAGTTAATGCTACTTCCAAGTTATAAAATCTAGAAATTCCGAAGTAAGGGACTTTAAATCTATAATAATCAAGGACTTTCACTAAAATTTATCACTTTTATAGAAAGCACACAATAATTTGGGGTTCAAATAATCAATATTTTCCTTAAGTCTCTCTTTTGTCAATCCAATAAAAGTCGATAGATATTTTTTAGTGCGTTAAAAAATTTCTGTTCGACATTTCTACATTAAAACTTATTTTTACATTTAAGGCTCTAAAAACTTTCAATATAGTGTCAAACCGAGCATCAGTTAAACTATTCTCAATTTTAGAGATTTGTGCTTTTTTTACACCAACTAATTCACCTAGCTCTTCTTGTGTCAAATTTTGTTCTTGACGAATATTTTTAATTGTTTGTCCAAGCAAATCAAGTCTTAATTCGTTTTCAAAAGCATCTCTATTTGGCGTTCCAATTTTGCCTATATGTTTGTCTGTCATTTCTTCCAAACTATATGTTTTCATTTTTTTTCTTTTTTTCGTTAAAATATTGTTTTCTTAACCTTTCAGCTTTTTCGATTTCTGATTTGGGAGTTTTGTCAGTTTTCTTAATAAATCCATGAGAAGAAATTACAATTTTTTCATACTTATCTTCTTTGTCCCAAAATGCGAAAAGTCTATAATAAGTTTTATTGTACAATGTTCTAAATTCCCATATCTCATCTTGTAGTTTTTTGAAAAGTTCGTCATCATTTATTTGTCTGGCTTTCCAAATGTTATAATAAATTTTGTTTCTACTTTTTTCGTCTAAATGGTCAAGAAATTCTTTACATTCTTCTAAAAATTCAACCTTAAATCTATATTCCATTTAGTATTTTTGACAAAGATAAAAGTTTCCTATAAAAGAAACAAAAAATTTCAATTTGTTCACTATTCTATTTAAAAGTTGAATCTATATACTTTCTTTTAATGATAACATATAAATTAAACCATTCTTGTCGTTCAATTCTAATAATGCTTTTTGGATTAAATCCTCGCCGCCATATTTTGAATGGCATCTACCATTTTATCTATTGCAGGTGGATAATCGAGGTATTGAATATTTCTATCGTCTTTGCCCCAAATCGGGATGGTCACCACTTTCCTCCGATCACCGTAGGTGAAAGAAAGCCGTAAAGGCACAGGAGTTGGCTTCGAGAATTTTCTTTTTTGACACAAAGCAGTTTCGCAATCATAGATTAATTTGTAGTCGAAAAATCGTTGCTCAATAAAATAATTGGCAAATTCTTCGAGTTCTCTCCTAGGAATCGTCTTTTTTTTCACCAACAATCCATTTTGTTCGCTCTCAAATTCATGGATTAATCGTCCATCATTTTCGATGGTTATAAAATCCTTGCTCACAGCATCCAGTCCGCCATAATAGCCACCACCAATCAGTTCGATATTGATATAAATGCCATTTCCAATAATATCATTCTTTGGTTTTGGGTCTTTCACCCAAGGCATCCACCATCTTTTTTTGGTGTGTTTTTCTGAAATTGTCACTTCTGGCAATTCATAATTTGGTTTTGCAAAAGGGGCATTTTTGCTATCTACCCATTTAAAAATATATTGGTAAGACCCTCTTCCATTCGCCTGAGTGTATTGCAAAATCAAAAAATTGTTATCCATTATAGCGATGGTAAATTGATTGATATTTCTAAAAGGAAAATTGAGTGTTTTATTATCTATGGACCAGCTTCCTTTTTTGAGCACTCCATCGAGGTATTGTTCGTAAGTATGGTCGATTTTGAAGTAAAGAAAATAGGTTTTAGCAGCATCATCTTGATGAATTACCGTATTGGATTCGACGTGTTTGGTTTGGTAATAAGCCCATTTTGTTTCTACTAGAAATAATTGAGGATCAGAATAGATAGGAGAAAAATATTGCTGTGCATTCACCATCATTGGCAAAAACATACAACAAATCAGTAAAAACAGTATTTTTCTTAACATCCTATCTGTTTTACAGCGATAATTATGCCATGATATGGGTAAAAAGTGAATATTTGGTAGGGAAATTTGAAATCAACAAATCTCTACAATAGAAAATGAATCTTGTCTGGTTCTCTTTAGGTTTGGGAAATCTAACTGGCTGAATGATGTTTAATAGAAGCTAATTTATATCTTATATGGTAAATTTCAAATAGGATTTGATTTCAAATAAGCAAAATCTGGACAAATATCATACTCTACAGGAATAATTTCCCCATTAGTAGTTTTCATTTCAGCAATTCCATCCCAATAAATTTGACCGACCTCGCCAATTTTTGCGGTTACAAAAACATCTTTATCAAAAACTCTATTAGAATATTTTCCATTTTTATTTAAAATACCAGAAATATCAAGGTCTCTTATTTCGCCATTATCAAATTCGCATCTAATAACAAAATCTTTAATAAATTGAATATATTTTACTTTTCTCATTATTGTAGTGGATTAATTTTATGAAATTCATTTGACTCCCACATTTCTAAAAGCTCAACTTTATAAATTTCTGTAAACTTACCCCAGGTTTATATTTGCTAACAGGCAAGTCCCAAAATCTACCATTTTATTAAAATATTTGCTTCAAACTCCCCATATTTAACCTTAAAATGAGGAGGATTATGATCTAAGAACATATAAATTATTATTCATAGAATCTACAAATTTCTGGCATATTCAATAATTTTTAAATATAAATATAGGTCTATTTTATTTTTTTTGCAATTCCTATTTGCAAAATTGGGCAGACTTAAAATTTTTAATGATTTATAAATTCGTATTAACGATTTTAGGTAAACTATTAGAAGAAGACCAACAGTTCCCAAAATCTGAAATTGGATGAGATTTGATTCAATTCTAAAATCTACTTGTAAAACTGCATTGGTGGGATTTATTATAATCGAATCACTTTAAGAAACATTAGTAACATCTACTATAAAATATATGGAGTCCTTAGTTGAACCATTATTGTTTCCATTAACAATTTCTGTAAGCTCGTATAGTTCCTATCAGAAGACAAAGAATACAATAGCTGCCGATAAAAAATAAATAAAATTTTGACTTTCATATAAATACAAATTAATATTTTGTACAATTTTTGCAACTATCATTATTACAATGATTTTTGTTATTTTACTACAACCACTCTCTTATCATTTTCAAATTTTACAAAGTAGATGCCACTACTACCCTTATTAATTAACACTTTTGTAAGGCGTTCTTCACTTTCTATTATTTGAATTAGCTGTCCAATTTGGTTATAGATTTCGATTTGTTTTTTTGGATTCATTGTTTCAATAATAATTTCTCCGTCGGTAGGGTTTGGATATACTATAAAAGAGTTTGAATTTATACTTGGAACACTAACTGCTTCGATATTTTTAAAAAATATTACTTTTTTGCCATTAAAATCCGTTTGGCTTAGGCGATAATAATTAGTTTTTCCTTTTATGGATTATTGTCTTTGAATAAATATCTATTTGAATTTGGGTAGTACCTCTACCTTGAATGGTTGCAATTAATGCCCAATCATATCCATTAATTGATCTTTCAATTTCAAAATAATCATTATCCACTTCTGAAAGTACATCAAAAAAACAATCTACATTGCCTAATTTTTCATTATAGCTACATTTAAAAGTTTTAAGATCAATCGGAAGCTGTTGATATGTGCATTGAGTATCAAAATAATTCAACCCATTAGAACCATTTGTTCCATCAGGCCCAGCCATTTGTAGTGAAATATCACCGATTGCTCTATCGGAATCTAAAAATATATTAGCATAACCTATCCCCATAAAATTAGATGTAGATGAGTTGTTATGTACAAATCCCAAACCGTGTCCAAGTTCATGTATAAATAATCTAGGTGGACAAGTACCAGTTACCAACATAAATCCATGATTTAGCTCAGATTTATCTTTATCTAAAGCTGGGTCACCTCCATCTGTATTACCAACAGGATTCATACCTCCAACAGGAGTGCCATAAAAAGAAATTCTAACAGGTTTTAGTCCATTAGGTCCATCCCAAGTTAATGGAATTCTTACAATGGTTTGATTTGTAGTGTTACTAGCAAAACCTGAAAATACAGGTAAATCATCCCAAATAGCAGCTGCACCATCAATATAATATTCTCCACTTGTTCCTGCTGATGCATTAAAACTTAAAGCTGTTGGGAAAATATCAGATAGATTAGGAACTACAACACTTTGAGCCACCAATGTTATATTAGTAGGATAAGAGAACTCTCCTCCAGTAGTGTTGAATTCACTTGAGTAAGTGTTAAATGTAGAATTAGTTATAGTATCGGCTGTTCCAGTTCTAACTATTTCTACTTTCAAATCGCAAGTTGCACTTCTTTCATTAGCTTTTTTTAATTTTCTATTTCGATTATAGTTTTCTATGCTACCATACTTCTGAATAATCTTATTGTTTTTATACTTACTCATTTCTAATATGAGTGAATTATCCATTTTGCAGATGAAATCTTCATGCCTCTGCCCAATAGAAAAACTAGTCATAAAAAAA
>JADJVK010000002.1 GCA_016710625.1 Saprospiraceae bacterium
GATTTTGGAAAAAAATTATAATCTCAGTTTTAATTTAATCTAAAACTCCAATAAAGCAGTACTCAAATAATGCCTTTTTAAAGTAGTTTTAGTATTCGGGGAGAAGTTGTCGTATAAAACAGCAACTGCAAGTTTCCCGAGTTCAAAGCCACTGTGGTGGAGATAGGAAATATTTGGGGTCATGAATTGGGGTAGCTGCCCATCGCTGATGGCGATTTTTTTAATGGCAGTTTTGGATTTGTTTTTTTGCTCAAATTCATAAAGCGATTTATTGACACCCACCATAATTTCGTCACTCATCATGAAAATTCCATCCAAATCTTTATTGGAAGTAAGTTCTATTAGGCTCTTTTCACTAGCGATTTCACTATTTTCTGCGAAAATAATTTTGTACTGTATCCCTTTATCTTTTGCTAATGTTGCTTCAAAACCTTTGAGTCTATCGATAGTGATGGACATATTTGCATCACCAAAAATGCCGAGAATATTTTTACAGTTTTTATTGAGCAAATATTCAGCACAATTCTTCGAGGCAGCGAAATCATCGATGATTACTTCGTCTATCTGATCTTGATGGATTGTTTTGTCAATTAATACAATCGGAATTCCATGATTGAATGCTGGAGAAAAATGATCTAAATGGTTGGTTTTGTTGGTTAAAGATATTAAAATGCCATCTACATTACTATCGCAACAGATTTTGATATTCTGAATTTCTTTCTCAATGCTTTCATCAGATGAAAGCACCATTAATTTATAATTCTTTTTATTGAGCTCATTTGAAATGCCTTCAATTAATGAGGGAATGAAATACATGGATAATTTTGGGATTATCAATCCGATAATCATACTTTTTTTACTTCGGAGATTGATGGCTGTTGCATTGGGAATAAAATTCATTTCAGTAGCTACCGACTGTATTTTTAATTTTAATTCTGCACTAATATCTGGATGGTCATGGAGCGCCCTCGAAACAGTTGATGGACTTACACCTACCAATTTTCCAATATCTTTAATTGTAATTCTACTCATTTTAAATTATTTTTAAAAAAGTTACCAACCGCAAACGTTTCCGCAATGGTTTTCGGAAAGTTTCTCAAATAACCATAGATTAAAAAAACAAAAATAGTTTTTATCATTGTGCGAACAAAAATTATTTTATAAAATGAAACCAAATATTATTAAAATTTTGACAATAGCTATTTTAGCTTATTTTTATTCGTTTGATACTTTTGCACAATCTGTTCTCACAGGTAAAGTAAAAAACGATTCTGAAATCTTTCTTGAAAATGCATATGTGTCTATTCCTCAGTTGAATATAGGAAGTGCAACAGATGCAAATGGTGCTTTTTCGATTTCAGGGATTCCTGCAGGTAAATATAATGTAGAAATCAGTTATGTAGGTTACGAATCTGTAACCGCTGTAGAAAGATTTTCTAACAATGAGACCGTTACAAAGGAATATGTCCTTAATTATTTTCCTAAAGCTTTGAATGAAATCATCGTAACAGGGGTGACTAATCCAAAATCTGCTTTAGAATCTAGCATCTCTATCAGCACATTGAAAGCAAAAGATGTTGCGAATGGAGTGGCAAGAACTACTGCTGAGGTGTTCAGAACGATTCCTGGTGTTCGTTCAGAATCTTCAGGTGGAGAAGGAAATAGTAATATCACCGTAAGAGGGGTGCCAGTAAGTGCTGGAGGTAGCAGATATATGTTGCTTCAAGAGGATGGATTGCCTGTTCTGCAGTTTGGTGATGTTTCTTTTGGAACACAGGATCAATTTTTAAGATATGATTATTCTGTAAAAAGAATTGAAGCTGTGAGAGGGGGAAGTGCTTCTGTTTTAGCAAGTAATTCGCCAGCTGGGATTATCAATTTGATCAGTAATACTGGTGAAGTGGCTGGTGGAAGTGTCGGAACAACTATCGGTCTAGATTTTCCAATGTTAAGAACTGATTTTGAATATGGTTCGCCAATAGCAAATGATGTATCTTTCCACATTGGTGGATTTTATAGAAACGGAGATGGTCCTCGCCAAACAGGTTACACCTCTAATAATGGTGGTCAATTGAAAGCCAATTTAACCAAAAAATTCGATAAAGGCTTTGTGAGATTGTATATGAAGTATTTAAATGACAGAACTGCAGCTTACATGCCGATGCCTATTGGTGTTAGTGGAACAAACAGTAGCCCGACTTGGAAATCATTGGCAAATTATGATGCATTAAATGGTGCTTTACAATCTGTTTATTTATTGAAAGACAGAACGATGGGTGGCAATGGCAATGTATTAGAGTCAGACGTTGCTGATGGGATGCACTCCAATTCAAAATCAGTTGGGGCAGAATTCAATTTTTCTCCAAGTGATGGATGGGAAATTAGTAATAAAGTGAGATATTCTATGAATGATGGTCAGTTTATCGCTCCTTTCCCAGCTAGTGCTGGAACTGCAACTGAAACTTTTGCAGGTATTAGTGGATTTAACAAAGCTGTGTATGCTGGTACAAATAATGATGTGAATAGTGCAGGAACTTTCATGAGAATTCACTTATTTAATACGAAGCTGAACAATTTTAATAATTTCGTTAATGATTTTTCGATATCAAAAAGTTTTGATAAAGTGAAAGTGAATGTTGGTTACTACAAATCTTTACAAAATATTTCAATGTCATGGAATTGGAATACTTACTTGATGGAAGCGAACACATCAAATCCTAGATTAGTGGATATCTTAGATTCGAAAGGAAATTTATTGACTCAAAATGGTCAATTAGCTTATGGCGTTCCAGCATGGGGAAATTGCTGTAACAGAAATTATGATACCAAATATGCTACGGATGCTCCTTATGTGTCTTTGGAAGTTAAGCCAGTTGATAACTTAGTTGTTGATGCAGGATTGAGATATGATATCGGTCATGCCTATGGTTCATTCTCTGGTGGAAATGGACAAACTGCAGCTATCGATATGAATGGAAATGGCGTAATTGACACTATAGAAAAGAGTGTGGCAACGATTAGTAACAACACAACTCCAGTTGATTATAACTATAATTTATTATCTTATTCAGTGGGTGCAAATTATAGATTAGGTGACAACCAATCTGTATTTATCAGAACTAGTAAAGGTGGATCAGCATCTGCGGATAGAGTTTTATTTAGTGGATATAATTATGTAGGATCTTCTGACCCGAAATTGGATGCTCAAAAATTGAATACTGTTGCTCAAACGGAAGTTGGGTATAAGTTTAGAAGAGAAGGAATTACAGTGAATTCTACTTTCTTCTATGCAATTACGAAAGAATCTAATTACGAAGCAACTACTCAAAAGAAAATTGACAATAAATATCGTTCATTAGGAGTAGAGTTAGATGCGATTATGAATTTTGGCAGTAAGTTTAACCTAAGAGCTGGTTTAACTTATACGAATGCAAAAATAACGGCAGCATTAGATAATTCTGTGGTTAACAATGTTCCTAGAAGATTGCCAGCGATTATGTTCAATGCGACTCCAGTGTATAATATTACAAAAGATTTGAATATTGGATTTACATTATTAGCATTTACTAAATCATTTGCTCAAGACAATAATAAATTAGTAATGCCGGGTTATGTTGTATTAAATCCATTCATCAATTACAATGTTTTAAAGAATTTTTCTGTAAATTTGAGCGGAAATAATGTATTGAATGCATTAGGCGTAACGGAGTCTGAGGAAGGATCAATTACAGAAAATACCAATAATGTGGTGAGAGCAAGACCGATTCCAGGAAGATCAATTTCATTTGGATTGAAGTATATCTTTTAATACTAGTTTTTAATTAAGTTTAACAGCTACCTGAAATGAAATATTTAATCATATGATTTTCAGGTAGTTTTTTTGTTTATTATGTTTTTGAATCAAGCAAAGCAAGTTGTATATGATGCCATTGTGGAAGAAGGAATCCTAGCTTCTTCACAATTGAAAGATAATTACCGCAGTGTCTGGAGTCGAGATTCCATGATGACGGGCTTAGTTGGTTTTGCGATAGATGACTCAAAAATTATTGAAGGCTTCAAAAACGCAATTCTAACTTTGGCTAAATTTCAAGCCAAAAATGGACAAATCCCTTCAAATGTTGCTTTAGGAAATTACCCAAAAGTCAGTTATGGTAGTTTGGTAGGCAGAGTAGATGCCACCACTTGGTGGATTGTCGGTTGCTCCATTTTATTGAAAAACAATAAGGATTTTCAAAAAACTTATTTTGAAACATTGAAACCCAAAATATATAGTGCTTTAGCCCTTTTGGATAGTTGGGAATTTAATCAAAAGGGGTTGATTTACACGCCATTAGGTGGAAATTGGGCAGATGAATATGTTTGTAGTGGCTATACATTGTATGATAATGTTTTAAGATATTGGGCATTGAAAGCTGCTGCTGACATTTTTGAAGACGCTGAATTAGCCGAAAAAGCCCACAAAACAAAGACACTCATTATTAATAATTTTTCACATAATGAACTGGGAGAAAAATATCATCCCATCGCATTTGAAGAAAAATTGAAGGATACAAAGCCTTATTTCAGTTGTTCTTTTAGCTCCAATGGATACGATCAAAGATGGGATATGGCAGGCAATGCTTTAGCTATTTTGTTGAATATCAATGAAGATATAGATGGCATAAGCCAATATTTAATCCAATTAAAAGACGAATTTCATCATTGGATGTTACCAGTTTTTTCTCCCATTATCCGACCTGAAGATGAAGATTGGCAGTTGTTGCATTCAAATTTTTTATATGATTTCAAAAACAAACCTTTTCATTTTCATAATGGCGGCAGTTGGCCCATTTTTTTGGGATGGCTTTGTTGGGCGTTGAATAACAAGAATAAAAAATCGATACCAGAAAACATTTTTAACCATTATCAAGAATTATTAAAAAAAGAAGAGCAACCTCAATTTTATGAATATTATGCTAGTGACAAAATGGAACCTTCAGGTGCTAAGAAGCTCTGTTTCAGTGCGGTAGGATATATAATGATGCATGAAAGCTTATTTAATCATTTAAAACCATTAGACTTTTGATAGGCGATAAAATAAATATTAAGGACGATTATTTAATTACAGCAACGGAGATTTTTCATTACTTGAATGATCAATTGAAGCATGCAAAAAAGTTTGTGATAGGAATTGGTGGGGAAAGTGGCAGCGGAAAAAGTGTTACCGCTTTATGCCTACAAAAGGTGTTGGATCATGAAGGTTTTAAAACCCAAATTATTCATCAAGACGATTATTTTATTTATCCACCTAAAACCAATCACGAAAAAAGAGTTGCTGATTTTAATCATATTGGTTTTCAAGAAATTGATTTCTTTTTATTAAGGAAAAACATTGTAGATTTTAAACAAAATAAACCACAAATCACCAAACCATTAGTGGATTATCCTGCTAACACAATTGGGTCAGAAACATTAGATTTTTCAAATGTAGAAATATTAATTATCGAGGGTACATATATATTAGCTCTTGACAATCTGGATGTTACTATTTTTATTGATAGAAACTATAAAGACACTTACCAACAAAGAAAAAATAGAGGTAGGGAGGAAATGGATGCATTTATAGAAAAAGTTTTAGAAAAGGAGCATCAATTGATTTATCCTTTCCACCTTCAATCAGATATCATAATAACCAAAGATTATTCGGTGATAACCAATAAATAAGTACAAAAATGAGCCAATTTTCAAAGCCAAATTTAACTTTTTCCCAAATCATCAATATGAATGTTGGGTTTCTTGGCATTCAATATAGTTTTGGATTGCAACAAACAGCTATTAACCCAATTTACTCCTTTTTGGGTGCAAATCCAGACCAACTTCCCATATTAAATTTGGCAGGACCTATCACTGGGCTTTTGATACAACCCATCATTGGAGCGATTAGTGATAAAACATGGAGTCCTAGGTGGGGGAGAAGGAAGCCGTTCTTTTTGATTGGAGCAATTTTTTGTAGTTTATGCCTTTTCTTGTTTCCTTCTCAAGCCAATTGTGGATGGCTGTGGGTTTACTTTGGATTTTGGATGCCGCAAACAACACCGCAATGGAACCTTACAGGGCTTTTGTTGCAGACAAATTAAATGAGCAACAACAATCGGTTGGGTTTTTAACACAAAGTTTTTTCACTGGATTGGGGATTACATTGGCAAACTTTTCTTTATATATTTTTCAACATCTTTTTACTTCAAAAGAATCACCAACGGCACAAAATACCATACCACTTTGGGTGTACGGATCTTTCATGATTGGAGCAGTTGTCTCCATCACTTCAGTCTTATTTTCTATTTTGAAAACACCTGAAATTCCGCCTAGCACAGCAGAATTGGAGAAAATGAGGAGTGAAAAAATGAATATTTTGTCTCCATTCACCGAAGTGATTGCAGCCATCAGAGAGATGCCAAAAGTTCTTTGGAAACTAGCTTTGGTTTACCTGTTCCAGTGGTATGCCATGTTTTGTTATTGGCAATTCGTTGCTCTCAGTATTGCAAAATCCTTATACAATTGTGATCAATCCAACAAACCTTTATATGAAATGGCAGTGGGTTGGACGGGCATTGTGAATGGATTTTACAATATTATTACCGTCATAAGTGCCTACTTTTTAGTGAAAGTCACCGCCAAATATGCCCCCAAAATAGTTCATGCCTTTTGCCTTTTACTGGCTGGCATTGGTTTGATTATTTTTCCACACATTCAAAATCAGTATTTAACGCTCCTACCAATGATTGGCTTGGGGATTGCTTGGGCAAGTATTATGGGTGTTCCCTATTTGATTGTCGTTTCAGATATTCCAAAAGAAAAATATGGCGTTTATATGGGAATCATCAATATGATGATTGTAATTCCGATGCTACTACAAACGATTTCGTTCAAATATGTTTATAACACTATCTTGAATAGCAATCCGAGTAATGCCATCATATTTGCTGGTTGCCTGTTGCTGATTGCTGCGGCACTGACTTTGAGAATAAAAGGGAAGCGGGAAGTGGTAAGGTAGATGCTATGCCCATAAAATTGCTTTGTTGATTTCATTATTGTTTTTTGTGAAATCGGAAAATATTTTTGTGATTATTCGAATTTCAAACCATCATTTATAGGAAAAAGCTACCACAATTCTGCTAATTCAAAAGGTATATAAGGTCTTCTAAATTTAGAAATTTCTTAGCAATTCTTTCTTAGATATTATTGAAGAAATAATGCTTAAAAATTTCAGTTTTACGAAAAATTGTAATTGATTTTTTTATTATTTTTAAGATTAAATGTGTAAGTTTTTGTATTAACTATTAATATTTGTTAATTTTGATTTTGTAATAACTACATTACAGAATTATTTTATTTGTATTTTGAAAAGATATATAATTTTAAAATTAATACTCATTTGCAATTGCCTTTCTAGTCAAAATGTACCATTCATTCATTATTCTACAAGAGATGGATTACCACAAACACAAATTTTATCACTTTTCGAAGATAGTAGGGGGTATACTTGGATTGGATGTTCGTATGATTTATATTATTTTGATGGAAAAAATTTTAAAAATGTAACAGAAAAAATGCACTTACCCTATTATTCAATATTCGATATCGATGAAGACAAAAATGGAAATATTATTTTCAATGTTACAAAGTGGATGTGTAAATATGATGGGAATAAAATAACTTTTAATAAAACTAATATTGTACTAAGAGATAATAATTTCTGTGTAGATAAGGATGGAATAGGTTGGTGTATCAATAATATTGATAAAAAAATTTATTACAGTTTTGATTTTATAACTTGGGAAAAAGCAAACATTAACGAAAATCAACCAGACTGGCATTTTATAAGTTATAATAAAAAATATAATCGATTTTTGCTGAATGATTTTGATAAAAATTTGTATGAATTCAAGAGTGGTCATATTAAGAATTTGCACAAAAAAATTATTTTACCATCCTTCAATGATCCTAAAAACAACTTAGACTTAGTATCTTCTAATGATTCGATATTCGAAATAGATGAGCATAAAATTAATTTCCTTTTTGGAAAGCACCATTGAAGTCTCAAATATTAAAAATCAATAATGTATATTATTCCTTTGTTCTTTTTGATAAATATATTCATTCAATGACTATTGATGGAAAAAAGGATTCGATTTTTTTAAACGACCCTATCAATTTTTTATGGGCTGATAAAAATAATCAACTTTGGGCAGCTACTGAAAATGGAGCTTATCAAATATTTTTAAATGGATTTAAACATTTAGATAAAAAAATTCAACAGATTTGGTCATTTGCTGAATATAATAACAATTTATTTTTTGGCTCCTACTATAACCAAGATTCTTTATGGGTTTACAAAAATGGGGAATCTCAATCTTTCAAATCAAAAAAACCAGTAATTCCAAATTATAATCACCTTTTTGGAGAGTTTTATTACGGCAATGCAAAAGATAATTTGGGGAATACTTATCAAGCTCTACATTATGGAATTTTGAAATATAATGGCAGTTTTTTTGAACTTATCAATTTAGGTAATGAGCCTAGCCAATTTCCTTTACCTTTATATATCACTAATACACAGGATAAAAAAAATTTGATAGTATGTACAAAAGAGGGTATAATTTTACATAATTTTCAAAAAAAGACTAATAAATACATTCAATGTAATCATTCTGATAAATTTTGTTTGAGTGCAACTTCTGATAAAGCACAAAATATTTGGTTT
Source organism: Saprospiraceae bacterium (assembly GCA_016710625.1). Taxonomy (GTDB): domain Bacteria; phylum Bacteroidota; class Bacteroidia; order Chitinophagales; family Saprospiraceae; genus JADJVK01. Next base: position 8,744 of record JADJVK010000002.1, read on the forward strand.
ACTAGTCAATTCGGAATTTATCGTTATAACCCGATTTTAGATTCAATTGATTATAGATATGAAGCTGATTTAAATAAAATAAAGTATAGTTTTTTTATTAACATACATTGCGATACCTATGATAATATATGGGTAGGTTGTAATCAAGGATTATTGAAGTTCAATAAAATTTTAGGCAGTTTTGAAACGGTGGAATCACTTGTCTTAAATAAAAAAATAGAAGCAATTCAAAGTTTCAAAGATAAATACTTATTGCTTAGTGTAGTTGATGGTGTTTATGTGATGGATTTGAAAACCTATCAATTTTCTAAGAATATAATAATTAAAAAATTCAACCAATTCAATGGATTTCTTGGGTCGAAAACGAACCAATCATCAAGTTTTATTGATAGTAAAGATAATTTTTGGGTAGCATCCAATGATTTATTATATTATATCAATTTGAATAATTTAGATATTCAAATTAAACCTCAAACTATTTATATAACAGAAATTAATAATAATAGAATTAATTATCAATCCTATGGGAAACCCTATAATTTGGAATATGGTGTAAATTTTGCAAAATTTAAATTCGAATCTATTGGTGCTGATAAATCTTATGATTTGGAATATGCTTACCAATTTGATGATAGTCCTTGGAGCAATTGGCTAAAGGAAGATTATGCATATATAGATAATATCTCTTCTGGGATTCATCATTTATCAGTCAGAACTCGTCAGCCAGGAATTAATAATCATGAACTTTATAATTTTTCCCATTTAGAAATTATTGCAGATTTGCCTTTCTATAAAGAAAAAAATTTCCCTTTAAAAGCTGCAATCGTCATTTTAGGTCTTTTTGGTGGATTATTGTACATTATATTCAATAATAGAAGAAATAAAGAAAAAGCCAAACAAAAATTAATTCAATTAACCATTGAAAAAGAAAATGAAGTTGGGGAAAAAACAAGAACAATTAATTATTTACAAATCCAATCCTTACAATCCCAATTAGATCCACATTTCGTGTTTAATATTTTGGATGTCGTCAGAGCCAAAATAGGTGAAAATAAGATGGAAGATGCAAGCAATGTTTTACTAGATTTGGGCAAATTGTTACGCCAATTTCTAGAAGCCAATATCAATTTGGATATCAATAAATTAAGAAGTTCTGAAATTTCTATTAAGGATGAAATCGATTTGATAACTGCTTATGTCCGATTTGAACAACTTCAATTGCCTTTTAAATTCAACTATAGTATTGATTATGATAAATCTATAGATATTGAAAACGTATGTATTCCGCCAATGCTCATCCAGCCTTTTGTAGAAAACGCAATCAAACATGGTATCAAACATAGACAAGACGACTTGGGAGAATTGAAAGTCAATTTTAATGTTGCTAATCAAAAATTGATTTGTACGATCATGGATAATGGTGTAGGAAGAGCTAAAACTCAAGAAGTTTATAAAAATGAAGTCAAATCGCATAAATCAAGAGGTACCTATTTGGTGGAAAAGCGAATTGAATTAATGAAAGAAATGAATTTTGGAATTGAGCTTTCAATAACGGATGTTAAAAGTGGTGGAACTATGGTTACAATTGAATTTGAATTGTAATTATTTAATTTACACCTATTGTAAAAATTTAACTTATTTTTTGGTCTAATCTCATCTGTCTTTTCAAAATTTATTTACAATATTGGAAACAGCTTTATCCATAAATGTTGTAAAATTTACCATATAATTTGATAAACTAACCATATAATCAATCTCCTCATATTTATTTATCTTAAAAATGTAAATTTGTAACATAGTTAAACAATGTTTCAATTATCTATTTTTTATCTGATTGGATGATTTTTTGATTGACTTGCAATTACAAAATTTGTACTGATGAATTTAACCTTTGCAGTGACGAAAATTTTGAGGGATGAATTTTTGATTTATTATAACACAACTTGTTCGATTGCTGCAAAGGAATTTTTGATTTATAATTTTACTATGAAAAAAATACTTTTACTCTCATTATTTATTATCGGAATTAATGTTATTGGTTTTACACAATTCGTCTGCACCTATGATAGTGCAAATCAAGTAATTACAAATACAATTTTCAAACAAGAAGTTGCTAGAAAAAGATTACTTCCTGAAATTATCAGAAAAAGAGAACAAGTACAGCAACAACGCCTTCAGCATCGTACTTCAACATGTATTTATGATATTAGTGAAGTACAAATCAATCCTCAAGATGGAGGAGCGAACTCTAGTTATACTCAAACGGTACGAGACTGGTGAGTTGCCGAGTTTTCCTCAGGAGGAGAGCTAGGTACGACTATACAAACAGCAGTATGGACAGTAGAACCTACAGTATTTGATTTTAGTGACTTTACAGAAGGATTAAATGCTGATTATGATATTATAAATATATCAGGTATTTCTACTGTTAGATTTAAGTTTCCTGGAGTTGCAACTACTATTGCAGCAATTTATAATAATGCTACTACATTAGTAAATTTACCTAAACAAATATTGTATAATGGGGTAGTAAAACCATGTATTTTAGTACAATCATTTTCTTCTACTGACATTTTAGGGATTAGTGGATATGGTGCAGGTGGTTCAGGTGGTGTAGTAGTTACTATATCTCCTACCACAACAAATATATATTCTAATTATAGAGTTGTGATGCATGAATTTGGACATGTTTGGTATAGATCTCATAAACCTATATCAGATACTACAATAGTTTATATGAATGTTTCTAATGTGCAAAATGCTATTACATATGGATCATTAGATTATTTATTAATTGCACAAGATATTGTAAATGAAAGTGATGGATGGAGTGGTGGTCCATGTGAAATGGATGGAACTCTCCCCCTAGAGCTCCTCACCTTCCAACCCTCAATCTTTTCAAGAGCTGCAATTCAACTCCAATGGCAAACGGCGAATGAAGTAGGGACTGACCCGATGTTATTGTATCGCAGTAGGGATGGAGTGGAATGGGAAATGATCTTTGCCACCAACAGCAAAGGCAACAGAGAAGGAAGTTACTATACGTATTTGGATGAAAATCTATCAGATGGCATCTACTACTATAAATTAGAAACAAATGGAAAATCATGGATTCGAACCGTAAAGCTAGGTAGTGTCGTTGCCCCAGTCGCCCTATACCCAAACCCCACAGACGGCATTGTACACCTATCCGAACCACAATCGACCCTCAGCCTCTATAACCCCATTGGACAATTGATAGCAAATTACGAAACCACCAATGAAATAGACCTCAGCCAACTTCCAAAAGGAATTTATTACCTAGAGTTGGAAAATGGTGAGCGAAAAATGGTGGTAAAAAAATAAAAAGTTGAATATGAAAAAAATATTGCTACTCTTGCTATTACAATGCAACTTAATTTGCATGCAAAAAATACTTTCTCAAAACAATCCAATTGATTCTAGAATTATTAAGGTTGTTAAAGATTTAATAAATTCCCAATCTAATGATCCTTATATATTAAAAAAGGAAATAGAAATTGGAATATCAAATTATAAACAAAAAAGAAACAGTTCATTATCTAATGTAAAAAACAATCATAATCTAAATTATTGTAATGGAGGTTATGATCTTACTAATTTTAGAAAAGCACAAAGGCTACTTTCATTATTAGAACGCAATAACATTATCAATTTAAACTTACCAAATCAGAATTTGAATAATAAAATTATAACAAATAGATCAAATTCAGGTGAATGTTATTTGGCTTTTGTATTTGATGTGCCAGCAACAAATTCAATTGGAATTTCTAATATTTCTACATATACTGATCAATATATAAGTGATATAAATACTCTCAAAAGCAATTTGGATTTAGGAGGCTCTGGGCAATTTTTAAAAGGCGAAGTATTTATTAATACTGATTGGACAGCTGTGAATAATAATCAAATTCAAGCTGGTGATGCTTTATATGATTTATTCATTTTTTTATCTGAAAATTCAATAAATAATGTAAATGTTGGTGTGGGCATTACAGGCTATGATTTAATAGATGGTACTATAAATATTGTTGGTATTGCAGATCAAGGATCAAACACAATATCAAATTTAAGAGATGATGGATTCATAAGTACTCCAATGTCAATAGTTGAGTATAATGCAACATCACCCTCAGTAAGAAAACATGAGACTGTTGGGCATACAAACGGTATGACCCATTGTACATCTTCAGGGTATATAGATAGTCCTGCTGCAAGTGGTAATAGTTTTTCTTCAACATCATTTAATCAACAAAGAGTTAATTGGCAAAGAAATCATGATATGTGGAGTTCTACATTATCCCCATCAGAATTTTTGCCAAACCCCTCCCCCTAGAGCTCCTCACCTTCCAACCCTCAATCTTTTCAAGAGCTGCAATCCAACTCCAATGGCAAACGGCGAATGAAGTAGGGACTGACCCAATGCTATTGTATCGAAGTAGGGATGGAGTGGAATGGGAAATGATCTATGCCACCAACAGCAAAGGCAGCCGAGCTGGAAGTTACTATACTTATTTGGATGAAAATCTAACGGATGGCATCTATTACTATAAATTAGAAACAAATGGAAAATCATGGATTCGAACGGTGAAGCTAGGTAGTGCCGTTGCCCCAGTCACCCTATACCCAAACCCCACAGACGGCATCCTACACCTATCCGAACCACAATCGACCCTCAGCCTCTATAACCCCATTGGACAATTGATTGCAAATTACGAAACCACCAATGAAATAGATCTCAGCCAACTTCCAAAAGGAATATATTACCTAGAGTTGGAAAATGGTGAGCGAAAAATGGTGGTAAAAAATAAAAAGTTGGTTTATTGGCAAATGTAAAAAGTTACATTAGCCAATATTTTTGACTCTTAGTCGATTGTTATTGGTGAAAAAATAAATGCCCAGCCGGCAACGGAGGCGAAGAAAAATAAAGACCTAATTTTTGGTTTAGAAGAATGATTAACCATAGACCCAAAAGTTGCTCCTTGCTTCAATATTTTTACTTCTTACTTTTTGTCTTGACACAAAAAGTAACAAAAAAGTCAAGGCTTAATAAAAATCTTAACGGAAAATATTCACAAAAATTGCTAAACAAAAAAAACTCACTTATTCATTTTGCAAAAAAATAAACTTACTACTTGTTCAAACAGTTTTTTGTTTTTAACGCATTTTTGCAAAGATTTTCCTAATTTTTATAAGGCCGAATAAAAACTCAATGTAGGAAAATTGGAACAATATTTTTACTTTTAAAAAGAAACCGATAATAAACTGTATGAGCATAACAAAAGAATAAAACAAAATGTGAGATAGGTAAGCAAAAACGAAAAATAGAATATATGATGAATAAAGCGAGCCTGCCTGACGGTAGGCAGGTTTTTATTATCGGGAGGTTTTTGAATAACTTTGACGGAACAACGGAGGCGAAGAAAAATAAATAACAAATTTTATGTTTTGAAGAATGATAGTTATTGACCCAAAAGTTACTACTTGATGCATATATTTGCATCTTGCTTTTGTCCTGTTGCAACGGGACAAAAAAGTAACAAATTTTTTATAAGTACTATTTTTAGTTTTTAACTTTAAATTACACAATAAATTTGAAACAAAAATTAATTAAAAAAATACTAAGTAATTAAAACATAGAGCCTTTTTTTGTGATAAAAAAGTAGTAAATTTGACTAACAAAAACATGACAATGAAGATAAAAACATTACTCATAGAAGACATTGAAATTGAAAGAAAACAATTGAAAGAAATTTTACAGCAAAATTTTAAAGAGATTGAAATTATAGGCGAAGCAGAAACAATTGAAAGAGCATTTTTTCAAATTTTCACATTAAGACCAGATATACTTTTTTTAGACATTAATTTAAAAGATGGAAGTGGGTTTGATTTGCTACAAAAATGTTTTGAGGTTGGGAATATTGACTTTTCTGTTATCTTTATTACTGGCTTAACAGATAAAAATTTTATAATAAAAGCATTGCATTTAGCAGCCTTAGATTTCATATTCAAACCATATGATTTAGAACGACTTACTGAATGTGTAAATAGGATAAAAGCCAATTATAATAAGGGTAAGCAAAATGAATCATATCAATCTCAAATTAAATTATTTCTAAAAAATATAAGCGGCAATTCTTTCCATCAAACAAGCAATATTATATTTCAAAGAATTGGAGGTGCAATTGAAATTGTTGATTCTGATCATATAATTTATTGTGAAGCTGATTTTGGAACAACTACAGTAAATTTGTTAAATGATAAAAAATTTTCCGCAGTAAAAAATCTAACTTATTACTCAAAAATTTTGATAGATGAATTCAATTTCTTTAGGATAAGCGATAAACAATTGATAAATCTTGATTTTTTAAGCAATTATAACCATGCAGACGATCACAAAATTACTTTAAAAAATGGGATTGAACTTTATGCTTCTAGAAAATATGGAAGAGAATTAAAAGAGCATCTTATGTATTTGTCTAATCAGCAAAGAAAAAAAAATAAAGACAAGTTGGATTAGCTTCCAAAGATTATAGTTAATTGATTTATTTTGTGTAATGTCCTCTTACAGAGTGGATTAGCACAGAATATTCATTGATTTCATAAATGATTCTATGTTCTTTGTTTATCCTTCTAGACCAAAGCCCAGTTAACTGATGTTTTAGCTGTTCTGGTTTCCCAATACCTTTATTTGGATTTTCAGCAATTGCTTCAATTAAAACAAATAATTTATTGAGAATCTCTTTATTTCCTGATTTTTTGTAATATTCAATGTCCTCTACTGCTTTTTTGGTGAAATCTAACGAATATGACATATTTATATACCGAGAAATTCTTTTAAATCGGCTTTTTCAACCCTTGTTATTTTTCCTTCTTTAGCCTGCTTTCTACTTTCTTCTATTTTTTTAACAAACTCAGGATCATATTCAGTTTCTTTTGAATATTCAAATTTTATTTTGAGGGAATTCAAAAAAGCTTCGAGAACTGTAATTTGTTCTTTTGTAGAAGGATGAACGATTAAAACATCTTGCGTTTTCATTTTATTGGATACTTTTTTCTTAATAAAATCTTCTTTTCTTCAAAAAATAGGCTTAGTCAATCTTTAATACTGCAATCATATTTTCATGATTTCCTACAATTGAAACCTAATTTACTTGCAAAAATACAAAATATTTAGTTTTGAAAAAAATAAATGTAATCAGCTCACTTTAATAGAAAGTGTTGAAAGATTATTTGAAAAAGCTGATTATTTACCTAAAAACGATCAATTAATTGATTGCAAATGGTAGCTTGCTCAAACATGACGAAATGACCCGCTTTTTTTACCATTTCTAATTTACAATTTGGGATTTTAGCAGCACCTTTTTTCGCTACAGTAACAGATGGTCCGCCATGAAGGTATCTATTCGGAATTAGGTTGTCATTTTCACCAAAAATACATAATGTAGGCTGTTTTATGTTAGGTAAAAAATCAAAAACTGGGTTGTCCACCATTGCTTTCACACCCTGAGTGATGTGGTAACAATAGTCATTAAAGTCTTTTGCAGACCGCATGGCGATTCGATCATCCACCATAAAATTGGCATCTTTGGGAAATTCATAGAAATTATAGGCATAATTAATCCTGATTTGTTCAACAGTAGTGAGCCGAACGCCATCCACTGTCATCACATCTCGAAACCACTGTTTTTCGCCTTTATTGAAGGTCTCAAAGCCAGCTGGAGCTACTAAGACCAACTTTTGCACAAGTTCAGGAAATTTTAAAGCAGTTGTTATTGCAATCTGACCACCCATAGAATGACCAACCAAAACTACTTTTTCTAATTTTTTTAATTGACAAAATTTTTGAATGGTTTCTGCAAAAAAGTCCATCGTCACATTGTAATTGCCTTTCGAGGATTTGCCATAACCCGGTAAATCGATGGCGATACAGCGATATTTGGATTGTAAACCAGCAAGGTTTTTCTTCCATGATGGAATGTAGGAACCTAATCCATGAATAAAAATCAAAGTTTCAGTCCCGTTGCCACTTTCAGTATATGCCAATTTTAGATCTTTATCCAAAGATAAATATTCAATGGGAAGACCATAATCCAAGGATTGCATGGAATCTATTTTTGTCAAATTCTTATACATTCCACAACTAAAAAATAGGAATATTGGGCTAAAAATCAATGCTTTAAATATATATTTCATGATATTGAATTCCAGATAGTTTTAAAAAATAAGCCATTTCAAACAAACAAAACCTAACCAAGGATTGACAGGCTTTGTATTTGAATTGCCATTTACAACTTTTGAATTATAAAAATCGCCCAATCCCATATAAGCTGCATGAGCTTCTACAGTTAGAAAAGCTCCAAAGTCGTACCCTACTTTTCCATTGACTTCCCAGCCCATGAAATTGCCCCCACCAGATGGAGCTACATTAGACAAAGCTGCCGCTGCACCAATTTTAGTATGTAATTTGTTGGGAATGAAATCTTTGGAAAGATTGATAGTTCCTCCTGAAACGCCGAATCCCATGTTCGAAATATCCGTAACAGCAGCCACAAAACGATTGACTACATTACCATGTGGAAACAAAATATATGCACCACTTCCAATAAAAATGGCTCCTGGAGCTCCCCATGTATTTCCAGTCAATATTCCGCTATATTTACCATCTGTAATACTATTACCATCCCCAGAAGTATAGATGATATCTGTACTCAAAGCATCGCCTACCGTACTTCCATAGCGATAAGTTCCTCTAAGATTGGCTGCTAATCCACTAATGGAAACTGATTTTTTGTAATTTTCTGTGGTCAATTCTTTTTGTCGAATATTTCCAAAATTGTAATTCAAAAAGCCTGTTAACCCAAATCTGTCCAAAACCAATTCGTCGTTTCTACTAAAATAAGTTCCTAACCAAAAAATATCTCCTTTATAGGGCTGTGGACCTAAAGGGAAATAGAAAGTGCCATTGTAATTTTCCAGTGGGCTAGCATATCCTTGACCCAAAATACTTACCCCTCCTTTTCCCGAAGACCTATCTTTCACATAATATAAAGAAGCTCCTACATTCAATTTTGGGGCAATCGTAGCTTGATGGTTCAATTCAAATAAAGTGACATCATCATTCAATTCTACATTGTTTTCATACAATTTGTAATATCCAAACTTAGATTTATGGTAATCTGATTGTCTTCTCACACTAACCCCAACGCCATCTGTCCCCCAAAATGCCAATCTGTAACCAGTTTGAGTGAACTTATCAAAAGCCGTTCGGTATGCATCATAAGGTGTGTCAAACATCCTTTGTAAGCCAACGTTTACTGTCCAATTCTTAAAAGGAACAAATTCAACCTCCAAGTTTTGGGTTTGAATATTTACCTGATCGGCTGAGATGGCAGAGCCAGTATTTCCACCAGTACCATATGCTACATCACCCCATGTCCAATCTATTTCGAAAGAGGCTCTTAACGTTGCTTTTCCATCAAAAATACTCGGCGAATAGACAAAAAAAGGAATAGCTCGCTGTTCTGCATATAATGCTTTGATACTATTTGAAGTGGTTGTGGTATTACCGCCAAACAACCTTCCGACTATTTGTCCTTTCAAAAAGTCATTTTCAGGAAACATATTCATCGACACACTTTGCTGATAGAAATAAACAAAGGTTTGCAATTGCTTATTTGCTTTGGTTGGCAACACTTTATCGAAGCCTTTGAAACCCTCTTGAATATTTTCTTGTGAAAAGCAAAGGATTGGAAATGAAAAAATTAATAAGAAAAGAAGTGTAGAATTTTTCATATTACTTTGGATTATTAACCAAATTTGAAAAAAAGCAACCCGAAAGTGCCAAATGACACCATCGGATTACTGAACAAAAATTATCGCAATATTTAATTAATTCTCGTATAATTTTGGATATTGATGTCTCCAAAAGCACCATTAGAGGTACTTCCAAAACCTTTTGCAGCAGTTGGAGGTGTTACTCCAGCGACAGTCGGCTCAGTTTGAGCAATTTCGTATTTCATTGTTTTGTTAGTTGCATCCACCTCAAAAATTCCTTTTGCAGTAACGGTAGTAGGTGCAGTTTGATTAACAGTAATATCGTAGATATTTCCATTTGTTGACTTCGTTTGTGAATAAGTTCCAGTCAAAGTTACTTTTGTACCACCCTTCCATTGATCCACTGAATAAGTGAAATTGGTGTTGAAAGTTGCAATAATAGAATCTGCATAAGTAGCTAATATTGGAGCAACTGGGTAAGATTTCCATTTTCCTTGAACACCCACTTTACATGCAGTACATACACCGCCACAATCGATGTCTGTTTCGTCTTGGTTTTTAATACCATCTGAACAAGTTCCAGTGCTTTCTTGTTTTTTGCAACCCATTACAAATAAGGTAGTTACTAATGCGATTAAGCTTAAAAATTTCAAAGTTTTCATCCTATTTTATTTTTTTTAAATGAATAATTATAAAGATTTTAATTTTTTTCTATCTATTTTTCCACTATCCGATTTCGGCAATTCTTCTAGAAAATGAATGTATTTTGGCACTTTAAATTTTGCTAAATTCAATTGACAAAATGTTTGTACCTCATTTTCCGTTAAAGTAGCATCAGTTTTGGAGATAAATGCTTTCCCTACTTCTCCCCATTTTTCATCTTTTACTCCAATCACACAACATTCTTTAACTTTTGGGTGCTGTATTAAGATTTTTTCTATTTCTGCTGGATAGACATTTTCTCCACCGCTGATAAACATATTTTTCAGTCTATCCACTATGTAAAGATATTTTTCAGTGTCTTCTATTACCATGTCTCCCGTCTTAAACCATTGACCATCAGTAGAAAAGGTTTCTAATGAAGCCGTATTGTTTTTCCAATAACCCTTTGTTACCATAGGTCCTTTTAGCCACAATTCTCCTGGCTCATTTGGTTTTGCTACTTCCCCAGATTCAGTAACGATTTTGATATCCACATAAAAATTTGGTCTTCCAATACTACCTTTTTTTCTAATGGCATCCTCTTGATGAAGAGAAGTTATGTTGGGTCCCACTTCCGTCATGCCGTATCCTTGGCGAATTGCAACGCCTTTTTCTGCATATTTTTCTATCAACGGTATTGGCATCGACTCCCCACCAACGATAATATAATCCAAACTGGAAATATTACATTGATTAAAAGTGGGCTCATTTGCCATCATTGCCAACATAGTTGGGACACCCATGAATATATTACAGCTCATTTTTTCGATCAAATGCAAGACAACACCTGCTTCGAACTTTTTACATAAATATACTGTTCCGCCATGATGCAAAAATGGGGTCAGCAACACATTCCATCCACCTGTATGAAAAGGAGGCATCACGACAACTGTTTTCGAATCACTATTTATTTTTAAAGTAATAGCAGTATTGATACTATTCCAAAAAAGCATTTTATGTGAATATAGCACCCCTTTCGGTTTGCCAGTAGTTCCTGAAGTGTACAAAATAAATATTGGGTGATCAGCATCAACCGGGTTTACTGTAAATTCTTTTTCTGGCGAAATATTGTCTAAAGTATTGATTAATTGGTACTTATTGCTATGATTGTCGGCTATTAAGTGGTTATATTTTTCGTTGTAAAAAATTATGGAAGGATCGGCATCTTCCAAAATATCTGTTATTTCGGGTAGTGCCAATCGGTAATTTAATGGGATTAGTATGAGTCCAGCTTTCTGGAAAGCACTAAATAATGCTATATAATGGATACTAAAATCATCAATTACTGCAATCCTACTCCCTACGGTAATATTTTCAAATTGAAGTAAATAATGTGCAATTCCATTTGCTTTTTCATTCAATTGGGCATATGTTATCGTCTTCCCATTTCCATCTTCTTCAATGGCAATCGAATTTGGGCTATATAATGCCCATTTTGTTATCCAGTCTTGTTGCCAATTATTACTCATATGCCTTTACATTTTAAAAATAGCTGAACCAAATGCCAAGCCTCCGCCTGAACCAACAAAAGCAATGATATCCCCTTTCTTAATCTTTCCTTTCTTCACCCATTCATCCAAAGCCATTGGAATACAGGCACTTCCAGTATATCCATAGTTATGCATGATGGTAGCAGCTTTTTTCCTATCCTCACCTAAAATATCCATCGTTTCAAAAATTGTATTAATATTTATTTGAGTGAAAAAATAGTGTTGTATATCATTAGGTGTTATTTTTTGCCTTTCACAAAGTTCTAATATTGAATCCGACCAAACTTTTGGATTAATTTCTGTCGGGATTTTTTTAACAAATTTCAACTGATTGTCGTGGTTTTCAATGGATTGAGCATCTATCGGATGATGACTGCCTCCATGATAAATTCCCATCCAACCATTATATTCTCCCTTGGTTGAAAGTTTGCTTTGCAAAAAGCCATTGTTGTTTTTGGTTGGGGATAAAATGACCGCACCTGCACCATCAGCAAATAAAGTTACCGTTTTTTTATCCGCCTTATTCAAATATTTACTCATGGCATAGGCACCAACCACCAAAATATTATTGTAATGAACATCTGAAATAATATATTTGGAAGCCACATCCAAAGCCGTTACAAAACCTGCACAGGCTGTATTTAAATCAAATGTTCCTGCATTTTTCATCTTCAATCTATCCTGCACAACTGAAGCAGTGGACGGAGATATAAATTCAGGCGTATCTGTTGCAACTATCAATAAATCTATGTCATCGGGCGTTAAAAAGGCATTTTTCATTACCTGAATACATGCTTTTTCCACCAAATCAGCGGTACTTTCGTTTTCGCCACACCATCTTCGTTCATAAATTTGAACAAACTGCTGAAGCCATGTATCTACATCTTCGCCCAATAGTTCATTGAAATAACTATTTTTTACGACATTTTCAGGTGCATACGACCCTGTTGCGACAATAGCTGCGTTTCTCATCATTTTTCGATAGTTGTTAATTGGGTTTTACTTTTATTTTGAAATCTATGATACCATAATATGATTAATCCAATAAAAACCGAACTTAAAATAGCAATACTACTAGCTACTGCTGGATTTCTGATGGTACCTGTTGTATAAGTCGTTAATTGGCCATAATAAACTGAAAAATGGACAATAATTGCAACAATTGAAGCCGTAATTGCAGCTTGTTTTGGCGTATCTTTTATGAAAATTCCAAACAATACGGGAAAAAATGCAGCTGAGAAATAAGCATAAACGCCATTTTGAGCAAAAATTCCGACACTTAGATTTGGGTACATCAATTGGTAATTGCTTATAATAATGGTTACAATTCCTAAAACAGTGATAACGATTTTATTGATTTTATGTAATTTTTCATTCCCAGCTTCAATTTTTTTGAAAGGTGCTATCAAATCATTGGTAATGGTTGTAGATAAAGATTGTACTAATCCTTCAAGAGTAGAAAGACCAGCAGAAATCAAGCCTAAAATTACAATTATTCCCACACCAACGGTGAATTTCTTTACGACATATAGAGTTAATATTCCATCCATTTTAATGGGTTGTCCGTCATTTTTTAAATCTGGAAACATAATTCTAGCATAAAAACCAGCCAATAAAACAGTGAAGAAAACAACTTCTGCAAGTATAGCGACTGTTAGATATTTATTTACATCTTTTTCTGATCTTAACATCAAAGATCTGGTGATGATATGTGGTTGACAAACAATAGCGATTCCTACAATAAAATTACAAAACACTACTTCAAACCAATCTCTAAAAAGTGGGCTTTTGGGATTGTAATTTTTTAGTAAATTGATATCAATTTCATTTAATTTTTGATAAAATGCTTCAACACCATTGGTGAAATAGTCAATACCAGAAAAAACCAAAATAACAGCCACAAAAAGCTTTATAATTGCTTGCACTACATTCGTATATATCATGGAATTTGCACCTCCAAACATAATGTAACCAAATACAAAAACTACGATTCCAATTAAAGATATAAATTCATTTGAGCCCAATGCTCCAGCAATTACTTTGGTGAGACCAACACATATTAATACAATAAAAGTGATAATTAATAAGGATGAAAAAGCCAAAAACCTTGTATATAGCTGACTATCAAATCTTTTTCCTACCCATTGAGCCAATGTTATTGCTTTTAAATTCGCTCCATATTTTCGAAAACTCTTGGTTAATACGATCAATGAAAGGAATAATCCTAAAGGTAGTACCACCGACATTGCTAAAAAAGCACTCCAGCCAAAAAATGCAACAAAACCCGGATTGATGATAAATGTTGCAGCACTAGTTATCCCTGCTGCCAAAGAGAGCCCTAGTACTATTGGCGAAAACCCATTCCCTAAAGCAAAATCTTGTAGGTTTTTTGTTTTTTTAGCACCTCTATACACAATATAAAGAGTGAATGCCATATATATTAGCAGTAAAATACTCGTAGCTTGAGAGTAATTCATACTTTTTTAAATTATTAAATTTATTTGGTACAGTAAATATCTAAATAAATTAATTACATTAAATAGGTATATAAAATAAAAATAGAATCAGACAAAATACAAAATATGTATTTAAATATAAGATAATCAATTGTATAAGTAGAAATTAATGTATGCGACTATATATTCAATTACATGAATAATAATTAATTTTATATTGAATTCTATGTAGTTAGCCATATTTTTGCCTTAAATTTATTAGTTTTATATTTAAAAATTTCTTGAGATGAATTCGTTAGAAAAAAAAGTGGTAATAGTCACAGGTGGAGCAAGTGGAATTGGGAAAGCTACAGTAGAGGCTTTTGCAGAATATGGAAGCATAGTTAATATTTGGGATTTGAATGAGGAGCGGGGAAAAGAATTGGAGCAACAGTTATTAAATAATGGATATATCGCTCACTTTTATAAAGTAAATACTACTGACTCAAATGAAATAAAATCTGCGGTGGATTCTATAACTGAAAAATATGGAAAAATCGATGTTTTAATCAATAATGCAGGGATTACAAAAGATGCGTCTTTATTGAAAATGACGGATGATCAATGGGACCAAGTGATAGATGTAAATCTTAAAGGTGTGTTCAATTGTACAAAAATAATTGCACCAATTATGGTGGCAAATGGCTTTGGAAGAATTATCAATGCATCTTCCGTTGTCGGGCTTTATGGCAATTTTGGACAGACCAACTATGCTGCTACTAAAGCTGGTGTGATAGCGATGACTAAAACTTGGGCAAAGAACTAGGAAAAAAAGGAGTTAATGTAAATGCAGTAGCTCCAGGATTCATCCTAACTGAGATGGTGCAGGCAATGCCAGAAGCTGTTTTGGATAAAATGAAGGAAAAAGTACCTGTAAACAGACTCGGAAAACCAGAGGATATTGCAAATATTTACTGTTTTTTAGCATCTGATTTGGCAAATTATATTAATGGAGCAACCATAAGTGTTGATGGAGGAATTACTTTATAATACAGTTAAAAAACAGAAATTGTTGAAATTCAACAATTTCGTTGAGGCAATTTTGCCCCATGAAGCCTATTTTTTGAAGCACAGCCGAAGGTTTGATGATGAAGAGAAAAATCAAATTTTGGACACAATCATTTTAAAAGTGCTTAAAAATGAGCCTGAAATTGTTTTTGATGAAAATATAGATAAACGAAAATATAGCTATGTAAAAGACTGGTGTTCAAAGCTCATTGACCATTTTGATGTGGATAAGATGCTTGGAAAATTGTTTCAATGGGAGCATCAAATAATGACCGACACTATCGTCCCAGAGACAGAAAAAGAATTGCTAAAACTGTCAAAATCAGTAAATGCCTCCTATTTTAATTTTGTTAAATTGTATGAAGTTTATCGTGTTTATCGACATTTTTTGCAAATCAGACTCCGTCATCGTGATTTTGAAATAATCAATAATTTTATCAATAAATACCGAACTGATTATGAATATTCAAGGCTGGTGAATGATAAATTGCATGAAGCGACAACGGATATCATCAATCAGTTCGTTCTTAAAAAAGAACCCGGACAAGACTGGTTTCCTTGGTTGAGTTCCGTATTTTATAACGAAACTTTGGACGGTTATAATCGGATGTTGGCTTGGGTTCGGTTGGTCTTCATAGCTCATAATCAGCATGATTATAAAATGCTAGAAGGGATGTTTGCCCATTTTGACCAAATGTTGAATAGTGGCAGATTCTATTCCAGAAGAATTTTGACGAATTTTATAGCCAATGTCTTTTGTACAATGCATCGATAAACAATTTTGCTGCGGCATCTAAATATGGATATTTGTCCATCAAAGAGCAGAATAATGATTATTTGTATTATGTAAATAATTTAGCAGCCGTTTTATTGAGAAATAAAAAGCCCAAAGAAGCACTTTCTCTCCTGCAATCCACTAATAATTTATCAAAATTTTCCCCCAATATTTACAATAAAATTGGCCATGTTGCCTTTATGGTTTTTGCCTTAATCGATTGCGACAAAACAAAACAAGCTGAAAATCATGCATTTGTGTTTCAGGCAGCTTTCAAAAAAGATATTTTCGAATATAGATGGCATCTTTTTTTTACAGCTTATAGCAAAGCGATGTTGCTTAATAAAAATTACAACCAACTCATCAAAACATTTAATCAATTGAAGTTATTAGACAAGGATGAAGAATATCGCAAAAGGGCAAATTATACGCCTTCCTTGCCTTGGATGTACTATTTAGCAAAATATAAATCTGGAAATTGTACCATTTCGGAATTGAAAAATGAATTGGTCGCTTTGAATTTGTTTAATAAAGAGCCTAAAGGCTTGAATTTCAACCATGATTTGAATGAATTGTCTAATTTGGTGCTTCAAAATGAATGGAAAAGGGTGGAGTTGAATTTATAATAAAATTAAAATCGCCAAGCTACGATTCGGCTGACTTTGTTTCCCAACTGCATATCAAAAGTTCTTTGTGTTTTCACCTTTGCTTTTTTTAATAAAAAATAAATCGGTTTCAAATGGCTTTCTTTAGAAACTAAGGTGGTGAACCAAACAATATATTGCCTGTAAATACTGCTTTCTTGTATCATTTTTTCTATAAATGCCATTTCGCCACCTTCACACCATAGCTCATTGGAATTTCCGCCAAAGTTTAATTGAAGTTTAGGAGTGTTTTTTTGTTGTAGATGACTGATTTTCCGCAAAGTTCCTTTGTCAGCAGCCGATTTGGATAGATGAAAAGGAGGATTGCAAATACTGATATCCAATTTTTCATGTGATTTTATCACGCCATTGAATATCCAATTTTTATTTTCTTGAAGCCGAATTTCTACCTTGTCTTTCAAAATATTATTTTGATTAACTATTTTTTTAGCAGATTCAATAGATTTTGGGTCAATATCTGTGCCCACAAAATTCCATCCAAATTCTTTTACGCCAATAATGGGATAGATGCAATTGGCACCTACGCCAATATCTAGGCAAGTGATATCTTTTTGATTTTCAGGAACTAATTCCGAAATGTGATGCAAATAATCTGCCCTGCCGGGAATGGGCGGACATAAATAACCTTCTGGAATTTCCCAATAAGTTATACCATAATCAGTGAAAAGCAAAGCTTTATTCAGTGATTTTACCGCTTTTGGATTGGCAAAATCTATGGATAAACCGCCAAATTTGGTTTGAATGATATAGTTGGTCAACTCAGGTAAATTTTGAGACAAAAGCTCAAAGTCATAACCACCAATATGCCGATTTTTATGATGCAAAATCCGAATTTTTAATTACTTCTTTATTTTCTTAGATTTTGCTTTCTTCTTTTGGACAGCCTCAAATTCTTCAACCTCTTTCATTAATAAATTCAAATCGTAGGTGGTGCTATCTTCTGTAAAATCGATCGTCTTTTTATAATCTGACAAATCTATTTTTATTTCTACAATTGGTTTTGTCAAAAAAGCTTCGATTTCTACTAATAATTCATTTTCTTCTTCACTACAAAAGGAAACTGCAATTCCATATTGTGTACCCCTGCCCGTTCTACCGACTCTATGGACATAATTTTCAGCAACATCAGGCAAGTCGTAATTCACCACATAATCTACATTCGGAATGTCAATCCCTCTTGCACTTACATCAGTGGCAATCAATACTTTACATATGCCTTTCCTGAATTTGTCTAATACGTCAAACCTGTCTTTTTGATCCTTGTCGCCATGTAAAGTCATTGTATCGATAAATGCTCTTTCCATGGCTTTTGACACTCTCTCCGCTCTAACTTTAGTTCTGACAAAAACAATGATTTTTTTGTCTTCATGTTCTTTAATGATTCTCTCCAAAAAAAATCGCTTCTCATCTGCCTTGACAAAAAACTTGGAATGGTCAATATTTTTAGAAACTCGTTCCTTTGGTGCAATCTGAATACGTATTGGGTTGGTAACCAGTGAATAAGCTAGTTTTTTGATTTCATCATTTATCGTTGCAGAAAAGAACAAAGTCTGCCTTTCTTTCGGAAGATAGCGGCTCAAATCCCTTATATCCTGAATAAAGCCGAGGTCTAACATATGATCGGCTTCGTCCAAAACGATAATTGAGGTATTGGCTAATTTGATATATCCTTGATGTTGCAAATCGAAAACCCTTCCAGGTGTTGCAACTAATACATCTACACCTTCCAGTAATTTATTGATTTGTGGATCCTGCTCTACTCCCCCAAAAATAGAGATGGAAGTCACTCTCGACCCTTTCTCCAATTGATTGAAAACCTTTGTTATTTGCAATGCCAATTCTCTTGTTGGAGCTAGTACAATGCATTGAATACCAAGGTTTTTTACTTTTCTTTTTTTCTCATGGAGCAGATGGATAATTGGAATAGCAAATGCCGCTGTTTTCCCAGTACCCGTCTGAGCAATTGCAAGGACATCTTCTTTCCTCAAAATCGGGGGAATCGATTTAAACTGTATATCTGTGGGTCTTTTGAAGCCCATAGATTCCAAATTTCTTTTTATTTCGTCCGCAATACTATATTCTTGAAACCGCATATTTTAATTTGATGGGATAAAGATACAATCTTATTAAAATTTTTGGTAATGATTCATTTGGGAATGGATATCAAAATTTGAGAATCAATTATTTAATGAATAATTCTAGGCTATTAATTATATTGCAAGATGATTTAAAAATTCAATTTGATTTCGATGAGAGGTAGCTTTTTTTTAATTTTAATATTTGTAACCCAATTTTCTTTTGCACAAAATAATATTGTTGATTTCACCCAATATATAAATCCACTTATTGGCACTGATTCAAAGTATGAGTTGTCTAATGGAAACACCTATCCAGCCATTGCTATGCCTTGGGGAATGAATTTCTGGACACCACAAACCAATAAAATGGGGAATGGTTGGGGCTACCAATATAGTGCAAATAAAATCAGAGGCTTCAAACAGACCCATCAACCCTCTCCATGGATCAATGATTATGGGGCTTTCTCCATTTTTGCGACTACTGAAAAAATGATTTTTGATGAAAATTTGAGAGAATCTTGGTTTTCTCATAAAGCGGAAATTTCAAAACCGCATTATTACAAGGCATATTTGGCAGATTATAACACTACTATCGAAATAACCCCTACAGATAGAGCCTCCATGTTCAGAATAACCTATCCAAAAACGGAAAATGCTTATTTGATTGTAGATGCTTTTTTCAAAAATTCATCCATCAAAATTTTCCCAAATGAAAGAAAAATTACTGGATATTCCTGCAATGCCTCTGGTGGCGTCCCTTCCAATTTCAAAAACTATTTTGTCATTTATGTGGATAAAGCTTTCGAGGAAGTAAATCTTTCCAAAGATGGTGTGCTATATGGAAATAAATTGGAAGCTATGGGCAAACATGTAGGTTCTGTCATCCGATTGAATACCAACGACCAGCAAACGGTACATTTGAAGATTGCGTCTTCCTTCATTAGTGAAGAACAGGCAGAATGGAATTTGAAAAGTGAAATCGGCGATAAAAATTTCGATACCGTTTGTGAAGAAGGAAAACAAACCTGGAACAAATGGATGAGCAGAATAGAAGTTTCTGGAGGGACGGATGACCAGCTTACGACTTTTTATACAGCACTTTATAGAACCCTTTTGTTTCCTAGGAAATTTTATGAGGTGGACAAAAGCAACAAAATCGTTCACTACAGTCCTTATAATGGGAAAGTGGAATCAGGGTATTTATTTACCGATAATGGGTTTTGGGATACTTTTAGAGCCGTTTTTCCCTTTTTCGCCCTTTGCTACCCAGATATGAGTAGCCAAATGATGGAGGGATTAGCCAATACTTACAGGGAAAGTGGATGGTTGCCTGAATGGGCAAGCCCAGGACATCGTGATTGTATGATTGGCTCCAATTCAGCTTCCATTATTTCAGATGCTTACAGCAAAGGTGTTCAAATGCAAAGCCAAAACATTTTGTATGAGGCGATTTTGAAAAATACAAATAATGCTGGTCCCATGAGCTCCGTAGGCAGATATGGAGTTGAGTATTACAATCAGTTGGGTTACATACCTTATAATGTGAAAGTTAATGAAAATGTGGCGAGGACTTTGGAGTATAGTTATGATGATTTTGCAGCATGGAAACTTGCGGTTGCCTTAAATAAGCCTAAAAATGAGCAAGATACCTTGTTGAAAAGAGCATTTTATTTCAAAAATGTTTTTGATAAAAATACAAATTTCATGAGGGGGCGCAATAGTGATGGCAGCTTTCAATCCCCATTCCGTCCAGACAAATGGGGCGATGCTTTTACCGAAGGGAATGCTTGGCATTGGACATGGTGTGTCTTCCATGACATCAATGGGTTGATGAATCTAATGGGTGGTAAAAAGCAATTTGTAGAGAAATTAGATAGTGTATTTATTGCTGCCCCTACTTTCGACTATAGTTATTATGGTAGCCAAATTCATGAAATTACAGAAATGCTCATCATCAATATGGGACAATATGCTCATGGGAATCAACCTATTCAGCACATGCCTTATCTCTATAATTATGCTGGTCAACCTTGGAAAACACAGCAAAAGGTTAGAGAAATTATGCAAAAATTGTATAAAAATGCCCCAGACGGACTTTGTGGTGATGAAGATAACGGGCAAACTTCGGCTTGGTATGTTTTCTCAGCCATGGGTTTCTATCCTGTTTGCCCAGGCTCCAATCAGTATGTACTAGGCTCACCTTTATTCTCAAAGATAAAATTGAATCAAGTGAATGGAAAACAATTTGAGATTATAGCGAATGGAAATTCGGAAAACCATCTATACTTTGATGGCACTAAATTGAATGGAAAAGAGTATAAAAAGCTGTTTATCAATCATCAAGATATAATTAATGGTGGAAAAATGGAAATGCAAATGAAACCTAATTCTTCAAAGCTGGAAACAATATCTCAAGAAAACCTACCTTATTCCTTATCCATTGAATTGGAGGAGAATAAATAATTGTGATTGAATTTCTTAAGATAATTTATTCTTTTAAACAATTTGCATTTCAATCACCAATAAACTAATGACTTACAATTATTCTTTCTAAAGGATTATTGTTTACTTGAATGAAATAAATGCCATTTAGGTAGTTTTTTACATCCAATTGATAGGATTTTGAATCTTGAAAATGTGCTGTTTCGACTAATTTACCCAAAATATCATAAACTTTGATTTTGTTAAATGCCGCATTACTTTCTATGGTAAGAACATTTCCAGTTGGGTTTGGATAAAAATGGATTACCTCATTAGTATTGATGTCAATGATAGAAACTGTTAATGAATTCATACTATTAAAGGTCATTGGCATTTTTGTGAATGCTCCAGTTCCATTTGGATATCTACCATATGAAATATCGGTATCTTGCTGCCCAAAACTAACATTATCCAATAAAGTGGTAGAATCTGTGGAATATAGAAACAAACTTTCTCCAGATTTTGATAGTTTAAAACTGCTATGTATCTCCGTTGGATCTGATTTTCCATCAGCCCAAACAATCAAATAGCCTTTGGATCTAATGACGGATTGTGATGGGAAATTCCATTTCGATTTTTGGTTGAGATCATCTGTCAAATAACAATCTGCCAAATTAATATCTCTTGAAGAAGTATTGTAAAACTCAATCCAATCTTCGTGGTCGCCATTGTTGTTGGCTGTGCCAGCCACATTGTCTGCCAATAATTCATTGATTACAATCTCTCCTTTTAGTGGAGGGTTGCTTTCTAATAAAAGTATATGGTATTCATGCTCAGCTCTTTGTGGAGAAAAAATTCCAGCCTCGTTATTTTCAGCATAAATATAATATTGTACCTTTTTAGCATCAGGGATGATGCTTGCCCCAAAAATACCATCGTTTGCATTCCCATCATTATGTTGTCCATCATCAAACATATTGACTTTCAAAAACTTATCATCTTTGTCACCACGATATCCCAAAATAACATTCGTAATGGTGCCTGTTATATTTGCAGTAATGGTCATTAATTCACTTGTTTTGGGTAGGGTAGGGATAGTTTTTCGCTCCCCAATTACTGGTGCAATTGCTTTAAATTCTGCTAAGTTGTTCAAAAATGCTGCTCTATTGTCCATAAGGCTTTTTATACCAATGGAAGTACCACCACCAGGACCTGTATTTCCTTTTACACTTTTAGTCAGATTGTCATAAAAAGCTTGATTGGTGTAGAATTTATTTACATCAGATTCAACAGCAGTTTTGATAATATTTTGCATTTGTTGACCCACTTGTAAGTACAAGCCACTCAAGAATGACTCTTGCATCATCGTTTTCAAATGAGCATAATACATTCTTTTATAAGTTGCATTTGCCATCAATTTACTGATGAGTGGCCTAGCTGCATTGGTAAAATGTAATGTTGGCGACATTGTTTTTGAGGTGGTGGTATCTACATTAGGCGGAGTGCCACCTGTCATCGTGAAAGCCGCAAAAGACATATTTAAATCCCAAACTATTGGATTGTAACGGTTGTTTTTGTCTTTATACAAGTAATAATTTTGTGCAAAAGCACCGCTATAACTATCTAAATTTACAAATAAATTGTTAAATGCCAACATCCAAATTGCCCTATCTACATCTAAAATTCCCTCAATTTTTGAGGTGTTGTTATTTAAAGTATCAATCAATTTCACCAAATCCTTCCACCCATAATCGGTTCTCAATTCATAAGATTTATTGTAAAGGGATGAATCCTGACCCTTATAAGTCAAATCGGGTCTTGCAGTATTTCCGCCGACGCCACCACCAATACTAATTGGATTACACTTGAATGCAATTCCATCTGAAGTACTGAAATGATCATTAAAAAAATCTTTTCCTATATTTTCTTGATTGGACATCAGTCCATAATAGACATCATTAATATATACTTTTGCATAATTAGCTCTTGGACAATGCATATAATTTGCTAAAAGGTAGTAGCTTAATGCCTCTCTAACAAATGAGGGATCCGACCAAACATTCGACAATTTGATATCTGTGATGCCAAGGTAATCTTGCTTTTTCTTTACAGTATTTAATTCGATATGAAGCGGATTCTTTTTGTTGTTTTGATTATAGGTACTATTTCCCTTATATTTAACACCCACACTATCAAATACTTCCCCATTTACTGTTACTGATTTTGCAATTAGAAATGTTTCTTCAGTCCCCAATTTAGCTGTATCCATCAAATAATCCCAATTGCTTTGGGTAAATACAATTCTTATTTCTTGAACACTGTCAATTTGATAAAAAGGAGTACTTTTTTGTGAAAACAATGGAGTACAAAATATAATTGCAAAGAAAAGTAAGCAGTTCTTCATTTATGAAATTGTTTAATTATTCAAATGTACGAAATGAAATAAAGATTAGAGGGTAAAAACACCATTTTTATAAATCAATTCTCCGTCAGCATAGATTTCTCCACCATTTTTCATGTCAGTAATCATATCCCAATGTACTGAGGATTCATTTTTTCCGCCACATTGAAGGTATGATTGTCCAATCGCCATATGCACAGAACCACCAATTTTTTCATCAAATAGAATATTTTTTGTAATCTGTTGTATTTTGTAGTTGGTGCCTATAGCGGCTTCTCCAAATCTTCTGGTGCCTGGAATTTTAAAGATCTGATCCAAATAATCTTTTCCTTCTTGGGCATCCCAACGTTCAATATAGCCATCTTTTACCCAAAGTGTCACCCCTTCAACGGCTTTCCCACCGTGAATGCCTGGGAAACTAAAATGGATGTGCCCATTAACAGAATCTTCAATTGGGGAAGTGAAAACCTCTCCTGAAGGCATATTATTTCTGCCATCCGAATTTATCCAAGTCCTTCCTTTTGTATTGAAAGTGATATCAATATTTGTCCCTTTATACTGAATTTCAGATTTTATATTTAAAAAATCGACTATTTTTTGTTGTTCAGCTCTCACTTTGAGCCAAGATTCCATGGGGTGGTCTTCAAAAAGATTGCAAGCATCAAAAACGAAATGTTGATAGGCTTCTAAAGTCATCCCTGCTTCATCTGCATTTGCCTGAGTAGGGTATTGACAAAGGCATCTTTTTAGTCTTCTATCCGCAATACGTTCGAAATATATTTTATTCAAAGGCGCTAAAGCTTCGTTTCTCCAGTTTAATTTTTGTTGATCTATTTCTTCAGTTTGTTTTAAACTAAAGGGTGCTCGAATGGATAGATAGGCATCGAAATTGCTCATGGCATCCATTTCCCAATCAGATACTTTTTTGAGTTGAGCTTCAGAGGCTTCATGCATAAAAATTTTCTGCTTCCCTTCGAAGTCTAGCTCAGTCTCCACAAATGCCCCAGCTCTGATGGCATATCTCCAAACTTCTTTGACTAATGGCTCTGCTAAAGTAGTGGTATGGATAAACAATCTATCTCCTTTTTTGAGCTCTAAGCAATAGTTTACCAACAATTCGGCATATTTGGGTAGAATATTTTTTCAAAATAGATGACATTAAATTACAATTAAATTATTTGACAACAACGTTATCATTTTCGTATAAAAGTATCCAATAATTTTTAAATTATTACTTCAATTTGTAAATATTTTAAAAATTTAATAGAAACAAAAAAGGCGACTTTCTATCGAAAATCGCCTTTTATAACTTTACTATTAGAGCTTAAATGCAGCTTTTACTTTATCTACCATATCGAGTTTTTCCCAAGTGAACAATTCAACTGTAACAGTTTTATTTTCACCATTTGGAGACTTAAATGTTTTAGTTACTGTCTCGGAATTTCTACCCATGTGACCATAAGCAGCTGTTTCGCTATAGATTGGATTTCTTAATTTCAATCTTTGCTCAATGAAATACGGTCTCATATCAAATACGCCTTCGACGATTTTGCTGATTGCTCCGTCATTCATCCCAACTTTTGCAGTTCCATAAGTATTCACATTAATTGATGTAGGCTTAGCCACACCAATTGCATAAGAAACTTGAACCAACACTTCATCACACAAACCAGCAGCTACCAAATTTTTAGCGATATGTCTGGTTGCATAAGCAGCAGAACGGTCCACTTTACTTGGATCTTTTCCACTGAAAGCCCCACCACCGTGTGCTCCTTTACCACCGTAGGTATCTACAATGATTTTTCTACCAGTTAATCCAGTATCTCCATGAGGTCCTCCGATTACGAATTTCCCTGTAGGATTGATATGATAAGTGATTTGATCATTGAAGAAATGGGCATATTGAGGATATTTAGCTTTGATTCTTGGAATCAAAATGCCTATCAAATCACTCTTGATTTTTGCTAACATTTCATTGTCATCTGCAAAATCATCATGTTGAGTAGAAATAACGATAGCATCAATCCTAGTTGGCTTGTTGTCATCAGAATATTCTAAAGTTACTTGAGATTTTGCATCTGGACGCAAATATTTGATTTCGTTGTTTTCTCTTCTCAAATTAGCTAGCTCTATTAAAATAGCATGAGCTATATCCAAAGCTAAAGGCATATAGTTTGCAGTTTCGTTAGTTGCATAACCAAACATCATACCTTGATCACCAGCACCTTGCTCTTCTGGATTTTTTCTTTCTACACCTTGATTGATGTCTGCAGATTGCTCATGAATAGCAGATAGCACACCACAAGAATTTGCTTCGAACATATATTCGCTTTTAGTATATCCGATTTTGCGAATTACATCTCTTGCAATTTGTTGCACATCCAAATAGGTATTTGACTTCACTTCTCCTGCAAGAATTACTTGTCCAGTAGTTACTAAAGTTTCACATGCAACTTTTGAATCTGCGTCAAATGCTAAAAAATTATCAATCAATGCATCAGAAATCTGATCAGCTACTTTGTCCGGATGTCCTTCAGATACTGATTCAGAGGTAAATAAATATGACATAAATTATATTATTTTATAATATGTACAGACTAAAGTGTCTGTTAGTAATGAAATTCGGGGCAAAGGTAAATTTAATTCTAAAAAAATTAAAATATTTATTTCACTTCGCAAGATAATAATTGCTTTTCTCCTAAAAAACCCTCTAATTTATCTCCTTTTTGCACTGGTCCGACACCACTTGGCGTTCCTGTATAGATTAAATCACCTTGCTGTAATGTAAAATATTTGGAAATATGACAGATGAGTTGATTAAACGAAAAAATCAAATCTTTAGTGTTTCCATCCTGAACTTTAATTCCATTTTTTAGGAGGTGAAAGGATATGCCTTCCTGATAATTTTGAGGGAGATCGACAGTCGAGCTAAGTACAGCTGATTGGTCAAAAGCTTTAGCAATTTCCCAAGGATGCCCTTTTTCTTTACATTTTTCTTGCACATCTCTTGCTGTAAAATCAATGCCTAAAGCAATTTTATCATAATAAGTCGATGCAAATTCAGGTTGAACATGTTTGCCATTTTTACAAATTTTCAAGACAATTTCCAATTCATAATGAATATCCTTGCTGAATTCGGGATAGAAAAATGGTTGATTATCCAATAAAAGTGCTGTTGGGGGTTTCATGAAAACAATTGGACTTGTTGGAACAGCATTGTTTAATTCTTTTGCATGTTCCGCATAATTTCTTCCAATACAGAATATTTTCATAATTCAATTTTTTTGCAAAATTAGAAATAATAATAGATTAAATTTTATGGATTGTTGTTAGTTTTTAGAGCTAGATACTGCTTGATAAATATTAATTAAACAAGTAAATAAAAAAGGCTATCATTTTGTTAAAATGACAGCCTCTTTCGATATAATGATATCATTGAATTATTGTGGAACGGCAGCTGCTTGAGCTCCACCGCTAACCATCAAAGATGTTACGATACAAAGAACAAATAAAGCTATAACTAGGTACCAAGTCAATTTTTCAATAAAATCTGTTGATCTTGCTGCTCCAAACATTTGAGTTGCAGATTGTCCACCATAAGTAGAGTCAATTCCACCACCTTTAGGATTTTGAATCAAAACTGTTGCAATTAACAGAAATCCAACAAGAGCAATTAAAACGGTCATTAATGTCAGCATGGTAAAGTATTAAATTTTCAATTTTTCAATTTTTTCTGCAAAGTAAGTGCTTTTTTCGGGAAATGCCAAAATTAATTTCTCAAACATTTGAATTGCACGTTTATTATGGCCTTGTTTTGCCAATAATTCTGCTAAATGCTCCGAAAAAATATCTTCTGACTTCTCCAAACTTTTTTCAGCACCCGATTTTTCAGTGTCTTTTTTTGGTTTTGATGCTTTTGGTTTTGCCTTTTCTTGCTTATTTATCGCTTCAGATTTCGTTGCAGTATTTGGTACGATGAAGTCATCCATCTTTTGTGCAACTACTTTTGGCGCCTTTAGGGTATTTAACCAACTACTAAAAGCAGTCTTTGGTGTAGGTTCATGTTGGATAAAAGTATCCTGATGAATTTTCTTCTCCCAAATTTGCTCCAAATTATGTTCGATATTACTCTTATTTGGCACAACCTCCTTTTCCAAACTCATAAATTTATCAACAAACTTCACCACATCAGATGATAAGGTTATTTGTCTATCTTCAATCATATTATCAAATCTCATACCTTCTTCTATCAAATTTTCTGAATCTTTTACTACTGGATTCTCAGTACTTGCTTCTACAGAAGTCTTAGGGTAATTTGATATTTTTGTAAGTGGAGTTGCAATGGCTTCCTTCGAGTCAATTTCTATTGCTTCTTTTCTACTATTATTGTTGCAACCTCAGGTTCTTTTGAATTTGGGAAGTTTTGTATTAAATCAAATAAATGTTGACGGTCATATGTATAAGCTGCACAAGACTGCTCATAAGTCTTTTCTAAGGGATGATCCGTTTGCCTCGCCTTTCTCCATAACAAATACTTTAAATGCTGGCTATAGGGATATTTATTTGCCCATTTTGTCAGCTCCTCTATACTGATATTCATCAGCTGCTCAGGAGAATTTAAGTAATTTGATAAATCATCAGCTGTCATGCAAACTTTGAATAATTAATTCACTAATCCAATGATATTTTTTTGTAATACTTTTGCAAAAGAGAATCTTTGATTAATATATCATTTTTATTCAACATATTACTTACAAATATATTGCCAAATTATAATATAAATCTATTTTTGTTATTGCAATGATTTACGTATA
The DNA here is from genome assembly GCA_016710625.1 of Saprospiraceae bacterium. Lineage (GTDB taxonomy): Bacteria > Bacteroidota > Bacteroidia > Chitinophagales > Saprospiraceae > JADJVK01. Next base: position 37,388 of record JADJVK010000002.1, read on the forward strand.
ATTAAAAAATATATTTTATAAAATGTTGATTATTAGTCATTATTAAATTGAAGCCTAGCTAAACTGTTATAGGCTCCATTTGGAATTGAGGACAATTCTTGGTGTGTCCCTTTCTCAATTATTTTACCATTTTCTAATACGTAGATACAATCAACATCTCTAATGGTTGCCAAACGATGTGCAATAATGATGGATGTTCTATCTTTCATCAATTTCTGTAAGGCTTCTTGCACCAGCTTTTCAGACTCTGCATCTAATGAAGATGTCGCTTCATCCAATAAAAGGATGGTTGGGTCTCTCAATATTGCCCTTGCAATTGCAATTCTTTGCCTTTGTCCTCCTGATAATTTGATGCCTCTTTCACCCACCAATGTATTTAATTGATCAGGAAATGATTCTATAAATTCCCATGCATTAGCTTTCTGTGCAGCTTCTTTGAGTTCCAAATCTGTTGCATTTGGCTTACCATATTGTAGATTTTCTCGAATGGTACCACCAAATAGCATAACTTCTTGCGGTACTAAAGCCATATTTTTTCTATACTCAGTGAGATTGTAGCTGGTAATATTTTTTCCATCCACCAATATATCACCCTCATTTGGTTTATAATATTGTAAAAGTAATTGGATAATGGTTGATTTTCCTACTCCACTGGCTCCTACCAATGCAATATTTTTACCTTTCTCAATTTCTAAACTGATATCATTCAATACTTTAACATCTGTTCTGGATGGGTAGGAAAAAGAAATATTTTTAAATGAAATATTTCCTTCAAATCTATTGTAAGCGATATTGGGTCCAATATTTCCAATATTCTTTCTGTCGCCCCGATTGCACTGGCAATGGAAGTGTATAAACTCCCGATACTTGCAATTGCTCCACCGATTAATCCAGTATATATAATGAATGAAAACAAATCGCCGACTTGCATTTCTCCACTTTCGACCATAACCGCTCCTCTCCAGAGTATAAAGAAAATTCCGCCAAATAATATTGTGATAATAAAAGTGAAAAATATTCCCCGGATTCTAGCTGCTTTTAGGGATATTTTCACCAATTCATCAATAGATTTGGCATATCTAATAGATTCGAAAAACTCGTTGGTGAATGATTTTACCGTATGAAAAGATTGTAATGTTTCATCAACAATCACATTACTATTTGCCAATTCATCTTGTCTGGCTTTGGAAATATTTCGAACATACCTGCCAAAAACCATCGCCAAAATAACGATGAATGGAAAAGTAAGCAACATCAATAAGGATAATTTTGGTGCTAAAAAGCCAAGAATTATCAATCCAGCAATTAAAATAACGAGCTGTCGAATGAACTCTGCCAAAGTAATAGAAAAAACCTCTTGCAATTGATTGACATCCGCTGTAAGTCTGCTTGATAATTCACCAACCCTTCTAGATTCGAAAAATGTGATATCTAGGGTCATGATTTTATTGTAAAGTGATTTCCTAAGATCTGCCATCCCTTTTTCACTCACATAAGCAAAAAGAGTTGTTCTGAAATAAGAAATTACACCTTGAATAATCAAAATTATCAGAAAAATCCAACCGAAATTTTTAACAGGAATGGATAACTTTCCTTTTCCTGTGGCAGTATTTGCCATCTCACCAGCTGCTCCTGGAAAAATCATGAATAACAAACTGGATGTGCTGAGTAGTAATAAACCAATGATAAATTGTACTTTGTAAGGTCTTATATATTTAAAAATCTTTAATGCATTTTTGATTTTTTCCTTACTTAATTTCACTTTTTTATCCTCGCCTTTTGCCGAACTGAAGTCTCTCTTTTGTGCCATAAACAACGCTATAATCTTACTTCTTACAAAATTTATTCTTTGCTATAAAGATAAATGTAAAAAACAATTTTTTGTTGTAAAATGACAATTATTTATTTACCCATTGGGAGGGATCCATTTTAATTTTATCCTTCCAAACCTCAAAATGTACCTCAGAATTTTCATTATTTGCAACAGCGCCAATACTTTGTTTGGTATTTATCTTATCCCCCATTTTTACTAGTGTTCTTTCTAAATTAGAATAAACTGTATAAAAATTTCCATGTTGTAAAATGACAACATAATTGCATCCAGGAACAAATTGTACACCTACCACAGTTCCTTCAAAAACAGCTCTTACTTTCGAACCCTTATCTGTGGTAATGTCAATTCCATTGTTTTTTACCATGACAGTTTTGAGTTCTGGGTGTGGTTGCACACCGTATTTTTTACTGATAAAGCCTTTCTCTACTGGCCAAGGCAATTTGCCTTTATTACTAGAAAAATGATTGGATAATTCTGCCGATTCAGGCGTCTCGGTAATTACTGCAGTATTAGATTTGGAAGTTTTATTAATAGAAGCAGACATGATGCCACCAGAATTTTTAGATCTTTTGTTTCTGGCTGCAGCTAATTTTCTATTCATTTCATCCCGAATAATTGTTTCAATTGCCAAATTTAATTCTTCATGAGCTTTTTGTCTTTTTTCAATCAATTTGGCTAATTGTTTTTCAGTATTCGTCAGCTCCTTGATTTCATTATCTTTCTTTTGAAGGTCTGTATGCAATTGCATTTGTTTTTGCGATTCGTTATCTAAAACCATTGATTTTGAGTCCAATTGCTCAGCTCTCTCTTGTTTTTTATCAGTTAAATCGGATTGGGTATTTCGAATGGCAAGGATTTCTTTTTGACGGAAATTCTTATACACATTCAGATAATATTTTCTTAGAATATTCTGATTGTATGAATTGGATGTGGGAATTACCTCTTGTTTGAATCTATAATCGCAATAAATGGCTTGCCAATGATTATTGTACTCATTTTTTATTGAAACCAAATCTGCATTTAAGCATGAAATGACATTTTGAGTCCTGTCTAAACTATTTTCAATAGTATTAACTTCTTTTTTTAAAGAGCCAACGATAGTTTGATTTTTTATTAAAGCTTGATTGATTTTTTGTTTTTCCAGCAATGTCTCTTTTTTCTCTTTTTGAGTATGTTGCAACTCCGTCTTTTTCTGTTTGATATCAGAAATTAGTTCTTTGCGTTGTTTTTCAAGATGATCTCTCTTAACGACTTGAGCAGGGCACCATTGTGCCATTAATACCAAAAGAATGAAGCATACTATTCTCATAACTACTTAAAATTGAGTTACTTTTTTGTAATGTGAAGGAATCTCGAAGGGTAATTTTTTGCTTTCATTCCAGACAATTTCAGTGAATTTCAAATCTATATTGAATGTCTTTTTGGGTGATACGAGATTTATTTTCCGAATGTTCGGAAATTTATGATTATTTAATTGTGTATTTTCTTGATAATCTTGTTGTTGGATATTGAAATAAATATCATTCGTGCTTTTTTTGTAATGTATAGAACTAATATCTGGGTCAATAAAGTTCCAATTAATTTCAAATTTATCTTTTTTATCTGAATATTGTTCAATGGAATAGCCATCTTTTGAAGTGATAAAACAAGGTTTTTCAGGAAATGGAAGAGTAGGGGTTCCTAATAAAACACTTTGTAAATCTTTGATATTTAAGGAGATACCAGTAATGTCAGAGATGCTTGCGATAGAATTAGCGATATATGTTTTCTCCAATCTATTCATAATAAAAAAACTATCTTTTCTGAAAATAGCTCTCATCCCTTCAAACCCAAACTTTTGGATACTCACCCAAATGATACTATCTTTTATCATTCGTAAATTCATGGTTCCTGATATGGATTGTTCACTATCCGAATAATCTATATCAGCTTCAGCATTTACTAATTGATAAGGAATTTGGTTTTTAGTAATGAAACTATCTAAGTTGTTGATTTTTAACAAAGAAAAAGGTTTGCTATTGTTAGTTTCTATTAGCTCAATTTCATCTTGATTTTGTTGAATACTATTTTTTTTGGGACGTGCCTTACAACCAAAAAGGAAAAATATAGTTATCAAAAAAAAAATATACTTAGCACTCATATTTTCTTATCAGCTATTTTTTTGGATAATTCTTCTGATTTATTGCCCTTTTCTTTTGATTTGTTCCAATATTTTAATGCATTCGTAGAGTCTCCGTTATAAAAATATGAATCACCAAAAGATTCTAAGACTTTGGCTTCATAATCATTTTCTTTTGGTAAATATTTGGTAACCAACTCTTTAGATTCTAAATATTTTTTTTGCAAATGATAGGCATTGATTAAGCTAACCAACACATCACCTTGCAAATAGAGGTTTTTATTGGTTAAATTTATGGCTGTCTTCAAAGAATTGGTTGCATCTGCTAATTTATTTAAACCGATGTTTGCCAAACCATCATAATAGTGAATTATAGCTTGGTTCGGAAAATAATCCAAAGCATTTTCTGCATATTGATAAAGTTCGGCATATTTCTTTTGCTCAGAATAAATTTGTAAAAGCTGACTCCAAACTGGCAAAATTGATTTGTTAAGCTCAATAACTTTATGATAACTTTTTAATGCATCGGCACTTTTGCCACTATAATATAATAAATCACCTTCAATGGCAAATACTTTTGGATCGTTTGGATGAACTTCGTGCAAAATACTCGTTAATTCAAGTGCTTTATTTGCTAACTCTTGATCGTTTTTATCAGCTACAGTTTGAGCTATAGGAATTAATTCTTTGATTTTCAAATCTAAACTCACCTCTTTTTTCTGAAAAAGTGGTTTTAATGTAGCTAAATAACTGCCTGGATTATTTTTGTCAGCATTTTTGTTAATGATTGCTAATGAGGCTTTTGCATCACTTGGGTTGATAGCAAGAATTTCTTTATATACGTTTTGTGCTAAATCTTCTTTGCCGACTTTTTCATAAAGTGTCGCTAGAAAATGTTTGTACTCAGTATTACTTGGATGCAAGTCAACCAACTTTTTCAACTCTACAATTGCCAAATCAGGTTTTCCTGTTTTAAGATAAATCAGTTGTTTTTTCTTAATTGTCGTTATATCTGCATTATTGTTTTTTTCACATTTATCATAGGCTAGCAATGCATTCGGAAAATCTTCCATTTTTTCGTAGCATTCCGCCATATTGTAATAATAGTCTTTTTCAATGGGATTTGTAATTGTTAATTGCTCATAAACTCCAGCAGCTGCTTTGAGATTTCCCATTTTTTGCAAAATATCAGCTAGTAATAATTGAAACCAGCTATTACTTTTGTCTGATGCAGCAATTTGAGCATGTCGCAAAGCCAATTCATCACTTCCTTCTAAAAATTCGATTCTAGCTAATTCGTATGCAATATTTGGATTGGTTTTATCTTTTTTCAACAAATCTGCAAATGCTTTTTTTGCATCATCCGTTTTGCCTCGAAGCACCAAATTTTTCGCATTCACAAAAGCTTCTTCCATATCAACTTCCTCTTTAGATAGTCGCTTATTTTGTGCGAAACTACCCGATAGGATATTCACTAATAGGAATATTGAAATAATTAATTTTATTTTCATGAAGCCTTTTTGTTATTTACTTGCTATAAGATTTTGAATTTCAGGATGCTTTATTTTGTATTTTGGCCATCTTCTTCCACTTGGAACAAACGTTATTCTATTCCCAAAAATTCCAGATTGCTCTAAATTGATTGTTACTGTCTTGAATAACATGTAGTTATGCTCTTCAATGTTTTTTATATTCTGATATGGATATTTTGCTTGTTTGAAATAATCACTTATAAACAATGTATTGCTATCTAATTCAACTCTTCTCAATTTGAAAACAGTGAAATAAATAATAATAAGAGTTGCAAAAAACATGGTTATACTGAAAATTCTAAAATAACTCATGGGAAGACTAGCAATATATTCTTCTTTTGAAAACAGCGAAACTGTCATCAATAAACCATAAAAAACGATAAAAAAAGTGGGTAAAAAAATCCTTAGTGCCAATGTAAGGATGGATGAAACATTTGTCATGTGTAATTATCTATAAACTTAAATCTCTGTATTTGTTTGCATTAGCAGCATCTATCTTATTCATTGTCGCCAATATTTGTTGCTTCTGCTGTGGTGTAGATTCTTTGAAAATTTCTAAACTCGCTAGCCCCTTAGCATTTGCAAACATTTGAATAATCATTGCTTGAGGATATGATTGATAGGTTTGATCCACATAATCCATAGCTTTTGCTAAATTTTTTCTACCTACTTCTGCATTTGAAGCCATTACATCTAACCCTTGGCGATGATAATCGTACATTCCTTGTCTGAAATTTTTACACTTTGGGTTCAATGTACTTTCTAGCATCCAAAATCTATTTTTAAATCCTATTTTTTGAGCCCAACCATCGTCATCTTGTAATCCTTTTGGTAATGTATTATAAATTTCTTGTGCAGTTTGAAAATAGAGTTCTCCACCATATGGTGAAAAAGTATCATAGTCCAACCCTAAAATGAAATATGCATAAAATGACAACATGGAGGTTAGATTGTCATTGTATTGATTCTTAGTGTATTGTATTGGTTGAAATTGTTCGTAACTGAATGAAAAATATTTATCCAAATGACTCAATATCGGAGTTTCATAATTCGATCCATAAACAGGTCTTAATGCTTGAATCGAAAGCTCAGATTTGAAGCCATTTGACCCATTTTCTCCGCTAATCGTTAAAGAAATATTGATATTAATTCTTTCGTCATTGTCAAAAACATCTTCTGTCCATTTTTGACTATTCATAAAATTTTCAATAGTGCTTTTCAAATTATCAAATACTTTTGGATCAGTATTTTGCAATTTAGGTTTATTGATATTTACAACGCATTTAAACTCTTGACCAATAGATTGATAAGTAAGAATTGAAAAAAATAGGATGCTCAAAAAACGAATCATAACAAATTAGGTTTATTTTTATCCAGAATTAAACTAATTTTCTGCAAATTTATTGTATTTTAAGAATCTATGGAAACTTTCTTTTTTTATTTAAAATTAGGTTTGAACCACATTACTGACCTTAATGGTTACGACCATTTGCTGTTTATTGTTGCAGTTGCCTGCTTTTATACCATAAAAGATAGCAAAAAATTGGTGTATTTACTGACAGCTTTCACATTAGGCCATTCGATAACTCTTGCATTAGCTGCCACAAAATTGATTCATTTCTCCTCTGAAATTGCGGAAATAATTATTCCATTTACAATTTTGGTGACTTCAATACTCAATTTAATAAAATTAAATAAAACACAATCAAAAGAAACTGTATTATATATTGTCATCACGATCTTTGGTTTGATTCATGGACTAGGTTTTTCTACTTATTTTTCAGCAATATTAGGAAATGAAGAAAGTGTAGTTTTTCCATTATTATCTTTTAATATTGGTCTTGAAATAGGGCAAATAATAATAGTATTGATATTTTTGCTTTTAAGAGAAATGTTGTCAAAAATGATACAATTCAAACATATTGAATCAGTTATATTTCTGAGTGGAGGAACGGCAATGGTGTCTTTTATTTTGTTTTTGGAGCATTTATCTAGCTATTTGACCAAATAATTGAACTTTATTACTAAAAAATGATTTTATATTGAATTAATTGAAATTCAATCATGAACGAAGCTGAAATAGAAAAAAAACATTTAATTCATTCATTAATTATTCCATCAATTTTTTCAATACTGATGATTTTAATTCATGGGTATGTGTCTTTCTACAATATTGATGTGGCAAAATGGGGTGTTTATCCAAGAGAAAATTTTGGGTTTATGGGTGTTTTTACAGCACCTTTCGTTCATTCTGGATGGGAACACTTGTTTTCTAATTTACCTCCATTTTTTATTGCTAGTGTGATGATTATTTATTTTTATCCGAAAATTGCCTATCAATCAATTCTAATAATTTATGTGCTGACAGGAATTTTGGTCTGGATTATCGCCAGACAAGTGTATCATATCGGAGCAAGTGGAGTTGTTTATGGTTTAATCGCTTTTATAGCTTGGTCTGGCATTTTCAGACGGAACAGAAGATCCTTAGCTTTGGCAACGATTATCATTGTATTGTATGGTGGGATTTATGCAACTACAGAGCCAATAAAGGAAGGAATTTCGTGGGAAAGCCATCTTTTAGGTGCATTTTCTGGGGTGTTTACTGCTTATTTTTTCAAAGAAGAATTGGAAACTGAAGAGGCAATGGAATTGAGCAGCGTTTCAAAATCAGCGGAAGAAAAAACTTTTTTCTTCGAAAGAGATACTTTTGAAATGACGATAGAAGAGCGAATTGCTGCAGCAGAAAAATTACGACAAGAAGAAGAGTTGCGGAAATTACACGAACTTTTGCAGAAAATGCAAAACCAACCTCCAACAAATTTCCCTTATTTCCCTGGTCAATGGTTTAGTAATAATACTTGGAGTTAATTTCTAATTATATCCATATTTTTCTTTTGAAGCAATTTTTCGATACATTATCAGGTATTTTTTTGCCTCATTTTTCCAGTTGAAGTCAGTTTCAAAAGCTTGTCTTGCAGTTTTTGAAAACTGCATTAGTTCATGTGGGTTTTCTGATAAAGATTTAATTGCTTTTGTGTAATCGTTTGTTTCAGAAGAGTCTATGAATTTCCCAACTTTGTAATCTTTTAATAATTTTCGGATATTTTCAAAATTTGGGGCGATAACTGGTAATCCAGCTGCAAGATATTCAAAAAACTGTGGAGAAATTCTTTCTTGATTGTATTTGTTGTTTTTATCAGCAAGTACACCAACTTTAGCTGTAGAAAAAATATTTTTCCTGTTTTCAAGACTTATTTTTCCTAATTCAGTTAGGTGATTCCAACCAGGCAGTTTGGTCAAAATTTTTCTCAGTTTTTTGCCTTTAATAGAGCCAATTAATTGACAATTATAATCGAAAAAACCTAAAGATTCCATGAAGTGTTTAGCATGATTGCTATAATCAAAGTTGCCGTAATAAACCAAATCGTTCGATTCTTTATGAAATAATGGTTTCGGATAATCCTCAAGTCTTGGAAAATCACAGGCATCAACAACAATAGAATGCACTGCAGCCATTTTTTTTCTTAACCAAGGTGAATTTGCAATAATGCCATCTAACTGAGCAGTAGCAATTTTTTCAGATTGAATTTTTTTATTGACAAAAAGTTTTCGGATAAATTTTGGAGACCAATGATAGGTCATTTTAAAATTTTCTAAGTCTTGATGTACTCCATAAATCACTCTTTTCCCATATTCTTTCAGTTTTATAGCGGTTGGCAGTAATTCTGGTTCGTGAATATGGTATATTTCTGCATGTATAGACAATGCTTTTTTGAACAAAGCATTATTCGCCCTTTTATTAAAAAACAATCTTCTTTTTGATAGATTTACTGAAGATAATTGAATGGGAGTATAATTATTAATCTCTTGATTTACAACTATATAACTTACGTCAAACCCTGCATCAATTAAGGTTTTGCATTCTTTATGAAATACTCTTCTATCTGTTGCCGATCTTTTTAAAGAAATATGACAAACTCTTCTAAGAATAGATACATCATCTTGTTCTTCAGGGACATAGTAAATAGGTTCTTCAGCCATTGCCACTTTTTTCAATCTAATTTTAATATTATTTCACTCCAAAACCGCCTTCAATATCTGCATTGACGAAGTGCAATTTCATATTTTCATCTTCTGCCATCAATATCATCCCTTGTGATTCTATTCCTCTCAATGCTCTAGGTGCAAGATTTGCTACTAAAACGACTTTGGTGCCTATAATCTTCTCTGGCTCGTAATGTTCTGCGATGCCAGACACAACAGTTCTTTGTTCGAAACCTAAGTCAACTTTAAGTTCTAATAATTTTTTGCACCACTCACTTTTTTCGCCTCGATTATTTTACCCGTTCTCAAATCTAACTTTGCAAAATCATCAAAAGAAATCGTTGGTTTTAATGGCTCAAAATTAATATTTTTCTCGACTGGGTTATTGGTATGTAATTTTGCAATTTGTTGCTCAATTACTTCATCTGGAATCCGTACAAACAAGTGATTTGCTTCATTTATTTGATGATTAGGCTCTATTAAGCATCCGCCATTCGCCAATAATTCCATTATCTCTTGTAATTCCCCTTTTTCTTCTAAATTGGGCAAATTCAATAAATTAGACAATTTATCTGATGTAAAAGGCATAAATGGTCGGGAGCAAACTCTAAGAACTGCCACAATTTGTAATGCAAGATTCAAGACTATGGCAGTTAAATCAGGGTCAGTTTTAATCGTTTTCCAAGGTTCATTATTTTGAAGCAATGAATTTCCGATACTCGAAATCTCCATTAATGATTTTAATCCACCTCTAAAATCAAAATGATATAAAGCATCACTCATTTCCTGCACTTTGTCATACAGGTCTATCAATTCTACATCATAATAGCTTTCTGTATTGTTGGATCCACTTGTGAATTCTACATTCGGATCAAAATCTGGCACTTTGCCACCATAATATTTATTGATTAAAACAATGACCCTATTAACGAAGTTAGCAATATTATTGACCAATTCATTATTATTGGTTTCCTGGAAATTTTTCCAAGTGAACTCACTATCTCGCTGTTCAGGCATGTTTTTAATCATATTGTAGCGAAGCACATCTTGCATTCCCTCAAAATCTTGAAGATATTCATGCACCCAAACTGCCCAATTTCTGGAAGTCGATATTTTCTGACCTTCCAAATTTAAAAACTGATTGGCTGGGACATTTATAGGAAGATTGTAATCTCCATGTGCTTTTAGAATAATGGGAAATATCAAACAATGAAAAACAATATTGTCTTTTCCAATAAAATGTATGAGGGAAGTTTCTTCGTCTTGCCAATATTTTTTCCACAAATCTGGGTTACCCTGATTAATTGCCCACTGCTTAGTAGCTGAGATATAGCCAATCGGAGCATCCAACCAAACATATAATTTTTTTCCTTCACTATTCGGAATACTTTTGGGCACATCTACTCCCCATTCCAAATCTCTTGTCATAGCTCTTGGTTGCAATCCGCCATCTAGCCAACTTTTACATTGACCTAACACATGCGCTTTCCATTCTTCTGGGTCATGGTGGTGTTTTCCTTCCAAATTGCCATTTTCCAACCACTCTTTAAGCCAAACTTCATGTTGGTTTAAGGGCAAATACCAATGTTTTGTCGTTTTTAAAATTGGCTTTTCACCACTTAAAGTTGATCTTGGGTCAATGAGTTCAGTTGGATTTAAAGTGCTTCCACAGTTCTCACATTGATCACCATAGGCATTTGGGTTACTACATTTTGGGCAAGTGCCCATGATATATCGATCTGCTAAAAATTGATTGGCTTGAACGTCAAAATATTGCTCGGACTCTTGCTCAGTAAACTGTTGATTGTCATAAAGGAATTTGAAAAATTCTTGAGCAGTTTCGTGATGCAATGGCTCAGAAGTTCTATGATAAATATCGAACTTAATCCCCATTTTATCAAAAGTATCCACGAAAAGAGCATGATATTTATCAACGATTTCTTTTGGAGTTATCCCTTCTTTCTTTGCTTTTATTGTTATTGCAGCCCCATGTTCGTCAGACCCACATACAAAAACAACCTCTTTGCCTTGCATTCTGAGGAACCTGCAATAAATATCAGAAGATAAATATGCTCCAGCCAAATGACCTATATGCAAAGGACCGTTGGCATAGGGTAGTGCTGCGGTCACCAAATATCGTTTTGGTGTATTCATAATTAATGATAGTATTAAAATTGTTGCAAAGATAATGTCAATTAAAACTATTTTGAAGGAGATGATGATAAAAATAGGGAATAAATATTATACCAAACGTTTGGTAGGTAAAATAATTTTACTTACTTTTGTCCTATGCCAATTCAAAAAATAAATAAATCGGAGCTTATTATCAAGTCGATAGCCATTTTTAATAAAATGGGATATACTCATACTAGTATGAGTGATATTGCGAAAGCTGTGGGATTACAAAAGGGTAGTATTTATCATTATTTTGAGAGTAAAGAGCAATTATTGCAGCATTGTATTTATTTTTCCAAAGCCTATTTGAGCGATAATATATTTCATTATGCCTATCAGGATGAGCTTCCAGCAACTGAAAGATTGGAAATCATATTTGAAAAGTTATCAAAAATAGTTACACGAAATTTTCAAGGCTGTTTTTTTGGCAATCTATCTTTAGAAATAGCAAATATTGAGTTAAATGTAAATTCATTATTGTATGATTTTTTTGAAGAAATGAAATTAATTGTATTATATATTTTAAAATCAGTTTTTACTGAGGTTGAGGCAAATGAGAAGGCAGACGAAATAATATTTATTTATGAAGGTGCCGTAATGATGACTAAGTTAAAGAAAGATCTAGCTCCTTTAGAAATGGCAATTGAAATGATAAAATCAAAAGCAAAAAGAGATGAAAGAGCAAACTAAAATTTTAGAAAAACAAAATAATCCATCGAAAAGCATAAAAATGGCAAGGACATTAATGCCAATTTTAGGAAAAATAGCACCAAATTTTAGTTCAAAATTGTTTTTCAAGCTATTTACAACCCCAATTAAAGTCCCATTGAAACCACCCCATATTGATATTTTGAATCAATCAACTCCATTTGAATATTTAATTCAAGATATTTGGGGATATCAAGAAGAGGTGAAAATAAGAGGATATGAATGGAATCCAAAGGGTAAGCAAAAAGTTCTCTTGGTACATGGTTGGAACGGAAAAGCTGCAGATTACTATAAATTAATTCCAAAGTTAATTGAATCAGATTTTCATGTAGAAGCCATTGATTGTAAAGCACATGGTGCATCGGAAGGGAATCGGTCTAGTATGCCCGATTTTATGGAATCAATTAAAGGATATGTTGAAAACAGAGGTGTCCCAGATATTGTAATTGGACATTCTTTAGGAGCCACCGCTAGCACATTTTATTTATCAGAATCTGGATTGAAAATTGATAAATTAGTACTTTTAGCGAATCCTGTAATAATGATGAATGCTTTCTCAAAAGGATTTGATCAAGTGAATTTGCCGGATTTTGCTAGGAATCTTGTAGTAGAATCAGCCGAAAAAATGTTGAATAGAAAAATTACTGATTTTGATTTACAAAATGTCAGTTTATCTAATTTCAACCATGTCTTAGAACTATATGTTGAGAACGACGATGAAGTCAGCAATAACGATACATTACTTTTCTTGAAAGCACACCCAAATGTTTCTGCTCAACTAATTGAAAATTGTGGACACAATTATATCAAAAGGAATAAAAAAGCTATTGAATTGATAATGGAATTTTTAAAGAAATAAACTATTGATTTAATTTCATTCTTTTTTCGTTTTCGATCAACTCTTGTTCTGCCAAAGCTTCTTCTGCTTCAAGTTCTCTTTGAACTTTCTTTGCGACAAAAATACTAGCTTCATAAAGGGCATACAAAGGAATAAAAACCAATAATTGAGATGCAATATCTGGTGATGGTGTCACCACAGCAGCGATAATTAATAAGACTACAACTGCATGTTTTCGATATTTTTTCATAAAATCAGCAGTCAATAATCCTATTTTAGCTAAAAAATATACAATAACAGGCAATTCGAATACTAAACCAATCGGTAATGTAAACATTACCATAGAATCCACATAACTCGACAAAGTTGGTTGAGCAGCTACACCTTCAATTGTATAACCAGCCAAAAAAGTGATGGCTAATGGAGCAACAACATAGTAACCAAATAATACACCAGCAATAAATAGTAAAGTACTAATTATAACAAAGCCACTAGCTGCTTTTTGCTCTTTAGGATATAAGCCAGGTTTTATAAATTTCCAAACTTCCCAAAGTAAAATAGGAATAGCTAAAACAAAGCCCATCCAAAAAGATACCATCATGTGCATCATGAATGCTTCACCTACCTCTCTTGTTGCAATAATAAATTGAGGAGGGTCAATACACATAGAATCTGAAATTGAGCAAAGGATCCTGTAAGTTAAAAAATCTTTATATCTGGGTCCAAAAATGATGTTTCTAAAAACGAAGTCTTTTGCAATGAAAATTATAATAGCAAAAAACAGGATAGCAAGAACTGACCTTAAAATATGCCATCGCAATGCTTCAAGATGGTCTAAAAAAGACATCTCATTACCCTCTTTTTCATCAAGGGTATCCACATCAACCTGATCTAAAGCCATTTTAAAATATTTATTGCAAAGGTAAAGATTCTCATCAAATAGATGATTATTTTAGACTAAATCTAGAGAGAAAGGATTAATTTTATGATATAATTTTAAAATTTAAATATATGTCATTAGATTTTCATAGGAAAATTGGAGCTGCAGCAGCTATTATGGGCTTCAAGGGAGTTGCCTTAGGAGCATTTGGGGCACATTATCTAAAAAGTATTTTGAGCGAACAACAATTACTTTGGTGGGAGAAAGCTGTTCAATACCAATTTTATCATATTGCCCCGATTATCTTATTAGCTTTTTTACCTAGTAAAAATGCAAAAACAATTGCGATCATTTTTTTATTAGGCTGTATTTTTTTTAGTGGCTCTTTATATTTTATGGCTTTAACAAACATTAGATGGCTTGGAGCACTTACCCCAATTGGTGGTGTATTATTGCTAATTGGTTGGGGGATGTTGACTTATGATATTTTGAAAAAAAACAACTAAATTAATTTTGTATTTTTAAATATAGTTGTAATATTGTGATTCAATTAAACATCATTTACTGGGCAAATTATTTTTATTTAAAATTAATTTGATATTAATTCAATGATTTGCTATCTTCCCATGTTTAACTTAATTAATTTTGTACAAATGAAAAAAATTACTTTTTGTCTTGCACTATTTTGTGCTATGTTTTTATCTTTAAATTCCTTAAAAGCACAAGATTATAAGTCAGCAATTGGTTTACGTTTGGGTATACCTTTATCTGTTTCTTACAAACATTTTATAAATGATAGAGGTGCCATTGAAGCGACTGTAGGTTATAAAAATTATTCTGGATTCGCTAGTTACTTTTCTGTGACAGCTGCTTATCAATATCACAATGATATTTCATCAGTATCAGGATTAAAGTGGTATTATGGTGGAGGAGCAGGAGTAAATGTTTGGACATATGATCCAATTTATAAAGCTTTGGGAGTAAATACTTCCAGTACAACTATTAGTATTTTTGGGCAATTAGGGTTAGATTATAAATTTGCAGATTACCCAGTTAATTTAAGTTTGGATTGGGCACCTACATTTATTGTTGGCTCTAGTTATATTAATGGATTTGGTGCAGGTTATGGAGCATTATCTGCTAGATATACTTTTTAAAATAATATTATTTTTATATTCAAAAGGGGCTTGAAAATTATTTTTTAAACCCCTTTTTTATTACTATTTGTAAATTAGTTTATAATATAATTATTTTTTTTGTATATGTTAAAATTGTATAAATAACTCATTGTCAATTGAATGGAAATGTTAAAATACCTAAAAAGGGTATGTTGTACCCTTTTTACTCCTTTACTTTTGCATGTAGATAATATGAAAGAAATTTTATATATGTCTTAATTTAATGAACGATCCGTATCCAAGAACTTATTTTTTAACACACAATATCCCGTGATGAAGAAAATTTACATCCTATTAATGTCATTAAGACATTTTTTTCTAAAGGTACATTCAACTGAATCTTTTTCTTTTGTGCCTATTTCTAATAAAAAGTATATTATAAAAAAGCATTATGAATAAATCATTTATTCATTATCGTTCTTCGTTTTAATAACCTTTCTGAGTTATTGCTCAAAAGTAGAGTAATACAATTTTCCTGCTACAGACAAAACAAGCTATTGGCGTTTAATCGCTTATTATTTTTTATATTAGTTCTATCATGATGGATGGTAATTGCGATGCCACTATCTGGTTTCTTATACCCATAACTGATTGATTTTAATCGATTTATTAGAATTTTACGACCATTAATTTAAATTTTTAACCATGAACTTTACCGTCCCAACTATCGGTTCAAAACTTGTATTAATTAAACCGAATATATCCAATTGGATATTTATGATGATTTGTATGTTATTCACCAATTCCCTATCTGCTCAGTTGAGCTGTGTCATGGCTTGTCATGACACAGTCAATGTATCGCTTAATCAATGGTGTTATGCCAAGATTAAACCGGATATGGTGATGACTTCTTATCTTACTTCCTGCCCTGGCACTAAAATCATTCAAGTATTTAATAATCAAGGAATAAGCATAGGTGATACTGTCACAGGTGCATACATCGGACAATCTTTGATGGTAAAAGTCAAAGACCCTTACTCAGGAAATTCTTGCTGGAGTGCCGTTAAAATATTTGACAAATTAGGACCCAATTTGACCTGTAAAGATATAACTGTGAATTGTACGGAAGACACTTCTCCAAATTCTGTTGGGACTATAGAAGCTATTGATGCTTGTTCCCCTATGGTTGATAAAATCTACACAGATGTTGTTTCAAACCTTGGATGTTCTCAATTCGGATTCTCTGGAATTTGCGATCATAAAAATTGGGGATTTATCAATAGTTACAATAGTAACGGCACCATTGTAAAATACGGAATAGATAGTATAACTATTGATGGAGCGAACAACAAACCAATATCTGTTACTCCAAAATATGTTTCATCATACCAAATTATCATCCCATCCGATGGCCAAATTAGTTTTGATTGGCGATTGTTTGGTGGTACAGACCCAAACATTGACTGCTTTATCTTGACAATCAATGATTCTTGTATTCAATTATCCAATTATTTTACAAAATCAGGAACCATAATAAAAAATTTGAAAGCAGGAGATAGATTCGTTTTCGAATTACTTTCAGATGGTTCAGCTGATAGGAATAAATTGACAATTAAAAATTTCAGATTTGGTACTTCTTTTATCAAAGTAGTCAACCGAAATTGGACAGCTACAGATGCTTATGGCAATAGTAAAACTTGCTTACAAAGGGTTTCTGTAAAAAAGAATTTTATTAATGAAATTATTTTACCCAAAAATAAAGACAATATTCAATCTCCAGCTTTAAGCTGTGGTCAAGATACTGCTGCCAATAACACAGGATGGCCTTATTTAGACAAAGATGGAAATTTGGCTACTTTCGACCCGATTTATTTATACCAAGGCGGCAATGCTTGTTTTGGTATCACCTATTCTGATCAATCAATAAAAAGTTGTGGTAACTCCTTGACAATCATTAGAAAATGGGTCTTGGTTGATTGGTGCACTAGTGAAATAAAATATCATGATCAATTGATAAAAGTAATGGATAATAAACCGCCAACCATTACTTGCCCCCCAGCACTTACCTTTAACACCAACGCTAACAGTTGCAATGCAAACATTCAATTACCCCTCCCTATTGTTGACGACGAATGTTCTAATCCTGTCAATTCTACAGTGAATTGGATATTTGGACCAGGACTTATACACAATAATATCCCGTTAGGTACATATCCAGTGATTTACACTGCTACCGATGCCTGTGGCAATAGTGCTACATGTTCATCCACCATAATTGTTAAAGATGAAATTGTACCTACTGCCATTTGTATCACTCAAACTACCATTGCCCTGCCTACAAATGGCGAGGCATGGGTCCCTGCTCAATCATTTGATGCAGGAAGTTTCGATAATTGTTGCTTACAAAAGTATGAAGTAAAGCGAAACGATGACCCTGCCTCTATTTTTGGTCCTTCTGTAAAATTTATCTGTCTGGATAGTGGAAAGGATTTTATCCCTATTTCCCTAAAACTTACAGATTGTCATGGATTATATAATACTTGTGATGTTTTGGTGAAAATTCAGGATAAATATAAGCCAACGATTACTTGCCCTTCGGCAGTTGTGATTGATTGTCAGACCAATAGAAGTGATTTGAATGTTTTTGGAAAACCAGTTGCTTCTGATAATTGTGGTTATACAATTGCTTATAATTTGAAAGAAAATATCTCCAACTGTGGGGTTGGAAATATCACAAGGACTTGGACTGTTAGTGATTTAAGTGGACAAGCTATCTCTTGTTCTCAAGTAATAACTGTTGCCAATAGTTTACCTTGGAATAAGAATAACACAGAAATCACTTGGCCCCAAGACTTTTCAACTGCTAATTGTGGTGGTGATTTATCCCCAAATGCCCTAAAAGCACCATATAACAAACCCGTTTTACAATCTTCAGGTAATTGCAGTCAAGTTGCAATGACCTATTCAGATGAAGTTTTTTCTGTCGCTCCTCCTTCTTGTTTACAAATATTGAGAAAATGGGTAGTGATTGATTGGTGCCAATTTCAAGTAGGCAGTCAGATTGGAAAATGGGAACATACTCAGGTTTTAAAAATTGAAGACACAGAATATCCAGAATTATTCATACCAAATGATACACTTGTTAAAAGTCAAGATGCTACTTGTGGCACTGGCTATGTCAAATTAAATTTAGCGACTGCAAAGGATTGTGACCCGAATGTAAAAATTACGAATAGCAAGACAAATGGCGGAGCAGATGCTAGTGGAGCATATCCATTTGGTACGACCATTGTCATTTTTACAGCTACAGATGGTTGTGGAAATTCTACCCAAATGGAAATGAAAGTTATCGTTGTAGATGGGAAAAAGCCAGTTGTGATATGTAAATCTGGTTTGACAGTGACTTTGAATCCGATGCCGCAAGGTGGGATGGTTTCGCTATCTCCTAGATATTTTGATAACTTCAGTAGTGATAATTGTACTCCAACTAGTCAGTTAAAGTATTCATTTTCAAGTGATTTGAAAGATACTTTGAAGTGGTTTACTTGTGATAGCTTGGGAGCGAAACTTACTCAAATGTGGGTTACGGATGCTGCTGGAAATCAAGATTTTTGCAATGTTTATGTTTTAGTGGAAGATAACATGAATGCATGTGGAAGTGGTTCTGGGATTGTAACTGGTACGATTGCTACAGAAAATGGTAATAAAGTAGCGGATGTGGAAACCTATCTAATGAATACGAACAATAAATTTATGACAGGTTCCAATGGTTTGTATCAATTTCAAAACCTTCTTTTTGGTCAAAATTATGCCATCAAACCCAAAAAAGAAAATGATATTAGAAATGGGTTATCCACCATTGATTTGATTATGATCAACAAGTTTGTACTTGGTCTCGAAACCTTAAGCCCTTACCAAATGATTGCTGCTGATGTGAATAATAGTGGAACTGTATCGACAGCTGATTTGGTGGAGTTAAGAAAAGTGATTTTAGGTATTACGGATACTTTTCCAAATAATAAATCATGGCGGTTTGTCCCTAAAACCTATAATTTTCCTAATCCACTGAACCCATTTCAAAACTCAATTCCAGATCAGTATCTAATCAATCCATTATTTTCGAATATGAATAATGCTGATTTTGTGGGAGTTAAAGTTGGTGATATTAATGGTAGTGTGAAATCGTCTTTCACTTCAGCGACAGAACGTGAAAATTTGGAAATTGAAATGGAATATCAAATCATACAAAAAAATGGAAGAACAGAAATTGAATTTTACTTACCTAAAGGCATAAAAGGGTGGGGTGGACAATTAGCAATTTTAGGAGTTGGAAATGAAGGGTTTGATATCGAAAATCTAAATGAATCAAGTATATTAAATTCTTTTTTAAGGAATAATCAACTGAATATCAATTGGATATCAAATAATCTAGTTGAGACAACTAATCAACCAATATTTAAAATAGTATTTTCCAATAGATTAGAGAATATTCATTTGAATTTTGAAAATGAATTTTTAGCACCCCTATTTTTTGGTGAGCAAAAAGAATATAGAATCAATCTAAAAGAACGAAAAACAAATAATGATCAATTTTTGGTAGAACAAAATTATCCAAACCCATTTTCAGAAAATACAAAAATACCATTTTTTATCCCAAGCAATGGAGATATAACATTGATTATCAAGGATATAAATGGAAAAATGATATACACCCAAAATGCAAATTTTGAAAAAGGAAACCAAAGTTGGGCTATCGACAAATCGATAGTTCACAAATCTGGAATTTACTTTTATGAAATCATTTTTAAAGGTAAGTCAATTACCCATAAAATGATTGCGATGGATTAAATCGTGTTGGTTAGTTTCTATAACGGTCAGAATGGCTCCAAAAGTTGAGTCATTCGACCTTTTTAGCAAACTTGCCCAATTAATTTGAGTTAGCTGGATTTAAGTTTTATAGGTTTTGTCATGTGCAGAGGCTGCCGCAGAAAAAGTTCTGTTGGCAGCAATTTTTTTACTTCCCAAATAAAAATAGTAATGGAAAATTTAACCTGTTTTTCCAAGCATTTTCACTATGATTGTCACCTGGGAAAAATTTAGTCATCCAATTTTTTTCCGAATATCCTTTCTTTTTCATGATTCCATCTACCTTTTTTTGTAACGAAGGGTACAAAGCATCCAAGGTCTGGTCGCCAGAATCAAAATAGAGTTTATGCTGGGTTGGATTAGGAAGATTTTTGGATAAATATTGATAAAAAACTTTAGGTATGGGGTTGTGTTTTATAGAGAAAATCCCAGGCCAATGGGTGCTTAAACAAGCAGCTCCTCCAAAAATATTGGGATATTCACAAAGTGCATAAAGCGAAATCAAACCACCCATACTGCTGCCAGCTATATAAGTATTGTTTGGATCAATTTTCGTTTTGAAATTTTTATCTATATAAGGTTTTAATTCTTGGACAATAAATTTCAAATAATTATCGGAATTGGGCTTGAATTCATGGAGGATTCTCCCTTTTTCAGTTAATTGTTTACTGCAATATTTTTTTTCTGCCTTATTTAGTATTTCATAAGGTTTCTGTGGGAAATAGTCTGCATGTCGATTTTGTCCGTCATTCCAAATCCCTACAACTATAAATTTTGTGATATTTTCCTTTTCAAACAATGTAGAAGCCATATCATCAACATCCCAACTTTGTTTGTTCCAAGCTATTGAAGAATCTAATAACATTTGTCCATCATGCATATAAAGTACTGCATATTTTTCATCAGAGTTTTCGTAATCTTTTGGTAACCAAATGTCTATATTTCTTGCATTGGTATATGTAGAGTTGAATTGTTCTAGACGAATTATTTTCCCTTCTACTACCTTTGGTATTTGTGCTGAAGAAATAACTGAAATAATTAGAAGAAAAGAAAGAATATGAAATTTCATTTTAAATTATTTTCAATAAATATAAAAAAAAACTGCTTACTCAAATAAATGAATAAGCAGTTTAGAAAAATAAAAATTGGTATTTTATTTTTTAGTAAAAGTATAAGTTGGTTTTGCTTTATCTCTTAGATCCAAAACATAGCTATATGTTCCAGCAGATACAGCTATATTTGCTCCACCAGCTTCAAGGCTTCCGTTAGCTCCATCATCACCATAATTTACACCCCAATCATCTCCTAATCTAAATTTAACTTCACCAGCAACTAAAGTTATATTATTTAACTCCCATAATTCTGTAATGAAATTATAGTTAAATTTTGCATCTGGACCGTTCCAACCATTTGGAGTTGCACTTCCAACTAAACCCCAAAGTTTTTGTTCTTTAATGGTATAGGTTTTATTGGTAACATCTAAAGAGATTTGATAAGAACCTTTTGTTACTGCAATATTTGCTCCACCAGCTTCTAATGTCTTATTAGCTCCATCATCTCCATAGTTTACAGCCCAATCATTATTCAATCTAAATTTGATTTCACCGTCTAACAATCCTACTATTGTATTCCAAGTATCATTGTATGGATTATAAGTCATTGCAACATCAGGTCCGTTCCAACCATTTGGTGCAGCACTTCCTACGATTCCCCAAGATAATTTTTCAATAGTATAAGTTTTGTTGGTAACATCAAAAGTGATTACATAAATACCAGCTTTTACTGCAATATTTGCTCCACCTGGCTCTAAAGTTCCATTAGCACCATCATCACCATAGTTTACAGTCCAATCATTGTTCGTTCTGAACTTGATTTCTCCATCAACTAAAGTAATGTATGATTTTAAAACATTTAATTTACTTGTTTTATAAAATGGTACATCAGGACCGTTCCAACCATTTGGAGTTGCACTTCCAACTACTCCCCAAGTTGATGAAAGATCAACTTTAGTAGTATATGCAGTTCCATTAAAGTTTTTAACTGTTGATTTCAATGGATACTTATCTCCTTGAATAAAAGAAGTTACATACACATCTAAATCAGCCGCTTTTTCTGGCTCTAAACCAGCAGAAAGTAAAATTGAATTTAATGCACTATTAGTAAAAGATTTTTTCAAATCTGTACCAGCATCAACTTTAACAGCAGTTGAATCTGCTCCACCTTTTTTGTTGAAAGTTAGGACATAATTAACGGCTGCTTCATAGCCATAATTTGGTCTATCCCAAGAAGCAGTTAATGCTTCTACATCAGCATTGTCCTTTGTAAGTACAACACTGCTTTTGCTCAAAGTTAAAGTAGCAGCTGCTCCTGGATTAACTACTGATTGAATTTCGTCTTTTTTGCAAGCCCCAAAAATGCTTACAATTGCGACGAAAAGAAGAAATTTATTAATAATTTTCATTTTTTTAATAATTTTTTATTGATTAATAACCATCATTTTGAACTAAATTCGGATTAGCTGTTTTATCAGCTAAAGGAATTGGGAAAATAGCATATTTTTTATCTATATCTTTTCCGTCTTTTACTCCACCTTTCCAAGGCCAATTGTAGCCAGAAATGAATTTGCCATAACGAATTAAATCCGTTCTTCTATGACCTTCCCAGAATAATTCTCTTCCTCTTTCATTCAAAATATCATCTTTAGTATAAGTTGTAAATGCAGCTACTCCAGCTCTTGTTCTCAATTCATTTACTTTTGTTAACGCTAAAGCTTTATCACCTGTTCCACCTCTTTCAACTGCTTCAGCATAGATTAAGATTGCATCAGCAAGTCTAAACATTGGGAAATCATTATCTACATGGTCTCCAGAGCTATCAGAACCTTTCACACCAGCTTGATCCACATTCTTATATTTAGCCACTGCATAACCATCTGTGAATACTCCGATATCAGCAATTTCTAATTTTTGACCATCTGTATGGAATAAAGCTCTATTATCAGAAGTTTCGAATAATTGAACCAAACCTTTAGTAGATCTTAAACCACCCCATCCGCCATTGATACCAAAATCAGCTGGCTTCATAGATCCTCCAACTGGAGCATGTACTAAATAAGTCATTCCACCCCAAGTTTGAGTTTTTTTGCCATCAAATGCAATAGGGAAGATAATTTCTTTTGACTTATCATTATCTCTTAAAAACAAGTTTTTATAAGATGGCTCTAAAGTGTAACCTGCATCTAAAACTTTTTTAGCATAAGTAGCAGCTTCAGTATATTTAGGTGTTGAAATATATACTTCAGCATTTAGATATAATTTAGCTAAAAGCATCCAAGCAGCAGCTTTGTCTGCTCTTGCATATTCATTTGCTCTTGCTGCAACCAAATCTCCATCAATTGCCAATAATTCTGATTCGATATATTTGAATAAATCAGCTTTATTCGATTGTTTAGGTAAAAAAGCACCTACATTATCTAAATCAGTTACAAATGGAACATTTCCAAATAAATCTAAAGCATGGTAATAGCTTAAAGCTCTTAAAAATCTTGCTTCTGCTCTAAATGCTTTAACTTCTGGAACAGTGATTCCTCTTTCGCTAAGTTTTGCATCTGAAGATTCTCTAATAAATTCATTACAAGAAGATATTTGATAGAATATTCTATAATACATAGCTGCAATAAAAACATCAGAGCTTGTCCAAGCATGATTATGAAAATCTTTGACAGTTCTATCGTTCCAAGCAATAACTGCTTCGTCCGTAGTAAGCTCTTGGTGTTGCCAATATGCTCTTAAATATTGACCAAATCCTTCGTCGATACCAGTAATATCTGGTTTTCCAGCAGGTCCTTGCTGACCAGATAGCGCTAATCCGCCATAAATTTTAGCTAATACAGCTTTATAATTAGCTGGGTCTTTATAAATATTAGCAGAAATCTGGTCGTTTGAAACAACATCCTTCAAATCTTTAACACAAGATTGGTTGGTTATTAAAACACTAGTAAAAACTAGTAATGCTATTATTTTTTTTGATAAACTTTTCATAATTTTTAAAAATCCTTGCCTCAGGAAATTTTATGATTAAAAACAATTAATTAATAGGCAATTAAAAAATTGTATTTTACATTTTTTTAGAAATCAAGATTTAATCCCAATGCATACATTCTTGGTCTTGGATAAATATTATTATCAATACCTTCTGTAGTTTCAGGATCCACACCTTTATAATTAGAAATAATAAATGCGTTTTGTACTGAAAGTGTACCTCTCAATGCCACATTCTTAGCAATATTTCCAAAATTATAACCAACATAAATGTTGTCAAATTTCAAAAATGATCCGTTTTCAACATAGTAATCAGAGAAATATTGGAACTTTTGGAATTTTGTTTCCAAAACATTTGCATGTAAGTTTCTAAAGAATAAACCTTCATTTCCAACTAATCCTTGATAAGAACCATAATTTGAAAATACGTTATTATATACATAATTTCCAATGCTTCCTCTTGCTACAAATCCGAAAGTTAAGTTTTTATAAGTAGCTTGAGATGTGAAACCTAAATAAGCTTTTGGTTGCGGTGCTTTATATAAATACAAATCATTTTCATCTATTTTGTTATCACCACTTAAGTCTGCATATACTCCTTCAACTGGTTTTCCAGCAGCATCATATACTTGCTTGTAAACTAAGAATGTATTAGGTGCATAGTTAATAGCATGTGCTTGAATAGTATTACCTACTCCACCACCAAAATCTCCTACTAGGACTCTGAAATTTGGATCACTAACTTGAGTTAAGTTGGTGATTTTCATATTTTGGAAAGTAATATTAAATCCAACATTCCAATTTAATTTTGAATTTCTAACCAAACCATAATTTAAAGATAATTCAACACCAGAATTGTCAATATTACCAACATTAGTTAATAATCTATTTGTTAAGTTTGTTCCAGCAGGTACTGGGATTACACTTAATAAATCTTTAGTTTTTCTTTGATATACATCAATCGAACCAGATAATCTCAAGTTATCAAATGCAAAATCTAAACCAGCATTTAAAGTTGCAGATTCTTCCCATTTTAAGTTTTTGTCATATCCTTCTGCTCTAAATGTTTGGTAAAATTGATTGCCAAATTGATATTGAGCTGTTAATTCACCTTGAGTATATCTTGGTAAATATGGATAGTCATTCAATGTAGTAGGGAATTCTTGTTGTCCAGTTATACCGTATCCAACTCTTAATTTTAAATCAGAAATTGCTTTGCCTTTTAAGAATCCTTCTTCAGAGATTTTCCAAGCAAAAGCAGCAGATGGGAATGTACCCCAAGGGTTTGCAAATCTTGAAGAACCATCTCTTCTAATTGTTCCAGTAAATACATATTTATCTAAAATAGTATAATTTGCTCTACCAAAGAATGACAATAAAGTAACTTGAGTTTTAAAATCTATTCCTTTAGGATTTACTTGTTCGCCTTTTGCATTGTTGTCTGCATAAGCAGGTTCTTCTCTATTAAATCTTTGATAAGAATGTCCACCCATCAAATCTAATCTGGATGATCCAAAATCTTTTACATAGTTCAAATAGAATTCTAACAATTTATTACTCTTAGTTTGAGAATAATCTTTGCTTTGACCTTTTCTATTGTACATTGCTCCTGCAGTCTCTTTTGTAAAATCATTACCTTTACCATTAGATAAATCTAAACCTAGGTTCAAATTTGCTCTTAAATCTGGTAAAAATGGCATTTTATAGTCTAATTGGATATTTCCAATTGTTCTATTAACGTTACTTTCATTAATTTTTTGATCAATCAATCCAACTGGATTACGTGGTGCAAGTGTATTAATATTTCCATTTGCATTTAACCACTCATAATATCCACCAAATGTAGTTTCTGAAACATTAACTGGTTGAGTTGGTGCAAAATTTAATGCACTTCCAATTGCATCTGTATTAGCAAATCTACTCTTAGAAAAAGCAGTTTTTACATTCAAATCAATTTTTAAGTTATCATCTAATAATTTTTGAGTAATACCAGCTGATAAGGAAATTCTATTCAAATTAGAAGTATTTAAAATACCGTCTTGGTTCAAAAATCCTACAGAAGCTCTATAAGGTGTTTTACCGATTGCTCCTGTTACTGATAAGTTATTATCTGTAGAAAATGCATTTCTATAGATAAGATCTTGCCAATTGTTATCATTCGCTAACAATAATGTATCCCCATTCTTTGGTCCATAAGCTGCAACTGCATCTTTGAATTGTTGAGCAGATAAAACATCTACTTTTCTTGAAGGAGTTGAAATTGAATTTAAAGTTGAGAATGAAAATCTTGTTTTTCCACCAACAGCACCTTTCTTTGTTGTAATCAAGATTACTCCATTCGATGCTCTAGATCCGTAGATTGCTGTCGCAGATGCATCTTTTAATACTGTGAAATTTTCGATATCATTCGGGTTAATCATACTTAATGGGTTCGCTGCTCCGCTGATAGCTCCGTTATCAACAGGTACTCCATCAATTACAATCAAAGGGTCGTTACTTGCATTCAATGATGAACCACCTCTAACTCTAATTCTAGAGCTAGCTCCTGGAGCACCACCATCGGATGTAATTCTAACACCAGCGATTTTACCAGCTACCAATTGTTCAGGATTTGTAATTGGACCCTTTACGAAGTCGCCAGCATTAACTGAAGAAACAGAACCAGTTAAGTCTTTCTTTCTTTGACTACCATAACCAATTACTACAACTTCATTTAATCCAACTGTTGCTTGACCCATAGTTACATTAATTGAACTTCTTCCATTAACTGCAATTTCTTGTGGATCATAGCCAATATAGCTAAATACCAAAACTGCATCGTTAGGAACGTTCAATGCAGTATAATTTCCTTCAAAGTCAGTAATTGTTCCATTACTAGTTCCTTTAATGGAAATCGTTACACCAATTAATGGTTCGTTTTTTGTATCTTTTACTACACCACTAACGGTTCGTTGTCCCCAGACGAAACTATTCAGTAGCATAAAAACTACCAAAAGCCCAAGAGACTTAAAAGTGTACACAAATTTTAATTTCATAAAAAATTTTTGAATAAAGTTTATTAATTATATTTATTTGATATTAATCAATTTTTTCAAATTTTGTTTGCGTAAATATTACACTATCTCATATTGACGTAAAGTTATTATTAAATTTTCAATATTTAATTTTTTTTGACTTAAATTTTCTATACCAACAATTAATGTAAATAACAGTTTAAAATTAATCATTTTCCAAATAATATTCTGCTATTTTAACACATAATTTGATGTATTTCAACTTAGATTTGTAAAAAATATTGAAATAATGCTTCAGGAATTATTTGAAGATATTGGTGGGAAATTTATTTCCACAATTGAAGATATAAATACCAAAAATAATCAAATTAAAGCTTATTTATTTGATTGGGATGGTGTATTCAATAATGGGGAAAAGTCAGGTAACGAAGGCAGTCCTTTCAATGAAGCAGATTCGATGGGGACAAACTTGTTGCGATTCAGTTATTGGCTTAAAAACGATAATTTGCCGATTGTTGGCATTTTATCTGGTGAGAAAAACCAAAATGCACTAAACTGGTCCAATCGGGAATCAATTCATTCCTGTTATTTTAAATGTGGAAACAAATCGATAGCTTTTGAACATTTTTTAAAAAACAATCATTTAAAAGCTTCTGAAGTTGCCTATTTTTTTGATGATGTTCTTGATTTGAAAGTTGCTGAATTAGTTGGTCTTAGAATATTTTTACCTAGAAAAAATAATCCATTGTTTAACCAATTCGTAATTCGTAAGGAATTGGCAGATTATTGTTGTTCTACCCATGGTGGAGATTTTGCTATAAGGGAGGCAGTTGAGCTCTTGATTGCCATGAATAATAATTTTGATGAAGTTATAACTAATAGAATGAACTATTCTACCGAATACAAAAATTACATTAATTTGAGAAACTCTGGAATGGTGGAATATTATAGTTTAATAAATCAAGAAATATCGAGAATGGAAATCTAAAGCAAAAAAAAAAGCTCATTTGAATTTCAAATGAGCTTTTTTAATGTTTTTTATTAAAATCTATGCATTTACTGCTTCTTCTTTTTCAACTTTTGCAGGTGCAGCTGGTCCTTCTAATGGTGCCATTTCGCCTCCTTTTGTCAAATCTACTACAATTGGAGTAGCAATGAAGATAGAAGAATAAGTACCGAAGAATACTCCAACTAATAATGCAAATGTGAAACCTTTGATACTACTTCCACCAAAGATGAATAATATCAACATGGTTAAGAAAGTAATAGCAGAAGTCATTACAGTTCTATTCAATGTATTATTGATAGCATCATTGATAACCGTTTTTCTAGGTTGCCCTTTGAAATGGTGCATAAATTCACGAATACGGTCGAATACAACCACAGTGTCATTCAATGAGTAACCAATAATGGTTAGTAATGCTGCAACTAATGCTTGGTCAAATTCTAATGAGAAAGGTAAAATACCATGTAACATAGAGAAAATAGCCATTACACACAATACATCATGGAATAATGAAATCACAACGCCCAATGAATATTGCCATTTGTTGAAACGAATTAAAATATAGATAAATATTAATAATAATGCTAATCCCATTGATTTGAATGCACTTCTCTTAATATCATCTGCAACCATTGCTCCTACTTTTGTAGAACTTACAATGTGTGTTCCTTTACCGTCTGCTTTTTTGAATTCATCAACTGATAATGATGGAACAATTACTTTTAATCCTTCAGCAACTTTTGTAATTACTTTTTCATCTACACCATCTCCTTGTTCATCAATCATGTATGGAGTAGTGATGTTAAATGTATTTTTAGTATCAATCGCCTTTACAATGGTAGTAGTTCCAACTAATGTTTTATCTAATGAAGATCTGATATCATCAGCATTCACTTGTTGGTCAAATTGAACATTGTAAGAATATCCTCCTTTGAAATCAACTCCTAACTCGAATCCTCTATTCATATAAGATACGATACCAGCAAGAATTAATAATCCAGAGAAGATATATGCATATTTTCTTTTTCCTACCCAATCATATTTAATACCTGTCAAAAAGTTTTCAGAGAAAGAATTAGAGAAAGAAATGTCTTTGTTTTTGTTCATCCACATCTCTATCAATAAATGACAAACCAAAACTGCACAGAAAACTGATGAAATGATACCCACAATCAACACTACTGCGAATCCTTTGATTGGACCTAAACCATAGTAAGCCAATACAAATGATACTAATAAGTTGGATAAGTTACCATCTATGATCGCAGAATAAGCCCCTTTGAAACCATCTGAGATAGCTGCCAATTTAGATTTTCCAGCTCTTAACTCCTCTTTAATCCTTTCATAAATGATTACATCGGCATCTACAGCAATTGACATAGTTAATAATAAACCTGCAATACCAGGTAAAGTTAAAACTGTACCCATGGATGTCAATACACCTAAAATAAAGAATACATTTACTAACAAAGCAATCACTGCAATAATACCAGCTCTGCTGTAGTAAAAAATCATAATCAACATGATAGCTACAAAGCCTAATATCATAGATAATAATGATTTGTTGATATTTTCTTTTCCTAATGAAGGACCAACTAATGACTCTTGAATAATCTTAGTTGTAGCTGGTAATTTACCAACTTGTAATATTTTAGCTAAATCATCTCCTTCCTGTAAAGTGAAATCTCCAGTAATTTGAGAATCACCTGTTAAAATTGGATTGATTACTCTTGGAGCTGAAACAACTTGACTATCCAAAACGATTGCAATTTCTCTATTACCATCATTAGCAGCTTTAGTCGTTAACTCTCCCCAAGTTTTTGCTCCCTTAGTATCCATTTTTAAGGATACAGCAATTTGGCCTGTTGTAGGATCTGGATTTGCATTTGCATTGATTACTCTATCACCTTCTAATGGTGCCTCATCCTTACCTCTAGTCTTTTTAAGACCGAATAGTTCATAATAGTTAGTATAACCACCTTTACCATCTTTCATAGGTTTTGTTGACCATCTAAATTGCATATCAGCAGGGAATAAAGATTTCAACTCAGGCTTTCTCAACATTTCCATGATGGAAGTCAATTTGCTCTTATCAGCAGTTCCTAAAACTGATGCAGATGCAGATAATTGAGATGGATTATTTAAGTTTAAATTACTTAATAACGGTCCACCACCTTGATTCATATCTAAATTACCAGCAACTCTTACAGAATCTTTAACAACACCTAAAGAATCTTTAGTATATTGCCAAACTGAATCAACTTTCGCTATTAAAGAAGTGTCTCCTGAAAATAATCTTTTTAATTTAGCATCAGCCTCAACAAATGAATTTGCAACACCATTATCTGTAACTCTATAAGTTTCCCAGAATTCTAGTTTCGCAGCAGCTTGAAGCATTTTTCTAGCTCTCTCAGGATTGTCAATACCTGGAAGTTCAACCACAATCATATCTCTAGCTGCATCCAATGAAACGTTAGGTTGTGTTACACCAAATTTATCGATACGATCTTTTAATCTTTGGAAAGTCAAACTAACTGTTTGGTCAGCTTTTTTTCTGATAACACTTACTACTTGAGCATCAGAACTTTCTAAATTGATTTGATCTTTCAAACCTTCATTTCTTGCAAAAATAGAAGCTAATTTTCTGCCATTAGATGCTTTTGCAAACTCCTTAGCAAATAAAGTAACATAATCTTTTTGCTCACTTTTCAATCTTCCTTCAGCTTTTTCTAATGAACTTAAAAATACTGGATCTTTACTTTTGTTAGATAAAGAATTCAAGAAATCTTTTAAGTCAACTTGTAATAAAACTGACATACCACCTTTCAAGTCAAGACCTAGGTTTAATTGACCTGCTTTTAACTCTTGATAAGTGAATTTTTTTAATAACGGAATACTGAAGATAGTTTCACTTGATATTGAATCAAGAAATCTTGTTCGAGCTATTTTCTCAACAGCACTTTTATCTGCTTCGTTAGCACTTGCTGCCATAGCTTTGCTATATGCATCTGCTTTCGCCTCGGCTCTATTGGTAGGAATCATCAACAAATATTGCCAAACACACACTACACTTAAAGCAATTAGGAAAAACTTAATTAGACCTTTACCTTGCATTTTATAATAAATTTAAACTTTTTTAGAATTCGTCTGAAAAAACTGCGCAAATATAGGACATTTACTTAAATCTTATGTATTTGTTTCGTTTTTAGTTAAAAAATAGCAAAATTATATTATTTGTAATTACAATAAATAACTACAAAACAATACATTAACAAAATAATTATTGTTAATTATATATAAATATTTGACTGCTTTTTCAGATATATTAATATTTTCCGAATTTAATGGTTGCTCCAACCATTGGTATAGCAGTTAAGTCTCCATAATCATCAGAATAATAAGGACGAGCCAATCCGAAATCCCAAGCAAATCTTTGAGTCATATACCTAAATAATACACTTCCCACAATCGCTATACCATCACTTGGAATAATATAATTCTCTGTTAGAATACTCCATTTTTTCGACATTCTATTAATTCCACTAATTGTAATTAATGGATATTTTGAAAAATCTTTGTTTGAAAATGTTACTCCAAGCCCAACTGTAATATTTTTATCTACAGAACCATAGGTTCCCACACCATAAACTGCTCCAAAATCACTAAAGTCATCATCTACAGAACCAAGAATATTAGCATAGAACACACCGACACCTAATGTGAAATTCTTTTTAATTGGAAAAGAATATTTTGGTGTTAAAAAAATGGGAATTTGTGAAGATTCTCCAAAAAGGAATGTAGGAACGATGCCCCCTCCAATTGTAAATCTATCGGAAAGTCCGTAACTAAATTGATTAAATAAAAGATAAATATTTTGATAATATCCTTCCCCTTTTTTTAATGTAAATGCGGAAGGTCCAAAAAAGTACCTTGTGGCATGTGGGTTATCATATATATATGTGTTATTAATAATGTTTTTTGCTTCAACAATATATTTTCTTTCTAAAACAGATTTTTTAATATTGATGATTCCAAAATTTTTTGTGTTAACAACAATTTTTTCCTTGTCCTCTTCGACAATTGTACCTGAAAATTGATTGCCATCGGTGGTTTCAAAAACATAAATCGAACTATCTTTTGAAATTGAAAGTGAATCTTTTGAATTGGTTTGAGCAAAAATTTTGGATGAAAAAATGCATAAAAAGAATGTCAAAATAATCGTTAAGATTTTCATAAACATGTTTTTTTAATTAAATATTTTAAAAAAATGGTTCAAAATTTGTCTAATTATACAAACTTGCAACCAAATCATTTTATTTTTTATTATATCAATTTTAATAAATACGAACGAAATTATTGAATTATTAATAATATAGGTAGTAAATACAAATAATATTTTGAAAAATTAAATTATATAAAAATTATATGAAATGTTTTCCTGATTTATTACCTTTGGTCAAATTCGGTTGCAATAGATTGACTTAGTTTATAACGCAATTGTTTAAAGACTTTATGATTCGATTTGCCAATATAATTGTATTTGCCATAACAATTTGTTTGATAGGTGTCATTACTTATGATATTTACTCGGCAAAACCAGATTTAAATAATGACGAATTAGCAATTCTAAAAGGAAAATTTGATAAAAAAGGTAGGCTCATTACCAAAAGGAAATTCGATAAAATTTATAATAAAGTTATCATTGATACTTTGGAAGCAATAAAACTTCCTGAAAAGATAGTGGATGCTTTGAATCATCAAGTCAATCTTTTAGAAAACTCCAATACAAAAAAATATAAAATTGGCAGCCTACGAATTGAAAAAAATCAATTAGTAGAAACATCATTGCAATTGAAAAGAATGATTCAAAATAAAACTATTCAAAATCTAAAAGATAGTTTTCAATTTTTTCAACTAAAAGGCTATGATAAAAAAGGGAATATCAGATTTACAGGATATTATGTCCCAGAAGTCATAGCTAAAAGTTCACCTTCTGATCAATTTAATATTCCTGTTTTTACTATGAATAGTGAAAATAAAAAGGACATTATTGGTTATATTTCATCTATTGCTGAATTAAAAAACATCAAACTTCAAGGGTCAGGTTATCTCAAATTTGTGGAAAAACGAGTTTTGATTGGATATAGTGGTAAAATAAAAAAAGAAACTCAAGTTTTAGCCGATACTTTGCAGACTGAGGATGTGGATGTGGATGATGATTCCATCGAAGCTTCGTTAAGGACTGAAATAGAAGTAGATACGAATGATGAAAGTTTTGTTGAGTTAGAAGATAAGCCGAGTGGTGCTGGCATAGTTCCTTTGACTTCTTTCTGTAGCATCGCAGTGGACAGAAGATATATTCCTCTAGGGGCAAGCCTTTTAGCTGCAATTCCGATTTTGGATGAAAATGGAAATATACTTCACCATAAATATAGTATTCTTTTAGCTCAAGATATTGGTGGGGCTGTCGTCGGAAAGGGGCATGTTGACTTCTATCATGGAGTAGGAAATAATGCCGGTGAATTGGCTTCCAAATTGAACCATTATGGTCAAATTTGGTTGTTATTACCCAAAAAAATTGAGGAAGATTCGAAATAGCAATAGCATTTTTTTCTATTTAATTTTTATATATTTGTAAAAATCCGATATATTTGCAAATTGAATATCAATAGTTAGCAAATGTCCGATTTAAATATTACTAATTCTTTTAGAAAACCCAATCTCATCCGACAGGATAGAATTTTGCTGTTAATTGTTTTATTGTTAGGAATAGCTGGTTTGGTTTTTCTTTTAAGCATGAAAAAAGAACCAGTGTTAGTAACTGAAAAGGAAAAAGCTTTACCTATTATTTCTGAAAAACCAGCGGATAGATTATCTACTGCAATAATTGAGACATCTTCTGTTGAAAATAACAATATTAAATCTAGTAATACTTCATTGTCTATAAAAGGTGAGCATGAAGTTGGTTTGCCATTGTCAATTTCTGTAAATAATTTAGAAAAGGATGTAAATTATGTGATTGACTTTGGAAATGGAACTAAAAAGAATTTGACTTCTTCCACAATCAATTATGCTTATAATAGACCTGGGAAATACGTTGTTTCCATCAAGGCTATCTATCAAGGACAATCGAAAGTTATTGATTCGCAATCAATTAGCATTGCTGATGAAATTCAAATTGTTCAAAAAGCTAATGATTAATTCACTAGCTTTTTGATTTCAAATCTTGCAGATATTTTTCTAATTGATATTCATCAACCACTAAAACATCTCTAGGTTTGCTACCTTCACTAGGTCCCACGATTCCCACTGCTTCCAATTGATCCATGATTCTACCAGCTCGATTATAACCTAATTTCAATCTCCTTTGTATCATAGATGTTGATCCAGTTTGATTTTGAACTACCAACCTAGCAGCATCTTCAAAATATTCATCAATATCAGCTATGCTAAATCCTGCTTTTGCATTTGCACTCTCTTCATTTCCAGCATATTCTGGTAAGAAGAATGGAGTGGAATAACCTTTTTGCTTTGCAATGAAATTAATTACTTTTTCTACTTCAGGTGTATCTACAAAAGCACATTGCAAACGTACCATATCGCCACCCAAACTCAATAACATATCTCCTCTACCAATTAGTTGGTCAGCACCTCCACCATCTAAAATGGTTCTTGAATCCACTTTTGAAGATACTTTAAAAGCTAACCTTGCAGGGAAATTCGCTTTAATAACGCCAGTAATAATATTAACTGAAGGTCTTTGAGTAGCAATGATTAAGTGAATGCCAACTGCTCTTGATAATTGAGCTAATCTACCGATTGGTAATTCAATTTCTTTACCAGCAGTCATTATTAAATCAGCAAACTCATCAATTATTAAAACAATAAACGGCAAAAACTGGTGTCCTTTTTTAGGATTCAATTGTCGCATTGTGAATTTTTCGTTGTACTCTTTTATCGTTCTTACAGATGCCTTTTGTAACAAAGAATATCTATTGTCCATCTCAACACAAAGAGAACTCAGGGTGTGAATAACTTTTGTTGTATCTGTTACAATTGGCTCCAATTGGTCTGGTAAGAAGCCTAAAAAGTGGTTTTCAATGGCGCTATAAGGGAATAATTCAACTTTTTTAGGATCTATTAAAATTAATTTGACATGAGCTGGATGCTGCTTGAACAATAGCGACATTAAAATGGTATTAATACCTACTGATTTTCCTTGCCCAGTAGCTCCAGCAATCAATAAGTGAGGCATTTTGGTCAAATCAGCAACAAATACTTCATTTGAAATAGTTTTACCTAAAGCAATAGGTAAATCCATTGTTGATTTCTTGAACTTTTCTGATAAGAAAACTTCTTTAAGCGAAACCATTTGCTTGTTTTTATTGGGTACTTCAATTCCAATAGTGCCCCTTCCAGGTATAGGAGCAATGATACGGATGCCTAATGCCGCTAAATTTAAAGCAATATCATCTTCTAAATTCTTGATTTTAGCTATCCTAACTCCAGGAGCTGGAATGATTTCGTAAAGCGTTACTGTAGGACCAACCGTTGCTCTGATTTTGGTAATTTCAATTTTATAATCCCTTAAGGTGTTGATAATCTGATCTTTATTTGTTTCTAGCTCAGCTCTATCTATTTCTATTTTTTGATCTGAATAATCATTTAATAAAGTTAAATTAGGCATTTCATAACCAGATAATTCTAATGTCGGGTCATATAATCCCTGTGCATTTATCAAGTTTGATTGAATATCCTCATCCCCTTCTTCAATAACTGCATTGTCAATGGGTTTGTAATTGTGATCTGTTGGAGGCAATGGATCTTCATCCACATTGTCGTCAATCGCAATGGGCTCAAATACTGGTGAAATTATTTCTAAATCATCCGAATCATTTACAGTTGGTTTTGGTGTAGCAGATTGAATATCAAATTCTTGTGATTCACCTAATATATCCATTGCCAGCGAATTCCTTTTTTTAGGCAATTCTTCTGTTGTAGGAATATTTTTTGAATCTATAGTTGTGTCATCAATCTCAAAATCACTTTTTTTACTGGAAGATGCTTTGTTTTCAACTGTAGTATCAGGAATAATTTTTCCAGTAAACAAATTTTTCACATAAGATAGGGTGTTGTTTTTAGCTCCATTTACGGTAACTTCTTGGTAATTAGGATTAAATGCCCAAGTTATTAGTCCAATACCAACAAAAACAAATAACAATACCATCCCGATATTTCCAATGAAATTGGTCATCCAAAAATTGATGCTATTGCCAAAAGTGCCGCCCCAAGGGAAATCGAATGATTTGAAGACAAAAGCTAAAAAAATGGATAACACCAACATGGTTATCAAGCTTTTGCGAAGAATAAATCGATAGTGATCTACTGGTTGTTGCTTAAGTAATGCAATACCATAAATATAGCTTAAATATACCAATATGAAAGATGGAACGCCGAATCCCCAATAGAAAAATAGATTGGAAACTATAGCACCTAACCTGCCTAACCAATTTTCTACAGACAAATCGCTTTCTAGCAATAAACTCCATGAAAATCTAAGTACCTTATCTTGATCTTCTTTCCAAGTGAAAATATAGGAAATGAATGCAACAAACAGATAGGCAGCTAATAATAGCAAAGCCATACCAATTATTTTAGGGATTCTTTCATCTTTCGACTCCCATTCATTTTTCCCAGTTGCTACTAATTTTTTATTCGATTTGGACATATTTTATTATTGCAAATTCAAAACTTATTGATTATTAATAAACTTAGAATTTTTATATAAGACTTTACGAAAAATGATAAATTATGTTTTTTGTAAATATGAATTAAATAATATCAATTATTGATTACATCAAAGAAAAATATAGAATAATAATTATTGCCAAAGCTATTGCTACTAAATAAATCATGAATTTTGTATTGTTACTATAAAGGCTATATAAAGATTGCATGACATCTGTCCAATCGCTATTGGCGACATTTGATTCTTTTCCTAAAAAGAAATATTTATTGAATCCTTTCCTTTGTTGATTGCCATGTTTTTTTAAAATAAAATAATCAGGATGATTAAAGACACAATCATATAACTCTTTTCTGCCTCCCATTTCAAATATTAAAGTGTTATCATCAGATAATGTTCGCCAAGTTCCTTTCAGGATATTACCTTCAATTGATATCAAATATTCGTGATCTTCACAAAAAATATGCAAAATATTATCTTTGAATTCTTCATCATCTTTGACTTCAAGCCATCTTTTATTCAAAAATCCCAATTTGGATAACGGCTCATTCCAGTTATTTATTTTTGGTAAAATAGCATCCAAATATTCATCCATGCTATCACATTCAGGTAGCTCTAATTGAAAAGTTTTTGAAATATTTTGAATAATTTTATTGCTCAATGCTATTTTTTTGTGGTAAAGATAATTATTCTAAAAAAAGTATTCTTAAAATTTGTGTTACTTTCAACATTAGAGCATTAGGTTTGTTCAAGAATAAATATATTTGCAAAAAGATTTCTAATGAAATTTTATAAATATCAAGGTGCCGGAAATGATTTTGTTTTGTTGGATCAAAGAGAAAATACCTATATCAAAAGAGGGGATGTCTCATTGATTAAAACAATATGTGATAGAAGATTCGGTATTGGAGCA
Source organism: Saprospiraceae bacterium (assembly GCA_016710625.1). Lineage (GTDB taxonomy): Bacteria > Bacteroidota > Bacteroidia > Chitinophagales > Saprospiraceae > JADJVK01. The sequence continues at coordinate 75,221 of JADJVK010000002.1, forward strand.
GATGGTTTGATGTTGTTGCAACTGAAAGAGGGATATGATTTTGAAATGATATACTTTAATTCAGATGGTAATGAAAGTTCAATGTGTGGAAATGGAGGAAGATGTATTGCTGCTTTTGCTCAGAGGCTAGGTATAATTCGTTCAGAGGGAAAATTTATTGCAATAGATGGAGAACACGATGTTATTGTGAATGATTCGGGTGAATATGTAGAATTGAAAATGAAAGATGTGAACCAAATTGAACTTTTATTAGGTGATTTTTTGTTAGATACTGGATCGCCTCACTATGTACAATTTGTTGAAAATTTAGAAGAAGTTGATATTTATTCAGCTGGTAAAGCTATTAGAAATAGTGATAGATTTCTAAAAGAAGGGGTGAATGTTAATTTTGTTGAAAACGAAAATAATACATTAAGAATAGGCACCTATGAAAGAGGTGTGGAAGCGGAAACTTTAGCTTGTGGAACTGGTGTCACAGCAGCTGCACTAGCCTTCCAAAAATATAATAATAGAGCGATGCCATCTATTAAAGTGACTGCAAAAGGAGGTGATTTGGAAGTTAAATCTGAAATGAATAACGACGGATTTAAAAATATATGGTTGTGTGGACCAGCCAAATTTGTTTTTGAAGGTGTCTATATACTGAGAGATAAATAATATCGTTATATTAGTCTAAAATAACAAAAGTTTAACATAATTCGATGAATTCTATTTTGATTTATTAAATCATAATAGAATTTTATATTGTAGTTTTGCATAAAATTTAAATTAAATTATGAAGTATAATTTCCTTGCTTTAATTTTTTTATTCATTATTGCTTCTTGTAATAATAATCAACCCAACAATAGTAGCACTACAGCTACAAATACTAAAAATGACAAAATTATTGTCGTAGATAATAAGAACATTCAATCAAATAATGTAAGTCAGCGAAATGAATTAGCAACTAACGATAAAAAATTAGTTACTAAAACAAAACTGCATCCTATAACTGTACCTTCCAAAATTGAGAATGAAGCCGAAGAATCAGAAGGGAAATTGTCAAAGGCACAAAGAATAAAGGAGTCATTAGAAGATGAGATCAGAAGAACGAAAGATCCTGCTACTGGTCTGGTTCCAATGGGAAAATTTGGTGATGCATTAGAATTTACTAGAAGAAAACAAGCTGAGTTTTATGGTAAGGGCGAATTAAGAGGATCTACTTTAGCGAATGCAAAATGGAAAGAAAGAGGACCAACAAATGTTGGTGGTAGAGTAGGTACAATTTTAGTTGATAAAAATGATCCAACAAATAAGACCTTGTTTGTAGGGCATTGTTCTGGTGGATTATGGAAAACAACAGATATTACAGCTACTCGACCTTTGTGGAAACCAGTAAATGACTATTTGCAAAATTTAGCTGTAGGTGGTTTAGTTCAAGATCCCACAAACCCTAAAATAATGTATTTGGGTACTGGTGATCCTAGTGCAGATGATGTCAGAGGTATTGGAATCTTTAAATCTACAGATGGAGGAGAAAATTGGGATTTATTGCCTTCTACTGCAAACAAACCAGCATTTTATAAAACAAGAGAAATTGTAATTGCAAATGATGGAGCTATTTATGCAGCTTGTAAACAAGGTGTACAAAAAAGTACAGATGGTGGAAATACATGGACTTCTGTTTTAAGTAATGAAATATGGGATTTAGAATATATTCCATCAACAAATACATTATTTGCATCCAAAAATAATAGTATTTGGAAAAGTAATACTGGTAATTCCGGTTCTTGGAAAAATATAACTTCAACAGATGGTTTTGCAAATTTATGGCAAAGAACAGAATTTACAGTTTGTCAGAGTTCACCAAATGTGATTTATGCTGTAGGTGGTATTGGAGGTCCAAATTCAAAGCATACAAATCAATAGATACTGGTGCCACTTGGACAATTACAGGTTTAAATTCTGGTACTCTTACAGGTACACAGGCTTGGTATGATTTGGAAATAAAAGTAGATCCCACAAATCCAAATCGAATATTTGCAGGTGGATTAGATTTGTATTTTAGTGTAAATGGTGGTAACTCATGGAAACAGGTTTCAGAATGGGCACCCAAATCTTCTTCAACATATGTACATGCTGATCAACATTATATTCATTTCGAGCCAGATAATGGTGATGTATGTTATTTTGGAAATGATGGGGGAATTTTTGCTACTAGAAATGCTTCAAAAACAATTCAGCCAACCATAGATGATAAAAATACTGGTTTTAACACTACTTTGTTTTATTACGGTGCTATTCATCCAAATAAGTTTAGTAACTACTTTTTAGGTGGTGCTCAAGATAATGGATCCAATCAAATGGATTCATATTATCCAGCTGAAGCCAATGAATTTAGAGGAGGAGATGGTTTTTGGGTACATATTGACCAAAATGAACCTAATATACAGTTTGGGACTTTATACGATGGCATCTTTTTTATTTCAGAAGATGGTGGAAAATCTTTTGGTGGTGGTGTTGATTCGAAGGGAGCATTTAGAACTTTTGCTGCTTATGCAGATAAGGATAATATTTTATATGCTCAAACAAAATCTGCAGATTTTTATAGATATAATTTGAAAACTAAAGAAGAGACTTCTATAAATTTAACGTCAGGTTCTGTTGGAAATCCATCAAGTATGACCATTGATCCAAATGATTCTACCAGACTTTATATTGGTAATTTTTCAGGACAGATAACCAAAGTGGAGAATGCAAATATTGGTTCTGATTTAAGTGGAAAGTTATTGACTTCACCTAATTCAGTTGCAGGAGGTGGTGGTGCTGTTTCAAGCATTGATATTGAAAAAGGGAATCCTAATCATATTTTGGTTTGCTATTCTAATTATGGATTAAAAAATAACATATTGGAAAGTAAAGATGGAGGAATAACATGGATTGGAGTAGAAGGAACGAATGCTTTCCCAGACATTCCAGTTAGATGGGCAATATTTGACCCATCTAATGCTTCAAGAGCTATGATTGCTACTGAAATGGGTGTTTGGACAACTGATAATTTAGATGGAGCAAATACAGTTTGGTTTCCTCCAATTCCTGGAAAAGGAACGCCATTAGTAAGAACAAATCATCTAGAATATAGAAGTTCAGATAAAGTAGTAATGGCTGCTACTTGGGGTAGAGGCATTTGGTCAAGTGATGTTTTTGCAGATCCTTTTGTTTCAATTGTTCACCCAACTATTGGGTATATTAATGGAGGGATACTATTTGAATCCAACTCTTTAGGAGCTGAATCATTTTCTTGGAATTTTGGGGATCAAACGAATATTGAAACTGTTGATAAGGTGATTCATTATTATCAAAGCAAAGGTTTATACAATGTTTCATTAACCATTAATAATAATTTTACAGCTAGCAGTTCAGTAAAAATCCTACCTGATAAGGAACTTCCATATATTTATGGTGCTTCTGATTATGGAGGAGATTTTACAGGAAATGATGAACAATATGGAGTTTATACTGTTAGTGGTTCAGGATGGGAGAGAGGTACTTCTACATTTGCTGGAAAAAATAAAACTGATAAATCATTTGTTATTGCTCCTGGCAAACAATATTATGATATTAATTCTGAAAGTTATTTATATATGCCAAATTTCAATATGAGCTCAAAAGGTATTTATGAATTCAGTTTTAATACAAAATATAAATTTCAAGAAGGAGCTGATGGGTTTAATATAGAATATTCAACAGATAAGGGGTTGACATGGAAGCAATTAGGCAGTAGTAGTGATATAGGTTGGTATAATCATAATAATGGAATTACTGCAACTTCATTCAAATCAGGTAGTTCATATTTCACTGGAGAACTATTGAAGCTTACAAAATTTACATTGAATATAAGTAAATTATCTGGTCCAGGTTTTGAAAATGTTGCTTTTAGATTTGCATTCAAGTCTGATGGTGTGGGATTACATGTTGGTGGTTTAGTAGATGATGTAGAGATAACAAAATATGATGGAGAGCTAGTTACAAAATTAATTGATAATACAGCTAAGTTTTCTGATTTTCAAGCAATTGCAATAAAAGTTGATTGGTCAACTTTGCCTGAATTTGGATGTAAGAAATTTGAGATTGAATTATCAACTAATGGTAAAGATTTTTCTACAGCAGGATCTGTATTTGCATTTGGAACTACTGCAACTAGACAAAATTATACATTTACAATCACACCTACTAATAAAGCATTGTATTTTATAAGGATAAAAGTAATAAATAATGATGGATCATCTAGTTATTCAAGTGTAATGGTAGTGAAGAAAAACTTAAATGACGAAGTTATTTTTAATTATTATCCAAATCCATTTACTTCAAACATACAATTTACATTTACTGATTTGATTAGTAAAAATGTTAAGTTTGAAATGTTTGATATTACTGGTAGATTAGTTTATTCAAAGGAAGAGAAATTAGACAATCAAGCATTTTATATCCTAGATTTACCTGAATTAACTACTGGAAAATATGCTTTGAGAGTAACGATTGATACAAATGAACCTATTTTATTAAATGTGTTAAAGCAGAATAAATAATCGTTTTATACTTTTTTATTGAGAGGCTGGATTTATGAAATTCAGCCTCTTTTTTTTGACTTTTTTTAAAAATGGACATATCTTTGTATCGAATGTCTGGGTATCTGCAACTTTTGGCTCGACGCTAAACAACTTCAGGTACTGACTCAGCGATCCAATGGCGGGCCTCAATCATTTAGTATGATTCACTTCGGTGACAGGGGGATTACAAAGGGAACTGGCAGCCTTATCTTATTCTTTTTGGGGCTCCAAAAAGATTTCAGTTACTCAGACATTTTTTTCCCTTTTCAATTTTCGGCTGAAATTTTAGATTATATTTGTTCGGTTATTTAAAATCTATCTTATGTTTTATCAAATGAGATTTGTTCTATTTTTTATTTTCCTTTTTCATTCAATTTTGAATGCTCAGGTTAATGATGAGCAAAGAATTGCTAGTCAGGAGCTTATGAATAGAAGATTGCATAATTCTAATTCGAAAAATGCAATCAGTGCTGCTCAAAAACAATATGATGTATATTATTATGAGATAGATGTTCAGATTGATCCAAATGTGAAATATATTAATGGAAATAGTACCATTCATTTTACAACTGTAGAGTCTTTAAATTCTATTGAGCTAGATCTTTCCTCCGCTTTAAAAGTGGATTCTATTAAATACAAATCGAATTTAATTTCATTTACTTCCATTGGAAAAGATAAAATTAAAGCTGTTTTAAACGAAACTTTATTTACTGGGGAAAAAGGTGCAGTTACTGTTTGGTATCAAGGTGTCCCTCCCATCAATGGTTTTAATGCTTTTGATAAAAGAAACCATGCAGGAGCCCCAATCATTTGGACATTTTCTTGTCCTGATAATGCGGATGACTGGTGGGCTTGTAAAAACACTTTGGATGATAAAGCTGACTCTGTATCCATTATCGTCCGAAATCCTTCAGTTTATAAAGCAATTGCGAATGGAATGCTAGAGAAAACGGAAATTGCTGGAAACCAAACAATTACTTATTGGAAGCATCGGTATCCAATCACAACCTATTTGATTGCTGTTGCAGTTACAAATTATGAAACCTATTCAGATTATCTTGTAAATGGAAGTGATAGTTTAGAAATTTTGAATTATGTATATCCAGAAAGTCTAAGTGCAGCAAAAACAGGAACTGCGGCATTGTTGCCTGTAATTCAGTTTTATGAAGAAAAATTTGGACCATACCCGTTTAGAAATGAGCGTTTTGGACATGCTCAGTTTAGTTGGGGAGGAGGAATGGAACACCAAACTACCGCTTTTGTAACTGACTTTTCGAAAGGATTGCTTGCTCATGAGCTTTCTCATCAATGGTTTGGTGATATGGTGACATGTTCTAGTTTTACAGAGGCTTGGCTGAATGAAGGATTTGCGACTTATGTAACAGCATTAATTGATGAAAAACCTAGCCCAAATACTTTTAAAAGTTGGAGAAGTAGCACCATTAATTCTATTACAGGAGTAGTGAATGGTTCGATCTATTGTAAAGATACGACTGATGCAAATCGAATTTATGATTATCGGTTAACTTATCAAAAGGGTGCAATGGTGTTGCATATGTTGAGATGGGTGGTTGGGGATAGTGCTTTTTTTCAAGGTGTTAGAAACTATTTGAATGACCCATTATTGAAATATAAATATGCCACAACGAATGATTTGAGACAACATTTAGAAATATCATCTGGAAAAGATTTGAAATCTTTTTTTGATAAATGGTTTTTAGGGGAGGGCTATCCGAAATATGAATTAAGATGGAATCAAACTACAGATAATCACTTTTATGGAATGCTGAATCAAACAACATCACATACTTCAGTCAGCTTTTACGATTTGCCTGTTGAAATTAAAATTACAGGAACGTTGAATAGTGTTACAACGGACACAACGATTTTGTTGAATCATTTCAGCTCTGGGCAAAAATTTGATTTTCAGACAAATATGAAAATTTTATCGGTTGCTATTGACCCAAATTTATGGTTGATTTCAAAGAAAACTGTGATTAAAGATGTTACATTGGCTAGTGATGAAGTAAATGAAATTGCTCCAATCATCACTATTCCAAATCCGTTTACGAATACATTAGAAATCAAATCGACCGAAGAAATTATTTCTATTCAAATATTTGATTTTGATGGAAAATTGATTTTTACAAAACCAGTTAAACAAAATTCTTTAAGCATTAATACTACTGATTTTGCTATTGGAAATTATGTTTTATTGACGGAGACTAAAGATGGAGTTTGGAGCCAAAAAGTTGTTAAACAATAGGTTAAGTATGAGTGAGAATAAAAAATACGACCAAATATATCCTGATATAAAAGATTGGCCTATCTATCACTTAAGTGAGGATAGAAGTAATTTTATTAAAGAAATTGACGATTTTACATTAAATAGAATTGCTGCCAAAAAAACAGATGAGTTGGTGAATATGATTGCTACAACTGTGTACATGGAGCGGTCAAGAATTAAAGAAGAAAGTTGGAAAGTAGATCCACCTAATGATCGTGTTTTTTGGAAAAAAATTAGTTACAAACTTTTTAACAAAGCTTTTGAAAAAGATGAAAAGGAAGCAAAAGTAGTTGTAGATGAATTACTTGGGAAAATAATTCACAGATATTCAACTGAGATTGTTGGTACTTTTAAAATTCCTACTTTTCGGTTTGCAAGAAGATTTTTAACCTTGTTTTTTAGCCGATTATTAAATGCTGCTGCCAATAAAAATTGGGCTAGATTGTTTGGAAGGAAATATTCACTTTACGATAAATTAAAACTTCATGGTGAATTAGACACAGTAAGAGAATTATTTAAACATGGTACTGTTATCGTTGTGCCAACACATTTTAGCAATTTAGACTCCATTTTAGTTGGATATGCGATGGATGAAATGTTGGGATTGCCTTCCTTTTCATATGGAGCTGGATTGAATTTGTACAATTCTGGAATTGCAGCTTATTTTATGAATAGATTAGGAGCATACCGAGTGGATAGAAGGAAAAAAAATCCAATTTATTTGGAAACGCTGAAGGCTATGTCCAAATTATCTATCCAAAGAGGGGTGAATAGTCTGTTTTTCCCAGGTGGAACTCGTTCAAGATCAGGGAGTTTGGAGAAAAAATTGAAAATGGGTTTAATTGGCACTGCTGTAGAAGCCCAAAGGGCATTGTGTCAGGAAGGAAAAAAAGAGAAAATATTTATAGTGCCGTTAGTGATGAGTTACCACTTTGTGTTGGAAGCGAAATATCTAATTGAACAACATTTATTAATTACAGGTAAGGAAAAATATATCAAAACCCCTGATGATTTTTATTCTATTCGAAAACTACTTCGATTTGCTTGGCAGTTTTTTACTGCTAAATCAGAAATTGTACTATCATTTGGAAAACCATTTGATGTTTTAGGAAATTTTGTGGATAAAAATGGGGTGAGTTACGATAAGTTTCAGCACCCATTGAATATAGCTGATTATTTTGAAAGTAATGGCAAAGTCGTTGAAGATTTGCAGAGAGAAAATGAATATACTCAAATGTTGGCTGATATCATTGCCACCCGATATCATATCGAAAATATCGTATTAAGTAGTCATATTGTCGCTTTTGTTGGATTCAATTTATTGAAAGAAATGCATCCTCGATTTGATGTTTATGGACTGATGCGACTTCCGGAAGAAGATTTTAGTTTCCAATTCAAGGATTTTGTAGCTGCAACGGCACAATTGCAACAAAAATTATTTGAATTAGAGAAAAATGGCAAATTGAAACTTTCTGATCAAGTGTATTTACCAGCAGATCAATTGGTAAGGCAAGGGATTGAGTATCTTGGGATATATCATACTGAAAAACCATTGATGATTAGGAAAGGCACTAATTTGATAGAAAGTGAAGACTTTAAATTATTGTTTTTCTATCATAACCGATTGGAAAACTATCATTTAGATAAAGCAGTAAAATGGGAACAATTTGTGAAATCAGAGAATTTTACAATAGAAGTAGTGTAATTTTGGGGTTAATATTTTAAGCATAGGCACAAATTATTGCCCCCATTATCATGAAATTTACTATCCAAAATCCTGAACTAATCAAAACATATTTCCAACTTCGATTTTCATAAAGCGAAGAAGTTCCAACAATTGGTAGTACTAAAAAAATACCCGTCAAGAAACCATGAAAGGCACCATGCTTCAAGGTTCTGAAATTGGTTCCATACTTCTCTATTAATGAAGCAAATAGCTTCGCATTTTCAGAGTTAGGGTCAAATGCATCTGGTGTTGCTAGAGTTGAAAATATGCCAAATTGATGAATAACAATTGGTGTAAGAATAAATGTTGTCAAAATGCTATATACAAGGCTCATCAATAAGAGCTTAGTCAAGTTGACATTTTGACCATCTTCCATTTTCAATCCTATTTCCTTCATCCAAATATTTCCGAAAACTTTTGGATTGTACCAAATGAAACCCATTATTAATGGGATTAATGCTGTGGATAAAACGAGTATCCAATTTAATTTTATATCCATAATAATAATTTTTTTAACAAATGTATAATAGAATATTTTAATTATGCTTAAAATTCAAAATATTATTTTAAGGTTTAAATAATTTTCATTATATGATATGCTTTTTCGTTGTAATTTAGATTTTTTTATTTCTGATTAAACAAATTAAAAGTATGAGCTTTTAATAAAATTGTTTAATTATCTTTACATAAAATTAATCAGATGACATCTAAAGTAATATATAATGGGGATATCAGAACTACTGCTACCCATTTGCAAAGTGGCACTGTTATAGTGACTGATGGACCAACAGATAATCATGGGAAAGGGGAAGCATTTTCACCTACCGATTTGGTTGCTACTGCTTTAGCATCTTGTGCTTTGTCCTTGATGGGTATTTATGCAAAGAATCATGATTTGAATGTGGATGGAACAACTGCAGAAGTGACTAAAATAATGCATCCTGCTCCAAGAAAAATTGCAAAAGTGGTTGTGAATATTACAATTCCTGATTACAATTTTTCTGAAAAAGATAAAGGTATATTAGAGAAAGTTGCTCTTTCTTGTCCCGTTAGTTTGAGTCTGCATCAAGATTTAGTTCAAGAGTTTACATTTAATTGGCTGTAAATGAATAGGTTGTTGAGTTTTATTAGGTCTAATCGCTCTTTTTGGGCAATTATGTGCCTTTCAATTGGATTAGCTCCTTTTGTTCCCGAGCCACATATTTGGGGGAAATTGAAATGGATTAGTGGTGGTGCTGTTGGGATGACAGGATTGGATTGGTTCGATGTTCTTTTACATGGGACACCTTGGATACTGCTAATATTATCCTTAATTATACCAAAACCTAATAATCAACATCCTACTAATTAATTTATTTTTTCCAAAATTTGATAAGCTATTTTTAGAACATCCACACCGTCATTTAAAGAAACTTTAATTGTTGTGTTCTGCTCAATACTAATGGCAAAGGATTTTAATTCTTCTTTTATTGCATTAACTTGTTGGATTTCAGGCATGTCGATGGTTATGAACTTCGTGCCCTTAGGTGTTTCTAATGGAAAAGTTTGGTTTGATTCATTTGGCTCATTATCAGAAATTTCGATTATCTGAGTTTGTTTTTCCAATAAATCCAAACTTATATAGGCATCTTTCTGAAACAATCTAATTTTTCGCATTTGTTTCATGGATATTCTACTTGCAGTAAGGTTTGCAACACATCCATTTTCAAATTCAATTCTTGCATTTGCTATATCTGGGGTATCACTCACTACTGCAACACCACTAGCATGAATATTATTCACAGGTGATTTTATCCAATTCAAAACCAAATCTAAGTCATGAATCATCAAATCTAAAACCACCGAAACGTCTGTACCTCTTGGATTGAACATCGATAATCTATGAGCTTCGATGAACATGGGGTGTATCTCTTTTTCTCCCAATCCTAAAACTGCTGGATTAAATCTTTCGACATGGCCAATTTGTACTTTAACTGGATGGTTTTCAGTGAGTTTTAATAAATTATTAGCTTCGTCTAAAGTGGCTGTAACAGGTTTTTCAATAAAAACATGTTTGTTATTTTTAATTGCAACTTCAGCGACTTCATAATGAAAAATGGTGGGAGTTACGATATCAATAACATCAACCGAATTGATTAAATCTAATTGATTATCAAATGCTTGAATATTTAATTCTTTGGAAATTAATTGTCTTCTTTGATCATCTGGGTCATAAAATCCAACTAAATCATAATTTTCTTTCAGCTCTAAAATACACTTTAAATGTATCTTTCCAAGATGACCAGCACCAATAACTCCTACTTTAAGCATTTGAAATTTTTTCGACAAATTTACATTAGTTTTCATAAAAGAATTCTAATACTGGAATTAAGATTTATATTTGATGAAAATTTTAATTCTTTATGAAATTTATAAATTATTGCATAATTCTATCATTAGTTTTAATTTTCGGATGTAAACAAAGTAATCAAAATTCAACTATAAATAAGATAAAATTTGAATATGAATCATCAAAAATCAGTAAGAAAGTTGGTTGTATAAATGATGAAGATACTTCAAAATGTATTCAAATAGAATTGAATTACCCAGTGGCAAAAAAAGGAGAACCCAATTTGGTAAATACATTTAATATTATAGTTGATTCAATAATGACCAATATTGTCAGAAGTTTTAATGAAGATTCTGATACTTTAAGTGCACAAAAGACAACATTAAATGCAGAAATTGATAAATTTATTGCCAATTATGACGATTTTACCAATAGCGTTGAAGATAAAATATATATGAGATGGGAATTGGAAGCAGATTTATCGGTTGTTTTCGAAAATGATAGCATTTTAACCCTAAATAGTAATGTCTATTCCTTCACAGGTGGAGCTCATCCAAACACCAATCTTCAAATTATAACCATTGAAAAAGCTACTGGAAAAATACTGTCTTGTAAAGATTTCTTTATAGATAATAAACAGACAACCAATTGGTTGGAGGGAAAATTTAGAATTGAAAAATCTTTGGGAAAAGAAGTGGATTTGGAACAGGAAGGTTATTTTTTAAAGGATGGTGCATTTTTCTTGCCTGAAAACATTGGTTTTGAAAAGGATTCTATTCTATTTTACTATAATGATTATGAAATAGCGAGTCATGCAGAAGGTCCGACAGCATTAAAAATCCCATTAAATGAAGTTTTATCTCAATTAAACCCTCAAATTAAATCCAAAATTAAACAGTAGGTTGGCTTAAAAATTAAATGGTAATTTTTTCGTTTAACTATCAACAATTAAAACTTATTATTAATGATCAATAAAATTACAAGTTGCATTTTTTTATGCTTCTTTAGTCTTAGTTTATTTGCTCAGCAACCAGCAAAATTGGAAAAATTCTCCGAAAATCCAGAAGCTTTCATGAAAGAGCTAGAAGGATTTATGGGTGCATCCAAAAATCAAACATTAATTGATGAATATAATGATTTTGAAAAGGCGATAAAAAAAGCAGTCATAAAACCTGAGGAAATGCCTCGGATTATTGCGACAGCTAATAGTATGTATGCACTTAGAATGAATGCATCTAGCCAGTTTCTTTCTTATTTAAAATGTTTGCAAGCTGTGAAAATGGCTGAAAAAGGGGAGGAAAAACTAGTCGAATTGCTCAATGTAATGGATGGATTATTGGCAGATGTGAGTAAAGGACAAGACTTAGCTTTGAAGAATTTCTTAGATTTTGCAACTACATTGTATGAGAAAAATGTAATTTTTACTGATAACTATTTCAACTGGACGGCTTCTTCATCCAAAACAAAAATGGAATATGCTGATAAAAAGCCTGTAATACATTATGAAAAAACAAATTTGATTGCCAATCGAAAAATTGATAGTATTCAAGTTTTGGATGTGCAAGGAGATTTATTTCCTTCAATTAATATTTTTAAAGGAAAAAATGGAAAAGTAGTTTGGAGAAAAACCAATGGTGATGTGATAGAGGCAACGTTAGATACTTTTACAATTGATCTGAGAAAATCCGGTTTTATTGCTTCTAATGTGAAGTTGAGTTATCCCTTGTTTTTTAAAACAACAACTTTATTGGGAAAATTGGAGGATAAATTGGTGATCGAAAATAAAGCTGTGGAAGGGTCTTATCCTCGATTTGAGTCCTATGAAAAAAGAATTGATATCAAAGATATCGGTGGTGGTGCTGACTATAGAGGAAGTTTCAAATTGCAGGGGAGCTCCGTTTATGGTTACGGGTCAAAAGAAGAGGGAAAAGCACAAATCCAAATTTACAATGACAAAAAAGCAAAGGTTTATCAAGGATATTCTGATTTGTTTATCATCCGAAAGGGTGATAGAATTGTTGGTGAAAAAGTGCAATCAACCTTATATTTTGATAAGGATTCCATAACTCACCCTTCAGTTGGCTTTAGATATGACATTCAACCCAAAGAATTAACTCTCGAAAGGGGAAATAATGCTGGAGATAGAAATCCGTTTTCAAACTCATTTCACAAAGTAAATATCAACTCAGATAAGGTTTCTTGGCTCATAAATAAGGATACCATTCAGATAAATGAGAAAAAAGCATTGGCAAGTGCTGCCGATTTGAAAGTTACTTTCGAATCCTTAAAATTTTATGATGAAGTGGATTACAGAAAGTTGCAAGGCATAGGATCCTCCAATCCTCTTGCAACGTTGCAAACAGTTTCTCAATCCAATGGAAGAGAGTTGGATGCGGAAATGTTAGCAAAGGAAATCAATCCAAAATTTGATGAAAAGACCTGCCAATCGCTTTATTTCGAATTGGTTTCAAAAGGATTTGTAGATTATGATATCGAAAATCACAAGATATATGTGAAGGATAAAGTGTTCCATTATGCAGATGCCAGCCAGAAAAAATCTGACTTTGACAATATCGAAATCGAATCTGAATTTGATAAATCGAATGCAATAATGGATTTGAAAGATCCCAAAGAAAGGGATGTTAATTCAAGGGGTGAAATCGTTGGAGTTGAGTCCAAGACAGCGAGTTGCCTTGAAACCAACTGGAAATAAACTTACTTTGAGAGAAAATAGAAATTTGTTATTTGATGGAAAAATGTTTGCTGGTTTAGGCGTTTTTCAAGGGAAAGGCTATGATTTTGATTATGACAAATTTCAAGTAGTGATGGATTCCATCCGATTTTTTGACTTATTTGTTCCTAATCCAGAGCAAACAGACAAAAGTGGCAATCCTAAACCAATGGTTTTGGCTTCAAGGATTGAATATTTAACAGGAATTTTATTGGTGGATGCTCCAAGTAATAAATCTGGAAGAGAAAATATTCCAATATTTCCGTCCCTTCAGACCAAAGGACCCTCTTATGTTTACTATGATTTATTGGAAAATAATGGTGGCATTTACAAAAGAGATTCCTTCTTTTTTAAATTAGACCCATTTAGTTTCAATAGTTTAGATAAGTTTACTAAAACGGATGTTAAGTTTAAAGGACAGTTGATTTCTGCCAATATATTTCCAGATTTAAAGGAAACTATCGTAGTGCAACCTGATGAATCATTGGGCTTTGTGAATCAATCACCACCTGAAGGATATCCAGTTTATTTGAATAAAGGAAATTACAAAGGTGGACTTTCACTCAATAACAAAGGTTTGACTGGGAAAGGAACATTGGCTTATCTAGGCTCTGAAACTCAATCTGAAGATTTGCTTTTCAAACCAAAGCAATTGACGGGTACTTCTAAAAAATTCTTTTTGAAAGAAGATAGAGATTCAAAAGTGAAAACGCCACAAATAAAAGGTAAAGATGTGTCAATCAACTGGTTGCCATATAGAGATAGTTTGTATGTGAACTCAAAAGATGCACCTTTTGATATTTTTAAAGAAGGAATCCATACCCTCAAAGGACAAATTATCCTAACCCCAGATGGTGCAAAGGGCAATGGACTTTTTGATTGGCCCAAAGGTAGTGTGATTTCCACATTGATGTCCTTCGGTCCTGGAGAAGTGAAAGCAGATACAATGAATTTGCAGATTCGTGCTATCGGAGCCAATGATTTAGCATTTGATACTCGAAATGTGGGTGGATCGATTGATTTTGATAAGCAATATGGAAAATTCAAAGCAAATTCTGAAGAATTATCCACCACAATGCCTTATAATCAATATCAAACTTCCATGAATGAATTTGATTGGGATTTAAAAAATGAAACAATCACTTTCAAAGCAGATAAGGACAAAATGGCATTGTTTAGGTCAATTCATCCAGATCAAGATTCGTTAAAGTTCTTAGGAAAAACTGCTTTTTATGACTTGAAATCCAGTGAGTTAAAGATTGGTGGTGTTCCATATATCAATACAGGAGGAGCTATTATCTATCTTCAAGATACCACCAATGTATTTATTCGCCCTGGAGGAAATATGGATACCTTGTACGATGCAAAAATAGTATGTGACACCATCAACAAATACCATGTAATCAATAGAGCAACTGTCCATGTGGAAGGCAAAAAGCTATACCATGCAAAAGGATATTATGAGTATAAAATTGGAGATAAAGTTCAAGAAATTTTATTTAGCAATATATTGGGTAGTAGAGTAGGCAAAGGACAAAGTAGTGAAAAAAATGTTGTGACAAATGCAACAGGTGAAGTTGCTTCTTCTGATAGTTTTTTCATTGATAAAAAAACACAGTTTAAAGGAGTTATTGCATTGGCAGCGGCAAATAAGGAATTAACTTTTGATGGTTTTGCAAGACTAGAAGTGCCATTATTATCCAATAGACATTATTTTAGTATCCGTGGAGAGGGCGACAAAAAAGACTTAGCATTGCGATTTGATGTGCCTAAAAATGAAGATGGTGAGCCAATCAGAAATGGAATATTTTTAAGTAAAGAAGTGGGTATTGCTTACCCATGTATTATGGCTCCTACTTTTTTCAGAGTGGACAGACCAATATTGGAGGCAAAAGGAGTTTTCAAATACAATCAGAAAACTGAGGAATATGTTTTTGGCGATACTTCTAAAATTTTGAATGCTACCAAAAAAGGCAATAAATTGGTATTCAATACATTGAATGGTAATTTGAATGGAGAAGGCAAGTTTAATATCGGATCGGGATTGAAGTATTGCTCGATAGATGCTGCTGGAATATTAAAAGCTAAAATGGATACCATTCAAGTAGATTCATTGGGATCGCCATTGCCTGCTGAATTTAATATTACAACTAAAATAATGGCTGGTATTGAAACTTATATTCCTGAAAAGTTGATTCAAATCATGACTGCTGATATTCAATCAACTGCTGATGGACAATTTGTAGATTATGTCAAAGAGGGAGTTTTCTATGAAAAAGCTCTTGCTGAATTCATTCCGAATGAACAAGATTTATTACAAGCTATTACTTATTCTAGGGAAAGGTCTTTAGATATTCCTAAAAAGTACAATCCTTATGCTTTGCTTTTCAGTGACTTACAGATGAAGTGGAATAATGAATACCAGTCTTTTGTTACAACAAATGAGAAAATTGGATTAGGCTCAATTGCAGGTGTTCCAATTAATAGGATGGTCACTGGTCATGTAGAATTTAGGATGCCTGCAAATGGAGATGATCGTTTCTACGTGTATTTGAAAACAGGTGGTGAAAACTTTTATTTCTTCGGATATCAGCAAGGAATTTTGAGCATAGCCTCCAGTAATGAAAATTTTATGACAACATTGGATAAAATGAAGAAAGGAGAACTATCAAAAAAACAGAAAGACGGAGAGTTGTATGAAGTTCAAGGTGTAAATGAAGGTACTGCACAGATGTTTGTCAGAAGAATCAAAGATGCTTTTGCTCCCAAAGTGGCACCGCCAGCCGAGGAGAAAAAAGAGTAGAATAATTGTTGATTAATTTGAAATGCCCATTGATGATGTACTTCGATGGGCATTTTTTATATAAAATATCTATTTTTAAAACATTAAAAGTAGAAGCTAATAGTGTGGAAATGATTTTAATAATATTTTTTTTACATTAATAAATATAAATTAAAATAAGATAATGTATAAAGAAACTTTTGTAAAGTTAATTTTATTTCAGAAATAAGTATTTATAATTAAGATTTTGGAAAATTTTAAATTTAAATTTATTTATTAAAATTAATGATAGAAAGATGTAATTGAATTTCAAAAATTTTACAAATGGTAACATATGTATATTTTCATTAAATAATTATCAAAAATTTTAGAATTCTGATAATTAAATTATGATTATTAATAAATTAATTTAATAAGAAGATTTCATATATATTGAATGATAAAATCAAGAAAATTTATATTTAAATTTAAGAAACCAAAAATCTTTCTTATTATTAGGGATCTTTTATGTGAGATTATCCAAATAGATTTTCTAATTATAAGATATTATTTTTCAATAATCAAGTAAATAATGACAATTTCAAATACTAAAATTCATAAAATATTATTTCTTGTCAAAACTTAATTTTTCAACTCTAGATAAATCATGATTCAAAACAATGAAATTATGGCAATATTATTAAAGGACTTAGAGTTTCACCAAAATCAAGTTTAAATGAAGTGAGCCAATATGAAGTAAATAGAATTATTTGAATAAAATGGGCAAATTATTGTTCAACTTTCAAATGCTTCCTTTTTGTTTTTAGATATTAATACAGGTAAAATGTTAAAAGTTATACAATTAAAAGAGCTCTTTCCATTGCCAAGTCCAGTATTTTATAGTGATAGATGCAATGCTCACTTGTTAAATAACAAAATAATATGGCTTAATAATAGATTTATTGACTGTAAAGTTATAAGAATTTTATGAAGAAATAAGGCAACATATCGATTTATGTCAAACACCTATTTTAAGGTAAGATAGATTTTGTTGCAGATTATGGCTGGCATTATGAATTTTAGTTATGAATCTGACTGGAGAAGTAATGGAGAAATTAAAAAAATGGTTTGCCAGATTACACAAGTTACAGTACGAAAATTATATGTCCGAACTGCAAATAATGAACTTTATATTTTCGAAAAGAATTGATGATTTTAAAAAAAGCAGCCCCCCAATAAAGGAGGACTGCTAATATATAACCCCAAAAAACACTCATTATATGTTGCAACAAATATAATTATATTTTATAATATATTGTTTAAAATAATCCAGAAATATTTCCATCATTATCAATATCTATAAATTCTGCTGCAGGAGTATCTGGCAAACCAGGCATCCTCATCATCTCACCAGTGATAGGCACCACAAAGTTGGCACCAGCTGCAATTTCGATTTCTCTCACAGTGATGTTGAACCCAGTTGGTCTTCCAATTAAATCTGGATTGTCTGATAATGATTTTTGAGTCTTCGCCATACAAACTGCTGCTCCATCCAAGCCTAATTTTGAGATTCTTCTCAAATGTAATTTTGCCTGAGGAGAATATTCCACATCATCTGCACCATATATTTTAGTACAAATCGTTTTGATTTTGTCTTCAATGGATGAGCTCCAACTATAAAGCGGTTTGAATTTTTCTGTAGAACTTGCCACAGCTTCCACCACTGCATGAGCTAATTGCTCAGAACCTTCGCCGCCTTTCGCCCAAACTTCAGCAACCACAGCTTTAAAGCCCATTTCTTCACATCTTTTTTGTACAATTGCAATTTCCTCATCCGTATCGGTAACGAATTTGTTGATAGCGACAACTGCTGGTAAACCAAATAATTTGGTGTTTTCCAAATGCTTTTCTAAATTTACCAAACCTTTTCTAACTGCTTCTGGATTTGGCTCTTTTAAATTTTTAAGGTCACCACCACCATGATATTTCAATGCTCTAATGGTTGTAACTATGCAAATAGCTCTTGGTGCTAAGCCACTACTTTGACATTTGATATCCATGAATTTCTCAGCTCCCAAATCAGAACCAAAGCCAGCTTCCGTAACAACCCAGTCTGCCAAAGAAAGACCCGTTTTTGTAGCAATTACGGTATTCGTACCTTGAGCAATATTTGCAAATGGTCCCCCATGAATAATAGCAGGGTAACCCTCTAAAGTTTGAACTAAATTGGGTTGAATGGCATCTTTTAGTAAGGCTGCCATTGCTCCTTGTGCATTCAAATCTCTTGCGAACACTGGTTTTTGATCCATTGTGTAACCCACAAAAATATTACCTAATCGCTTCTTTAAATCTTCAATATTGTTAGAAAGACATAAAATAGCCATCACTTCGGATGCAACCGCAATATCAAATCCAGTTTCTCTAGGAATTCCATTTCCAGTTCCACCCAATCCTATCGTAATCAGGCGAAGAGAACGGTCATTCATGTCCATCACCCTTTTGAAAAATATTTGTCTAGGATCGAGGTTCAGGGATCTTTTTTTGCTTTGTAAATTATTGTCGATTAAAGCAGCTAATAAATTATGTGCTTTTTCGACAGCTGCAATGTCACCTGTAAAATGCAAATTTATATCTTCCATCGGTAATACCTGTGAGTAACCTCCGCCAGTCGCTCCCCCTTTGATTCCAAAAACTGGTCCTAACGATGGCTCTCTTAAAACCACACAGGTTTTTTTGCCAATTCTATTTAATCCTTGAGATAATCCAATACTAACAGTCGTTTTTCCTTCACCAGCTGGGGTAGGGGAAGTTGCTGTAACTAATATAAGATTACTTTTTTTGATTTTTTCTTCGTTGATGAGTGTTAATGGTAGTTTTGCTTTATATTTTCCATACAAATTCAAGTCATCATGAGATATATTTAACTGATCTGCAATGTCTTGTATAGGTTTTAATTTAATTGTTCTTGCAATTTCCAAGTCTGTCATACAAAAATTTATTTGGTTATTAATTTGAATTAGCGAATATAAAAAATGAATTAGAAAGATAGGAAAGAAAATTTAATTATTATTTAATAAAATTGTGAATAAAATAGATAAAACAACTGAATATCAATTAAGTAAATAATATATAATATATTTTCAAATTGACAATAAATAAGCTTACCTTTGTGGCAATTTTTAAAAAATAGGGTTTAATACATCTTACAATAACAAATAAATATCCACATAGATCGTGCTAACAGTAAATAATGTAGGCCTACAATTTGGCAAAAGAGTACTTTTTGATGAAGTCAATTTAAAATTTACAAAAGGAAATTGTTACGGAGTAATTGGAGCAAATGGCGCTGGAAAATCTACTTTTTTGAAGATTCTTTCAGGTGAAATTGACCCAACAAGAGGAAATATTGAAATCACTCCTGGAGAAAGGATGGCTGTTTTGAGCCAAAACCACTTTGCTTTTGATGAATATACAGTATTAGATGCTGTAATTATGGGTCATAAGCACCTTTATGATATCATGAAGGAAAAAGATGCGATTTATGAAAATCCGAATGCAACAGATGAAGATTCCATGAGAGCAGCTGAACTTGAAGGAGAATTCGCTGAATTGAATGGTTGGATGGCTGAGACAGATGCTGCAGAGTTGCTATCAAATCTGGGTGTAAAAGAAGATTTGCATTATAGTTTGGTAAAAGAGTTGAACGGTAAAGACAAAATTAAGGTTTTGTTAGCTCAAGCACTTTTTGGCAATCCTGACATTTTATTAATGGATGAGCCAACAAACGATTTGGATGTGGAAACCACCGAGTGGCTTTGTGATTTTTTAGCAGATTATCAAAATTTAGTAATTGTTGTTTCACATGATCGTCACTTTTTGGATATGGTGTGTACGAATGTGGTGGATGTGGATTTTGGAAAAATTAAAATGTTTACGGGGAACTATACATTTTGGTATGAGACGAGTCAGTTAATGAGTCGCCAAATAGCGGATAAAAATAAGAAAATAGAACAGAAAAGAGCTGAAATGATGGAATTCATTGCTCGATTCTCTGCAAATGCTTCCAAATCAAAACAAGCTACCAGCCGTAAAAAAGCTTTGGATAAATTGAATTTGGAAGATTTGACACCATCGAGTAGAAAATATCCATACATCGCTTTCAAGCCAGAAAGAGAGCCTGGAGATGTGATTTTCGAATGTGAAAAACTTTCAAAAAGATTAAATACAGGAGAATATCTATTCAAAAATGTTAGTTTCAGAATGAACAAAGGTGAGAAAATCGCTTTGTTGAGTAGAAATCCATTAGTAATGACTTCATTTTTTGAAATAATTTCTGGTGAAGACAAAGAATATGAAGGAAAATTCGAATTTGGACAGACCATCAATCCACAATATATTCCGAATGACAATAGCAAATTTTTCACAAAAGATGATGGAGAATTGGATTTAATGGACTGGCTAAGACAATATTCGAAAGAAAAAGACGAGTCATTCATCCGTGGATTTTTGGGAAGAATGTTGTTCAGTGGGGAGGAAGTATTCAAAAAAGTAAAGGTTTTGAGTGGGGGAGAGAAAGTTAGGTGTATGATGTCCAAAGGGATGCTTTCTAATCCGAATTTTTTAATCTTAGATGAGCCAACCAATCACTTAGATTTGGAAAGTATCACAGCTTTGAATAATGGAATGAGAGATTTTCCTGGGAATATGTTATTTACAAGTCATGACTTCCAGATTTTGGATACTGTTGCCAATAGAATCATAGAAATTTCTAATACAGGAATGATAGATCAATTGAGAACATATAGTGAATATATGCATAATTCGACTATCAAAGAATTAAGAAGTGAATTGTATGCAAATTATGTAGCTGTTGAAGATTAGATTGTAAAGAATTTAGGTTTAAGTACATTTTAATTGTAAATTAAAAAATAATTGATTTAAACTTAAAATGTATTTATATTTTAAAAAGGTCTTAGTTGATTAAGGTAAAATAATTCCTAAAAAGGCACATCCGTTAAATCTTCATTCATGCTGGATTGCTTCGTTATGGTGTTTTCGTAACTTTCTTCCATAAATCCAGCATTGACAAAATCAAATTGGTTGTCATCCAAATTACCAAATTTGGCGAAACTATCAGTAAATTTCAATTTCACCGTTTCAAGAGAACCATTTCTATGCTTTGCAATGATGATTTCTGCAACACCTTTCATCGAGTTACCATCTTCATCTTCTAAGATTTGATAGTATTCAGGTCTATAGATAAAGGATACAATATCAGCATCTTGCTCTATTGCTCCAGATTCACGAAGGTCAGAAAGCATTGGTTTTTTGTTCCCCCCCCTTGTTTCTACTGCTCTACTCAATTGAGAAAGAGCAATAACAGGAACATTTAATTCTTTTGCCATTCCTTTCAAAGCCCTTGAAATCATACTAATCTCTTGCTCTCTATTACCATTTCTAGAAGTATCATTACCTGCTGTCATCAATTGCAAATAATCGATTATAACCAATTGAATATCATGCTCTTGCTTTAGCCTTCTACATTTGGCTCTAAGCTCAAAAATATTGATTGCAGGAGTGTCGTCAATATAAATCGGAACATCTGACATTTTCTCGATAGAGGAATGTAGTTGTTGCCATTCATAATCTTCCATTTGGCCAGTCCGTAGCTTATGTCCAGAGATTTCTGCTTCCATAGAAACCAATCTTTGTACTAATTGAACACTTGCCATTTCCAGTGAAAATAGTGCAACTGGCTTTTGGAAATCCATTGCAGCATTTTTGGCAACAGAAAGTACGAAAGAGGTTTTACCCATACCAGGACGGGCAGCAATAATGATTAAATCAGATGGTTGCCAACCAGCTGTTACTTTATCTAAGGCGACAAAACCTGTTGGAACACCAGTTAATCCACCTTCTTTCTTGGAAAGCTCCTTGATTTGCTTCAATAATTTGGCAGCAACAGAGCCCATTGGTTCAGAGCTTCTTTTCAGATTGTTATCAGAAATTTTGAATAAATTCTGTTCCGCTTCATCTAAAAGGGTAAATACATCTACCGTTTCGTCATAAGCATCATTGATAACTTTTGTGGAACTCCTAATTAATTCTCTCAAAATATGTTTTTGAGCAACAATTCTAGAATGGTATTCAATATTTGCTGCTGAAGCAACTCTATTTGTCAGTTCTACAATAAAATATGGACCGCCAACTTTTTCTAAATCCCCATTTTTTCTTAGTTCTTCAGTAACAGTTAATAAATCTATTGGAAATGACTTTTCAAATAACTTTAACATTGACTTAAAAATCAACTGATGAGCTTCTTTATAAAAGCTATCCGGCTTGATTAAGTCCATAATAATGGGCAACGACTCTTTATCCAGCATCAATGCCCCTAAAATCGCCTCTTCTAATTGCACCGCCTGTGGTTGCAATTTGCCAAAAACCAAATTGGATAAATCCGTAATAGATTTATTGTTTTTTGAATTCGTACTGGATGGTTTTGAACTTTGATCAGCCATTTTATTCCTAAAAGTTATTTTTGCAAAAGTAAGTACAAGATAGCTTAAATTTTAATATTTTGAAAATTTAAAATATAATTACTGATAAAAGAAAAAAGCCTTTTGAATATTAATCAAAAGGCTTTTTTAAAACTATGAAATTTATATTTAATTCTCTATAACAAATGGTAACCTAGCTTGAGGACCTTTCATATTTTTAATTGATTTTATTTCTTCCAGAAATGGAAAGTATTCACCTAACTGGCTTTTTAAAATCGATTTTGCAAATAATTCTTTGTCCTCATCCTCATCTCCATTTAATTTATCTACTAATTTTTGGAACTTTTCTTTTGTTTTCGGATATTCAGAAGTCCTATATTTTTTTACACCAGATAGATTTGCAGCACAGGTTATCGCATCATCTAGACTTCCTATTCTATCAACTAATCCAATTGTGGTAGCTTTTGTTCCTGTCCATACTCTTCCTTGTGCGATTTCGTGAACTTTTTCTTTGGTCATCTTTCTACCATCAGAGACTCTTTTCAAAAATCTATCATAGAACATGTCCACACTTTCTTGAATAATTTTTCCTTCTTCTGCATTTATTTCAAAGAAAGGAGAAAATGAAGCGGCGAATTTTCCAGTTTTGACGGTGTCAAAGCTAATACCAGCCTTATCTTTCAAAGTCTTTTGTACACTAGGAATAATTCCAAAAACGCCAATCGAACCTGTTAAAGTATTAGGTTGTGCGAAGATAGAATCTGCCATACATGAAATATAATAACCACCAGAAGCCGCATAATCACCCATTGACACTACAACTGGCTTACCTGCTTCTTTTGCTAATTTCAATTCTCTCCAGATATTTTCAGAAGCTAAACCGCTTCCTCCTGGAGAATTTACTCTTAAAACTATCGCTTTTACTTTGTCGTCCATTCTTATATCTCTCAACAAATCTGCATATTTTTTGCCACCAACTTTTCCATTTTCTCCTTTTCCATCTACAATTTCTCCTTCAGCATAAACAACAGCTATTTTATCTTTAATACTTAAATCTGGATCTTTTAATTTTGCAGAAGCATAATCTTCAAGATTTATAGCATTGATTTTATCAGCTTCTTTTAGGCTTAATTTTGACTTTAATTCAGCTAAAACTTCATCTCTATAGCCAATTTTATCCACTAATTTATACTGAAGTGCATCTTCTGCTTTTCTGATTTTATACTCATTTGCTAAAGAACGAAGCGTTTCAACTGATGTATTTCTTGATTTTGCGATATCAGATAAATAAACTTGATATAAACCTTCCAAATATTCTCTTGTCTGCAATCTGTTAGGATCACTCATTTTTTCCAAACGATAAGGCTCTGTAGCTCCTTTGAATTGCCCTACGTAATATACTTGCATCTTTACACCTAGCTTATCCAACATATCCTTAAAAAATGGAATTTGAGCAGCATAACCTCTAAAATCTATGTCTCCAAGTGGATGAACATAAACTGTGTTGGCAACAGAGGCAAGATAATATGCATTTTGAGAATACCCCTCTGCATAAGCAGTAATGAATTTTCCTTTTTCCTTGAAATCAACTAGTGCTTTCCTTAATGTACTTGCAGTAGCTTTGCCCATATTAACATCAGACAGATCTAAGAAAATTCCTTTAATATCATCATCTGTTGATGCAATTTCTATTGTTTTCAGGATGTCGGTTATTCCATAAGTTTTATCATCTTTTAATGAAAAAGATCCAGACTCCAAATTGTCTGTTTTTTCAGGAATTGTTTCTTTGAAATTTAAATTTAAAACAGAATTAGATTTGACACTTACTTCATTTTTACTGGCACTTTTCAATAGCCCTCCAATAATCATAGAACCAATAAAAAAAACTACAACCATTGCTAAAATTACACCTAAGCAAGAGGCCATTAAAGATTTAAAAAAATTCATACTTTATAGTATTAGTTTTGATTTATTTTATCAACATTTGTACAAAATTAGTCATAATATTAATAATTAAGCCTCATTTTTAGATAAACTCTAGTTTATGATGGATAAGTATAATGAAAAAAAAGAAAATTTCTACATCTGACAATAACTATCTTGAAAATTTAGAAAATTTTTCAATCAGAAATGAATATGCTTCAATGGGCGTTGCCGAATTTTATGAACAGCATGGAAGTGAATATGAAAACCCACATTTCAAACAAATCGAATCTTTGATTCTATCTAATTTTGAAAAGTTTGATTGGCAAAATACTTTAGATTTGAGTTGTGGGAGTGGGGAAGTGAGCAAGATTTTAAGAAAAAAAAATATTAAAACTATAGCAACCGATCCCTATACAATGGCAGCTTTTGAGCGAAATTTTGACTCAAAATGTTTGCCCTATTCATTTGATGATATCATTAGAGGTAGTTTAGATCAATATCATTTTACTACTATTATATGTAGTTTTGCGATGCATCTTTGTCCTGAAGAGAAATTATATCCTTTAGTAAGTAAATTATTGAAAAACAATACTTATTTGGGGATAATTACCCCACATAAACGACCTGACCTTCGTAAAGTAGATGGTGTTGAGAATGTTTGGAATGACTTTGCGTTAACAGAACGTGGAAAAAAAGTCTATTTAAATGTCTATAAATCAAAGTATTCATTGGAATAATTACTTTGATTTTTTTGTTAATTAGCGATTTAAGTTATTTTTTTCTAAATTGCGACGATTTAAAAATATTTGGTGACTGAATGTATAGAATACTAACTTTAGTTATACTTGTTGTTTTCTTATTGTTAGCCTTATTTTTTCCCATGAAAATAAGTTATAATCTGGAGAGCATTGGTACGATTTATCCGATAGAAGAGTGGAAAATTACACAAGATGGAACTGGAAATTTGATTGGTACACACCGATTTAATGTTACTGGTATTACTGGAAAAATAAATTCTTGGCAATTTAAAGCTGGTGATTTATCTGGTATGGAGGTTGTAATAAAGCCTGATTCTCTTGTTCATGTGCATCAAGGAGATACTTTGATTCGGATGTACAGCACTATGGTTTTAGAGCAAATTTTGGATTATACGACACAGTTAAATATTTTAAAATCACAAACGAATGAATTAGTTACTGGTGAAAAGTCTCAAATAATCAGAGAAGCACAAGCTAAGTTGGATTTTGCAAAAGAGCAGTTGGTAATAAAAGAAAAGGAGTATAAAATAGCGAAAGAATTGTTTGATGGAGGTGCTATTGCTGGATTAGAATTTTCACAAAAAGACAATGCCTATCAGTTGGCAAAAATAGAAATTGACAGAGCTACTAAAGATTTGCAGATCGTAGAAACTGGCCAGAAACACGAAACAGTAAAAGTCAATCAAACCCAAATTGATGCTATTCAAAAAAAATTGGACTACCTCAGAAAAGTGAATACTGGTTATGTGATTACTGCACCATTTGAAGGCGAAATCAAACCATGTGAATTGCCAGAAGAGGTGATACAATTGAAAAAAATGAATGTTTGTTTGGTGGAAATTCCAATAAAAGTGGAAGATATGAAATACATAAATGAACATTCCACAATAGAAGTATTGGATGCTAGAGATAATATTACATATCATGGAAAACTGTTACGAAAGGGAACCAATTCGAGGATTTTAGATTATAAAAGTGTGTCGTTCTTGTTAGCAGAATTGGCAATTCCTGAAAATCAAAGTATTACCTTAGGGATTGGGGCGAAGTGCAAAATTAAATGTGATGAATTATCACAATTTGATTATCTGAAAAGGATTTTGAATTACAATTTGCATGTGAAATGAGGTATGAATATAAATACATAGTTCCCACTTTTAGATTATCGCAATTGAGATCTATGATAATTCCATTTGTTGAATATGACAGTTTTGCAAAACATAATGGAGGGGAATATACCGTGAAAAGTATTTACTACGATACACCTAAAATGGAAATGTATCACAGCAAAATAGATCATTTAGCCAATAGATTGAAAGTAAGGGTAAGGGGGTATAATGATTTTTCGGAGGATGCACTTGTTTTCTTGGAAATCAAACGAAAATATGAAGGTCCAATTGTTAAAAATAGAGCAAAAGTACATTTCAGTGATTTATTGAATTATATTGACCAAAAAGATTACGCAGTATTCAGCAATGTTAAGTATAGGGAGAATATAAAACGTTTTATTTTTCAGGTGTATAGCAATAATTTACAAACATTAGTGAATGTGATATACGAAAGAGAAGCTTTTCATAGTAAAATAAAAGACCTTCAAAATGATTGTAGAATTACCCTTGACAAGAATATTCGCTCTGTTTTTTTACCACAAGTAGAAAATCTTTTTGATGATAGTAATTCTACATTTGTAAATCCAGACTTTTTTGTTCTTGAAGTAAAATTTAATCAATATTGTCCAATATGGATGAAGGCAATCTTAATGGAAATGGAACTTGTTAAAGAACCAGCTTCTAAATATGTGATGTGTATTGAAAATCATCACATTCCTAATGCCCAAAAGCGGTTTTTTAATTTTCATCCTTGATTTTATTTTAAAATGTCGTTAAAATGACATTTTATATGCTATTCATAAGATGAAATAATCGTTACTTTGTGATATAATTTTTTTTATGAGATTTTTTATTCTAGCACTTTTTATCATTTCATTTTTTTCTTGTCAAAAAGAAGCTTTAGAAACTTCATTCGTTCATATTGACAAATTTACTTTTGAATATCCATCTGGTGCAAATAGTTCTGATATTGTGGATGCCTGGGTGTATGCTGATGATGAGTTTATTGGAGGATTTCCTATTCCTTGCGATATTCCGATTAGAAAAGCTGGAAATGTAAAAATTAATGTGCTTCCAGGAGTTAGAGAGCTTGGTCCTTATTCATTGGAGCTATTCAAATATGTGTATCCAGCAATTTATTATATTTATAATCCTTATCTTACTGAAGTAAATTTGAAGTATGGTGAAACGACAACTATCTATCCAGTTACGAAATATAAGGACAAGTCAACCTTAGTGTTTTTGGAAGATTTTGAGAAAAATTCACATATTTTGAATGATGATGAAGACAAAAATGCACAAACATCTGTTGTTTTTTCTACAGAGTATTTCAAAAATGGTAATAAAGGCGGTATTATTAAACTTGATACCACAAATAATGTTTGTACAGTAGCAACTGATTTATTTTATTCTGTTCCTACAGATAATACTCCGACATATATAGAATTGGATTATTTAGGCAATTCCATTCAAGTTGGTTTAATCGGAGTGGATGATAAAACTGGACAAAAATCTACAGTTATAGACTTTGTTTTGCCGCCAAAAACTGAATGGACAAAGAGCTATATCAATATTACCCAATTATTAAATTCTTCACAATTATCCAAATATCAGGTTGTTTTGAGTACTAGTATGCCATTGAATGAGAATGGAAAATTTGCTTCATTAAATTCATTTGTTGCTATTGATAATTTGAAATTAGTTCATCTCAATTAATATAAAATGCAGCTTTCAATGCAATATTTCATTGTGAAACTCCCTATCTTGTGGCGTGAAATATAAATATTGAATGAACAAACAGCGGAGATTTGATACGATCCTATACCTAATTGCCGATTTTGTATCTGCATTGGTAGTTTGGATATTATTCTTTATTTATAGAAAAAATTTAGAAGGAAATTTTTCGTTTGAAAATATTTTGCATGACAAAAATTTTCTTTACGGCACCTTTTCAATTCCATTAGGTTGGATTTTTGCCTATGCTATCATTGATGAATATAAAGATATTTACCGGAAATCACGGCTAAATACATTTGCCACAACTTTTTTCGTCAGTCTCATCGGCGTAATATTTCTGTTTTTCACTTTGATTTTAGACGATTTTGTAAGTGGTTACACTACTTATTACACTTCTTTTTTCACATTATTTGCATTGCAATTCATTATAACGGCGACGGTGCGGATGATAATTTTGACAAAAGCCAGTCGAAGATTAAAATCAGGGAAGGTCACTTATAAAACTATCATAATTGGATGTGACCAGAATGCACTTGAGCTTTATAACGACATCGCTAATCGAAAAAGTGGGCTGGGAAATAAATTCATCGGTTTTATAGATACCAATGGAAATAGTACTAATGTGATGGAAACCGTCTTAACCAATTTAGGTAGTATTCAAGAATTGCCAGAGATAATAAAAAATAATGAGATTGAAGAAGTTATCATCGCTATTGAAACTTTTGAACACAATAAATTAAAAGATATTCTAAACATTCTTTTTGACTTTAATGAGCAAATTCTCATTAAAATCATACCAGATATGTATGATATTTTGCTGGGAACAGTGAAAATGAACCATTTGTATGGTGCTGTTTTAATAGAGATTAGGCAAGATTTGATGCCTGCTTGGCAAAAATTAATTAAAAGATTTTTAGATTTATTTATAAGTTTTTCAGTTTTAGTAATTCTTTCTCCACTATACTTATTTATCATTTTGAGAGTAAAACTCTCCTCTAAAGGTCCCATTTTTTATCAGCAAGAGCGAATTGGATTGCAAGGTAAACCATTTAATATCATCAAATTCAGGTCAATGTATTTGGATGCGGAGCATGAAGGTCCTCAACTTTCTAAAGAAAATGACTCAAGATGTACTCCTTGGGGAGCGGTGATGAGAAAATGGCGATTGGATGAATTGCCTCAGTTTTGGAATGTATTGAAAGGAGATATGAGCATCGTTGGTCCTCGACCTGAAAGACAATTCTATATCAATCAGATCACTGCGGTTGCTCCTCATTATAAGCATTTATTGAAAGTAAGACCAGGGATAACTTCGTGGGGACAAGTGAAATATGGTTATGCTTCTTCTGTACCTGAAATGATTCAAAGGTTGAAATTTGATATTTTATACATTGAAAACATGTCTTTAGCCCTTGATTTTAAAATTATGTTTTATACTGGGCTGGTGCTTTTGCAAGGAAGAGGGAAATAGGGCTTTTTTTAATCGAAAGATTGTTATAATTTTGGATTTCTCTTAAAATATTAAATTTGAAAATCATGTCGGAAGGTAAATATTTTAAATTTGCAATAGTTATTGAAGCTGAACCTAAGGTGGTTTGGGAGGCTTTGACCAATCCAATTTTTACCAAAATTTATATGTTTGGCTGTGAAGTGGTGAGTGACTGGAAATTATGGGAGCCTGTGGAATGGAAAGGTGCTGAAGACGGAATCATCTATGTCAAAGGAATTTTATTGGATTATGAGAAAGAAAAAAAGTTGTCCTATACGGTTTTCGACCCGAATGCTGGCTACAAGGATATTCCAGAAAATTACTTGACCACCACTTATCTAATCGAGCCATCAGAAGGGAAAACGGTACTATCCATTTCTCAAGGAGATTACTCGAAAGTTGAAAATGGGGAAAAGCGATTCAAAGAATCAATTGGCTGGAAGATGGTGTTGAAAGGGCTGAAGCAAATGCTAGAAACCAAAGTTGACGAAAAAGATTTGGAAAAGAATTTAGATTAAAAGAAATCCCATGAAATTTAAAATTGTATATTTTTCATTAATTATAATTGTTTTTTTCTCTTGTAACAAAGATGAAATTATTAATCCTGCTTTTAATGTAACAACAAAAACACTTGATATTTCTAATTTTACAAATTTGGATATATCAGATAATTTCAATGTATTAGTGACTTTCGATACCATTCCGGAGGTCGTTTCTATTAGAGCGAATGAGAATTTGCATGAATTTATAGAAATTACAAATTTTAATGGCACATTAAAAGCCAAAATAAAAGATGGAGTTTCTATCTCTGGAGCACCAACTTTGGATTTAATAATAGATGCAAAGACGTTAATTGATATTAAATTATCAGAAAATGCAAATCTTACATTTTTTAATAAATTGATAACTAGTGATTTAAATATTGTAGCTTCGGGTAATACATCTATTGGTGGAAAACTTGTCCTATCAAATGCAAAATTTAATTTGTCAGGAAATGCTAAGTTAAACTTTGGTGGTAACACTTCAAAATTAACCATCAATCAAATTGGAAATTCTGAAATTATCAATTTCGATTTTGTTTCTGATTCAATTTTTAGTACGATGAGTGGAAATTCTAAATCATCCTTAACTGCAAATAAATATTTGAATTTATTAGCTACTGAAAATTCTAATTTTGACTATATGGGCAATCCTTTGATAGTCAAAAGTCTATCTGGAAATGCAAAAATTAATAAGAAATAGAATTAAGCTGTTTTACATATTGATAAATGTCAGATCCTAAATCTTCAATGGATTTGGTGCCATCGAATAGCTTTATAATTTCTTGATTTTTAACCAATTCTATTGCTTCTTTGTATTTTGCATACACCTTTTTTTGATTTTCTAGGGTTTCATAAAGCTCGACATTTGCCCTATTTTGGGCAATCCTTTCCATACTAATTTCAGGGGTGATATCGATAAAGATATTCACATCTGGTCTTTTGAGTTCTGCACACAATCGATTGGCTTCAATTACCCATTCAACAGGCATATGCACTCCATGGTATGCATAAGAAGAAAGGTAGTACCGATCCGTAATTACAGTGTAACCTTCTGCCAATTTTTTTATAATCCCATCTGTTTGGTTCAATAAATGTTCAAATCTATCCGCTAGGAAAAGGCCTGCTATCGTTTTTTCATCCGCCACCATTTTATGACTAAACACACTTCGAATCATCTTGCCAATTGGGTTATCGGTTGGTTCGAAAGTCGTATAAACTTTATGACCATCCGAAGTTAATTTCTCAGCTAGCAATTTTACTTGGCTACTTTTTCCACTTCCATCTATTCCCTCAAAAGCTATAAATAATGGTTTCATAATTTATTTATAATTGATAATCAATGGTTTATTTTCCATTGAAATTCTTCATTTTCAAATATTTCTTTTCCCCAAATTGGCAATTCTTTCTTGATGCTTTCCACCAATTCGTTGCATGCTTCTATGGCAGCGGCTCTATGAACGGATGAAGCAAAAACAAATAAACAGATTTCACCAACTGAAATTCTCCCTAAACTATGATGCACATGCAAGCAAGTTAGATCATATTTTTCAAAAATATTTTCTCTTATTTCGTGCATCTTTTCCAATGCTAAGGATTGGTTTGCAGTATATTCTATGGATGCCACCAATTGATTATTTATTTTATCTGCCCTCACTTGCCCTAAAAAAATACTATGGCCACCAATCGTATGATTCGTGCTATGCTTAGCAATGCTTTCCCCAATAAAATCAGCCAAAATTGGTCCATCAACAAAAATATTTTTGGGTTTTCTATCTTTTGTTTGCATCAAAATAAGATTGTAGCAGATTTATTCCACCAAATAAACTGATTAATTTAGTTTTTGAGCTGGATTGATGAGTTTTTACAAAGTTGAAACTCCTTTTTCCAGACTGGCAAATAATAATTGTTTGCTCAAAGGTAGGATTTATGTCCTCAATTTTAAGCGATGATAAGGGCATTTTTTTTATATTTTGTAGAGGATTTGCAGGAATTTCCGTCAATTCTCGAATATCAATCCATTGTATTTTTTCAGAGTCAAATTGATTTATCAACTGCTCAATTTTGATTTCATACTTTTCATTTAGGTTGCAATGAGATTGGTAAGTATGTTGTAAAAAATCTTTTTGGTTGTTGGGTTGATTCAAAGCGGCATCTGGATTTTTTTGAATGTCCATACAATAGCTTCTGTGGTTTAAAACATTGTAAGTCAGTATTTTATTGGCAAATATATTGTCCGACCCAACAATATATTTGATTGCTTCCAATGCTTGAAAACTACCGATCACACTACAAGTTAGTCCCAAAACGCCTAATTCACTACAATTTTCCACCTCACTTTCAGATGGCTGTTTGGGAAATAGATCTCGATAGTTAGTTTTTTTTCCATCTTTTTCTACGTTGAAAACTGTTACTTGTCCAACAAATTGGCTAACAGCTCCAAAAACCAGTGGTTTATTCATCAAAAAACATGCATCATTGACGCAATATCTTGTGCTGAAATTATCGGTGCAATCGAGTACAATGTCATAAGGTTCAATAACTTGTAGGATGTTTTGGTTGTCTAATTTTTCAGAAAATGTTTCAATAATCAGGTTGGGGTTCATTTGCAACATTCTTGTTTTTGCAACTGCTACTTTTTGTTTGCCAACATCATCATTTTTATAGAAAATTTGTCGATGCAAATTTGTAAAATCGATGACGTCAAAATCTGCCAAACCAAATTTTCCAATGCCTGCAGCTACTAAATATTGAGCAACTGGGCAACCTAATCCGCCCAATCCAATGATTAAAACGCTGGCATTCAGTAGTTTTTGTTGTCCATCTATCCCAATTTCTGGCAACAAGATTTGGCGATGATATTGTTGTTTTTGATTTTCTGTTAACATTATATTACCCTCCTGAAAAAGGAGGCATCAAAGCAATAACATCCCCATTTTCTAGTTTTATTGAATTAAAAATCATTTTATTATTTACTGCAATGGAGTAAATATTATTTTTGATTTTAGGAAATTTAAACTCTAAATTTTCAATAAGCTGATTTGAATAATCTATCCCTTCTATTGTAAGTTGCTCATTTCCAGCAATATCGGTTAGTTTTCCAAAAAATAGAACCTTTACAGTCGCCATTTTATAAAAGATTTATTTGCAAATATAAGTTTCTTTTATTTATCAGATTGAAAAGTTATTGTCTAACGAAAACTTACTTCGGTCGGTAATAAACCTAGATCTATATTATTTTTAAAAATAAAAAATCATATCACATATATATTTGATAATCAATAAACAACAAGAAAATAGAGGAAATATTCTTTGGTCTTTTGTTCTGATTTGTTGGTCTATGAAAAGTCAATTTTCATCTACAAAAAGAATAAAATGAAATTTTGGATGCGTCCTTCAATTTGCAATGTTGTCATTAATTACACAAATAAAATAATTATGAGAATTTTAATAACGTTTTGTTTTTTCTGTATTTTAAATAATATAATGGCTCAAAAAATCACTGGAAAAGTGATGGATGCTGAAAATCACCCTGCAGAGTTTGCCAATGTGCTTTTATTACAAAAGGCTGATTCTTCGTTGGTTAAAGGTGCATTAGTGGCTGAAAATGGAACTTTCGAAATAGAAGGAGAACTGCCTAAAGGCTCATATTTTGTAAAAGTTACCTTAATGGGTGATGCACCATTCTTTACTCCATTATTTGATATAACTGACAAAAATATTGATTTGGGAACCATTCAATTGAAAAAAATGAATATAGAATTGAATGAAGTTTCCATCATTGCAAAAAAGCCATTAATTGAAATCAGATCCGATAAATTAGTGATGAATGTGGAGGGCAATCTCAACAGCACTGGTTATAATGCTATAGAGTTGCTTCGTAAAGCTCCAGGAGTGATGATTGACAAAGACGATAATATTTCTTTGAAGGCAAAGAATGGTACGATTGTCTATATAGATGGACGCCCCTCAAATGTGCAAGGAAAGGATTTAGCAGCTTTCCTGAAAAGTTTGCAAGCAACAGATATTGAGGCGATTGAGCTAATTAGCAACCCCTCTGCAAAATATGATGCCGCAGGGAATGCAGGTATAATCAATATTCGGTTGAAGAAAAATAGGAAAATTGGTACGAATGGAAACGTTGGTGCAACCATAAAATTGGGCAAAACACCAAAATACGATGCTAATTTTGGTTTGAATTATAGGAATCAAAAGTGGAATTTGTATAGCAATTATTCGATATATCAAGGTAATTACGAAAAAAGTTTGAATATTTATAGAATCCAAGACAATCGAATTTTTGACCAAAAAGGTATCAATAATAGCAATGAAATTGGTCACAATCTTAAAGCTGGAGCTGAATATACTATTGATTCGAAAAACTCCATTGGGTTTATTGTAAATGGCGGATTGAATGACGAAGCATGGTCTTCAAATAGTAGAATGTCGATTTCGAATGTAAAGAATAATATCGTTGATTCCTTCCTAATTGCCTCAAATACAGTGCCTAATAAAAGATTGAATCTCAATTATAATACGAATTATCGCTATGTGGACACTTTTGGGCATGAACTTAATATTGATTTAAATTATGGAACATACAATTTTAAGTCAAGTAGTTTTCAGCCAAATAAATATGTAGCAACGAATGAGTTAGATGTGCTAAATGAATATGTTTACAAAAATAATGCACCCATTAATATCCATTTGATGAATGGAAAAATTGATTGGGAACAAAACTTGTGGAAAGGAAAATTGTCAACAGGGGTGAAAATAAGCAAAGTGAGTACGGAGAATGTTTTTGATTTTTGGGACGTAATCAATAATCAAGATTTTCTTAATATCAACCGCAGCAATAAATTCAATTATGATGAGCAAGTGAATGCAGCCTATTTTTCTTACAATAGAAAGATTAGTGAAAAATTGAGTTTTCAAACTGGTTTGAGGATGGAGAATACCCTATCAAAAGGTGCTTTGATTCAAGAAAATCCACAGCCTGAAGACATTGTAGAAAGAAATTATACTGATCTGTTTCCAAGTGCTTCAGTGACTTATAACATCAATAAAACCAACACATTGGGACTGAATTATTCGAGAAGAATTGACAGACCTAACTACCAAGATTTGAATCCATTTGAAAATAAGTTGGACGAATTGACATATCAAAAAGGGAACCCGTTTTTGAAGCCTCAATATTCCAATAATATAGAATTGACACATACTTTTATGTCATTCTTAAACACCAGCCTCAGCTATAGTAAAACTACAGATTTGTTTTCGCAAATATTTGACACAGTTGGAAGATCAAAGACTTATATCACAAATTACAATTTGAATAGCCAACAGAATTTGAGCTTAAATATTAATGCACCATTACCCATTGCAAAGTGGTGGGAAGGCTTTATTAATGTATGGATCAATAAACAATTTAACAATGCTACATTGTATAAAGGGTTCGATATCAATGCATCTATTATTTCCTACGGATTTTATAGCGAACATAGTTTCAAGTTGAGAAAAGATTTGAGCATGCAAGTATCAGGTTGGTGGAATAGCCCAACCATCTGGGGTGGGACATGGAAATCTAAGCCGATGGGAACCATTGATATTGGTGTGGAGAAAAAAGTTTTGAATGGCGATGGAACAATTAAGTTAACATTGACAGATGTATTTTTTACGAATAGATGGAACTCTGCTTCTGTGAATCCTGAAAGATTTGTGCTGAATGGCAGTGGAAGCCATGAAAGCCGTCAATTGAGATTGAATTTTACTTATAGATTCGGAAATAAGGAAGTGAAAGACCAAAGAGCCAGAAAAACTGGAATGGAAGAAGATAACAATAGAATAAAATCTGGAAAATAACCTCGAAATCTTTAATTGAATTTTTATATTAAGAATACATGAATAAAACCACTTTGAATAAAGATTTAAGGTGGTTTTTTATTTTTGAAAAGCAAAAAAAAAGCCGACCTCAAAATCAAGAAGTCGGCAAATTTATGTTAAAATGTTACTGTATTTATTTTACTCGTTGCCGAGGTGGTAAATGTAGATTTGAGTGTTGCACCAGTTGTGGAGTAGGATCCATCTTTGTATAATCCCCAGCCAGATGCTCCACCTTCAAAGCTACCTCCAGTATATGTACCACCAAAATAAATTTGATAGCTCGTATTTGGAGTAATGCTAGGATTAGAAAAATGGAAATAATTAACACCATTTTTTGGTTTGAATGTTACCATTTCTGTACCTGCTGTTGACCTAATATGCAACATAGAAGTTGCTGCTAATTGGGCACTTGATTTCAAAAACATAGAATATTGAGATGAAGTAGTACTGAAATTTTTTGTCATATTAGAATTAGAACCAGCCGAAATTATCATTCCTCCATTCATATTAAATGCTCCATTAAAATCTAATCCCTCCTCTGGTTGATTGGTTACTCCACAAACAATCGTAATCCCACCTGTAATTGTGATATTTCCATTACTATCTATTGCATCTTTTCCTGCGACGATTTGTACACCTCCTGAAATATTTAGATTACTATTATCATTTGATTCAGTTCCTCCAGAAACGGTACCATAAGTTGCATTAATTCCGTCATTTGACGCAGTAATATTTGTAACACCACCAGTGAAATTAATCAATGGTGCTTCTACACCTTCTCCGACTCCATTTGTAGTTGAAATTGCATTAATAATATTATTGCCACCACTAATAGTTACTGATGTATCAGAATGGATGCCATCATCAGTTGAGTTTAATGTATTTGTTCCATTTATAATTTTTACAGGACCTACTGATACAATTGTTTTGGGGTGACAATAATCTGTCCCTGAAACAACAAATCGAGCACCTGTGGTGGTGATATTTAAAATTGGGGTAGTATTTGCAGTCCCAATTGTAATTGTGCCATCTGATTTTAACCCTTTTCCCCCTGTGCCAGAGCTGGTTGTATTGACTGTGCCATTATTGATGACAATTGATTTATCAGATGATATTGCAGCAGCAGAATAAGAGTCGGCTTTTCCTAATGAGTTCGTATAAACTGCACCATTTCCAGCTGTGGTAACAGTAGTATTTCCTCCATTCACAATTATGCCTTTGTCAGCTGAAATTCCTTTTGCTCCTGTTGCTGTTGACGTCCCTACAATTTTTAAAGTTCCATCATTAATTGAAACTTCTCCCATACTTTTCAAACCTGTAGGATAGGATGGGTCATTTCCTGAGCCAGATGCA
Organism: Saprospiraceae bacterium; assembly: GCA_016710625.1. Lineage (GTDB taxonomy): Bacteria > Bacteroidota > Bacteroidia > Chitinophagales > Saprospiraceae > JADJVK01. The sequence goes on from JADJVK010000002.1 coordinate 112,933, forward strand.
ACGAGAACAGTTGAACCTGAATTAGTAACAGTAGTTGATCCACCATTTATAATTATATCACCATCTGTCTTGATACATTTACCTGCATTACCAGTATTGTTGATGGTCAATTGAGATAAACCTGAAATTATTACATTTGAATCAACCGAAATTCCTTTTCCATTGATACCTGAATTAGTAATAGCCAAATTGCCACCAGAAATATGGACATTTCTTTTAGAAGAAATTCCAGCAGTTGTATAAGAATCTGCAATACCAGTAGAATTTTTGTAACTACCACCTTTACCAGCTGTATTAATAGTAACATTTCCACCAGTGATATTAATATCATAATTTGCAGAAAACCCTTTTCCACCATCTGCATTTGTTAAAGATTGTATATTGAAAGACCCACCATTGATGGTTAATATCGAATCTGTATTTATTGCGGATGAATGTGAAGCATCGAAACCGCTTCCAACAGCTGTGAGAACTGAAGCTCCAGAAATCGTTGCAGCTAATGATCCACTATTTATGGTTATATTACCTTTTGAACTGATAGCTTTAGATTGAGCTCCTGTAACTGTAAGATTTATTGAACCTCCGTCTATTGTTATTAAATTATTGCCAGTTTTTATTGCTTTTGTATCATCTGTCGATGATGTAACATTGATGGTACCTCCACTAATGGTAATAGCACCATTTCCTGCATCTATCCCATCAGCTAAGGAGTTTATGGTAGCAGTTCCTCCACTCATTATATATCCCTCAGAGTGCATTCCATCGGATGCAGCAGCAGAAATTGTAGTTGTTCCACCAAGAATATTAATAGTGGAAGATGTGTTAATCCCATGTTTTTTTACTCCTTGGATGATTAAGGCTCCATTGTTTTGAATGACTATAGGACCATCTGTGGTGATAGTTCCATTTTTTGTGCTTTCTGCTCCATCAGATAATGTATTTGTCGTATTATTGGTCAATAAAATGTTACTAGTTTTTCCACCAGAAATACTGAATGCAGCACCAGTAGGATTCATTAATGTCAAATTATTTAGCACTAAATTTACATCTTTGTCAGTTTTCATGGTCAAACTACCCGTCAAAGAGGATCCCAAAATATTATATTCTAAATTTGCTATTCCAGATGTGGCAGTAACCGAAACTACTCCGCCGATTGCTGAGATTGCTACACCTGAAGCTGCATATGGGTTGATAATTGTAGCATTGTCGGTACCATTATAAATAATGTAAATTTTATCCAAAATAACAGATGTTGTACTGAAAGTCAAACTATCAATAATTGCTTTTTGTATATTTAAAGAGCTACTCGAATTAGAAATGTTGAATTTCCCATAAGTGCTATCCAATTTAATGCTATCAACAGCTGATATTTTGGTGGCAAACATGATGTTTCCTGAGTTATGAACTTTTAAAGTTTGTTGTGCAAAAACGCTATTAACAAAGAAGGTTAAGATTATTATATATAAGTTTCTCATATTTTTGGAAATTTTAAAGTTACACCATTTACTTGCATTAAATATAATCCTGCTGCAAGGTCTGAAATATTGATATCTTGATTGGGTTCGTAGATTCCTTGATGCATCAATTGACCCGATAAAGTAAATATTTTCGTTTTCAATTCATTATTTTCCTCTGAAAGTATTCTAATTATGTTGTTGTTCGGATAAATTAAAGTGTAAGAATTCCCTGTACATGAGATTTGATTAGAAATAATGTTACTATAACTGATTGATTGGTCGTTATCAATCATTTTTAATTGAAAGAAATATTTTCCAGTTAAATTGTTCAAGTTGACAGCATAATGCTGATAACTTCCTTTCGAATCAACTTTTAGTACATGGTCAAATTTGTTGCTTTCTTTTCCATACCATAATTCATAATGATTCAGGTTGTTTTCGGTTTCACTCGACCAATTTACTGTTGCAGCACATCTGCTATCTAATACATTAAATTGAAAAAGATCAACTGCTAAGGGAGGTGTGTTTTTGCTGAAAGTAATTTTTTGTACAATATTGACAGGAATAGTTGTCGGAGCAGTAGTTCCATCCAATTTGATCAATAAATTATCAGCATCGAAGTAAAGTTTACCTGACTCAGCAACGCTAAATGACTGTAGTGTGCCACTATAATAAGTGACATTTACGACGGTTTGACCAAACGAAATGTAGCAATCGAAGAGCAGCAAAATAAATGTATATGTTTTAATTAAATTCATATCGTTTTGTTTGTTATTAAATTCTTTTTTATTGAAAAATTTTCAGAGATTAATTCAAAAATGCTTTTTAAGTTACGAATTTCAAATCTAAATAGTAGGTGTTCATATTCGAGTTTTTTCTAATTTTTTTATAAATATTTGAATTTATATAAAATTAGAAATAATTTTCAATAGTGATTATTTTTTTTATGGTTGAGATTCTATCCCACTATTATCTTTTTGCTAATAAATTTCAATTTTTCTTTACTTTTGCAGCCAATTTTAAACTAAATTCTATTTTTCATCGTAAAAATCCTAAAATCAATCAATTGTATGTTTAGCAGAGAAGAAATTGCAAAAGTATTGCAGGAGGAAAATTTAGACAGACCTATCATTGTGATGGGTTGGGTTCGGTCGTTCAGAAATAGCCAATTCATCGCTTTAAATGATGGATCTACAAATAATAATTTACAAATTGTTGTCAATCAAGAAATTATCGATGCTGACACAATAAAGAAAATAGCAACTGGTGCAGCTATTGGTGTGGAAGGAAAGTTGATTGCCTCTCAAGGGAAAGGTCAAAAAGTGGAAGTTACTGCTGACAAAATTACCATTTTTGGTGAATGTGATGGGGAAAAATACCCTTTGCAATTGAAGAATAGACCGAGTTTGGAATATTTGAGAGAAATTGCCCATTTGAGATTTAGAACCAACACTTTTGGTGCTGTTTTCAGAGTTAGACATGCCCTCTCTTTTGCAATCCACCAATTTTTTAATGATAGGGGATTTTTCTATTTACATAGTCCCATCATCACCGCTTCTGATGCGGAGGGTGCTGGCGAAATGTTTAGAGTGACTACGTTGCCAATGGATAATTTACCCAAAAATGAGGTTGGGGAAATAGATTATTCCAAAGACTTTTTTGCGAAAGCAACCAATCTAACCGTTTCTGGTCAGCTAGAAGGGGAGTTGGCAGCAACTGCCTTAGGAAAAGTATATACTTTCGGACCAACTTTTAGAGCTGAAAATTCAAACACCTCTCGACATTTAGCAGAGTTTTGGATGATAGAGCCTGAAGTTGCTTTCTATGATATAGAAAACAATATGGATTTGGCGGAGGATTTATTGCAATCAATCATACGATATGCAATGAAACACTGTGCAGATGACTTAGCTTTTTTGAATCAAAGACTGGAAGATGAGGAAAAGCAAAAGCCACAAAATGAGCGGATGGAAATGGGATTATTGGAGAAATTGGAGTTTGTGGTGAATAACCGTTTCGAAAGAATTACCTATACTGATGCCATTGACATTTTGTTGAACTCAGCTCATTACAAAAAGAAAAAGTTCCAGTACGAAGTGAAGTGGGGGATAGATTTGCAAAGTGAGCATGAAAGATATTTGGTAGAAAAACACTTCAAAAAGCCCGTAATTGTTACGAATTATCCGAAAGACATCAAAGCCTTTTACATGAGGATGAATACCGATGAAAAAACGGTGGCTGCAATGGATATTTTAGCACCTGGAATCGGAGAAATTGTTGGAGGCTCACAAAGAGAAGAGCGATTGGATAAGTTAATCAAAAGAATGGATGAGATGCATGTGCCTACTCACGAAATGGAGTGGTATTTGGATACTAGAAGATTTGGTTCTTGCCCACATGCTGGTTTTGGCTTAGGCTTTGAAAGGATGGTTCAGTTCGTCACTGGAATGACAAATATTCGAGATGTGATTCCGTTCCCGAGAACACCAGGTAATGCTGCATAAATGGAAAAAGGCTATTCGTTTTGGGTAGCCTTTTTTATTTCTTCAATAAATCCACTGGATTTTTATCCCGTTGGTATTGCCATTGATTTCCATACACATCTCTATAATAGATGATGATATTTAAATCTTTTTCAATGATTTTTTTAGATAAATTATAGGCAACCGTACTATCATTTATTTCGAAGTGGGTTATTTCTTCATTGGGAGCCAATACCCTACCTTGGATTGTAGTAAGATTGTAGCTTTCAAATTTCTTTCCATTATCTAAATTCACCATGTCTTCGATGAATTTGCTGACCTCATAGGAGGGGTAGTTTTTTTCATTAAATTGGTAGCTCACTTTTTCAATGATGGCAGGACCCACACCTTTGTTATAAACACTTAATTTGAATATTCCTGTTGAATCGCTATTCCATCCCCTTTGTAGCACCCATTGAACAAAAGGCCAGCTAGATGCCGCTTTTTGGTCTTTCATAATTTGAGTTTGGATAATGGAAACTATCAAAGCACAGGAGCTTACGACAATTGCTGCAATCGCAATCCAAGTATTGGAGTCGAATTTGAAAGTTTTTTTCACAATAATTTTTTTGCAATATCAAATTTTTTTTTCAAATTCTCTGAAATTTTTTAAATGATATAGAATTTATGAATCAAAAAAATAATCATTAATAACAATCCAATTTTATTGATTATCAAATATTTTTAGATGCTTTAAAATAAGCTGAAATATAAAACTTGATTGCAAATTCTTATATTCTTGAAAAGTACTTTAATTCGTAAGATTTTGAATTAATAATTTAATTTTCTTTGACAAATACCACTAATTGTCCTTCACATTCATTTCTGAATTTCCATAAATCTCTCAAAACGCTAAACTCGTCGGGCATAAATTGACTTCTTAATATTTTGAAATTTGAAACAACTTCGATGAAATCAGTTTCACTTTTGATATTATAAGTGAATTCACCAGAGCTTTCATAAATCATTTTTTTGGCAATGGGTAAAGATTCAATTTTATATCCTTTTGGAATTTTTATTCTAATCTTATTTATATGTTGGTAGGGTGTGCCGAATTCAATTGTATTAATTCTTTTTTCGACATTGAAAGGGTTTTTTTCATTGAAAAAACTCAATAATGGATTGAATATGAGTTTGTTGTCAATTATATCTATATTGTTTTTATCATTGTATTTATAGTTCACTTCTATCACACCTTTGTTATACGATTTTGTGAAACTATCTAATTTGATCGTTAATAATTCTTCTAGTTTCTTTTCAAATTTGGTATTATTGTTAAATGATTCCATCAATTTAATGGCATAATAGCTGCCCAATAATAACTTTGATTTTGCTTTAATATTCAAATTTTCGTCAAACTCTGCTTCCACTGAATTATAAATCTTGCTATCCACAGAATTTTTAATTTCAATTTCTTCCGCAGTCTTTTCTTTAAATATATAACCGATATTATTGAGACATTTGCTTGGTAAAATGTTGATACTAGAATACTTACTGCTGGCATCCATTAGATTTGTAATATTGTTTGCTTTTACTCCAACTATCACATAATCAAATGAATGTAAACTTGGAAAACTCGGATTTATCAATCCGTGTTCAACCGTACTTAACCCTATTGGAAATGATTTGATGCCTAAAGATTTCAATAAACTAAGTAATAGCAAATTTAATTCCGCAACATTCCCAACCTTGTTTGTAAGGCATTTATTGGTTCCTTCATCAGTGAATAGTCCATCATCATCATTCCATTTGAATTCGTCATGCATATAGTTTAAAAGTAATTTAGCCATTTGTAAGGTATCTTTTTCCCCTTTGACAATACTTAAAGCTAACTCCTCGATTTTCTTATTTTTCAAAATCTGTTCCCCAAAATTTTCATGTTTATTCAAGGATTCTGCAACTTTATCCCATGAATGGGATATGTCTTTATAAACTTCCCCTGGAACATAAACCCCTGATAATTCAAATTTTATGGAAGTTCTACTATTGTTTTTATTAATAACATATGGTTCTTTGATAGTGGCATGTACGTCTTTATATTCAAATTCGTAAACACTAGCTGAATATTGAGAATTCCAAGATTTTGTATATTTATTTGATGAAGAAGGAATTGCTTCCCCTTTCACTTCTCCTTTATAAAAAACTACCTCTGGAAATTCAAAATACAAATTTCCATAAACTAATGGAATATCATATTGGAAATATTGAATGGGAAAGTAAAATGATCTTGAAACAATTAAATATTTATAATCTATCACAGAGCCATTATTTACATTGGGAAAAGTAGCTCGATAGCCAATTATATTACTATTGACTTTTACTTGAAACTTTTGTGATTTTTCTAATTCTGATTCTGTAATTTTGTCGTTTACAAGGTTATATGTAATCGCTTTAAATGAATATAAAGAATTTTCTTTGTGCATATTGAACAATTCATATAGATATTCTTCAGCTTTTGATTTATCATATATTTTTAATCTTACAAAAACTTCATAGTGTACCTCGTATTTCTCAGAAAAGGTAATATTTACTTTTTTTGTCAAAATTTCAGCAACTGCATTTGAATCTATTAGAGATTTGTCTTTTTTGAGTTCCTCTTTTGAAACCTTACCATATTTAAAATCTTGTGCAAAAATAGAATTGCCTAGTAGTAAAAGTATCAAAATTGATAGTGTTCTAATCATTATAGTTTTATTTTATATTGGAAAGAATTATTTTTTTATTTTCTAAAACTGAAATTTCTTCAAGGAAAGTAACAAAATCCTTATACTTTTCTTTTTGTATTCATTATCAAAAAGTTCTATCGTCCTTATGACTTTTAGTAAATTATTTTCAAAACTAAAACTCATGGAATAATTTCCGAATTCAGCTTGTTTTTCAATTTTATTTGGAATTTCTTTTAAAGTGTAACCATTTGGTAATGTATAGTTTATCTCATGTCTGATGCTTTTGCCCATTATTTCCAAATCGCTTTCTCTAATTTTATCTTTTTTCAAATTAGTTGTGAAATTATTGAATGGAATCAATTTTAGCATAAAATCATTGCCGATTTTTTTACAATAATTGGAAGCTGAAAACTGAACATCAATGGTATAAATTCCATTTTCTTTGTCATTTTCTTTCTTTGTTTTTAGGATAGCAAAATCTTGAAAAGTATTATAAGTTTCTTTCAGGAAATTATCAAATTCATCCTTTGTAAAATAATTGATTTTTAAATTATCCAAATAATATTTTCCTTTATAAACTGTTTTGTTTTCTACATTTATTTTGTTGTCCGTTGATATTTGGATATTTGTAATAAAATCAACTTTGTTGGTTTTATTATCTAATTTGGGAGTATGAATTATTTTCGACCCCTTATTACTTAATGAAAGTGCATTTCTATCTTGAGTGTAATCAGTAATTTGATTATAGGCAATTTCTTGAGAGGTACATTCAAGCCACAAAGTATCTTGCTCTAAAGGAACATTTAAGATGATATGATTTCCAGTCCATGAAGCAAAATCCTTGTCAATAGATGATTTATTTGCACTTGCATTTATTAATGTTAAATTGGATTCAATGCCAGCTACATCAAGTAAACATTTTGTATAATTAGAAAGTGCTTTGCAATCTCCATAACCATATTTATGAACATCCATTGCATTCATCGGTTTCCATCCACCGATACCTTTCGAAACACTTAAATATCTTGTCCTATTTTGAACATATTGGAAGATTTTCTGAATTATTTTCTTTTTATCAGTCTCATTTCCAATTAATTGCTTGACTTCAGCTTTGACTTTGTCATCTAATGATTGTGTGTTTGAAATGAGTTTTGTAATATACCAATTTCCAAATTGTTCCCAATTGCTGAAGGTGCCTTCCTCTCCAGATAAATAAAAATGATCGATTGAAAAGTTAATACTAGGCTCTCTTTCCTTCGAGTAAACTTCATTCGAGAATGGCTTTATATGATTGATTTCGTAACTAAAATCATTATTGGTTATTTTTTCTGAAATTTCAATTCCTTCAAGGTCCTCTTTTTTATACCTAATATTTGCATCAGATTTATTAATTAGTCTAAATTTTTTATTCAAAATATAGCATTTTGTGGACTCATATATATCGAAACTCGGCAGAAAAGCTGTCTGTTCCGAACTGATTTCTATCTGATAATTAATAATATATGGATATATAGTCGGGACATACTTGTAGATTTTGGCTCTATTATCCGTATAAATGGATATATCACTAAAAGCACTTATATCTTCAAAATCACTCTTTTTCAATTTTTTTAATACCTTGCCATTCAAATCAGTAATTAAAATAGATAAATGTTTGATATCGGTATATTTATTATAAAAGTAGTTGAAAAAATTTAATTTTTTAGCCTCATCAGAATTGTTCAAAACCAATACTGAACCACTATTAAAATAGGAATATTTATTATATTTTGAAACTTCTACAAATGTGCTGTCTTTCATCAAAATGATACTATGAAGTTTCATTGCCATTTTTAGAAATAATTGGCTTGTATCAATTTGTGCAAAACTGGATTGTGAAAATAAGATGAAAAGTACTATAAGTTTAAAATATCTGAACTTTGGAATTACATTTTGATTGAAGCAGTATATCATAAAACATGTTTTTTGTAAAATGAAAATGATTTATATTGTCAAAAGTAATAAAATCATTTATTACAATTAAAATTATTTTATGAAAATTATATTGATTAGTGCAATGAAAATTGATAATCCATTTTTTGGGGATTTGATTTATGAATATTTCATGCAAAAATTAAAACAAATAACTCAATTGTAGAATATTGAAATCGAAAACATTCATTTCATTTTTTTATCAATTGAAGATAATAATCGGAAACTAAATATTTAGTTTTAAATTCTTTTACCAAACCTTACTCCTGATTCTTTAATTTTTTCACATTGAAAAAATAGATTTTCATTCCTAAATCTAAAAAATTATTATAGAATTTATAATCAGGATTATTTTTTTGAAATACCTGATTATAAGAAAAACTCAAAAGAAATTTGCTTTTTTTGATAAGCTAACCCAAATGTTATTGGAAAAATAAAAGTTTTGTTATCATCTATAGAATAGAATTTTATTGAAGTACCTAAGAAAGGATGTAATCCTACTTTGGATTGTTCCAGAAAATAATATGTTAATCCTAGAGAGCTACCTCTATTAATTTCTTGATAAGTATTTTTTGAAAATTCTGGGAATGGTATTTCTAGCTCAAAATTCAAGCTATTCGGAATGATGAATACAGATGTAGTAAACAAAAATTTGATATATGGATCAACAATTTGTTTATAGGGTCCAAAATGACCATGTGAATAATATATAGCTTCTTTATATAAATATCTTGATTTAACACCTGCACTAAATAGATATTTATTTGATTTTGAAGTAGTTATTTCTTGAGAAAATAAAGAAAAAGAAAATAATATGATAAGTAAAGTTGCTAGGTGTTTCATGTTACTGTTTTTGAATCTAACGTATCAAATTTTAAAATGCTGCCTCAATATATTTTTTTTAAAAAAGCGATTTGTGCAAATATTAATTATTAATAAATGATAAATTATATAGCTAAAATATTGGTTTAATTATTGAATTTTACTACAAGGAAAATATTTTTTATCGAAATATGCAAAAAATCAACTAAATAATGGTCGTAACTTTGTAAAGCAATTATTGCTCAAAATGACCTAGTATATAAATTTAAAAAATATGAATGCACTTTTATCCATTTTTCCTGTTATTTACTTAGAATCCACTGCCCGCTATTATGATTTCTTTTATAATCTTGCCTTTTTATTTGGTTTTTTACTATTGTTTTGGCTCGGCAAATACATGAAATTCAATATGTTAGCTTGGTTGATAATGATAGCTGGGACATATACTGGATTGATAATAGGCTCAAAACTGGGGGCTTTTGGTATGGATGAATGGAAATTGATTTTTTCGCAGTATTCAATTCCAACCATGCAGCAAAAATCGGCAGTTGGTGGATTGATTTTCGGATTATTGTTTTTATGGTTTTTTAGAAAATTTATTAGATTCAACTACACCTATTTACACTTGTTTGCCTACTTTTTTCCTGTTTTTATAGTGGTTCAAAGAGTTGGTTGCCTTTTGGCTGGATGTTGTTACGGAAATCCAACAGATCATTTTTGGGGGATTGCCTACCAATTGAGTCCTACTGACACTAATGTTGAACTTACCCAAATTCACCCAATACCAATTTATTTGATAATAGGAGCTTTGATAACTATTGGTGTTTTGATCTATTTTTATAAAAAGTGCAAAACAAAGCGACACTTTTATATTTGAGTTTAACCTGTCTTTTCATTACGAGATTTATCACAGAGTTTTTCCGAGATCCTTTAAACAACCATATTTGCAAGGGTTAAATATATTAGGAATGAAGCTATTGCAATGGGTTTTGATTATTGCTATTGCAATATTTTGTTTTTTAATGAAAAAATCTGAAAAACAAAAAGTAAAAGATATCGAACCTGATTTTGAAATTGAAAGGCTTGTTTTTGCTTTTTTCTTGCTAATTGTAATTGTTTTTGGCGCTATAAAAATCTTTACTCCTCAAGAGTTATTTATCGTGCAAGGAATGTTAATTATCGGCTTTGGTTTCTTTTTTTATGAACTTTTATATCGCCAAAATTTATCAATAAAATGGATTCCAATGGCTGCCATCTTTTTCTCCTTTTTCACGATGAGCCAAACATTTATTGATACTAACCGAACACATACTTTTAGTTTCAATTTCAATAGAATGGATTTTAAGGAAACTTATTATCCTTGTGATCAGCTGAGTACAGGCTGTGGAGAAAACTATTGCATAAGCCATAATTATAAAGAGCCTCATGGGCCAATTTATAAAAACTACAAATTTGGTTATGATTATTTATCTACCTCTAATCGTATTGGAGAAAAGTTTAATATGGGGTTAAATGTTTCAAATGATATATTCTTAGGGAAATTGAATTACCAAGAAAAAAGTTTTGCTTATCTGAATTACCATCCATATATCGGTTATAAAGGTAAATATACTGCAATGCGGTTTGGGCTACATTTTGGTCAGATTTATAAATTTTCGGATGATTTAAGTCATTTTTATAGTGTATTACCTTCATTAAGATTGGATGTAGGGAATGAAAGAGACCGGTTTAATTTTAGAATTTCCTTAGCTGATGATGATTATATTAATGCTGGGATGAACTTGATTGGTGTTTATTTGAAAGCGAACACATTTACAACAAAGAATAAATTTCTGAAGAGTATTGGTGTGGGTTATTCAGATTTTTATTTGAATAAAGGTCATATTATTTATAGCAATATTGATTTCAGACTAACGGACGGCATGTTGATGAATTTCACCTTAAGTGGATTATTTAGAAGAGATTCACTTTCCAATAATAACAAAACCAATTTTAATCAATCCTTAAACTATGGAATTGGCTTAAAATTTCTTTTGAGAAACTAGATTTTTAAAATTAGTTAGAAATACAAATTAGCCAATTATAAATTTTAAATAACATGAATAACTTTAGTTTTTTTCCCGTAATTCATATCGAAAACACCAATTATTTATTTGATCTTTTCTTTGTTTTAGCTTTTAGCACTGGCTTCTTATATCTTTTAATTAGCGGATATAAAAAAAGTTTCCATTTGTTAAGTTGGTTATTATTGATTCTTTCAATGTACATTGGATTTATCGTTGGTTCCAAATTTGGAGCAATAGCATTCGATCAATGGGATACCATTTATAACGGACAATTCTCCATGTTGCACACCAAAAAATCGGCAATTGGTGGTTTGTTTATGGGTTTGTCCATATTCTTTTTACTCAAAAAATTGTTGAAGTTTGAAGCTCCAGTCCTGCCCATATTTGCTGTGTTTTTCCCATTGTTTATTATCATTCAAAGATTTGGATGTTTGTTTGCTGGTTGTTGTTATGGCACTCCTACAGATGCTGTTTTTGGAATAACCTATGGGAAAGTTGGGAAACTCTATGACCAACACTTAGATATGAATTTAATTGATTTGAGTGCTTCTAATACTCATGCTGTTCATCCTTACCCAATGTATCTGATCATTGGCTCTATCATTACATTGATAGTATTGGCGACTTTCAAAAATAAGTTTAAAAATCAATCCTCCTTATTTTTTGTCAGCTTTTTTTGCCTCAACTTTTTTAGATTCTTTGCTGAATTTTTTAGAGAAGCCTCAAGTAATCATAATATTCAAGGAGCATTTTGGGGTGGATTGAAAATGTTGCAATGGCTTTTGCTTTTAGGAATGGTCGTTAATTTGAGTATAATTTTCTTTTTAGAATGGAAAAAAGAAATGCCAAAATACAAAGCTTATCAAATTATTCCAGCTCGAATTTATTTGACAATTATCCTATTATCACTCTTTATTTTCATTACAAGAAATACATTTTCATTGCCAGAACTCTATGTGATTCAAGGTGTTATAATAGTAATTTGTGGATTTCTATTTTATAATTTGTATTATCAAACAGTTATCAATTTCAAATGGATTCCGTTATCCATCATAGGGTTTTCATTTTTCACAATGAGCCAAACCATCGACAAAGGGACAGCTGCTCATTCAATAGGCATCTCTACAACATCCACCAACATCATCAATAGCTACTACAATTGCACTAAAGTCGATCAAGGTTGCTTGGGGAAATATTGTAGTGAGAGAGATACTTTTAATCCAATTGGTCCAAAATATTTTGGGTTGAATTTGAATTATGATTATGTAAGCCTAGCAACAGATAGAAAATATAGATTAAATTATGGGGTCAATACTCAATTTGATTTTTTTAGTAATAAAGTTGGTAGTAAGAATAATTACTTTCTAAATATCCACCCCTATGTTGGCTACTATGGAAATTTAATCCATATGAGATTTGGTTTACATATGGGTAATATTTTTACGAATTTTACCATAAGTGATAAATTATTTGATGAATCTACTAAAAATACAAGTAATTTTTTACTTTCCTATCGATTGCAAATTGGGCAACAGAATAAACACATGTTTTTATTCAAGCTAAATATTTTCGACGACGATTATATTAATGCTGGGTTGAATTCCTATAGTTTTTATTTACAATATAACCCCAAAATAAGTGGTTACAAATATATCAACGGCATTGGTTTTGGGCAATCAAACTTATCTGTTCGGAATGGAAGTATTTACTATTTGAAAACAGATTTCGATTTGGATGAAAACTTTAATTGCAATTTATTTTTCGGACTTACCACTGCTAAAGAATTCAATGTATATGGAATTTCAAATAATGAGATGCAAGAGAAATTAAACTTTGGAATAGGATTGAATTATAAATTTATCAAATAAGAATTATTAGAATCTAAATTTTTTCAATAGAATCATTTTCTTTAAAAATCATTACTTTTGCTGATTAAATGACAGTAATGAAAGACCTTATAGATATTCATCACCCTGCGGAGCCCATTTTAAAACAATTATTCAAAAAACATTTTAATGAAGAATGTACAGAAATTAGCCAACTGGCAATTTCTGGTTCTTATAGAGCTTATTTTAGATTAAGTAATGAAAATCATTCCGTTATTGGCACTCATAGTCCTGATAAAAAGGAAAGTGACGCCTTTATTTCTTTTACTAAGCATTTCAATTCCAAAGGTTTAGCCGTACCAAAATTATTGGAAACAGATTTGGAATATGATTGTTATATCCAAGAGGATTTAGGAGATACAGCATTATTTACTTTATTGCCAAAAGAAGGGGAAAGTTTTTCAATTGAGCTTATTTTTCTTTACAAAAGTATATTAGAAGAATTAGCCAAATTGCAAATTTTGGGAAGAATCGGCTTGGATTGGTCTGTTTGTTATCCTCGACCGGCATTCGACCGTCAATCGATGCTTTGGGATTTGCACTATTTTAAAAATTACTTTCTAAAATTGGCAAAAATCCCTTTTGATGAGCAATTGTTGGAAGATGATTTCGATAGCTTTATTCAATTTTTGTTGGAGGCTGAAGACAATTTTTTCCTATTTAGAGATTTTCAATCCAGAAACATTATTATTAAAGAAGAAAAGCCCTATTTTATTGATTATCAAGGAGGAAGAAAGGGTGCTTTGCAATATGATGTAGCCTCTTTATTGTTTCAAGCAAAGGGAAATATCCCTCACTCCATCAGAGAGGAATTATTGACTCATTATTTGGATGCTGCTGAAAAATTGATGCCCATTGATCGCAAACAATTCATGCGGTATTACTATGGTTTTGTACTTATTCGATGTTTGCAAGCCCTTGGTACTTATGGATTTAGAGGATTGTACGAAAGGAAAGAGCATTTTATTGTGAGCATCCCTTATGCAATCAAAAACGTAGCTTGGCTCCTAGAGAATGTCCAAATTCCTGTTGAAATTCCTGAGTTGCGGAATTGCTTAAAAGCAATGATTAATTCCAAACAATATGCACCCTTCGATAAATCAAAAGCTGAAAAAAGCCCATTGAAAATTGTAATTTCTAGCTTTTCCTACAAAAAAGGATTGCCAGAAGACAATACCGAACATGGTGGCGGATTTGTTTTTGATTGAAGAGCAATAGAGAACCCCGGTAGATACCAACCTTATGCCCACCAAACAGGGCAAGACGAACAAGTCATCAATTTTTTGAGAAATAAAACCAATGTCGAAGAGTTTTTGATGCATGTATATCACTTGGTGGATCAAAGTGTTGAAAATTATATTGATAGAAATTTTGAATTTTTAGCCGTCCACTTTGGATGTACTGGTGGTCAACACCGCTCCGTATATTGTGCTGAGTCGATGAGTAGACATCTAAAAAATAAATATGGTGTAAAAGTTATTTTATCACATAGAGAAAAAAATAATTGGCCCCAAAAGATGAATTTAGCATTCAAGGGGATATAATCTATCCCCATTTTTCTAAGTTCTCCTCCCTTTTTGAACAATAAATCCACCTTAGCCGTGATTTTCGGATCTTCAATGAGTGGAGGAGCATGGTGTGGCTTCACCCTTGCATCCATTATTAATGGACCATTACAACCCCAATGCTTATTTTCTATGAAATCTCCAACGCCATCCACATCGTGGGAAGGATTGATCCGAGTGAAAGTTGTCCATAAAAAATTGTTCAAATTTGCAGCAGCAAAGGTGCTGTCATCACTTAAAACGATGAGTGGATAATCTTCAAGATGCTGATTTTCAAAATATTGCTTTAGGGTATTTCTGTCTTCAATGGATTTTGATATCGATTCAATCTTTGGTGCTTTAATCACTAAGATACCTGGCAAAGCTAGTGCTGGATCTGAAAATCCATTCGGCAATTTTAAATCTGTAGGTAGCGAAACACCTAATTTTCTAACTATTTTTCCACAACAAGCAATGACTAATTTAGACCCTTGATTCCATCCACTACCGGAATAATCTAAAGTGTCAATGGTAGTTTTTGTCTGGAAATGCAAATCTCTAGTCCAATCCACTCTTTCCAACACATATTGAAAAAAAGAAGGAATATCTTTGCAACTCAAATTCGGAGCATCTGCTGTTTCAGCAATAATTAAAACCTTCGTGAAACTAGTTTGCCCAGATCCTAAAATATGGTTGGCAATGGTTAATATTTCTTCAGGACGGCTTTCTCTAAAAGGCATATATCGTTCACTACCAATGGATAGTAAAAGTGGATGAACACCAGCTGCATCGACAGCATGAATTTCTTTGACTCCAGGGAATTCTTGTGGCGTCAAAGATTTTACCAATTGATGGATGAGATATCCAAACCCACTATCCTCAGCTGGGGGTCGACCAACCACCGTAAAATGCCATAAAGGATCTTTTCGATGATAGACCTTTTCTACCTCCATCACTGGGAATGGGTGCTCCAAACTATAATAACCTAAATGATCTCCAAACGGACCTTCGGGTTTCATTTTGCTTTTAGAAATTGTGCCTGTAATACAAAAATCAGCATCAGATGACAATGTAAATCCATTTTCGATAGCATATCTGAATCTTCTACCTGCTAACATCCCTGCAAAAGTTACTTCCGAAAGTCCTTCTGGCAAAGGCATGATTGCTGAAAAGGCATGAGCAGGAGGACCTCCAACGAAAATGCTACATCGAAATGGGGTATCCAAATTTTTGTATTTTGTATGATGCACCCCAATCCCACGGTGAATTTGGTAATGCAAACCTATTTCTTTGTTTTGCAAATACTCATTTCCGCCCAATTGAATTCTATACATCCCGATATTGGAATTCATAATCCCTTTTTTATCGGGGTCTTCTGTATAAACTTGCGGCAAAGTAATAAAAGCACCACCATCCATGGGCCACGATTTGATTTGCGGCAATTGGTCGATTGTGGTTGTGCCATATTTCACTGGACTATGCCATGATTTCAGAGGTAAAGCCGTCAAAGCTGTCAATGGGGTTCCGATATATTTTAAAGGATTTTTGAAAAATCGAAAGGGATCTATTTTTAAATCGATGACTTTTTGAACTAAAGGAATTGTTTTTCTGAAAATCCAGTCCGTCCTTTCATTGGTGCCATAAAGATTTGAGATGGCTTGAAAAGGAGAGCCAGCCACTTTTTCAAATAAAATAGCAGGTCCTTGTTTCTGGTAAATTCTTCTATGTATTTCCGCCATTTCCAAATTTGGATCAACTTCAGTTTTAATTCTGATTAGTTTTCCATTTTTTTCCAAATCATTTGCACAAGCTCTAAGGCTAGAATAGTACATATATGTATTTTTTTAAAAGAACAAAATTAGATGAATTAAGTTATTTTTAATTTAATTAATTGTAAAGAAATAGGAATTGAATTGTTTTTCAAAAAATAACTACTTTTGTAGAGATGAACCATTTATTAACAGACAATTTCGGTAGGAATCACAATTATCTGCGAATTTCATTGACAGACAACTGCAATTTGAGATGCTTTTATTGTATGCCAAATGAGGACTACGATTTCACACCTGCCTCAAAATTGATGCAAGTGGATGAAATTGAAGCAATAGCAAAATTGTTTGTTAGTTTTGGAGTGAATAAAATTAGGTTAACTGGTGGAGAGCCTTTGGTAAGGAAAGATGCCCATAAAATCATTGAAAAACTCTCCAATCTTCCAGTAAATCTCACCATCACGACAAATGCCACCAGAATCGATACTCATTTAGATACTTTACTGGCTTCCTCAATTCGTTCCATTAATGTAAGTCTTGATACTTTACAAAGGGATAAATTCTTTTTTATCACCAAAAGAGACCAATTTGATAAAGTTCTTGAAAATATTAATTTGTTATTGAATCATAATTTTCATGTAAAAATTAATATGGTGGTGATGAAAGGGATAAACGACCAAGAGATAAATGACTTCATTGAATGGACTAGAGATTTTCCTATTCATGTTCGATTTATCGAATTTATGCCTTTTAGTGGTAATAATTGGAAAAGCGATAAGGTGTTGACAATGAATGAAATATTGAATATAATTCAATCAAAATACAACTATAATAAAATCCAAGATGCAAAGAATGACACTGCAAAGAATTTTGAAATTCAAGGGCATCAAGGCACATTTGCAATGATTAGTACCATGAGTGAAGCATTTTGTGGCACCTGCAATCGAATCCGATTAACTGCGGATGGTAAATTAAAAAATTGCTTGTTTTCAAAAAACGAAACGGATATTCTGACGCCTTTTCGGATGGGAGAAGATGTCGTTCCACTGATAAAATCTTGTATAATTTCAAAAGAAAAAGCATTGGGTGGACAATTTGATAATATACTGGAAAAGGTTGATAGTCAATTGATTGAAAATAGAAGTATGATAACTATAGGAGGATAAAATATGATAAGTGTAACAGAAGCAAAAGCAATAATTAATGCAAATATTCACCCAAAAATCGTAGGTCTTGAGCTGGAAGAATGCGATGGATTGATCTTGGCGAATGATTTACATACCCCTCATGACCTGCCATTTTTTGACAACTCGGCGATGGATGGTTATGCCATTAATTTTGATATGGTGGAGGATTTTAGTGCCATTAGTTTGTCCAAAAAAATAATTGCTGCTGGGTCGAGTGTCCCATTGCAAATTGAAAACAATCAAGCTATTAGGATTTTTACAGGAGCTAGATTGCCCGATGGAGCGGACACAGTTATTGAACAAGAGAAAGTTATTGTTCATCCTGATAATAACACAATTTCTGTTTCAAAAGCAGAGGTTTTTAATGGGAAAAATGTGCGACTTCAAGGTAGTGAACTCAATGAAGGTGGATTACTTCTGCCGAAAGGTAGTAAACTGACTCCTGCTGCAATAGGATTATTGAGTGCCAGTGGAATCAATAAATTGTCAGTGTACAAAAGACCTGTCGTATCTTTAATCATTACAGGAAATGAACTGACACATCCCGGAGAAAGATTGCCCTATGGGCATATTTATGAGTCAAACTCTTTCATGCTAAAAGCTGCTTTAGAAAAAGATGGCATCATGGATATTACCATTTATAGAGTGGAAGATAATTTGACGGATATCAAAGATGCAATTGAAGATGCTCAACAATCGTCAGATTTTATAATATTGACTGGTGGTGTCAGTGTTGGGGATTATGATTTCGTTCAAAAAGCTGCTACAGAAAGCGGTTTCGAGGAACATTTTCATAAAATCAAACAAAAACCTGGGAAACCGTTGCTATTCTCTTCCAAGCAAAACCAATACTTATTTGGATTGCCTGGCAACCCTGGGTCAGCTTTGACTTGCTATTATATGTATGTCCAAGATGCTTTGTTGCAATTTTTTCAGAAATCTGTGAATCAATCAATTATAGCAATTTTTGAAGGAAATTTTACAAAAAAAACAGGCTTAACTCATTTCCTCAAAGGATTGTATGATGGCAAAGCAGTTAAGGATTTGGCTGCTCAAGAATCCTATAAATTGATGTCTTTTGCAATCGCTAATTGCTTAATAGAAGTACCTGAAGAATGCGAAAATTTGAAAACTGGAGATGCAGTGAAAATTCAATTAATTTCTTGATTATAATGGATTTTTATATATTTCTTTTTATCATTTCAGTTTTGTTTTCTATTGTTGGACATGGAGGAGCAAGTGGATATTTAGCCTTATTTGCCCTTTATGGTTATGCAGCCAACGAAATAAAATCTACTGCTTTGATTCTGAACTTAGTTGTTTCCCTCATCGCTTTTTGGAGTTTTTATAAAGGCAAATTTTTTGATAAAAAAATATTTATTCCTATTGCAATTACCTCAATACCAATGTCTTTTGTTGGCGGATTAATACAATTAGATGGAAATTTGTATAAAAATTTATTAGGCTATTTTATTTTATTTGCAGCTATATTATTTTTAGCTGATTTTAAAATAAAGAAACAGATTCAATTTAATACTAGCCAATCTTCATTATACTTAATTGGGGCGATTTTAGGCTTTATTGCTGGATTATTAGGAATTGGTGGTGGAATATTGCTATCTCCATTGTTGATTTTTTTGAATCTCACAGACCAAAAAGAAACTGCAGCTATAAGCTCCCTCTTTATCTTCGTAAATTCATTTTCTGGCCTTATGGGATTAACATTCAATGGTTTGCAAGTGCCTCATAATTTAATTTTCCTGATAATAATTGTTATAATTGGAGGTTCATTTGGTTCTTATCTTGGTGTGCAAAAGTTAAATAAGTTAATATTGCAGAGAATTTTAGGAGTGGTTTTGCTTTTAGCAGCCTACAAACTCATCGTTATTTAAATTTAAAAAAATGTGTGGAGTTTTTGCCCAAACTGGATTGGATTTTAGAGGACTTTCGGATACCATCCGACATGCAAAAAAAGCATTAAAAGAAAAGCGGATAAAAGAAGGACAGTCCATCCTTCCCAATTTCAATATTTGGACAGGTATGAATGCTTTAGTGGTTACCCAAGAGGAACCCGATTTTATGCAAAATATGCAATTTGGTTTCACCCCAGATTGGGCTAAAAAGCAAATGTATTTATTTAATGCAAGGGTAGAAGGGGATGAAAATCAATTGAATAGTCCTGATTATTCTGGTGAAATGGGGATATTTGAAAAACCTGCATTTAAAGAAGCAATACGCCATAATCGCTGCATTGTACCGATGGATTATTTTATAGAAGGTCCTGAAAAACTCGGATTGAAAAAGCCATTTTTGTTTAAAAGAAAAGATGATTTAGCCTTTGTAGTGGCTGGAATTTGGAATAAATGGCAATTGAAAGATTTTTCAATCTATTGTTTTAGCATTCTTACCACTCCAGCATCAAAATTAGTCAAACAAATTGGGCATCATCGCTCTCCATTAATCTTAAATTATGAAGATATTGATGGTTGGTTAGATAAAGATATATCTCCCGATAAACTTACCAAACTGATGCAACCGTTTGATAGTGAAGAATTTGAATGTTATCCAATTTCTGATGGAGTGACTAAAAAGCAAAATACAAAAGAGGTGATGACTCCAATTCTTGAATTATTTTAAATAATCCAAACAATTTATGATTATCCATTAGGATAAAAATACAATCACCTTGTTTTTCCATAATTTGTCTAATTTATTTAACAAAATAGCCAAAAGCAACCAATTTTGAACTTGTAATTTATACTAAATTTAAATAGTAAAAAGATACCTACTTTTTTATCAATTATATTCATATCCATTTTTGTAAATTCTTATATTAATTTATCTTTACAATTATTATTAATTACATTAAATTGATTATGGCTTATGATGCCAACTGATATAAATGATGTAGAATATTTCCATAAAGTTGTTGACTGCCAGTATGCCTGTCCTGCACATACCCCTGTTCCTCATTATATTCGTTTGATAGCTGCCGGTAAATATACCGAAGCATATATGGTGAATTGGGAGTCCAATGTTTTTCCTGGGGTACTAGGAAGGACCTGTGATAGACCCTGTGAACCAGCTTGTAGAAGGGGTAGAGTGGAGGAAGAACCAGTAGCAATTTGCCGTCTAAAAAGAGTTGCAGCAGATAACAAATCAGATATCACTCATTTGTTACCTACCATTCCAACGGTTAAAAATGGGAAAAAAATAGCATTGATTGGTGCTGGTCCAGCATCTTTGACTGTCGCTAGAGATTTAGCACCATTAGGATACGAATTACACATTTTTGATGACCAAACGAAAGGTGGCGGAATGATGAGAAGTCAGATTCCCTCATTTAGGCTTCCAGCTGAAGTTTTAGATCAAGAAGTGAATTTTGTATTAAATATGGATGTCGTCCAGCATTTTAACCACTATGTGAAAAGCATGAAGGAAATGTTGGAGACTGGTTATGATGCAATTTTTGTGGGAACTGGAGCACCAAGTGGAAAAGATTTGCCCGATTTGCCAGGTAGATGGGATATTAAAGAAAATATACATATTGGTATTCAATGGCTTGCTAGTGTTGCTTTTGAGCATACTCATAGTATTGGAAAAAGAGTAATCGTTTTAGGTGGCGGTAACACGGCTATGGATTGTTGCCGAACATCGAGAAGATTGGGCGGAGAGGATGTAAAAGTTATTGTGAGAAGTCCATTCAAGGAAATGAAAGCTTCACCATGGGAAATAGAAGATGCAATGCATGAAGATATTCCAATTTTAGACAATCATGTACCTAAAAGCTTTGTTGCTGAAAATGGCAAGTTAAAGGGAATGATGTTTGAAAGAGTGAAAGCGGAATATGATGCTAGTGGCAAAAGAAAGCTTGTTCCAACTGGTGAGCCAGATATTTTTGTGGAAGCAGATGATGTCATTATCGCTATTGGACAAGAAAATAAATTTCAATGGATCGAAAAAGATCTTGGAATTGAGTTCGATAAATGGGAAATGCCAGTAATTAATTCAAATAATTTCTCGTCAACTAAAGCTGGAGTTTTCTTCGGTGGAGATGCTGCTCTAGGTCCAAAAAATGTAATTACAGCTGTAGCTCAAGGACATCAAGCTGCTATTTCAATTGATTTATATTGTAGCGGTAAAGATTTGAATGAAAGACCTGCTCCTCATACTAATTTGGTGAGCTCAAAAATGGGTATTCACGAATGGAGCTATGATAATTATGTAGCGAATGACAATAGATATATTGTTCCTCAGGCTGATAAAAAAGAGACACTAATCAACAGAAAGAAAGAGGTAGAATTAGGATTTTCATTGGGTACTGCTTTCAAAGAAGCCGAAAGGTGTTTGAATTGTGATGTGCAAACAGTTTTCACAGATAGCAAATGTATTGAATGTGATGCCTGTATGGATATTTGCCCTACTTCATGTATTACTTTCACAACTAACGAAGAAAATGAGGACGATTTAAGAAATAAATTAATCGTTCCAGCCCTTAATAAATCTCAAGATATTATGGTTTACCAACATGGTATGAAGTGAGGGTAAGTGAAAAAGGTTATTTGGGTAGAAAAGCTGGAATCGATTTGATGGTGAGTGTCAACCCACAAAGTATGAAAAAAGATATTGCTAGTGTAAAGCCTGGTGGTTACTTTTTATATGATAGTACTAAGAAATTAAATACTGAAGAATATCGCTCTGATATCAACTTTATTGAAATTCCAATCATGGAAATTTGCAATAAAGAATTTACGGATGCTCGACAAAAACAGTTATTTAAGAATATCGTTTATGTCGGTGCTTTAGCGACTTTGTTGGATATTAGTGTAGATGTTATTGAAAATTTGTTTGCCGAACAATTTGAAGGTAAAGAAAAATTAATTGCTCCCAATATCAAAGCTTTAAACCTTGGTTGTGATTTTATAAAGAATAATTATAAATACCCATTGGATTTTAGAGTAGAAAGAAGAGATTTGGTGAAAGACTGGATCATGATTGATGGTAATTCAGCAGCTGGATTAGGTGCTGTTTATGGCGGTGCAACAGTTGTGTCTTGGTATCCAATTACACCATCTACTTCATTGGTCGGTGCTTTCGAGAGCTATGCCAAAGAATTAAGAGTGGACCCAATTACCGGGAAAAATAATTTCTCTATCGTTCAAGCTGAAGATGAGTTATCTGCAATCGGTATGGCAATTGGTGCCAATTGGAATGGAGCAAGGTCATTTACTGCGACCAGTGGTCCAGGAGTTTCTTTGATGAATGAATTTTTAGGCTTGGCTTATTATTCAGAAATTCCAGTAGTTTTGGTTGATGTTCAACGGGCAGGTCCTTCAACTGGGATGCCTACAAGATCTCAACAATCGGATTTGTTGATGGCAGCTTATGCTTCTCATGGCGATACCAAACATGTTTTATTATTTCCATCTACTCCTACGGAGTGTTTCGATATGATGGCTGATGCTTTCGATTATGCAGAGCAGTTGCAAACACCAGTTATCATGATGACTGACTTGGACTTGGGGATGAATGATCATATGACGCCACCTTTCCATTGGGACGAAAATAGAAAATATAAAAGAGGTAAGGTGCTTTCTGAGGCTCAATTAGATGAAGTTGCAAAATGGGGTAGGTACTTAGATGTTGATGGAGACGGAATCCCATATCGAACTTTACCTGGCACTCATCCGACCAAAGGAGCTTACTTCACTAGGGGTTCTTCTCACGATGAATATGCAGCTTATTCGGAGGATTCGGATACTTATGTCAGAATTATGAATAGGTTGGTAAAAAAATTGGAAACTGCCAAGTCGATTATTCCTACACCAGATTTCTATCAGGAAACAGATCAATCCGAAATTGGAATTATTTTCATTGGCACTACTCGTTATGCTGCTGAGGAAACGATAGATATCATGAAAGAAAATGGAAATGTAATCGATGCAGTTAGAATTAAATCTTTTCCTTTTCATCAGTCGATTGCAGATTTTATTGAAAGTCATAAGTATGTTTATGTAGTGGAACAAAATAGAGATGCTCAATTAAGGACTTTGCTAATCAATGAATTAGAAGTAAATCCGAAAAAATTGATTAAAGTATTGAATTTTGATGGAACGCCAATTACTGCCGATTATATTATATCTCATTTAAATATCCAAAACTCTAATAATTAATAGATTATGTCATATATCAAGCCAAAGTTTCAACATCCAAGATTGCCTAAAAACCCATTAGGTTACACTAGAAGAGATTATGAAGGCTCTTTATCTACCCTTTGTGCTGGTTGTGGTCACGACTCTATTAGTGCTGCAATTGTAGATGCTTGCTTCGAATTAAATATTCAACCACATAAAGTGGCAAAATTATCTGGTATCGGCTGTTCTTCGAAAACACCTGCTTATTTTTTGAGCAATTCACATGGATTCAATTCGGTTCATGGTAGGATGCCTTCAGTAGCTACTGGTGCAAATTTGGCAAATAGAGACTTGTTGTATTTAGGAGTTTCAGGTGATGGCGATAGTGCATCCATTGGTTTTGGCCAATTTGCTCATGTTATCAGAAGAAATCTGAATATGACTTATATTGTCATGAATAATGGCTGTTATGGATTGACAAAAGGGCAAGATTCTGCTACTGCAGATAATGGCTCTATCTCTAAATCAGGCAATGCAAATACCTTTGAAGGAATCGATTTATGTGCTTTAGCAATTGAACTTGGTGCAACTTATGTGGCTCAAAGTTTTAGTGGAGATAAAACACAATTAATTCCACTGATAAAAGCGGCTTTGTCACATAATGGATTTTCATTGATCAATGTAATTTCTCCTTGTGTGACTTTCAACAATAATGCAGGTTCTACAAAGTCTTACGATTATGTGAGAGAACACAATGAAGCTTTGAATAGAATTGATTTTGTACCAATTAAATCTGAAATTACGACTGAATATAATCATGACATTGTGAAATATGTTGAGATGCACGATGGATCGATGATAAAATTAAATAAGATTTCACCAGAATGGAATCCAGAAAATAAATTATCCATCATTACTGCTTTACAAAAAGCTAAACAAAATCATGAAATTTTAACAGGACTTTTGTATTTGGATAATAATAGCGTTGAACTAAATGATTTAATTAATGCGACAAATAGACCTCTTAATACATTGACTGAAAAGGAGTTGTGTCCAGGAGAAACTGCACTTCAAAATATCAATGCTTCATTAAGATAATGAAGCATTGATTGTCTTTTTATTTCTTTGAATTATTGACATCCCCGACTTTCATTCCATACCAATCTAATTGTATATAATCTCCAGTTGGATTGGTGATAGTCGCTTTTTCTGGGAAAGGAAATGGTTTGTATTCATCAGGAAACTGATATACTGTAGGCATAAATCGCCAACTTTTGGAATTTGAAAACTTTTCAATGATTAATAAAATCAATTTTCTTAATTCCACCATATCTGCTGTCGAAACTTTATTATCATTATTTGCATCCGCAGCAATGATTCTCAATGGTGTATTTAAGGTATCTATCTTTAAAATATGCTTATTGATGGCAACTAAATCTGCTGTTGAAACTCCATTATTCGGTAAAGTGTCATGATTACAAGTCATTTCGAAAGTAAATTTAGAAGGCACTAAAGGGAAGACATATAATCCTAATGTGTCAGTATAGGCATACAAAGTAGTGCTATCACTCACCATTTTGACTTCAATGTCTTTCACACCTTTTCCTACATCATTGATTATATAACCAGCTAATGTATAATTTTTCAAAGTGTCAGGTGGGTCATAGCCAGAAATAGTTTTAATACCAGTATTATTCGGATCTAACCAATCTTTTAATCTTGTGGAAGGCGTTCCATCACCCACCCAAGATTTTGATAATTTTCCTGCAAACAAATTTATTACAGAACATACATTAACATTTCCACCGTGCAATTGACCAATTATTTGTCCATTTTGATTAAATAATGGACCTCCAGAGGAGCCGATTTCAAAAATCCCTTGATCTAAAATCATTTTCCAATGGGTATAGGGTGCAGTTACTATATTATTGTTCCAAGTAATTGTTCCACTATGGTTAACTGCTGGGTCGTTATCTACAGATATTTTTTGAATATCTCCTTTTGGATGATGAATAAGTGCTGATTTTGTAGTTAAAACAGTTGTGTCGATAGACCATCCATTCAAATACAATTTATAACTTGGTGGTAAATAAAGCACATTTAGTCGCATCAATAAAAAATCAGTTTGTTGCCTCCCAGCAAGGGGAGTAGCTCCAACGATAAAATTAGTACTTGGTTCTTGTGCAGGATTACTACAATTATTGGATTCATAATTGAAATCAAAAACCCAATAATCCCAAAGTGGGGTAAAACCGTCTTGGCAATGAAAGGCGGATAGAAATAAAGGTTCTCCATCATTGTTCGTATTATTCACCAATGAACCAGTACAATATCCTGTCAATCCTTGATCCATTACTAAAAAGATTCGAGCAACTCCTCTTTTATTATTTTGATAATTTGCTCCTAAAGGGCAATTGATATTGATATTGCAAGGATTTGATTTTCCGAAACCTAAAGTAGTATCAATAAATCTTTCAGAATTGTCTTGTTGGTTTATGATGGTGTTACTCTCTGGTTTTTCTCGATAACCATAATAAACTCTCCAAATCGTAAATGGTGGAATATTCGCATTTACTATTGGGGTGGTGTATTCTATAATAGCTTCATCACCACTAATCATAGAGGTAATGAAATTACCTTTTTGGTTATTAAATTTTGAAGTATATGACCGTATTTCTCAGATTTATCTTTGTTGAAAATCACTAAAGTAGCACCATCTGGAATTCTGAAATTTTTATATAAAGACTTCTATGTAGGGCGTTAGGAGCAGAAAATTTGATTGTCCAAACCTTTGTGTTGCCTTTGGTTTCCCAAATTCCATCTATTGCTGGGTTGATATTTACAGCGACGGGAGCCGCAAATCTTGAATTTCCATAAACTCTTTTATCGTCATCCATTAATTTTTGAAATGACTGAGGTTGTAATTGCACAATAGATTTCTGAGCAAAAATTACGGAAGGTAATAGGAAAAATAATAGTAAATACTTATACATCATGGGTTCGGATTGTGAATAAACTAAACAATTAAAATGATTGAAAAGAAAATATTACATATAGAAAAAATTAATCTATAAAAGATAATCTAGTCAAACAATTACACAAAAGTAACAGTTTTCGAGGATTGAAACAAATTTTTTTAAATTTTGAAAATATCAGATTGATAAATTAATTTTTCAAAGTAGAATAGGTGGGAGAAATAAGATTATTTATTTTGTAATAAACATTTTTGTTCACCAAATTTCCAATTTCAAATCCTAATCTCAAGCCTTCTTCACAATCATTTTTGTAATGAACACCCATTAAAACTCTTGAAAAAGCATTCTCAATCGCCATTTCTTTGATGTTGTGAAATGATCTTTTTTTGCCCAGAAACTCACTCCTATTGTCATGAGAATCATCGGTAAATGCATAATTCTTCCCAAATTGGTTTTCTAATATTTCACAAGAAACTGCACCAAAAATGGAGTGACCAGAAGGATAAGAGGGAAAATTAGGGGCATCATGCAAAGATTTCCACTGATTATCAATCCTTTTTTGTATAAATTCTTGTGGTCTTTCTACTTGATATTTATATTTGTTATACCAGCAAACTACTGCTGCATCATAAAAACCAACACCTAATTTCAAATATAAATCAATTAATTCATCTACTTTAAGTGACTCATTTGAAACAATATTATTCGTAATATTAACCCATCTACCTATTGGAGAGAATGTTAATCCTCTAATATCATCACTCCAAAATTCTGCAATCCAAATATCTTCATTTTTAAGATTTTGAGACTGAGCATATAGAGACAGTGCATCTTCATATATCGCTTTTTCAAATGAAGATTTATTATAATATGGTGGATTGCATTTAAATATCAACTTATCAACTATCACTGAACTTTTTGCATTAGCCCAATCTGGTAATATTGGATCAGTTGACTTAAATTGATATTTTGGAAAATGACTAAATTTATAAACCTCTTTTTTTTCCCTGCCAGGTTGATTCAGGACTAAATCAACTTTTGATGTTACTTTTGACAAAAGTTCAACCTCAGATTCTTTGCTAATTTTTGATTTTGGTTTTAACGAATTTGAAATTGAAAGATTGAGTAAATTTATTTTATCAAAATCCTCTTTTTTGATATCTTTAAAAAAAAGTTCTAAGTAATGAGCATACAAATCATTCAATAAAATTAACTTAGAATTTCTATCTACATTCTCTTGCAAATGATTGATAAAATAAGCTCCAATACCCATTTTAGCATATCTTTCAGCTGTGATAGGAGGGTATGCATTCAAATCTTTGCTTTCCAATTGCAAACTTAAATTATACCATTGAAGCATAACTGATTTTACTTCTTTAGCATAAATTTTTTCAGAATTTTCAACAGGATTGTAAAAAGAAAAAAGTGCTAATAACAGAACCATTACAACAATGAAAATTGCTGAAAATGAATAACTTGTAAATTTTTTATATATTTTTGTTTGACTTATTTTCACTCTACAAATTTACCATGTTTTGAATAGGATAGTATTAGAATTCAATTAGAATTCAATTCGCTTTTTTAAATTGAATTTTAAAAATATTCCCTATATTCTGATTATTTCGAATGCTTAATTTTGCTTCATGTGTATTCAAAATAGTGGCAACTAAAGACAAACCAATACCAAATCCTTTTATTTTTTTAGTTTCTTCACTTCGATAAAAAGGTTTGAAAATTTGTTCTTTTTCATCTTCTTGGATAATTCTTGCGGAGTCTTTTATTTCAACTGAAATCAATTGTTCTGTCTCTGAAAATACGCTGATGTTAGCTGTATTGTCTTTTGAAAATTTGCAAGCATTTTCTATTAAATTTATGAGAGCAGTTTTAAGTAATGACTCATTTGCATTGACAATCAATTGATTCTGGTCTTCGGGCATACCTTCAGTTTCTACTTTGAAGTTGTATTTTGCATTTGTTTTACCCACTATCGATATCGCCTGCCATACTAATTCATCAATTCGTAAATTCCCGAACAGTATTTTATCAGATTTTGCAGAAATCCTTGCCAGATCCATTAATTGAGTTGAGGTGTGCTCCAGTTCAGTCGCTTCTAGAAGTACATTTTCTAAACAATTTTTATATTCTTGTTCCGATCTATTTTTAGTAAGATTGACTTGAATGGAAGAAATGATAGATGCTAATGGGTTTCTTAATTCATGGGAAACATTAGATAAAAAACCTTTTTGGATATTGAATGCATCTTCAATTCTATCTAAAAGTCTATTAAAAGTAATAGACAGTCTTGATAATTCATCTTTATTTTTATCTACATGTAATCTTTTGGATAAATCACTGGGCAAAATATTATCAATTTCATTCATTGTTTTGGTGATAGGGTGGAGAGCTTTGTTTGAAAAATAATATCCACCAAGTGCTGTAAATGCCAGAAATATGAAAAAAGTCATAATTAAGATATTTCTTAATCTCACTAATTCTTCTGACATAATCATTCCCTTTGCTATGATTATCAGTTCTTTACCAAAATTTGTTGTATATTTAATACCTATAGCATCGTAGGTACCCAATTTGAATTTGTATTCACCATTTTTTAAAATGGATTTTAAAGTTTGCTCACTTATTTCATTCTCACTATTGAAGGAAAATAGTTTTTTTAACTGTGTATTGTAAATTAGAATATTATCTCTTGTGGGTAAAATGCCTAAGTCTTCTTCATTTTTTTGGCCAAATTCCAAAATCTCTGGTTTGTTTTTAGATAGCATTGCAACTGTCATTAATGCTTTGGATTGCAATGACTTGTAGTACTCAGACTTTACATGATTGCTGAAGTTGTAATAGATAAAAAACAAGGACGACAATAATAAGAATGCTGTTATGGCAATAAACCATAGCGTCAATCTAGTTCTTATTTGCATATTTATTGCGGATTAAAAACATATCCGACACCAAATTTAGTATGTATAAGCTTCTTGTCAAAGCCTTTATCTAATTTATTTCTTAAATAATTGACATATACCTCCACGACATTGGTTCCTGTGTCGAAATCTACATCCCATACATTTTCCGAAATTTCTTGTTTTGGGAGTACCCTACCTTCATTTTTGATAAAATATTCAAGTAGTCGAAATTCTTTAGGCGTTAGTTCAATATTTACCTGATTTCTTTGAATTGTTTTATTGTCAAAATTAATATGTAAATCATGGATATTCAATAATCTAGATACATTTTTCTGTGCATGATTTCTTCGATCCAAAGCTTTTATTCTAGCTAAAAACTCACTAAATGCAAATGGCTTTGTTAAATAATCATCACCTCCCACTTCAAACCCAATCACTTTATCTTCCACATTATCTAGAGCTGAAATAATCAATATAGGCACACTGTTTCCAATCGATCGGATATAACTACAGAGCTCAAGACCACTAATCTCAGGCATCATGACATCTAAAACAATTACATCATAGCCGTTTTGTTCAAATAATTCCTTTCCAATTTTACCATTATTAGCAATATCAACTTGTATATTGTTTTCTTCCAGCCCTTGCTTTAAAGACTGAGCCATACCAGATTGATCTTCCACTAACAATAATTTCATTTCAAGATTTGTGTTTAATTACCACAAATATAATGAATTTAGGGTTAATCACTTATGTGGATACCTTTTCTAATTTGATTCTAATTAGTTGGTATTATTTAGTTATAATTATTTTTCTATAAAAATAATTTGTATAATTTTTTCTATTAAATTTAATAAAATATATCCCAGTTGTAAAATTTGAAATATTATAATTATTACCAGAATAATTTAATGGATTGATAATATTACCTATGCTATTTTGAAATGTTATATTGTAATCATTAGCATTTTCAATATTCAAATCACCATTTGATGGATTTGGATAAATTTGAATTGAATCAGATAAAATATTTTCATAATTTGCTGTAGATGTAATTTTGCAATCAACTATTTTTGGGCTTTCTACAATATAATCTTCATTTAAATAATCCATTACATGATCTGACCATGCCCATAAAGTACCATTTTTTTTGATTGCCATAGGTAATTCTCCTGCTGAAATATCTTTCCAATCATTATTTGGATCAATTTGAATTGGAACAATCGGACTATTGTAATTATCTATTCCACACAACTCTCCTCTTCGATTGTCAAGCCATCCCCAAATCGTACCATCTTCTTTTAACGCCAAAATATAAAAGCTTGATGCTGAAACTTTAAGCCATCCTACATTGCTTTTTAATTTTGTAGGAATGTATTTGTCAATTGCAGTGCTATCTCCTAATTCATAATTTTTATTATATCCCCAAACCCATAAGCTACCATCATTTTTTATTGCATAAAAAGAAGATGAGTTTCCGAAAATGTTTTTCCAATCTGATTCATTTCCTAATTGAACTGGAACTTTAGTTGATACGGTAGGGTCAATTCCAATAATACCTTTTGTGGAATTCTCTCCCCATATCCATAAAGTACCATCATTTTTTATCGCAAGAATATTTCCATTTGTACAATTTAAAGTTTTCCAATCTTTATCAGAACCTACTTGGGTTGGAATATTTTTATCAATTGTATTTCCTATTCCTAATTGTCCAAAAAAATTGCTTCCCCATGTCCATAAAGTACCATCTATTTTAATACCTGCTGAAATTTGATAATTATTTGAAATTATTTTCCAATCTGTATCATTATTTATTTTTAGCGGTTTATTAGAATCCATGTTGTTTCCAACTCCTAATCCACCATATGTATTATCTCCCCAAGACCATAAAGTCCCATCATTTTTTAAAGCCAAAGTATGATCATTTAATGTGAAATCAATCCAATTATCACTCATATTCAGCTGGGTTAGATTTTTAATATTTATATTGTTTCCATTTCCTAGTTCGCCATCAGAATTTTCTCCAAAACCAAATAATAACCCATTTTCTTTTAATGCAATTACTGAATAACTGTTAGAAATAACCTTTTTCCAATCAGTATCTGGATGGATTTGTATTGGTTTTCCGTCATACAATTTTCTATTTTGACCACATTGCCCAAAGTAATCATTACCCCAACAAAATATTGAGCCATCATTTTTCAGACCAATAATATGGTAGTAAAATGAATTTATATTTACCCAACTATTTGAACCATCGATTTTTGTGATAGTATCAGACTTAAAATCTCTTCCCCATCCCCAAATATCTCCGTTATTATCAATTGCATAAGCATTAATATAATCCATACTTACAACTTTCCAATTATTATTAGTTCCAATTTTTATTGGATTACAAATTGTTCCACCTTTGTTTTGAGGACCTAGTTGACCACTTAAATTCATTCCCCAACCCCAAATTGAGTTATCATCTTTTAATGCAAGTGTTGTAAATGTACTAATACATATAGATTTCCATTTATCGTTTCCGATTTTGGTTGGGCTATAAAAAGTATTCATTATTCCATTTCCTAACTGACAATGATCTCCATTCCCCCACATCCATAAAGAACCATCATTTTTGATTGCTGCAGAATTGTAGAATCCAGAACAAATTATTTTCCAATCTAAATCTTTTCCTATTTGTATTGGCAGTTTTTGATAATTATTACTATTATTACCAATTTGTCCTCTAAAATTATCTCCCCAAGCCCAAAGTGAACCATCACTTTTGATTGCTAAGGTATGCCTATAACCTGCACTTATTTTTTTCCAATTATAATCAATTCCAATTCTTTTTGGTTGTATAATTAGAGCAGTTATTGTATCAGCTAGTTGCCAATAATCATTTTTTCCCCATCCCCATAAACTACCATCTTGTTTGATAGCTAATGTGAATCCATCTCCTGACGAAATTTCAGACCAATCTAAATCAGACCCAATTTGAGTAGGAATATTTTTACTTATTAAAGTTCCATCCCCAAGTGAGCCATCCCTATTATAGCCCCAACACCAGAGGCTACCATCATTTTTTATTGCAAAAGTTTGTGAACAACCTGCTGAAATTGATTTCCAACAATTTTGGGCATTGATATTTTGTAAAAAAATTATTAAGAAAAATAATTGTGAAATACATGTTTTCATAGAATTGAATTTTTTTACAAAGTTAAAGGCAATTTATATTACGTTGTTGGCATTTTTCAATAAAAACATATATTTATTTTGCTAATATTAAGAAATATTTAGAAAAAAAAAGCCAACTCAAATTTTAATCAAGTTGGCTTTTTTTAGAGGTTTTTATCTCCCCCCTTTTTTATCTTTCTTAAATGGATTCCATTTATCTAACTTATCTTTCACTTTATCAACCTCTCCTTTGGCTTTATCACCAACTGTTTTATCTAAAATTTCACCTGCCTTATCACCGACTTTATCTTTTACTTCTTGCTTCGCTTTATTCAGCAATTCATCTGCTTTTTGCTTGGCTACAACAGATGCCGAGTCAATTGCTTTTTGTTTCATTTCTTCCGCTTTCTGCTTTGCTTTGTCAAGTTCTTTGTTTGCAACCGTTTTTATAGAGTCTATCGCTTTATTTGCTTGATTTTTGATTTCATCTTTTACTACTTCTGTAGTTCCTTTTCCCTCAGTTCCCAATAATTTCATTTTCACTTTTGGGCTAGTCATTGTCCCACCAAGGTTAAATAAAACATTCACATACTCACCCATATTCAAATTAACACCAAGTTTGGAAGCTTCAGATCCCAAAGCATTCAAACCTGTATTTACAGCTCCTAAACCATTCTTATCAAATAATTTACGAGGTATTTTTGCTTTTATATTATAATCCATATCATTTGTCAAACTGTGCTTTCCACCTATTTTCAATCCAATATCATTCAATTGTTTGTCAAATTCTTTTATTTCTACCACTCCATTCACAATATCAAACCAGTTTTTGGTATCTTTCAAATCAAGACCATTTAATTCTTTCACCCCAACTAAGCTAGAAACACTTTCTAATGGTTTAAAACCTTTTAAAGTTCCAGCCAAAGTTTGAAGGAAACCACTAGCCGAAAGTGAATTGAAATCAGGGACCATTCCATTGCCCATATTTCCCTCCATTATCATTGAAGTATTGAATTTTCCATCAATATATTGGGCAATTGGA
Source organism: Saprospiraceae bacterium (assembly GCA_016710625.1). Taxonomy (GTDB): domain Bacteria; phylum Bacteroidota; class Bacteroidia; order Chitinophagales; family Saprospiraceae; genus JADJVK01. Next base: position 147,051 of record JADJVK010000002.1, read on the forward strand.
GCCAAAGATTTTACAGTATTTAAATAATTGAAAGCTTCTTTATATACGATGTTTTGTAAATCATATTTTAATGAAAATTTTGGCTTTTCTGGATTCACTGTACTATAAAGTCCTTGCATCTGAATATTTCCACCCAAACTATTGGTTTTCATGTTTTCAATCCGAACCTCTTGATTTTGAATAGCCAAATCTCCTGTAAGATTGGATAATGTCATGTTGGTATAAATCAATTTATTGATATTACTGTGCAATTTGACTGCAATATTTTTAGGTACAGGATAAGAACCTGCAGGAACTTCAGTTTTGGCAGGAGTTGCAGTTGCAGGTGCCATGAACTGGTTGACATCCATATAGTTCGACCTGAAATTCAGATCACCTTGTAGTACTTCATTGTCAAAAACATATCCAAAAAGATTGGACAAATATCCACTACCACCCATATCACTATTGCCGATATTCATCGAAAAGTCTTTGACATCCAATCTGTTAGAAGTCATATTTCCTTTAGCAACTACATTTTTTAATTCGTATTTATCATACACCATTTTATTGACCGCTCCATCTAAAGTGAAATCAAAACGGTCAAATGGTCTTGTCGTACTTGCTACTGGAGCATCTTGTTGAACAACTGGCTTTGCTGGAGTTGGCTCTATCCATTCATTCATATCTATCAAATTTGAACGAACATTAAAGCTTCCAATCATCGTCTTTTTAGGTGAAAAATAGGCTAAAATATTATCCAATTTACCAGATCCTTTTATGTCAGATTTACCAAAAACAGCATCAATGTTTGGAATATTGACAACCGATGGGGTAAATGACATACTCATATTATTGATAACCATCATGGGTTTTCCTTTAGCTTGGTATCGCATTCCAGCTATGGAAAGTGTGCCATTACAATTTACTTGTTCGTATTGCTTTTGCTCTATTTGACTCATTTTTGCTTTCAAATTAATGTCTGCATTAATAATTCCGACAATAGTTTGAACACTTTCCATTGGGAAAGCCATTGACAATTCTGATAGGTTTAAAGTTCCTTTCGCTTTAGCATCAATATCGGGATTGCTGATAGGAGTTTTTAGTTTAAAAACAATATCCATTGGATTTTTTCCGATATTGAAATTTAATTTTGGTACATCAATCGTCAGTAAATCTAGATTGCTTCCACCAGGCAATTTAACGGCTGATTTCATGGCGATACTACTGATTCCCATGGGTAAAGAAGGGTATTTTACATTACCATTTTGAATTTCAGTATTCAACTCGAATGTTGGGTAAATTCCTTTTATTCCATCGTATTTTCCTTTTGAAAATCCATTGAAATTAAAAGTTCCATCTACTGCAACGTCTTTATAATTTTTGGTGTAAGCACCTGGGATAATGGAAAATAGATCTTTGAATTTGGAAGTCGGACTAGAGAATTTCAAATCCATTTCCATATCTTTTTCATTCATTTGCACCCAACCATCTGCTTTCAACATTAAATCATTCAATGCAATTTCATTTTCTTTCAAAGTGAATTTATTATTGATTAAATCTGCTTTCACATCTACTTTTGCATCTAGTCGATTGTTTTTCAAATATTGCATTCCACCACTTCTTACACTCAAACTATCAATAGTGGTTTTAGTCGTCAATTCTGTAATATTGGAGCCTAAGTCACCTTTGCTTTTGTGATTTAACCCCCTAATGTCAGCTTTCATATTGGACAATCGATTGTCATACAATATTTTACAATCAGTAATGGTGAAACTTTTGAGTTCGATAACCATTTTGGAAGGCTCGGAGGGAGCACTAGGTTTGGTGATGACGTAATTTGCAGTGCTATCTTCCAAAACGATAGCTGTAATATTTGGTTTTTCTAAATGAAATGACTTAATGGGTAAATTATTTTTACCACCGATTACATCCATAATATTGACGCCAACATCCACATTTTCAGCACTAAATAGTGGCACTTTATCAAATCTATCAATCCCAACCACAGAAATATCTTTCAATCGAATGCTCAGATTGGGAAAATCTCTGAAAACAGACAGACTTACGTCCTTGAAATCCAATTTTGCATTTAATTCTTTGTTAGCAGTGTCTTTAATAATGCCAATTACTTTGTCTTTGAAAAAGAAGGGAATAGCAATTCCAATAATTATAAATAGTCCTAAAACTATACCTAATCCTTTAAGTATTTTTTTCATTTAATTTAAATTCTAATTTAGATTAATGTAATAACGTTAATTTTGAGGAAATTATTTAATAAAAGGACATATTTTTTCGAATGCCTACAATAATTGACATAAAAGAATTTATTAATATCAGAAAAGATTTTTTGACAATCGATGTTCGGTCGCCGAAGGAATTTCTACAAGGTCACATCCCAGAAGCAGTGAACTTGCCCTTATTTAACGATACTGAAAGAGCAAAAGTAGGTACAATTTATAAGCAAATCAGTAAGGAGTCAGCTATCATAAAAGGATTGGAAATTGTTGGTCCAAAAATGAGTGGATTTGTGAAAAAAGTGAGCAAATGGTGCCCCAATAAAAAAGTAATCGTGCATTGCTGGAGAGGTGGAAAAAGAAGTGGGAGTTTTGCTTGGCTTTTAGAATTGGTTGGTTTCGAAGTGTTTGTAATTGCTGGTGGCTATAAAAAGTATCGACAATATGTGTTAGAAAACCTAAAACAAATGCAATTGAATTTGATAGTTTTGGGTGGAAAAACAGGTAGCAGAAAGACGGAAATATTGAGAGGGTTGAAAGAAAATGGAGAGCAAATAATTGATTTAGAAGCAATTGCGAATCATAAAGGCTCCGCTTTTGGTTGGATTGGGGAAGCAAACCAGCCCTCGGTGGAGCATTTTGAAAATATGTTATTTCACACAATAGAGGCATTGGACATTACTAAAAGAGTTTGGGTGGAGAATGAAAGTAGATCAATTGGTTCTGTATTTATTCCTGAGGTTTTTTGGAATAACATGAAAAATAGCCCTCTGGTCAATATAAAAATTCCAGATCAAATAAGATTAGAGAAATTAGTAGCTGATTATGCTCAATGTGGTAAAGAAGTTTTAATTCAGTCATTTAAGAAAATCGAAAAGAAAATTGGATACAATCATTTTAAAAGTGCAGTAGAATTTGTTGAAAATGAGGACTTTATCAGTGCTGCAAAAATTGCTTTAGCCTATTATGACAAAGCATATTTACATTCTTTACAAAATAATCCGACCCTTTCTAAATTGGATATTGACCTTGATGGGGAAAATTTGGAGCAAAGTATTGATATATTAAAAAAAATTGAAAAGTTTTAATTTTATAACTTCAAATTTCTTAATATTCAATAAAAAAAAATATGTTTTTATTGAAATATGCAAAAAAACACCTGATTAGGCTTTGTATCTTTGTGATATTATTTCAATTAAAAACTTTTCACCAATGAAAAACTTTTTCTTTATTCTATTATTTTCTTTTTTTTCTATTCAATTGTTTGCACAACCTAAGGAAGGACAATGGGTAATTGGCACTATGTTTAATAGTTTTAATAATAATATCAACTCCTTTTTTGAGTCAAGTACTAATTTTGGATATACTCAGATTGATAACGATTCTAAATTATTTGCTATAAATTTAGCACCAAACATCAGTAAAATGATTACGGATAAATGGATGTTATCAGGAGACTTGATTATCAGTAACTTATCAGGAAAAGACATAAAATATACTGGAGTTGGATTAGGAGGAAGTACTAGATATTATCTCAAATTAAAAAAGTTTTCACCTTATCTTACCTTTGGTACTGGTTATCAAATTCATTCTATTAAATTTTTTGATTCAAGGAACTCAAAATCTTTTGTAATAAAAGCTGGAATTGGTGGATCCTACTTTATTAATGAAAATGCTTCAATAGATGCTGTTTTACATTATGTTAGGGTAAATAACAACTCAAGTTTTATAAGAGACAATAGCAATAATGTAAGCAACATTGGCTTCAATTTTGGATTTTCAATTTTTTTTGGAGGGAAGAAATAAAAAAGGGGAGCAAATTTTTTGCTCCCCTTTTTATTATTTTACTTTCAAGACAGGGCTTAATTTATAAATTCCTGCTCCATCATCTTTTATGGATAATGCTGCATCAAAATCTATGGTCAAAGAATCTAACGAATTCGCTAATTGCTTTCCAACCTTGATTTTTAATCCACTGTCACCACCACTAGGAATAGTTAATGGATAAACAACATCCTTTACTTTAATAGTATTTTTAGTACCTAATACAAATCGAATTTCTTTTACAATATTAGAAGTAGGATAAGTTCCAGTAGCCAATGGAGTCGTAACTCCATTTTGCAACTTTAATAAATCATAAACTCCTGGTGTAGTTGATAAAGAGACCCAACCAGTCGAGTCATCTCTAAAATTCACTTTTACTTCATTAATTTCAACATTTACTTCTTGTGCATCTATGGGACCATCAGTCAATAATACAGTAAGTTTTGTGCTGTCTTCTGTCTTCTTGCAAGACATTAAAAATGACAATGAAGCACCTAATACGAATAATAACATAATTTTTTTCATGAGATAAAGTTTTTATTTAAGACAATATTATAGGAATACCGATTACAATGCAATTTGAAACTACTTGTTTAACAGACAGTTAACTATAATTAACAATTGTTAATTACTAAAAATCTCTTGAAATTCGATTGAAATGAGGACATTTAGGTAAGAAATAAAAAAACCGCCCCTCACTTCTGAAAAACGGATTTATTCATAGAATATTAGCAATGTCGGCAACTATGCCGAAAAAAATAACCCTAGTTATTTTTTAAATTAGTTCCTTATTGCCTATATCCAATTTGGTTTCAAAACGCTGCACCACTTTCCAATTTTTTTTGAAGATGTGGCGTATTTTTTATGGATCCCAAAATGGAAACCAAATCTAAAATCATATTTTCTTGATTATGAGGCTTATATTCGATGTCCGCCAATTCATAAAATGGTAATCTATTTTCAAATAAATCAAATAAAAAAGTTTCTAACTCCTCTTTGTCGAAAGTTTTCAATAATGGTCTTGTAGAAATACCATCGTTTTTTAATCTTTCTATAATAATTTTAATAGGAGTGTGGATGAAAATGGTCAACCCCACTCTATTCATCCAATCAATTCCTTTAAAAAAACATGGTGTTCCTCCACCAGTTGCCATGATGAAATTATCGGCAGCACCAAATGACCTCAATGTCCTTGATTCGACGATTCTAAAACCTTCTTCACCAATATCTGCAAATATTTCTTTTATTGGTTTTTTCTCCGTTTTTTCTAATTCTTCATCTAAATCAATAAAATCTAGCCCCATTTTATCCGCTAACAAACGCCCACAATAGGTTTTGCCAGCCCCCATCATTCCTACTAAAAATATTCGCATTGATTGGTATTTTATTTAATCTATCAAATAATTAGGTTTGTTAATTTTCCTTGCAATACACATTGCAGCATTGATTAGCCCAACATGACTATAGGTATGTGGAAAATTTCCCCACTGTCCTCCCGTATTATCATGAACTGTTTCACTCAAAAGCCCTAAGTGATTTGCAAATTTTAAGGTATTATCAAATAATTTTGATGCTTTCTCATGTTCGCCTATCGTTGCTAAAGCCTGAATGTACCAAAAAGTACAGATTAATTTTGTAGATTCTGGTGCACCAAAATCATCTTGGTGACGATAACTATAGATTAATTCCGTTTTTTCAGAGAGTAAATCATTTTCCAATTTCTCTACTAGTTGCCTTGCTTTTTCAGATTTTGGGTCTAAATAACCAAAATTGATTAATTGAAACAAACTTGCATCGGATTGTTGTATACCAATGGCACTTGAATAGCTATTATTTTCATCATTATAGCAAGATTCTATTTTCACTTTAGCTTGAGCTATTAAGTTTTTAGCTTTCAGCATCATTTTTTCATTTTCGATACTTTTTGCTATTTTGTATGCCGCATTACAACCTACCCAATGGGACAAAAAAGTATAACAATAATATTGTTCTGTGCCCAAAGAACTCCAAAGCCCTGTGTCTTTCTCATTGAAAATTTCTTCAATGATATCCAAACAGTTTTCAGCCATTATTTTCAAAGTGCTATCATCATTAATTGTAAATCTTTTATCATCAAAAAATGGTAACAGCGTTACTAGAATTTGCCCATACACATGGTTTTGCTTTTTATTAAAAGTATCATTTCCAACTCGTACTGGTCGATTCCCAAGATAACCCTTTAATGGAACAATTTTCTCTTTCTGAAATTTATCTAATGCTACTGGATAGAATTGATTGAATCGATTATCGTCGTTCAAAGCTATGTTTTCAATGAAATTCACATAATCTTCAAGGATGGAAAAATGACTTAAATCATTGAGTGCCTTTATTGTAAAGTGTGCATCTCTTATCCAACAATACCGATAATCCCAATTTCTACCACTTCCTGGAAATTCAGGCAAACTGGTGGTAGTGGCGGTTACAATTGCTCCAGTATCTTGATATTGATGTAGTTTCAGCGTTAGAGCAGAGCGGATAATTGCTTCTTGATGGAAGGATTCCGTGGTCGTATTTTTTACCCATTGATGCCAATAACGAATGGTTTGCTGCAAATAATTTTCAGCAGAACTTTCCAAAGGAGCTTCTAAAGGAGCACCCCAAGTCAGCACTAAATATTTTTCGCTATTCAATACAAATGGCATTTCTTGATCCACATAACTCAAGGGAATATTGGTCGTCAAACGAACTTGAGACTCCAAACCTTCAAAGCGAATATGGCTGCTTCCAAAAACTTTTTTTGTAACGATTTCACCATAATTTCCTACAGGTTTGCAGCTAACTCTGATTCTTGGTCTTCCCTTGATTGGGATAATTTTTCGAACCAACATCAATGGTTTGTAAAACCTTTCATATTGCCTGAATCGAGGTGCAAAATCAATTACTTTGTAAATCCCATCTTCACATTCAAAAATGGTTTCAATAATATTGGTGTTTTGTATATACTTTTGAGAAGAAGTAAAACCATCCCATTCTGGTTGGATAGAGAATCTTCCCCCTTTTTCTTCATCTAATAAACTGCCAAAAATGCAACTGCTATCAAATTTGGGCCAACACATCCAACCTATATTTGCTTTGTCGTCCACTAAAGCAGAATAGGCACCATTGCCGATAATGCCGTATTTATATTTATGATTGTTCACGAAATAATTTTTTTGCTAAAATAAATTTAAAAAATGAATTAAATAACGAAATGTAAAAAATTATCATATTTTGTAAGAAATGAATAGTAATTTTACGACGAAAAAAAATTCAAAACCCTATTTGGTATGAAAAAAGTGATATTTATTTCATTAATTGCATTTTTATCATGCAAAAATGATAAATCTGTTGAGAAAATTCAAGAGATCAGAACCCAACCTGGAGGGAATGCCGAAATGGTAAGAAATCCAGTGAGTATGGACAATGTTGATACGGTGAATGTAGCGAAAATATCTTTCAATGAAATGATATATGATTTTGGTGCTGTAAAAGAAGGAACAATTATCACACATCGATTTACATTCAAAAATACTGGCAAAGTTCCTTTGTTGATAGAAGATGCGAGGTCAACTTGTGGTTGTACTACAACTGATAAGCCTTCTCACCCAATTACTCCGGGTGACACATCTAGTATTAATGTAATTTTTAACACCACTAATAAGGAGAATTTCCAAGTAAAACATGTGACAATTCTTGCAAACACTTATCCGTCAGAGACTTCTGTTTCCGTACAAGGGCAGATAATCAATAAAAATGGAAAGACTCAAAAACCTGATGCTAACAAAGAATAATTTTAAAAATAAAAAAATATAGTTTATGATATTATTGCAAGCTGGAAATGCCATCACGTCTTTTTTACCATTAGTTTTAATGATTGTGGTATTTTATTTCTTTATGATTAGACCTCAAGCTAAAAAACAAAAAGAACAAAATGATTTCCAAAATGGTTTAGCAAAAGGCGATAGGGTAGTAACTGGCTCTGGTGTTTTAGGCAAAATCACCAAATTAGACGATAAAACTGTTACTTTAGAGGTGGATGCAAAAACATATATTCGATTTGCAAAATCTGCAATTTCTAAGGAAATGACTGATGGATTGGCATCTGTGAATACCAATGATCATGTATAATATTTAATTTTTAGAAGTTTATGAGATTTTTCCAATTCCCATTATTACTAGTTTTTTTATCTAGTTTTATAAATGGGGCAATAGCTCAAAAACAAGCTGAAAAATATGATGCAAAATATTTACCAAAGCCATTTGTAGCATTAAAACATCCTGAGTGGAGCAAAAATGCAACGATTTACGAAGTAAATGTTCGCCAATTCACAAAAGAAGGCAATTTTAAAGCTTTCGAGGCACATCTTCCGAGGCTCAAAGAAATGGGTGTTGATATCATTTGGTTGATGCCGATTCATCCCATTGGAGAAAAGAATAGAAAAGGGAAATTGGGAAGTTATTATGCTGTGAAAGATTATTTGGGCGTAAATCCTGAATTTGGGACTATGGATGAATTCAAATCTTTAGTGAAAAAAATTCATAGCATGGGGATGTATGTCATTATCGATTGGGTTGCCAACCATACTGCTTGGGATAATCCATTGGCAACCGAACACCCAGAATGGTACACTAAAACAAGGGAAGGCAATTTCCAACCTACTCCTTGGTATGATTGGGATGACATTATCGACTTAGATTATGACCACCCAGGATTGAGAAAATATATGACGGAAGCTTTGAAATTTTGGGTAAAAGAAGCAGATATCGATGGCTATCGATGTGATACAGGTGGATTTATCCCGACTGATTTTTGGGACAATGCTAGAGCTGAAATGGATGCCATCAAACCAGTTTTTATGTTAGCAGAATGGGAATCGAGAGATTTGCACAAAAACGCCTTCGATATGACTTATGCTTGGTCGTTATGGGATAAAATGCATAATGCAACTGTAGGAAATAAAGGAATTGGCGGTTTGGTAGAATATATGGCTCACGATGTGAACACTTTCCCAAAGGGTGGTTATCGGATGACTTTTACCGATAATCACGACAAAAATTCTTGGGAAGGAAATCAATTTTCAAATTTTGGTGCTGCTCTGCCTGCTTGCATTGTATTTACCGGTGTTGTGAATGGAATGCCTTTGATATATAGTGGGCAAGAAGCTGGTTTGGATCGTTCGTTAGCTTTCTTCGAAAAAGATGAAATTGTTTGGAAAAACCATCCAAATGCTGATTTGTTTAAAAGTGTTTTTAAATTAAAGCATGAAAATCAAGCACTTTGGAATGGAGATTGGGGAGGCGAAATGGTCAGAATTTACAGTGATAAAATGGATGAAGTAATTTCTTTTTCCAGAGAAAAAAACAATAATATTGTTATCCAAATTATCAATTTCACTAAGAAGCCTGTTAAAGTTAGATTGAATACAAAATATTATAAAGGCACCTACAAAAATTGGTTTACAAACAAAATGATTACCTTGAATGGGGAAGATACTATGGATCTAGCTCCATGGGAATATGTAGTTTTAGTAGGGAATAAATAATATAGATTTATATATAGGTAAAAAAAAGATATGTATTCCTGAAAATACATATCTTTTTTTTGAATATCTATATGGTTTTCATGCTTTTCTATGCTAACTTGCTCTTAATCAATTGGATAGTTTCAATGTCGGTTTCATAATGCGATGCATTCGAATCGGTATGAATAGAAAAATCGACGTTTGTTGTAACGTCCACATTTGATACAAATTTCTTTTGGGCAGTGAAATGTATTTCTTTTGCTTTCGAAATATCCACCAGTTCTCTTACATTGTTTTCAGTAATTCCACTTCCTGGTAAAATAGTTATCCGACCATTAGATTTGGTTACAAGTTGTGCAATTAATTCTTTTCCTTCAAATGCTGTTGGCTCTTGTCCGCTAGTTAAAATTCTATTGTAACCTAGTTTAATCAAATCTTCCATTGCTAAAAAAGGATCCGGAGTTTGGTCAAAAACTCTATGACAAACTACTTCCATGTCACCAGCCAAACTTTTCATTTGTTGCATAAATGGTAAATTCAGTTGCCCATCTAATAGTTGAGCTCCAACGACAATCCCATCCATTCCAATCATTTTACAAAATTCGATATCTCTTAATATCTCTTCCATTTCTGATTCTGAATAGTAGAAATCTCCACTTCTAGGCCTGATTAGCACACAAATTGGTATTTGCAAATAATCTCTAGTTAGTTTCATTGCCCCATAGGAAGGAGTTAAACCGCCTAATGGCAATGATCCACAAAGTTCAATTCTATTTGCTCCCCCTTTTTGAGCATTTAAAGCAGAGGTATAAGATTGGGCACAAACTTCAAATATCATAAATTATTGTTTTAATTGTTTAAAGTTACAAATTATTGGCCAAAATTATATAAGTTAATGCTGACAATTTGTCATTTCATTCTTCAAATTATCATATATTTGCAGCTTAATTTAAAAATGATGATGTACGATAGTAATCCAACCATACCTTCAACAGAAAAAGTTATTGACGAATCCCTTCAGGGTTCAGCTTATGGGAATGAATTGGATGTTGCCGATGTGGATTCGAAGAAATTTTATATCGAAAGTTATGGCTGTCAGATGAATTTTAGCGATAGTGAAATCGTCGCTTCTATTTTGTCAAAATCTGGATTCAAACCCACTAGAAATATTGATAATAGCGATTTGATATTGATAAATACTTGTTCTATTCGAGAAAAGGCGGAAGAAACGGTTCGAAAAAGATTGAAAATTTTTGATGCTATCAAACAGCAAAAGCCAGGTTTAATGGTGGGTGTTTTGGGCTGTATGGCTGAAAGGCTCAAAAAGAAATTTTTAGAAGAAGAGCGGTTGGTTGATATTGTGGTTGGACCAGATGCCTATCGAGATTTGCCCAATTTGATTGATAATGCTGCTGAAGGAGAGAAAGGGATTAATGTGCTATTGTCAAGAGAAGAAACTTATGCTGACATTAGCCCCGTTCGATTAGATAATAATGGGATTTCGGCATTTATTTCGATCATGAGAGGTTGCGACAACATGTGTAGCTTCTGTGTGGTACCATTTACAAGAGGTCGAGAAAGAAGTAGAGATTCCTTTAGCATCGTTGCTGAAGCACAAGATTTATTTGATAAAGGATATAAGGAAATCACATTATTGGGACAAAATGTGGATAGTTACAAATGGGAAAATCCAGAAACTAATGAGTTAGTTGACTTTGCTAACTTATTGGAAATGTGTGCTTTGGTGAGTCCAAAACTTCGAGTTAGATTTTCTACATCTCACCCTAAAGATATTACAGATCAGGTGTTATACACCATGAAAAAATATGACAATATCTGTAAATATATTCATTTGCCAGTACAAAGCGGAAATAGTAGAGTATTGGATTTGATGAATCGTACTTACGATAGAGATTGGTATATTCAGAAAGTGGATAGAATCTATGAAATCATGCCAGATTGTGCTATTTCTTCAGATATAATTGCAGGTTTTTGCTCTGAGACTGAGGAAGAACATCAAGATACCTTGAGCATCATGGATTACGCCAATTATTCTATGAGTTATATGTTTTTCTATTCAGAACGTCCCGGTACTTTAGCGGCAAGAAAATTAACAGATGACATTCCTTTAGAAACCAAAAAAAGAAGATTGCAAGAAGTAGTAGAAAAGCAACAAACTTTGTCACTACAACATAATTTGAAAGAGATAGGTAAAGTTTATGAGATTTTGATAGAAGGTGATTCTAAAAAGTCTGATTTAGATTTTAAAGGTAGAAATTCTCAAAATAAAATGACGGTTTTTCCTAAAATGGAACCTTATAAAAAAGGAGATTATGTGAAAGTGAAAATTTTAGAGGCTTCTAGTGCTACACTAAAAGGAGAAATCGTGCAATAATATGGCAAGTACCAACTTACAATCTATTAAATTAAAATTTGGAATTATCGGAAATTCCAAAGCACTTGATGCTGCTTTGGACACAGCGGTAAGAGTTGCCAATACGGATTTGTCTGTTTTAATTACTGGCGAAAGTGGGGTTGGAAAAGAAGCTTTTTCAAAATAATCCATTCATTAAGTTCACGAAAACACAACAATTTTATTGCTGTTAACTGCGGTGCAATACCTGAAGGAACCATCAACTCAGAGCTTTTTGGTCATGAAAAAGGTGCATTTACTGGAGCTACGGATGCCAGAAAAGGGTATTTTGAAACAGTAGATGGCGGCACTATCTTTTTAGATGAGATTGGGGAAATGCCCTTAGATACTCAAGCATATTTATTGCGGATATTGGAAAGTGGTGAATTTATTCGAGTTGGTTCGAGTAAGGTGCAGTCCACTGATGTCAGAATCATAGCTGCTACCAATGTTGATTTATTTGAAAATATCAATAAAGGAAAATTTAGAGAAGATTTATATTATCGATTGAATACCGTTCCGATCCGAATTCCAGCTTTGAAAGAGCGAATAGATGATATTCCCTTGTTATTCAGGAAGTTCGCAATTGATTTTTCTGAAAAATATAAAACGCCTAATTTGCAATTAGAAGAACAGGCAGTCCGATTATTACAAAGTTATCAATGGCCCGGAAATATTCGTGGATTGAGGAATTTGGTGGGACAGATGTCTATTTTGTCGGAGGATAAAATGATAAGTGCCGAAGATGTGTTGCATTTTATTCCCTCATTGACCAAAAGAAATTTGCCGTTAGGTCCATTGGGGGCTGAAGGGGAAAAAACTACTTTTCAAGAAAGAGAGATACTTTACAAATTGCTTTTTGATATGAAGCATGACTTGAATGAGTTAAAATCGCTCATTTTTGAGTTGATCAGAAATAACAATTTGAGAGTTCCTGATATGTCATTACTTCGACAATTGCAAGGTCCATCATATCCTGTCCAAGAAAAAAATAATGACTTTAATAGTGTTGATCATCAGCCATTTATAGAATCTGACCAGTTTGATGATTTTAATGCTGACCAAAATAGCAAACCATTTATAGTGACTTCACCAAACGATAAGTCTTTTTCTAATATGGAAGTAGTAGAAGAGAATTTGAGTATTGAAGAAATGGAAAAAGAATTGATTCTCAAAGCTTTGAAAAAGCATGGCAATAGGAGAAAGGAAGCTGCGGATGATTTAGGAATTTCTGAAAGAACACTTTATCGAAAGATAAAACAATATGACTTGTAGTATTGTTAACAAAAAGTGATTCAATAGATTTAACCAATTTTAGGACAATTGATTCATTCTTATTCAAAATCTAATTGTGAGTAATTAAAGCATTATTAATTTGCTCATCTACTTTTCTATTCATCTTATAAATTGATAATGAAAATATTATACATAATATTATTTTGTAGTATTCAGACATTTGCACAAGTTGCTGCTAATAGCGATGTTAGAAAAAATGAATTAATTGAGCAATGTTTAACTGTAATGGGCGGTAAGCAGGCTTGGGAGAATACTATTTGGGATAAATTCAATCAAGATGTAATTATTGAAAAAATTGGTAACACAAATCCTTACAAAATTTGGGTTAATCTAACTACAAAGCAGGGAAAAGCATTTGTAAATAATACTTGGGTGGAGCATCCAGATTCGCTAAAGGTGTGGATGAACAAAGGTTATGAAATCTGGGTGAATGACGCTTACTGGTTGGTTATGCCATTCAAATTAAAAGATAATGGTGTGAATTTGAAATATTTGGGATACAAGAAAAACTCAAAACAAGCTGATTGTGAGGTGATTGAACTGACATTTAATAATGTTGGGGTGACTCCAGAAAATAAATATCATATTTACTTCGACAATAATACTCATTTGATTTGTGAATGGTCCTATTTTGAAAAATTTTCAGATAATGAACCCAAAATGACGACACCTTGGGAAAATTACCAAAAATATGGAAATATCCTATTTAATAGAGGTAAATTCAATTTAGACAATATTTCTGTTCGGTAGTCTATTTCTATTCATCAAAATCATCGAAGTAATTTTCTTTGAAGTCGTCAATTTCTCTACGATCTTTTTTGGTGGGTCTCCCAGCTCCACGATCTCTCATTTCTGCTCCAAATTTCCCAATAAACCAATCATTGTATTTATTCAATTCCTCTTGTGGTGTATGGTCTTGGTAGCATTGCTGGGCAATGGGAGCAGCTACCCGCTTCTCTATCACCTCTATAACTTTGAATTGGAAATTAAATCCATTTTTCTTTACAGTCACCAAATCACCTGCCTGAACATTACTGGCAGGTTTTGCATTCGATTGGTTAATTTTTACTTTTCCACTCCTAACCTCATCGCTGGCTAAGGTTCTTGTTTTGTAAATTCTGACACTCCAAAGCCATTTATCTATTCTAGTTTTGATTGCCACTGAGTATAGATTTTTTTAAAATGAATATTTTTTGAAAAGGATTTAGCTGATTATTTTACCCCATCGCTTCCAATGCTTCTTCCCATTCCGCCATTTTCACATCCAATTCTTTTTTCAAATCATTGTATTCTTGCAAAATTTTAGTGTGGTTTGAATTTTCAAAAAAACCATCTTCAGCCATTACTTGTTCTTTCTTTTTTATTTCGTTCTCCAATTCTGCAATCTTTCTTTCAGCTTGTTGGATGCTCTTTTGAATAGCTTTGTTTTCAATATCGTTATTTTTCTTAACCTCATTATTTGCTGATGAAACTTTAGAGCTCATTTCCACATCTCTCATATTGTCCAAAGCTCGTTTTTCTAGGAAAGCATTGACATCCCCGATGTGGTCATACAAATGATGATCTCTGAATTCTATAGTTCTAGTGGTCAAATCAGCTAAAAAATCTCTATCATGGGAAACAACTATCAACGAGCCATCATATTCCATTACCGCCTTTTTTAGCACCTCTTTGCTTTGATATCCAAGTGGTTAGTAGGCTCATCCAGAATTAGTAAATTGATTGGTCGTAGGAGCAAACAGGCCATCGCCAAACGAGCCCTTTCTCCTCCTGATAAAACGAAAACTTTTTTATCCACATCTTCACCACTGAACATAAATGAGCCCAAAATATTTCTCAATCTTGGTCGTAGCTCAGGCGGTGAGTTTTCTTCCATTGTTTCTAACAATGTTTTTTTAGGATCTAATGAATCTGCTTGATTCTGAGCATAATATCCAATCATAACATTGTGACCCAAAGTAACATCCCCAGCTGTGGCAGGTTCTTTTCCTACTAAAATCTTTGCCAAAGTAGTTTTTCCTTGTCCGTTTTGTCCAACAAAAGCAACCCGATCGCCTCTGTCCATTTTGAAATCTACACCATCCAACACCAGCAAATTATCGTATTGCTTTTTCACATTTTGCCCTTCCACAACGATCTGTCCAGATCTTGGAGATGGCTGGAATTGCAATCTCATGGCACTAGTATCTTCATCGTCGATTTCAACTCTTTCCATCTTGTCCAATTGCTTTTGCATGGATTGAGCCATGGTCGTCTTAGAGGCTTTTGCCATAAATCGAGTAATCGTTCGCTCTTTTTGATTGATTACTTTTTGTTGATTATCAAAGGCATTTTGTTGCAATTCTCTTCTTTCTTTCCTCATTTCCATTGCTTTGGTATAGTTTGCCTTGTAGTCAAAGACTTTTCCCAACTCAATCTCAATGGTTCTTTTTGTAATATTATCTAAGAATTGCTTATCATGTGAAATAATGATGATTGCTCCTGGATAGTTTTCCAAAAAGCTTTCCAACCAAATGATGGACTCGATGTCCAAGTGGTTTGTAGGCTCATCCAGCAACAAATAATCTGGTTGTCTTAATAGCATTTTAGCCAATTCCACCCTCATTTGCCAACCACCACTAAATTCATCCGTTAATCGGTTCATATCGGATTGTTTAAATCCTAAACCAGCTAATATTTTGATGGCATCAGCCTCGGCAGTTGAACCACCCACCAAATGAACATGTTCGGATAAATCACCAATTTCTATCAAAAGGTCATGGTAGCTATCGCTTTCATAATCAGTTCGTTCTGCTAAAATATGGTTCAGCTCCTCTAGTCTTGCTTCCATCTGCTTAATCTCTTCGAAAGCAGACATCGCCTCTTCTAAAACTGTTTTCCCTTTTGGCAACAATAAATCTTGATGCAAAAAGGCTAAAGTTGAGTGAGTTGGTCGAGTGATATTTCCACTTTGTGGTTCTTCTGTTCCAGCAATTAATTTTAGCAAAGTTGATTTTCCAGCACCATTTCTACCCACCAAACCGACTTTGTCTCTTTGTCCAATTACTAAATTGATATTGTTTAAAACAATTCGATCTCCGTACTGAACGTAAATATTTGAAATTGAAATCATAATCTATTGAAATACAATTAAATGTATAATTTTTATATGAAATTATTAAAATTTGCTGCAAAAATACCTTTATAATTGGTAACGTACAAATAACTTTGTAAACAAATACAACAAATATGAATGGTTTTGATGATGATTTTGAGGAAATTGAGGTGAATAAACCTAAATTTAATTATGCTCCACTCTTAAAAAGAGGTTTGGCAATGGCAATTGATTTATTTATCTGTGCCTTTATTATTTCATTGTATTTGACTTCAACGGTTGAAGTAAAAGATGACCCAAAAGTAGTACAGGAGATGATAATGAAGAATGCTGGTTATTCGCAGGTTTACATGTATTTATTGTTTTTTCTTTATTTTATTTTACTTGAAAGTTCGAAATTACAAGCTTCTTTAGGAAAATTAATTTTAGGCATAAAAGTTACTGATTTAGAAGGTGGTAGATTGCATCATACTCAGGTTGCGATGAGAACAATGGTTAAAATTTTGGCATTTAGCCCCATTTTTATTATTTTTTATTTACTAATTGTAAACGAAAAAAGACAATGTTTGCATGATGTTTGGGCAAAATCAATCGTTATTTTAAAGAATAAGTAGTATTTTTGTGTAGGAAAATATCAAATTACCATTAATTAACTATTTAAGGCATTTGTGAAGTCAATTGTTTTATTTGAATTAACATTAATAAATTTCATGATTCAATACAAATTATTTAGCACTGTTTTATTGCTTTTATCTATTTCTATTCTTTCATTTGGGCAAAACTCATTTGAAAAAGATATGTATGAAGCCGCTCTGAAAGAATATAAAAATAAGAATTTTTCGAAAGCTCTTGCCAATTTAGAAGTTTTTCATCAGAATAATAATCCAAATAGCAAATCCAATATTTTAGCAGGGAAAACACATTTGATTTTAAAAATTATGAGCCTGCTAAGCAATTTCTGAATGCAGGAATCATAAAAGACCCAACATCTTACGATGGTTTGTACCATTTAGCATTGTGTGAGCAAGGATTGAATAATCATCATGAGGCAATAGTCTTGTTTGATAAAGTGATTTTTTTGAAAAAAGATTTTGTGGAAGCCTATAATCAAAAAGGATTTTCTTATGAAAACTCAATCAATTAGAACAATCCAAAGCAGCTTATGATGCAGCAATCTTGCTAAAACCAACTGCTTCAAAATATTATTTCAACAAAGCAAATATCGAAATCAAGCTGAATCAACTCAGTTTTGCAATAGCAGATTTAACAAAAACGATTGAATTAGACCCAAATTATGCAAAAGCTTATGCTTTGAGGGCGAATGCAAAAATGGCATTAAACGACAAGGTGGGTGCGATAAAAGATTTGGATATCGCTGCAAATAACAATCCAGCCGATTTGTCTTTCAGAATCAATAAAGGAAAGTTGCAATTGGACCTTGGAAATGCAAAAAAAGCAATAGAAGATTTCGATGCGGTGTTACAAATTGACCCAAATAATATAGATGCTTTGGTTTATAAAGCGGTTGCTTTCTCCAAAATTGGGGAATCTGATAACGCCATTGCACAATTTTCTAAAGCTGAAAAAATACAAAAATCGAATACACTGATTTATTTGAATCGTGGAAATGTGTATATGGAAATGGGAAAGTACGGTAAGGCAAAAGACGATTATTTGTCAGCGATCCAATTGGATAAAAATTTTACGGAAGCTTATTACAATTTGGCTAGAGCAAAAATAAAAATGGATGACTTTTCCAGTGCAATCAAAGATGTGGATAAAGCGATTGCTTTGGATCCGAAGATGGGTAGTGCCTATTTGGTGAGAGGGTTTATCAAAATCAAACAAAAGGATGCCTCAGCTTGCTCAGATTTGAGTAAGGCAGGTGAGTTCGGCGAATCCACTGCCTACGATTTGATTAAAGAATATTGTAAGTAAGCTATAATTTCACGGTGAATCCTAAATTGAAACCAGCCCAAATTGTTATTTTTCTTTGTTCGTTTACATTATTATAAATCGAATATGGAATTGGGAGTGATCCAAAAGTGTTTTCTATCTTCAACTTTGAAATATAGACATTTATGGAAGGACCTAAAATAAAAGATAGGTTTTTGGTCAGATTATATTGATAACTAAAATCTATTTTGTTCAATAAATTAAGATCTGCATCGAAATTCTGTTTGAAAACTATCTGATTTGTCGAAATATCTATCGTAAATGATTGTTTATTAGTCTGATATATTTTGCTACCCATTCCAATTCCATAGCTAATAACATTAGCGTTTTTGAAATTAGTCATACCAATTTTAAAAATGGTATATAGTGTATTCACCCCCATTTTATAATTTAGATTGGAATAAACAGTTTCCCCACCCATCAATTCTAACTCAAACAACCCATTCTTAACTATACTAAACAATCCTATTGGTAGGGCATTTTCACTATTTTCGCAATAATTAATTACGCCAATTTGAACTCCTTTTAATTTTTTTGCATAGTTGAAGACACCAATTTGACTACCATTCATTTTGTCTGTTGCAATGTTTACAGTAGATAATTGTAATCCTTTTGCTGATTTTTGAGCATAATTTGCTACGCCAGCCACAAAAATTCCTTTAGAAGAATCCAGACATATATTATTTACTCCTGCAACGATAACGCCATCTGTAAAACTTTCATTATAGTTCGTAACACCTGATACCTGGCAGCCTCTCACTTTTTGTTTGCAAAAATTTAAGATAGAGCCCAACTCAAAACCATCAACTCCACCATTGAGCCCATATAAAATATTGAAAGAATATTTATTTGTAAAATTGGTCGATTGAATTCCATTTGTACCCAGAGGGTAACCAAAGGTGACTTGAAAGTCTTTTTGTTGTTGCGATGACTTTTCTTGAGAGAATGAATTTTGCAGTAAGATGAAAAACCATATGCAGCCCAAAACTATATTTTTCATTTCGGTTGAGATTTATAACTATTGAGTAAAACATGAAGAAAGCAAGCAATAAGTAAAACATTGTATTCGATACCATTTCTTCCGCCTCCAACTACATACCATCCATCTTTCAGATGGACCATAAAGATTCCAATTATTAACACCAATAGCGTAAATAGAATTGGAATAATTAAAAATCGATTGATTATCAGGCAAATAGCCGTTACTATATGAGAGATTTTAATTAAGTAAGCCAAAAAGACACCAAAGGGAGCAAAACCAACTTTATTCAGATACAAATCTCCAAAGTTTTTTATGTCCCCACTGGTAAAACTCGGGATACTATGTGCTAACATAATGATTACCAATGTATATCTCAATATTTTATCTGGCAAGTTGCTGGGCTTTATCCAATTATTTGTTTGCATAATCACAATTTTTTTACAAAGAAACGCCTTTCCTTTCTCAAAAAAATTGTACTAGTACTATTTATGCAAACCGTTTTCTACTTCTTATTCGGCTTAAATAACTAGGGGTGATATTGAGGTAGGATGCCAAATATTTCAAAGGGATTTTTTGGATAAAAGATACATATTTACTCGAAAAATGATGATATCTTTTTGTAGCCGTTAATGATTGTCTTGTTTCCATTGCTTCTTCAAGTGCTAAAACTCTATTTTGAAAAAGTATCCTAAAATATTTTTCTAACTTGGGCACTTGGTCGAACATTTTTACATAATTTTCCTTATTTAATTTCAAAACCATTGAGTTTTCAAGTGTTTGTATATAATAGGTTGATGGAATTTGCTTTTGAAAACTCAAAATATTTCCTGTCCACCACCCATCAAAAAAGAACATGGAAGTGTGTTCTTCACCAGAATCTCCAATATAATAAGATCTAGCCATTCCATCCATTATGAAATATTCATACTTGCAAACAGCTCCTTCTATCAATAAAAAATCATTTTTTTCATAGGAAACCAATTCGAAAAGTCCAAATAAAATTGCCTTTTCAGTTTCGGTTAAAACGACTATTTTTTCAATGGAATTAAATAATAGCATTCTTGATATTTGTAATTTATAATTATTAGCATTCTGAATTTTCTACTAAAGCTAGTAAAAACAGCTATTTTTTAAAGATAGCTATTAATTTTATTATTAAAATAATATTTTCTAAATTATTACCTTTGCTCTAGCTCATCAAATGATATTTGTTGATTTTGATGAAAAATGTTTTAATCTTAAATTTTTTTATATGTTCAAAAATGTAAGTGCTTCTATTCAGCAGGAATTAGATGATTTGAAAAATGCTGGTCTTTACAAACAGGAGAGAATCATTACAACTCCTCAATCTGCTAGTATAAAAACTACTGCTGGTGGGGAAGTGTTGAACTTTTGTGCTAATAATTATTTAGGATTATCTTCTCATCCAGAGGTGGTGAAAGCAGCGAAAGAAACGATCGATACCCATGGCTATGGGATGTCGTCTGTTCGTTTCATTTGTGGCACACAGGATATTCATAAGGAGCTGGAAAAGAAAACTGCAGCGTTTTTGGGTGCGGAAGATTGCATTCTGTATGCAGCTGCTTTTGATGCCAATGGTGGTATTTTCGAGCCACTTTTGCAAGAGCAAGATGCCATTATTTCTGATGAATTGAATCATGCTTCCATCATAGATGGCATCAGATTGTGTAAAGCACAGCGGTTCCGTTATAAAAATAATGATATGGCGGATTTGGAAGAGAAATTGAAGGAAGCAGCTGGTGCAAGAAGAAGATTAATAGCTACAGATGGAGTCTTTTCTATGGATGGATACATTGCAAAATTGGATCAAATTTGTGATTTAGCAGATAAATATGATGCTATGGTGATGGTGGATGAGTGCCATGCAACGGGCTTTTTGGGAAAAACGGGAAGAGGCTCCATTGAGCACTGCAACGTGATTGGTCGAGTGGATATCATTACTGGAACCTATGGAAAAGCCTTGGGAGGTGCATCTGGAGGATTTACGGCAGCTAGAAAAGAAATTGTGGATTTATTGCGTCAAAAATCGAGACCTTATTTGTTTTCGAACACTTTAGCACCATCGATCGTAGGGGCAAGCATCAAAGTTTTGGATATGTTGAGTGCTTCCACCCATTTGAGGGATAAACTTGAAGCAAATACTGTTCAGTTCAGAAAAGGAATGAAAGCAGCAGGTTTTGATATTTTGGAAGGCGTTCACCCCATTACCCCAGTGATGTTGTATGATGCCCCTTTGGCACAGCAATTTGCATCCAAACTTTTGGAGGAAGGGATTTATGTAATAGGTTTTTTCTTCCCAGTAGTTCCGAAAGGAAAGGCGAGAATTAGGGTTCAAATTTCAGCTGGTCATGAGCCAGAACACATCGAAAAAGCTATAGCAGCTTTCACCAAAGTTGGGAAAGAATTAGGAGTGATTAAATAAAAAATATGTCGAATAAAGAGTGGAATTTAGGAGAGAAAAGTAAGCCGAAATTAGTTAAGGAACTGGAAGAAGCTATTTTAGTTGGGTTGATCACACAATATCAATCGGAAGAAAAAGTAAATGAATATTTGGCTGAATTGGAGTTTTTGGCATATACTGCAGGAGCGAAAACAGTAAAAAAATACGTCCAAAAACTAACCCAACCTGATAGTAGAACCTTTATCGGAAAAGGAAAGTTAGAAGAAATTGCAACCTATATCGAATTGCACGAAAATATCACATTAGTCATCTTTGATGATGATTTGAGTGGGAAACAAGTGAATCATATCGAAGAAGCCCTCAAAGTAAAAATTGTGGATCGGAGTACTTTGATTTTAGATATTTTTGCAGATAGAGCCCAGACAGCACAAGCTAAAACTCAGGTAGAACTTGCCCAATTACAATATATGTTGCCTAGATTGAGAGGTATGTGGTCGCATTTGGAAAGGCAACGTGGAGGTATTGGAATGAGAGGTCCTGGGGAAAAAGAGATAGAGACAGATAGACGTATCGTCAGAGATAAAATTGCTTTGCTTAAAAAAGATTTAGAAGTAATTGATCGTCAAAATATTACAAGAAGAAAACACCGAGATGAGCTAATAAGAGTTGCTTTGGTTGGTTATACCAATGTAGGTAAATCTACCATCATGAACTTATTGAGCAAGTCTGATGTATTTGCAGAAAATAAATTGTTTGCAACTTTGGATACCACTGTGAGAAAGGTTGTCTTCGGAGCAATGCCTTTCCTTTTGTCAGATACTGTTGGATTTATCCGCAAGTTGCCACATCATTTGATTGAGAGTTTCAAGTCCACTTTGGATGAAGTGAAGGAAAGCGATTTGTTGCTTCACGTTATTGATTTATCGCATCCACAATATGAAGATCATATCCGAACCGTCCACCAAACATTGAAGGATTTGGAGTGTATGGACAAGCCAATGCTCATGGTTTTCAATAAATACGATGCTTACAAAAAACTACATTTTGACGATTTAGTGGACGAGGAAACAAGACAAGAGATTGAGAATGAGCTCCGAACAAAGTTGAAAAACAACTACGAACACGACAATGTCTTCATTTCAGCTATTACAAAAGAAAATATAGATATTTTAAGGACTCAATTGACAGAATTAATACAACAACTTTATTTGGTCAGGTATCCATATCGCAAAAGGGAGTGGTAGTTTTTGGGGATAAATTAGAAAAAAATTCATGAAATGTCACTTTTGACAATACAGGTATATTTTTTTATAATAATTTGATTAACTTTACTTTTATCAAAATCAATTATTATGAATAAAATTTACTTAATTCCTATTTTTTCCTTATTCATCTTATTTTTTTCTCCAAAATATAGTTTTAGTCAAGATAATCATAGTTTTCAATGGCGATACCGTTCTACTACAGATGCACCCATGAGAAATTTGGATGTGTTAGCTCTTCCAGATTATGGTTATTTATCTAGTGGGTTAATTGAAATTCCAAATACAAACGGTATTTTAAATCCTTATGTTTATAGGACTGATTGTCAAGGCAAGGTATTGTGGGCGAAGCAATTAGCGGAAGGAACAGAAGGAGCAAACAATATTGGGGGCAGAATTCTTCCAATTTCTTCTACAGAATTTATTTTGGTTTGTAATATTGGATTTTTCTTTAGCTCACCAAAAAATAGCATTTTTCTTGCAAAAATTGATATCAATGGCAATGTGAAATGGACTAAAAAATTGGGTGGCGGCACTCAAAAACAAACCGTAATTCAAGATGCAATTGTTTCAGCGGATGGGAATATATTAATTGCAGGTCAAACAGGTTCTTTTGGCTCGGATAGTGGCAATAATGATTATACAGATCAATATTTTGTGAAAATAAGCCCAGCTGGGAATATCATTTGGAGTAAAACTTATGGTAATCCGAAAGCAATAGACCGTTCTTTTGCAATAACAGAATTAGCGGATAATAGTATCGTAACTGCTGGCTCTTATCTTCATGCAGGCACGTTTTATGCCAACTTGTTGAAGATGGATAAAGATGGCAATTTGTTGTGGAACAAGGTTTTTGGCGATAGTATTGCCCCTCATGCAAATCATGCATATGGCGTATTAGCTTGCAAGGATGGTGGCTTTTTGATAACTGGTTCGACCACAAATGCAAAGGAAAATTTCCAATCCTATTCAGATATGTTGGTGATTAAAACCAATTCAGATGGCGTAGCTCAATGGACTAGGGTTGTGGCTGGTGGTGCTCCAGATTTGTTTGAGAATAGTGTGAATAGCACTGAAACAGAAAATGGCGATTATGTCGTAATGTGTGCAACTAGCTCATTTCCAACCAGTGGATTTGTAGGAAATAAATATGCGATTATCACTTTGTCATCAGGTGGAAGTATCAAAAATACGACTACCTTTAATCAAGGTTCTTCCCATTATCCTCGATTATTGAAAAATAAAGCAGAAGGTGGATACATGATAACTGGTTTTACAAACTGGAGCGGTTATGGTGGAGATAATAACACTTTTGATCCTATTTTAATCAATACAGATTATAAATTTGGTGTCAATGATTGTCATACAAACGATGCAACTAGTGTTACATCGGTTTACAATCCTAATTTTGATTTTAAAAATGGACCTGCTACTGCTGGTTCTGGTGGGACTTTGACTGAAACGATAACAAATGTTACTGATTTTGATTTGAAATTAAATAATATTTGTGAAAAAAATGGCTATGTTTCCTGTACGAATGCAACTTTGCCAATTCAAGAAGCAAACGATTTAATCACTATGACACCAAATCCTGCACAAGTGAATGTTCCAATTAATATAAAATGGGAATTGGATGGTATTGAAACTATTCAAGTAACTGATATTCAAGGAAAAATCATAAGTGAAGGAAAGGTAGATAATTGGTATAAAAACGCCAATATTACTTTGAATGAGAGTGGATTTTATTTTGTCCGATTAAGTAATAGTAATACGCAATATTTCAAAAAACTAGTTGTTATTCAATAATTTAATCATGTATATTTCAATTCATCCAGATAATCCTGAAGAAAGAAAAATTGATCAAGTAGTTAAAATATTACAATCTGGAGGGGTAATAATCTATCCTACTGATACCGTCTATGGAATAGGTTGTGATATTCGTCAACAGGAAGCCATTGAGAAAGTATGCCGAATTAGAGGGTTGAAGCCTGAAAAAGCAGCCCTTTCTATAATGTGTAAGGATATCAGCCAAATAGCGGATTACACCCAGCAAATTGATACGCCCTATTTTAAATTATTGAAAAAACATTTGCCTGGACCATTTACATTTATCTTGAATTCTAATAATACGGTACCTAAAATGTTCAAAAACAAAAAAAGGACTATTGGGATAAGGATACCTGAAAACAAGATAGTTTTAGCTCTGATAGAAGCTTTGGGTGCACCAATTCTAACTACTTCATTGAAATCTGATGATGAAATTTTAGAATATTTTACAGACCCATCAGAAATTTATGAGGATTTTGAGCTCCAAGTTGATATTGTCATAGATGGTGGAATCGGAAAAAATGTTCCTTCCACAATTGTAGATCTTACTAATAATGAGCCAGTTGTCATAAGAGAAGGTGCCGGAGAATTTATGTTGAATTTTTTTGATATAAATTTTAAAATCAAATTTTAAGTACAATTTTTCAAAATAATTGAAATATTTAGGAGCGAAATCGAACAATGTTGTATCATTCTTTAGAGGCACAATAATATTAATATCTAAACACTTTTAATAATGAAAAAAAACATCTTAATCATCGGTTTGTTGTTAATATATCAATTGATTTTTGCACAGCATTTTATCATTTCTCATATAAATGCCAATCATAATCCCAATAATTTAAATACTGAAAATGAAGGAACTTATGGTTCTGTAATTGGTTGGACTTTGCTTTTGAGTGGAGCAAAGTCAGAACCAATATGGTCGCCAACGAGGACATTACCTTTTGATTTTGAGTTTAATGGAAAAGTTTTTAATAAATTCAGAGCTTCGTCAAATGGTATAGTAACATTTGATACGACCGAAATTCTTCCAAACTCTAAGTATGAAAGTTTTGTACTGCCCAATGACTCAGTACCAGATAATTCAATTGGTGTATTGAAATTAGAAACAAACGGCGTTAAAGATTTATTGAGTGTTAAAGAAATTAAGACTTTTCCAAATCCTACTGTAAATCAATTGAATGTAAGTTTCAATGCTGAAAAGCAAGATAATCTACATTTTGATTTATATAATTTGGATGGACAATTAATAAAGTCTATTCAAAAGTCAGTTAACTCAGGTTTGAATACAATTGAAATCAATACAACTGATGTGATTTCAGGAGTTTATTATCTTTCTATTAAAGATTCTAAAAATAATGTTCATTCTGAGCCAATTACAATTGTAAAATAAAAAATTAAAATTCATTTTTTATAATAGCCTTGCAATATATTTGTAAGGCTATTTTTTTTAACCAAAATCAAAAGAATGAGTAAGCTTTTAGCATTAAAATATATTGTAATTTTTATTTTTTTATTTTTAAAAATTAGTTTTGGGTTTGCTCAAAATAGCAATAACTATGTGAAAATATACCCATCTGATACCCAGATAGATATAATAAAAAAAGCAGCTGAGCTGAAGCCTACTCCTAGACAATTACGTTGGCAAGAACTGGAATTAACAGCTTTTATACATTTTGGCATCAATACATTCACCAATAAAGAATGGGGCGATGGTACCGAATCACCTTCAATTTTTAACCCCAAAAAGCTTAATGCAGATCAATGGGTGAAGGTTTGTAAAAAGGCAGGATTCAAACAAATTATTATAACAGCAAAGCACCATGACGGATTTTGTCTATATTCAGCAAATTTACTGAACATTCTGTTAAAAACAGTCCTTGGAAAAATAGTAAAGGTGATGTGGTGAAAGCCGTAGCTGATGCTTGCAAAAAATATCAAATTGGTTTTGGAATTTATCTATCTCCTTGGGATAGAAATTCTAAATATTATGGAACTGAAGAGTATAATAAATTCTTTGTCAATCAATTAACAGAATTATTGACCGAATATGGCAAGGTGGATGAGGTTTGGTTTGATGGAGCAAATGGAGAAGGTCCAAATGGAAAAAAACAAGAATATGAATTTGAGGCATGGTATAATATCATAAGGAAATTACAACCTTCAGCTACCATCTCAATCATGGGACCAGACATTCGTTGGGTAGGAACGGAATCTGGATATGGGAGGGAAACAGAATGGAGTGTGATGCCATTAAATGATAAGTTGTTAGAAAACATTGCTGAAAACTCACAAAAAGAAGTAAATTTTGCCCCAATGGGCGATATGACCGAATCAGATTTGGCAAGTAGAGAAAAAATTTATCAAGCAAAAGGTTTGATTTGGTATCCATCTGAAACCGATGTATCAATAAGACCAGGTTGGTTCTATCATCCCGAAGAAGACAATAGAGTGAAGTCGGTTGAAAAGCTTTTTGATATATATTGTAGTTCCGTAGGAAGAAATAGTGTTCTTTTAATGAATATTCCACCCAATAAAGATGGATTGATTGCAAATATAGATACTAAAATTTTGGAACATTGGAGAAAGTTAATTGATAAATCGTTTTCAAATAACCTATTAAAAAAAGCAGCTGTATCATGCAATAACGGATTGAACATGAATGCTTTAGTGGATGATTTGCCCAATAGCTATTTTACTACTAAAAATAGGGACACCACCTGTATTATTGAATTTAATCTCAATAAAAAGGAAAAATTTGATGCTCTTATATTACAAGAAAATATTAGAATTGGTCAGCGAATAGAAGCATTTGAATTGGAGTCATGGGAGGACAATCATTGGCAGCCAATAGGGAAAGGCACAACTGTCGGCTATAAAAGGATTATTAGATTTTCAGCTGTAACTTCCGATAAGTTTAGAGTGAAAATCGTATCTTCAAGATTGAATCCTACTTTATCCAATATCGGATTGTACAAATTGCCCAAAAATGTTGCTTACCAACCTTCAATTAGTACTAAATTAAAACCTTTTTTACAAAACAATATCGCTTTGCATAAAGCATATTCATTTCAAAAAGCACCGCACCCAAAATATAACCAAGTTGAAAAATCTGGAATGACTAATGGAATAATTGGTGGGGATAATGCATTTAATGATGGACAATGGTGTGGCTGGAGCGGCGAAGATTGTAAGGTAATTTTGGATTTAAATGGATTTCAGACAATAAATAATTTGCGATTGGTCTATTTTAATCTGCCACCGAGTTGGATTTTTCCACCTTCAGAAATTGAGATATTATGTTCTGCAAATGGGATAGATTTTGATAAAGTAAGTAGTATTAATAAATTCAATATTAAAGCAGAAGGTGCTCAATTTGTGGATTTTAAGCTTCAAAAAATGGATTGTAAATTTATAAAATTAATAGTTAAAAACTTTGGAATTATTCCTGAAAGCTACCAAGGAGTTGGAAATCCAGCTTGGCTATTTTTAGATGAAATCATTATAAATTAGTGTGTTATAAATATTTTTAACCATGAGATATTTTATTATTTTCCTACTTTGTTTCAGCAATATATTTGCAACTTTTGCCCAACAGCATAGTGAGCAGAATCTACATTATATTGCACCCAAAGATCCTTTGGTTCAGTCGAAATTAGCGGATTGGAGCAATAGAAAATTTGGATTGTTGATGCATTGGGGGCTTTATGCACAATGGGGAATCGTAGAAAGTTGGAGCCTTTGCCCAGAGGATGAAGATTGGTGCAGAAGATTTGGACCAAACAAAGAGGATTGGTATGCCTATAAAAAATCCTATGAGAATTTGCAAAACACCTTTAACCCAATCCACTTCAACCCGGAGAAATGGTCTGCTGCAGCTAAAGATGCAGGGATGAAATATGTGGTTTTTACCACCAAACACCACGATGGTTTTTGTATGTTTGACACCAAAGAAACGGATTACAAAATTACCAATACACCCTATAAAAACGACCCAAAAAGCAATGTGGCGAAAGAGATTTTTGCTGCTTTTAGAAAAGATAGTTTTATGGTAGGGGCATATTTCTCCAAACCCGATTGGCACACTCCATATTATTGGTGGCCTGGTTTTCCACCCAAAGATCGGAATAGCAGCTATCATCCTAAAAAATATCCATTGTTGTGGGAGAAGTATAAGCAATTCACTTTCAATCAGATACAAGAGTTGATGACCGATTATGGGAAGATGGATATACTATGGTTAGATGGTGGTTGGGTTCGCCCATTTACTACGATTGACACTTCTGTTTCTTGGCAAAAAACAATTCCATTCGACCAAGATATAGATATGGCTAAAATCGCAAAAAGGAGTAGAGAGCTACAACCAGGTTTGTTGGTAGTGGATAGAACGGTTACAGGCGAATTTGAAAATTACGTAACTCCAGAGCACCAAATTCCGGATGAATACATGGAAATTCCTTGGGAAACTTGTTTGACGATGGGAAATTCTTGGGGATATACGCCAAAAGAAAATTTTAAATCTGCAAGAAAATTAATTGAAATTCTGACGGAAATTGTTTCAAAAAATGGCAATCTTTTGTTGGGAATCGGACCAAGTCCAGATGGTGAATTTCATGAAGAAGCTTATGCTCGACTAGCGGAGATAGGGAAGTGGATGAAAGTAAATAACGAGGCGATATATAACACAAAAGGGGATAATAAAATTGGGAAGCAAGGAAAATTTGTTTTTACATTGAATGGCAATACTATTTATGCGATTTACAGAACTGCAGAATATGAAAAGTTGCCTAAATCATTTGAAATCAATAATTTGAAGTTGAATCCTAAGGCAAAAATAAAATTGTTGGGAACCAATGAAAACTTAAAATGGAAGGCATTGGATGGAAAAACTATCATTGAAATACCTGAAAAAATGAACATTTCTGGATTAGTGGATTATGCCTGGGTATTGAAAATTGAGAACCAATAATGAGATATGAAATTTAAAAAAATGGCAAGATTGGATTAATTTAAATCAAAAATTTTATCCATCAAAATCCATTTCTCTCCGGCTTTTGCCCAAGGAAGTGCTTGCTGGTAGTGCCACATTAGTTTTTCCCATTTTTGAACAATGCTATTTTGGGCATCCATAATTGCTTTTTTCTCAAATGAAAAAGAATCATCTACTTGCATTATCATAAAAAGCCGATTTCCAGAGCAATAGATTTCCAAATCGACAATTCCAGCGGTTTTAATGCTCTCTATGATTTCTGGCCATACAGATTCGTGATACTTTTTATATTCAGCAATTAACTTTTCATCAGGAACCAAATCCAGTGCAAAACAGAATTTTCTCATATATTTTCTATATCTATTTTCAAGGAAGAATTTGGGATAATATTTCGAACTGAAAAAAGAAAAACAACTGTAAAACAGAATACTGGAACTAAATAACCAATCTGTATGCTATTGGTAGAATCAGAAATATAACCCAACAAAGGTGGTAATAAAGCACCTCCAACAATGGACATAATAATCAAAGAAGACCCGATTTTAGTATTTTTCTCCAACCCTTCTATTCCTATAGAAAAAATTGTTGGGAACATAATACTCATAAAAAAGGAAATCAATATTAATGTATAAACGACTGAAATTCCAGTACCTATGACGACATAGATGGTCAGAAAAATATTGATGATGGCATAGATGGTTAACAGTTTTTTAGGATCAATAAATTGCATTAGAAAAGTACCGAAGAACCTTCCCAACATAAATGCTAACCCATAGAATCCCAATAATTTGGAGCTCATATTTTCGTCCAACCCAGCGATGGTCGTTGCCATTTTTATGAAAAAACTTCCCACACAAACTTGAGCCCCCACATAAAAAAATTGAGCAACGACGCCCCATCTTAGATTTTTAGATTTCAATGCTTCTTTTATTGAAGCATCATTTGTTTGAGTGGAGGACACTTCTTTTATTTCGGGCATTCGGGTGAAGTAAAAAATAATAGCTACCAATAAAATGATTACTCCTAAAACTAAATAGGGCATTTTCACACTAGATGCCTCCATCGACAAATAGCCTTTAAGAGCATCCACTGGTAAGTTTTCCAATTCGATTTCAGATAAATTTTTACCAGAAAGTATCATCGGACCAATAAAAGTTGGTGCGATGTATGCAGCTAATCCATTGAAAGATTGTGAAAAATTCAATCTTTTTGTTGCGGTTTCAGGAGGTCCCAATTGGGTGATATATGGATTTGCAGCGGTTTCTAGAAAAGTCAACCCACAAGCTATAATGAACAAAGCTCCTAAAAAGAAGGAATATTGCAGGGTATCAGCAGCAGGTACGAATAAAATAGAGCCTACTCCGAATAAGACCAATCCGAATATTATTGCGGATTTATAGCCGTATTTTCTCATAAAATACCCAGCAGGCAATGACATGATGAAGTAAGCAATGAAAACGGCTGAATCCACAAAAGAGGATTGTAAGTCATTCAATCTAAATGCTTTACGAAGATGTGGGATTAATATTGGATCTAAATTGTGAATAAATCCCCAGAAGAAAAAAAGGCTTGTTACCAAAATAAATGGGAACATCCATTTTTTGGATTGCATGGATTCTTTATCAGTAACAAAGTTAGCTTTCGTTTCTATCGACATTTATTATAGCATTAAGAATGAAGACTGTAAAGTTAATGGTTGGAACGAAATTAAAGAACATAATTTTATTTTTTTAAATACAAAGTTGGTGGAAGTTGTGGGAGTTGTATGAGTTGTGGAGTTGTAGGAGTTGTAGGATTGTGGAGTTGTAGGATTGTGGAGTTTAAGATATTCAAATTTAGTTTAAAATCTAGCAAATAAAAAAATACCGAATCCCCGAATTCACCAAATATACCGTATCCCCGAATCTTCAGAATCCCCTCCCTTTCCGAATTATAGGAACTTCGGGATCAACCAAATCTACCGAATTACCGAATCAACAAATCAACAAATCAACTCCCGAAACTTCGGGATCAACACCTCCAACACCTCTAACAAATCAAACAACTCAAACAACCTCTATTTCACCACAATTTCATCCACAAAAAGCCATGCTTTTCCCTCTACTCCTCGCCATTTAGGCATATTTCCTATATTTTTTGCCGTGACTCTGATAAATCTTGCCTGACTAGGTTGGGTTAATTCGTATTGGAATGGGACGATTTGTTTGTCTATTTGTAATCCTGCCTTTTCATTCTTGACCAGACCGATAGGAAGATATTTTTTGCCATCCAAACTGATTTCGAAGGCAACGGATTCTGGGGCAAGAATCCAACTTTGGTTGTCGTCCATGCAGTTGATTTTCAATTGTTTAATTTCTTTTTCTGCTCCAAGGTCGATGGTGGCAACCATATCCACACCATTCCAACCCTGCCATAGTGTTTCCCATTTGTCAAAACCATGAATGCCATCTATCAGGCTTTCGTTGCCATTTGCCTTATATTTTTCAGCATAAGGATGCTCGAATTGGATGCTCGAACCAACGGCGAGGTGTTGTTCAACGCCATTTTTAAAATAGTTTTGCATTGCAGCAGCATATTCAGCAGGTGGAGTTTTCGTTTCGTGCAGTTTGGTTGGTCCATAAATTCCACATTTTTCAATGAAAGTAGCCAATAATTGTTCGTAGTAAGGTTTAACAACATATTCCTTCCCAAATTTTTTCTCGAAAAGCCAGTCAGGGGAATTCACTTTTGCCTTTGCCACTTCCAATGCTGCAAAACGGAAGGGTTGGGTGAAGCGATCTATCCGAATTTTAATCACTTCATTGTTGCTAATTGCTAATTTTGCTTTCTCGATCCAATCAAAATATTTTTTTAAATTATTGGGTGAAAGATAGTCGTTTGCATGTGCAAAAGGGTGTTCGTAAATCAATAAAGGCTGCTTCGAAACTGCTAATGAACGATTCATTTCATTCAAAATGCTATCAACATACACTCCAGCTGCACCATAATATCCCAACAAAAAATCTTGGCGGATACTATCCACATTGACATTCGGATTCCACAATAACTTTGAAATCAAATAAGCCCTTAATTCTTTTAATTCGCCGCCATTACCAGTCAGTCCTTGCTGAAAATCCATTTTTACCCCAAACTTGGTGAAAAACTGAAGATTGGGTTGCAAGACAGGTAAATTCGGAAAAGGGGAGCATAAGTTGTTGAAATTAATAACATAATCCCAAATGATAATATCTTTGGTGAGGGCTGACCATTGTTTCAAATCATCATAAAAACTGCCCATAGTGGTGTCCGAATCAATCGGTTTGCTGCGGTCACACTCTATGGTGCACAGCATAATATTCACATTTTGAAGTGGTTGTATGTTTTTGGGTGCTTTTCTGGAATATTGGTAAGCCAATGTAGAAATTATTTTATTAGGAAAAGCTGCTGCGACATTATTTACAAATTGGAGGAGACTTCCAGATGGTGAACCCTCTTTTTTATCGATTTTTTTACAGGCATCGCATTCACAAAAATTGTAATTATCCATTTGAGAGACACTCCAATATTTTGCGGATGGGTTTCTATTTATTTGGCTTTGTAATGAATCGATGACGATTTTCAAAACAGCTTTATTGCTCAAGCAAAGTTGGTCTAGTGTTCTTACGCCATTTCTCAATGAAAAATATTCCGGATGTATTTGGAAATAGTCTTTTGGAGGCAATAAAGTAAAAAGGGTATGTACCCACATTCCCCAATCCGATTTTTTTGTGAGATTATTTTCTCCAGGAATATTGCTTAGTTTGTGCCATTGTGGATAGCCATCTTGAAAGGCTTCATAATTATAATTGAGTCTAAAATCAATAGGAGGGGAGTAGGTCATAAAATAATCAGAAGGGAGGCTAAATTCTTTTAAATCAGGAAGATACAAACCATCTTTTGCATAATATCTGCATCCTAACAAATGCTCTAGAAAAGAATATACACCATAATCCAATCCTTTTCCAATCCCTATAATATCAATTTTATCGGCTTTGATGGAAATACTAAAAGTACCTTCCTCTGATTTATTTCCAATTTTGTTGCTGCCATCCTTAGTAAAAGGCAAATGTGTTAATTGAATGATTTTATGGTCTGTTTTTTTTGAAAGTACTTTGATTTCAAAATAGGCACCAGAGATTTTTTTCAAATAGTCATTTAGAATATTGGCAGCTTTCAGCTCTTTAATATTTTTTTGATGGTTAATGACAATATCATAATCAGTTCTGCCATTT
Organism: Saprospiraceae bacterium; assembly: GCA_016710625.1. Lineage (GTDB taxonomy): Bacteria > Bacteroidota > Bacteroidia > Chitinophagales > Saprospiraceae > JADJVK01. The sequence goes on from JADJVK010000002.1 coordinate 181,126, forward strand.
TTGAAAAAAGTGAAAGATTGTGCTTTACTGCTAAAAATATTTATGAATAAAAATATTACTATGTAAAAAGCAGATTTGCAATTAAATAAAGACATATTATTCTGCAATTAATTCATCAATAAAGATCCATCCCATATTTCCTTCTCCACTATGTCCTTTGGGACAAAGATTGTTTTGAGCCGTAATTCTAATACTTTTCACCCACTCTGGTTTGAATTCAAGTTTATACTCGACGGTTTCTTTAGCTTTCGATTCAATATCAATTGGGTTTTTCATTGAGCTCAACTCCTTATAGTTTACGCCGTCTAAAGATACTTCAAATTTCACGGAAGCTGGACAAAAAATCCAATCTCTATAGCTTTGCAAACAACTTAAATTTAAAGTATGCAAAGTATCTGCATTGGCTAGCTGAAAGGTAGCGATCATATTTTCTGAACTGAATCCATGCCAATTTCTACCATGAGTTTTAGTGCCTCTCACCCCATTGGTTAAGGTGAAAGCTCCCTCTGCCTGATAATATTTACTGACAGGAGTTGTGTAAGAAACCGTCGCACCAAAAGCCTTATGTTTACTAAATTGTTGCTTAGCTGCTTGCAAACTCATGATATTATTGTTCACAGCTGTAATTGCTTTCAGTGTAGAAGTTTGATTAATTTCAATGGGTTGCAGATATTTATTACTTTGTAAATTCGGCTCTGAGCCATCCAAAGTATAATAAATTTCACTATTTTTTGCTTCGGATAGTAGGTTTACCAATAATTTTCCATTATTAAATACAGGTTGAATGGCAACTATGAAATTTCCAGGGCAGTAACGCCATCCTTTTTGACCGAAGATTTTGAAATGACTTTGTAATCTTGTATTGAAATCATGCCAATCTTTTGATCCCTTTGGGGACCAAGTGACTTCCGATAATGCTAATAATCTTGGCAAAATCATATATTCCAAATGCTCAGTAGTAGTGATAAATTCTGTCCACACATTTCCTTGGCTTCCCAAAACATATTTTGATTCCTCCTCTGATAATTCGCTGGGGATAGGCTCATAATCATACACTTTTTTCAAAGAGTTGAAACCTCCAATAGCAAATGGCTCTCCTTCTGGCCCTGCTTGATAATGATCGAAATAACAAGGACTTCCTGGAGTCATCACCACTTGGTGTTTCATTTTAGCAGCTGCAATTCCGCCAGATTCACCTCTCCAACTCATCACTGTAGCTTCTGGGGCTAAGCCACCTTCCAAAATTTCATCCCAACCAATCAGTTTTCTATTTTTGGATATGAGAAATTTTTCAATTGTTTGCACAAAATAACTCTGGAGTGCCTCCTCATTTTTCAAATGCTCAGTTTTGATTTTGGCTTGACATTTCGGACATTTTTTCCAAGAACTTTTATCCACCTCATCTCCACCAATATGGATATATTTTGAGGGAAATATATCTAACACTTCAGTCAATACATTTTTAATAAAAGTGTAATTGGAATCATTTCCTGCACAAAAATTTGAAGATATATTGGTATAATTTCCTCCAGTTAAAGGCAATTGAAACTGATGATTACAACTTAATTCTGGGTAAGCAGCAATTGCAGCAGCAGCATGACCCGGCATTTCTATTTCGGGAACAATTGTTATATTTCTTTCTGCTGCATATTGTACAATTTCTTTCAACTGCTCTTGAGTATAAAATCCTCCATATGTAGGGGATTCATTTACAGTGGCTTGTGGTCTTTCTCTCCAGTTTATACTTGTTTTGTCAACTCTCCAACCACCTATTTCAGTAAGCTTCGGATATTTTTTTATTTCAATTCTCCAGCCTTGGTCATCCACTAAATGCCAATGAAATGTATTCATTTTGTAGGTTGCCAATAAATTTATATAATTTTTAATGACTTCTGGTCCGAAAAAATGTCTGCAAACATCTAAGTGCATACCTCTCCATGAAAATCTTGGATAATCCACAATCTTCATTTGAGGAACCAATAATTTTGCATTGGTTCTGATGGATGGAAGTAGTTGTAATAGCGATTGGACACCATAGAAGACCCCATTTTTACTATTTGCTTTTATTGTAATATTTTGATTTTCAATATCTAAAGTATAGCCTTCAGCCCCTATTTTTTGGTTCGATTCTAAAATTAAATTTATCTTTTGTGGTAAATGTTTATTATTCGATAACTGAATTCCTGATATTGATTGAATACTATTTTTTAAATAATTTGAAACACCTACTAATTCCTTATTTTGAATATGAATTGCAGTATTTGAATTGATCTCAAAATTGCCATTTCTCATTTCCAAAGAAACTGGTTTGGGAATAATAGATTGATTTTGAGCCAATACTGTAAAATTGGTTAGCAAAACAAATATGAGTAAATAATTTGCTTTCATAAGATTTTAATATTTGATGACTACATTTTTTGCATCGGTAAAAAATCGCATAGCTTCCCATCCGCCTTCTCTTCCCACACCTGATTGTTTTACGCCACCAAATGGTGTCCTCAAATCTCTTAACATCCAAGTATTTATCCAAACGATTCCAGCTTCAAGATTATTCGCCATTCTATGTGCTTTTTTCAAATCTGATGTCCAAACCGTAGCACTCAAGCCATAATTGGTACCATTTGCAATCGAAATTGCTTCTGCCTCATTTTCAAATGGTTGCAAAGTGACGACGGGTCCAAAAATTTCTTCTGTATTGGTTTTGCAGTTTTGTGGTAATCCTTCTATCACAGTAGGTGCAATAAAATATCCTTGCTCACAATCCCCATCCATCTTTAAGGGATGCCCTCCAATAAGTATTTTCCCCCCTTCTGATTTTGCCAATTCAATACAATCTAAAATCTTATGATAATGATTTTTAGAAACGACTGCACCAACATTTGTAGTGCCGTCCATTGGATTTCCCACTTTTAAATTGGCTACTTTAGCTACAAATTCCTCTTTAAATTTTTCATAAATACTGGATTCAATGAGAATTCTAGAACCACAAAGACAAATCTGTCCTTGGTTTCTGAATGAAGACAACAGGGTAGTTTCCATTGCCTTATCCCATTCTGCATCTGCAAAAATGATATTCGGATTTTTTCCACCCAACTCTAAGGAAAGCTTTTTAAATTGTGGTGCTGCAATGCTGGCAATTGTTTTTCCAGTAGATGTCCCACCTGTAAAAGAAATTGCTTTAATTTTTGGGTGAGCAATAATTGCAGCTCCTACTTTGTGCCCAAATCCATGCAATATATTCAGCACTCCATTGGGCAATCCTGCTTTTTGGCAAATTTCTCCTAGTAAATAGGCAGTTAGTGGTGTGACTTCTGATGGTTTTGCCACCACACAATTTCCAGCTGCTAATGCCGGTGCAATTTTCCATGAAAATAGATAGAGTGGCAAATTCCAAGGAGAAATACAAGCAACCACACCTAGTGGTTTTCTTAAAGTATAATTAATGGCAACATCTTGCATTTCATGGCTTTCAGAAGCAAAATGCATAATAGCAGTAGCGAAAAACTCGAAATTCTGTGCCGAACGAGGTATGTCAACTGTTTTAGCTAAAGATACTGGTTTCCCAGTATCCAACGATTCTGCCATTGCAAATTTGTCCAAATTATCCATGATTCCAGTAGAAATGGCATGTAAAATTCGAAATCTTTCTTCGTTACTGGTTTTTTGCCAAGATGGAAAAGCAGCAGTTGCTGCATCAATAGCCATTTCGACATCCATTTCATCAGAATCTGGAACGGTACATATCACAGATGCGGTTGCTGGGTTAATATTGTCAAATTTCAATTTATTTACTGGAGCAACAAATGCACCATTTATAAAATTTTGAATATCCATTGAGGGTCCGAAAGCTTTTTCAAATATTGACATAACTAATATAAATCTTTAGTTGGAGGAATTTTTATTTTAGCATAAAGGGATTCTGAAGTGTTTTCTTCCCAAATTGCTTTTATACAATATAAGTGTTTTGAGCTGAAATTTTTATTTTTCGCATTGATTTCTATCCAATACCACTTCCCTTTTTTATCGATTTTACCATCCCAAATGGGTAGTTGACCTTTGTAAATTTTTGAATTATAGCCATATACGAATTTGTTATTTGGCTTACTTCTGCTACCTTCATAAATAGTGATTTCAGCACTTTCCGTATTTTCAAATGGAATAGTGAGCCAACTATTATGGTCATTTTTGAAGTAAACTTCATAGTAAAAGTCCTCTCCAGTTTCCATCAAAACGGGTAGTGGTGGTTTGGAATCATCAATAGGTGATTGAATATTTGCTTTAAAATAACTGCCTTTTGGTACGATAAAACTATTGCCTCTGATTTTAATATTTTCAGCAGCAGTCATATTTAGAAAAGTAGCATGTTGCGATGGAAATTTCAAATTTTTTCCTTCAACAATTCCATCGTCGTAAATATTGAGCAATTCAAACTTATCTTCCCACGATACTTTCCAGTTTTTATGCCCAATTTCGATATTTTTTCCTGCTAAAAGGCTGGTTACTAAATCAGTATAATTCGAAGCTTTATAATTTAACCTTGGGAGAAACCAAGTGTTTTGCTCTGGTTTTCCGCTAATTGTTTTATTCAAATCCCCGATTTGCCACACTTTGACGTAATCCACTTTTAGTCCATAAGGATAATTTGTTTCAGCAGTAGGAGGACCATTCCAGATATTTATTAAGTTACCTTTTTATCATACATTTCTGCAAGACCAGGACTAACAACAATATTCATCCAAGATGATTCATAACTTGGTACCTTATCTTTTTTGCTTTTCAATTCATCAAATCGGATGGCTTTCAACACTTTATCATTCAAATACCATAAAGCTATTTCAGCATCATCTATAACCCCTTTGGGATACCAAATCACTCCTGCTTTTATGAAGCTATCTTTTTCAGGAATGAATTTTGTCAAATTGATATTTCTTTCTGATATGTAATTGGCGCTATAGTCTTTATCTTTCTCGAAATAATGTAAATTAGTTTGGTAATTTCTTTTTTTTCTGGTACCATTTTTTAGGTGCATTTTCCATTTCAAAAATATCAATTTCGGTACCTCCAAATAACCAAAAAGATTGCCAATGCCCTCTTGATTTTTCTGAAAATTGCGGAGAATTGATAAATTTGAACCGCATTTCATATTTACCATATTTGAATAATCGCCTGCTAACCAGATTTTTACTAAGACTAGTGAATGTCCTTTCATTTGGGTTACCATCTCTCAACAGAATTTTATCCAGTTGGTCAGGAGCATGACTCGAAATAGGAAAAGTAACATTTCTGCAATTTGCTTTTGCAGTGCTATCTAATTGATTATAAAGGAATTGGTCGGTGCAGAAAATACATTCATTTTGTATAGCTCTATTTTTGAAAGGATTCTTTTTTCGTTCTATTAAATCAATATAACCATCTTTTAATTCGAATATTGCATCTTCATTATAATCCTTTGAAAAAATCTGATCAGAAACAAAAGATCTAGCCCAAGGAAATGCAGTTTTCCATAAAGTAGTATCTAATTGAGTGCTATTAAAATCATCAGAAAAAAGGGGAATCCAATTGCTTGGTAATTGTGCATTCAAGCAAGTTGTAAAACAAAAAATAATATAGAATGCACTTTTTTTCAAATCTTAGAAAGGTAATTTATCGACATTAGAAAATTTAACTTGTGCCCCACCAGGATTTTTTGGCGTATTCCCTTTCCAAACCATCACACTATTAAATGTCATCACATCCCATTGAACAGGTAAATGTGGCAATTTTTCATAGTTCAATTCTATCATTTGTGCCCTCCAATCAAATTTCCAGATACCCTTTGATAATAAATTTTTATATTGGTAATACTCAAAAGTGCCATCGTCAAAAAACTTATAATACATACCTTTAATGTCTGGTTCTTTATGTAATTCTACATAACCATCGATTATCCAATAACCAGTAGTTAAAAATGCGGCACTATTCAATTTCTGTATGATATCTCCTTTTGCATTTTTTTCCGTATTACTTTGCTTTTTTGTAGTATCTTCTTTGTCGGATTTGCAAGAAACAAAAGAGATTGACAAAATGGCTAATAAGCTGAATATTATATTTTTATACATAAATAAAAAAAGTTAAATATAATTTTTATCGAATATTTATCACAAATTTACACCTTTGGGAATGAAATATAATGACTTTGTGTTAATTTCGTGAAACCAATTTTTCAATAATTAAAATTAAACATGAAGACTAATTTTATTTTTATCATTTTAGCTGTAATTTTAGTATTTGTTGGCTGTAATAAATACAATAGTTTGGCTACGTTGGATCAAGGAGTGAAAGCTAAATGGTCAGATGTAGAAAATCAATATCAAAGAAGATCAGATTTGATTCCTAATTTGGTGGCTACAGTAAAAGGCGCTGCAAACTTTGAGCAATCTACTTTAACTGCAGTGGTAGAAGCAAGATCAAAAGCTACTTCAATTAGAGTAGATCCAAAAGACTTAACTCCTGAGAAATTACAAGAATTTCAAAATGCTCAAGGTCAATTGAGTCAAGCATTAGGTAGATTGATGATGGTTACTGAAAATTATCCAGAATTGAAGGCTACTCAAGGTTTTTCTGATTTGAGAGTACAATTAGAGGGTTGTGAAAATAGAATAACTGTTTCTAGAAAAGATTTCAATGATTCAGTGAAAGATTTCAATTCAAAACTGGTTACTTTCCCTAATAATATTTTAGGAGGTATGTTCGGTTTCAAAGAAAAAGGATATTTCCAAGCAAAAGAAGGGTCAGACAAAGTGCCTGAAGTTAAATTTTAATATTACAATTTTTGAAATAGTAAAAAAGCCTCATAACTTTAAGTTTTGAGGCTTTTTTTGTTAATTAATTGATTAAAATTAAAAAAACATTATATGAATTCTGATATTAGAAAAACAATTAATTGAATTGTTTTGGTGTTGGATGGAATTTAATTTCTTGTAACTCGAGTTAACTAAATTTAAAGTTTGCCTTATAAAAATAATGAAAGTTGTGGCATTAAAATTGATATTTTATTAGTAATTTCCACTATTATGAAAAGAATCACCTTCTATACATTTTTACTTATATATATAACTGCTTGTTCTTCAAACGACGATTTGAATAATAATCCCACTTCTTTAGATACAGAGCTTGAAAATTTACTTTCTTCCAATAATATGTTGTGGAAAAATTTAGTTTTTCAAAAGCTGGGTTACAAAATTCCCAAGACCCTAATATCCGATAACCAAAGAGAAGTTAATTGGGCAATTACTCTTCCATGAAACAGCAATTGCAAACCCATTGAAATTAGAGAGTCTTAAAACTTATTCATGCTCCAGCCATAGTCAGAAAGCTGGTTATCAAGCGGTATTCCTCAAGGTATGGGTGAAGGTGGTGTTGGATATGGGGTAAAAGGCGAACGAAGGGTGAAAAATAAAAATTATAGTGATAATGAAGTAGATGTACAACCTGTCCGTTCTCCTTCGGCATTAAATATTGCATATCAGACCAATATTTTGTGGACACAAGCTATTGCAGGTCAGGATGTCCATAGGTTAAATATTAGCAAAACTTTCTTAGATGAGCAGCCAGTTTATAAAGAACTTTTTAAGAAAGCCTATCCCAATATGAATTTAAAGTTAGCTGGTGCTTATGAAAACCTTTTAGCTACTGAGGCACCATTCGTATGGCGAATGGCAATTATATTCTTCAAAAACAGAAACAAGGGGCATCTTGGAAAGGAAGGGAATTGTCATATGTCCATCTGTTTTTTGCACTAGGATTAAATGATTTAAAAATGGTAGTTGATAACACAGTTGTTGCAATTACAGATAATAAGCCAGAGTTTTTAGAAGAGGAGGTTTTACAGGAAACCCAAAGAAAAATAATATTTTAAAACTCCCCCCCTTAAAATTATAAAAATATTTTCAAAAAATTCTCCCTTTTAGTCGGGGCTCACAGATATAGAAATTAAAAATGAGGGAATAAAAAAAAAAAAAAAATTCCATTTCACAACTTTCCCGATTTTAAACCCCTGAACCTAACTGAAAATGAAATTAAGCAAATTTCAGATTTTGTAAAAAACGGGCTTTATGACAGCAATTTAAGTAGATTTGAGCCTAGTTCATTACCTTCTGGGTTGTTTTTCCCAAATAATGATTATTTATCTAGATTAGATGAAGGGAAATAACAATTAACAAATTTATTAACATTTATATTCAACTGAATCGTTACCATAATTAGCAAGTTATATTAGCTTTGTGGCAAATATTTTAAATGAGAAAAGCTTCTACTTTATTCATATTCATTACTTTATTAATTGATATTATTGGAATTGGATTGATTATCCCTGTGCTTCCAGCATTGATAAAGGAGTTTACAAACCAAGATTTTAGTACTGCATCAGAATATACTGGATATTTAATTTCAGTTTATGCCATTATGCAATTCATTTTTTCTCCAATTTTGGGAGGACTTAGTGATCAATTTGGTAGACGCCCCGTTTTGCTTTTTTCATTATTTGGTTTTGGAATGGATCATTTGCTTTTGTTCTTTGCACCATCCTTAGGTTGGTTGTTTTTGGGAAGAGTGATTGCAGGTATCACTGGCGGTAGTTTCACTACTGCAAGTGCCTATATTGCAGATGTGAGCCCCCCAGAAAAAAGAGCTCAAAACTTTGGAATGATTGGTGCAGCTTTCGGTATTGGTTTTATCATTGGTCCTACTATTGGAGGATTTTTGGGAGATATTCACATACGATTACCTTTTTTAGTTGCAGCCATTTTGACTTTATTGAATTGGCTTTATGGTTATTTTATTTTACCTGAATCTTTAGCACCAGAAAACAGAAGAAAATTTTCTTGGAAAAGAGCCAATCCCGTTGGTACATTATCCAATCTGTCAAAACATCCAGCTATTATTGGACTAATTGCAGTATTGGTTTGTGTACAATTGGCGGGTCAAGTGCATCCTAGCACATGGCCACTTTTTACAATGAAGCAATTTAATTGGACAAACAAAGAAGTAGGATTCTCATTGGGTTTTGTTGGTTTGATGGTTGCTTTAGTTCAAGGATTATTAATTAGGTCAATTGTCCCAAAAATTGGGGAAAGAAAAGCAATTTATATTGGCTTAATGTTTTTCTCCGCAGGTTTTTTCTTATTTAGCATTGCAAACAAAGGCTGGATGATGTATGCAATTATGATACCTTTTGCTTTGAGTGGAATTGCAGGACCCACCATTCAAGGTCTGATCTCTAAACAAGTTCCACCCAATCAACAAGGTGAACTACAGGGAGGTATCACGTCTTTGGTCAGTCTGACTGCAATCTTTGGACCACTGATTCATACAAAACTATTTGCTTATTTCAGCAGTCCAAATGCAACTATCTACTTCCCTGGAGCAGCTTTTTTATTCGGTTCGGTTTTAGGTATAATCGCTTTATTTCTTTTCTTATCTATATCGAAAATCAAAAAAAATTAACGATTCATAAGAAAATACATTAAAACCATCAATACTATTACGATTACACCAACAATCTTTAGAAATTTACTCATGTCAGCTTTGTCTCTTGGGTCTGCATGGTGTTTATGTACTTTAGTCATAGATTAAAAATTTTATTTTTTAAAAAGAATTTAATTTATAAGGCTAAGTTAAGAAATTTTTGACAAATAAAAAAATACTTTTTTATCTTTTATTAAGAAAATAAGTAACTATTTTATCATCTACAATGATGTCTCTTGCTCTTAAAGGTTGCTTTAAAACAATGCCTTTCAATGTTTTGCATCGACTCAATGCTACATAAGTTTGACCATGTTCGAAGGCTCCTTGACCCATATCAATCACTACTTTTTCGAAAGTTTTTCCTTGACTTTTATGTATTGTGATAGCCCAAGCTAATTTAATGGGATATTGAGAAAATGATCCGATGATTTCTGAATTGATTTTTTTTGGGTTCTCTTCATCAATTTTGTATTGAATGACTTCCCAAGTTGTTTTTGTTACATCTATTATATTTTTTGAGCCATTAAATTCTACTGCTACTTTAATGATATCATCTTCAATGTCTTTAATAATTCCTAATGTGCCATTTACAAACTTTTTGTCAGGATCATTCCGAATCATCATCACTTGTGCACCAATTTTTAACTGAATCATCAAATCAGTAGGGAATTGACTTGGATTGAATTGCCCAAAAACATTTGCGGTATAACTATAAATTTCTCCCTCTAATTGTGATAAGGATAACTGGTTGATTTTATCCACTAAATTATTTCTTGGTGATAAAGTAATATAAAAATCCTCCATTTCGAAATTAGGTTGATACACCTCATTCAAATCCATCAAATCATCCTCATCCATTCTATTTAATCGGATTGCATCTAACAATCTGACGAAATGCCTTTCATCTTGTCGATAAACTTTTCTGAGTTCAACAAGCTGATAATCAACATTTTTCAATGCAAAAGCATCGAAAAAATAAACACTATTATAATTGTTTTCTAAATATTGTTTTTCTTCAGCAGAAGAAACAACTGGAGGAAGCTGGAATAGATCACCAAAAAAAATAATTTGGATTCCACCAAAAGGGACGTCATTTTCTCTATTATTTCTCAAAAAAACATCAATTGCATCCATCATATCAGCCCTAACCATTGATATTTCATCGATAATCATGACTTCAATATTTTTATACAACTTATGGTTTTTCCTTTTTTTGAGCTCATGGAATGGAACAATCCTTGGTGGGAACCCAAAAAAAGAATGAATCGTTTGTCCTTGAACATTCAATGCTGCGATCCCAGTTGGAGCAAGGATTACAAATTTTTTTTAGTCGTTCTCCTAAAAAGGTTTAACAAGGTTGATTTTCCAGTACCAGCCCTGCCCGTAACAAATAAGTTGGTATTGGAATATTCCATCTGGTCCAATACTTCATGAAATTCTTTTGATACAATAATAGGTTCGGCTAACATGATACAAAAATACAATTTATCGTCTATTTTGCTATTTTTATCTATTAGTTTTAGTTTATGACTTATATTTGATAACAATGCTATTATTTTTTCAACTTTTTTGAATGGAATGAGTTTTAAGATATTATTTTAAATCATGAGGGAATTAAGATTTAGTTGGTTATTGACAATGGCTTTTCGGGATAGCAAAAGAAATCCGGGAAGGCTATGGCTTTTTATATTATCTATCATCTTTGGCGTTGCTGCTTTAGTTGCATTAAAATCATTTAGTGAAAATCTAAAATCAGATATTCAAAATGAATCAAAGACGCTATTGGGTGCTGATTTGTCATTGACTTCGTTGACCAAATTTACAGAGAATTCCCAAAAACTGATTGACTCCATTCAAGGGGAGAAAGCACTCATGATTAATTTTGTTTCAATGGCTTTGTTTCCCAAAACTCAAGATACTAAATTAGTACAAGTCAATGCATTAGATGGAAAATATCCATTTTTTGGAAAAATTAAAGTTGAGCCAGAAGAAAATGTAAATAAATTTTACAATGGAGAAGGGGTACTTTGCGACCAGTCATTGAAACTACAATACAATTTAAATATAAATGATTCAATTAGTTTGGGAAACTCCACCCTTCCTATTGTTGGATTTTTAATTTCAGCTCCAGGAAGAGCTGGCTTAGAATCTGCTATAGCCCCAATTGTATATTTCCCAGGAAAAAAGATTGAAGAAACGGGTTTGTTACAAAAGGGGAGTAGAATAACCTATACACAATATTTTAAGCTTAAAAATAATTTTCCGATTGATCAAAAATTAAAAAATTGGTCTGCAGCTTTCAAAAGCGAAAATGTACAAGTAGAAACTGTTGAAAACAGAAAGGAAAACCTTGGAAAGGCTTTTGGAAACATGACAGATTTTTTGAATTTGATTGCTTTTATTTCTTTACTTTTAGGCTGTATTGGAGTAGGAAGCGGCGTTCATTTATATATAAAAGATAAAATTGCTTCCATAGCCACCTTGCGATGTATTGGCTTGAGTTCCTCTCAAACCTTTTTGATTTTTTTGATACAAGTAGTAGTAATGGGATTTCTGGGTTCAATACTCGGTATCTTTTTAGGTGGTGGCATCCAATTATTATTGCCAGCAGTATTGAAAGATTTATTACCTATTAAAGATTCAAGTACCAGTTTGTCGCCTACAGCAGTTATTTATGGTTTGGTGGTAGGTGTTGTTTTTTCTATTGTTTTTGCATTAATTCCTTTAATTTCGATTCGTAAAATTTCTCCATTACAAACCTTAAGAATGTCGTTTGAAGATGAAAAATTACCTGCTGACCCAATCAGGAATATTTTTTATTTTTTGATAATTGTATTAATGTTTTTATTCTCTTGGATTCAAATAGGGGATGCAAAATTAGCGGCTGGATTTATTGTAGGAACGATATCTTTTTTTGGATTTATTACATTCATTGCCTGGATTCTAACTTTTATTTTGAAAAAAATGAGGTTTCAACAATTTCCATTTGTAGTTCGTCAGGCAATGGCAAATATGTATAGGCCAGATAATCAGACTTTTATTTTGTTGTCAGTGATTGGTTTGGGTGTAATGCTCATTACGACACTATATAATATACAAAACTTATTGCTGAAGCAAGTTTCACTTGCAGATAGCGGAGCCCAACCGAATACCATACTTTTTGATATCCAATCAAGTCAAAAAGATAGTGTAGCAACCAAAATATTGGAACAAGGATTGCCTGTGATTCAGCAAGTACCTATCGTGACGATGCGGTTGGAGACAATCGATGGTTTAGCGAAAACGGAAGCAGATTCTACCATTCCAGAATGGGTTTTTGACAGAGAATATCGTTGTACATATAGAGATACTTTAATAGATACAGAAAAAATAATAGAAGGAAAATGGCATTCAGAATTGCCTAATGATGGGAAAATATATGTCTCATTGTCGGATAGGGTTTCCAAGCCAATGAAAGCAAAAATTGGTACAAAATTACAATTTAATGTTCAAGGTGTGCCTATTGAAGCCGAAGTGGCAAGCATTCGAAAAGTGGACTTCAATAGAGTTCAAACGAATTTTTTTGTGGTATTTCCTAGTGGTGTACTTGAAAAAGCTCCTCAATTTTTTGTAATTGTAACCAAAACTAAAAGCCCAACCGATGCTGCTAATTTACAAAAGAAGATCGTTCCACTTTACCCAAATGTCTCTTTTGTTGATCTTACCCAAATCCTGAAAACAGCCGAAACTATCTTGAATAAGGTGACATTTGTCATTCGTTTCATGGCATCATTTTGTATTTTGACAGGTCTTTTAGTACTCATAGGTAGTATATTCTTGAGTCGGAAACAAAGAATCAAAGAAAGTATTTTGCTCCGTACCCTTGGTGCTTCCTCCTCAACTATCATTTTAATCAATGCAATTGAATATTTTTTAATTGGGATAACTTCTGCTTTGACAGGGATTATTTTATCAATTTTAACTACTTTTGTGCTTTCAAAATGGGTGTTTTCCATTCCATTTTCTATTGAAATAAAGGCAACTGTCCTCATTAGCTTTTTCATAGCGTTCATCACGATGTTTTTAGGTTGGATAGGGGCAAGAGGATTGTTGAAAAAATCCCCACTTGAAGTTTTAAGAAATATTAATTAATAAAGTTATGATTTTCGGCGAAATACAAAAAGTAGATATTTTAGCGATTGGTGTTCATCCTGACGATATTGAATTGAGTTGTTCTGGAACACTTTTAAACCAAATAAATAAAGGATATACTGTAGGTTTGTTAGACCTCACTCAAGGAGAGCTGGGAACTAGAGGAAATGCCGAAATCAGAAGAAAAGAAGCTTTTGATGCTGCCCAACTAATGGGTGCAAAATTTAGAGTGATTTTGAAAAACCAAGATGGATTTATCAATTTCAATGAAGAAACATCCATCTCAATTATTGAAATAATCCGTGCTTCTAAACCAAAAATCTTATTTGCAAATGCAAAATCGGATAGACATCCTGATCATGGAAGAGCTGCGAAAATCACTGCTGATGCAGCTTTTTTAGCTGGATTAGAAAAAATAGAAACCAATTACGAAGGTGTTAAGCAGGAAAAATGGAGACCCAATGCGGTTTACCACTATTTACAAGATTATACAATGGAAGCAGATTTCGCAGTAGATATCACACCATTTTTTGATAAAAAACTAGATTTAATCTATTGTTTTTCTTCCCAATTTGATGCTTCTGAGCAAAACGGACCAAAAACTCCTATTTCTGGTAAAGATTTTTTGGATTATATTCAAGCTAAAAACATACTTTTTGGAAGATTAGCTGGCTATAAATATGCAGAAGCATATCAAGTGAATAGATTAATAGGTGTCAATGATATTTTCAAATTGGATTAATCTTCATCTAAAAATGAAATAGCTTTGATTAATCTATCAGGTATTTCATTGTTACTTGCTTTTAAATAGTCATTGTAAGTACAAGGAATTAACATCTTTTGGTTTTTAGTTTTAAGGTTGGTTTTGTCAATTTCTAACCACCATCTTCCAGATTTTGTACTTTTCCAAAAAATAATCATATATTGATCAAGTGATTGAATATCAACAACATATTCTACTAAATTGTTAAGAGAATATGGGTAATCGCCCATTCTATCACTAAAACCTTCTATCAAATACCAAATGCCTTGTGCTAACAATTTTGCAGTCATATTTTGAATATCCAAATCTGGTGCATATCCGCTAATACCAACGATTTTGGTTGCATCACTGATACCAGAGAATCGATTGAGCAGACACCATTCTTCACTATACAAACCATTAGGGCTTGCATCTAACTGCCCAGGTGCATCTGAGCCACGAATACAAGAAACATCAAATTTGGCAAAAGTAGAACTTCGCAACAGCACTTCTGCATCTTCATTATTTGCTTTAAATTGTCCCAATCTCAAATGATTTCTTAGGTTCAAATCTAATTTGTCAAAAATTTCAGGATCAATGAAGTGTTGCTGATATCCAATAGGAATATAATTTATAGAAGTTTTATTCGAGAAATTTATTTTTGAATCAATACTGGCAATATTGATTTTATGATATTTTGATACCAAAATTCTTTCAACAACATTTTGCAAATTCCCTTCTAATCCAAGTATTATTGGAAAAATATTACCCTCAATTAGCTCTTGTACAATAGGTTGAAGGTGCATTTCTTCCCCTTTTTTCAAATTTCCAAGGTCAGCAATAACGGTATTTCCAAAATGCCATTGTAAGTTCGAATAAAGCACCTTTCTTACTGCATCATAATTTTCATCAACGCCAAAAATAACAATTGAATTTTTTTCCAATTTTGGGAAAGTAGTATGATGAAAATCAACACGTTGTGACATATTATACTGACTAATATGCTCAATAAGATTTTTTGATAAAGGTTTCAACCAATGTTGAATCATGATTTGTATTTTGATTATGTACAAAATTATAAAAAAAAGTTAAAAAAACATTTTCTTAATTTATTTGTGAACAATTGAGTATTTTTGCACCCTCAAAGTTACAAATTCAAAATGAATTTAATATGATTACTGAATTATTAGAGAATTTCAAGAACAAAAAACCAGAAATAGTTTTCGAATGGAATGATTCTGAGACAAATGCAACTGGTTGGATTGTAATAAATTCTTTAAGAGGAGGAGCTGCTGGTGGCGGAACTAGAATGAGATTAGGTTTATCCAAGGATGAAGTTATTTCTTTATCAAAAGTTATGGAAGTCAAATTTTCAGTTTGTGGACCAAATATAGGTGGTGCAAAATCTGGAATTAACTTCGACCCTAACGATCCAAGAAGAACAGATGTACTTAAAAGATGGTATCAAGCTATCATCCCCATTTTAAAAACATATTACGGAACTGGAGGAGATTTAAATGTCGATGAATTAAAGGATGTTATTCCTATCACTGAAGATTTGGGACTTTGGCATCCGCAGGAAGGAATTGTGAATGGACATTTAAAATGTAACGATGGTGATAAAGTAAACATATTAGGTCAATTACGATATGGATGTGCCAAAATCGTTGAAGATGTTGATTTTGTACCTTCAAATTCCAAAAAGTATGCTGTTGCTGATATGATTACTGGATATGGTGTTTCTGAATCCGTAAAGCATTTTTATGATATTTTTCATCAACAAAATCTGGAAGGGAAAAGAGTTATAATTCAAGGATGGGGGAATGTAGCTTCTGCAGCTGGGTTTTACCTTTCCAAGCAAGGAGCTAAAATAGTAGGAATTATTGATAGAAGCGGTGGAGTAATAAAAAATGAAGGTTTTTCTTTCTCTGAAATTGAAAAAATGTTCTTAGATAAGAAGAACAATCAATTGATTCATAACGATTTAATGTCATTTGAAGAAGTGAATGCAAGGATTTGGGATGTACCATGTGATATTTTTATTCCAGGAGCTGCATCAAAGATTGTGACTAGTGAACAAGCTTCTCGTCTCAAAAATAATGGCATAAAAGTTATTTCTTGTGGAGCAAATGTTCCATTCTCAGACGACAATATTTTCTTTGGTGAGACTGCCAATAATTTAGATTCACACATTAGTTTAGTACCAGATTTTATAGCCAATTGTGGAATGGCAAGGGTTTTTGCATATTTGATGCAAAAAGATTGTGAAATGACAGATAAAGGAATATTTTTTGACGTTTCTATGACAATCAAAAATGCATTGAAAAAAATCCATGAAATGGACAATAGTGGTTTGAAATTATCGAGAAATGCACTGAAAATTGCATTAGATAAATTAAATAATTGTTAAATCAAGGTTAAGAATCAATAATATATCTATTTAATTGGCATCGTTATTGTTTTTTTACTTATATTTGCAGCTTAAAATGAAAATTATTCTATAAAAATTATATATATGTATAAGAAGTTTAACTTATTTTTAGTATTAGTTTTAGGTTTGGCAGCTAATTTGGCTGCTCAAGAAGCTACACTTAGTACTAAAACAGCTCCTACAGCTAATTATCCAAAACAAATGTGGGAAATTGGTGTTCACGGAGGTCATGCAATTGTTTTAGGTGATGTATCTCCAAGACCAGGTTTCGGTTTTGGTTTTCATGTTAGAAGAGCATTAGATTATCCATTGTCTTTAAGATTAGACGCTGTGTTTAATAGGACTTATGGATTAGAGCAAAGAAACACTGGTGGTGCTGCAGGTCCTTCTGCAACTATTTCACCAATTAATTCTGTAAGTATGTACAATTTTGGTGCTACCGGTGCTGCTTACCATGCTAATTACAGAAATACTTATTTAGCTACATCTTTACAATTATTGTATAGCTTAAATAATTGGAATTACAAGAAAAGCTTAAGTAAATATAATGTTTATGTTTATATGGGTGCTGGTTTTAATGCTTTCAATGTGAAAACAAATGCATTAAATGGTTCAGCATTATATAATTGGCCAACAGCTACAACTGCTCAAAAAGATTTGAAAGCTTTGATGGACAAAACATATGAAACTAGTGTTGATTTATACTCTCCACATGATACTAAAGTATCTGTAGGTAGTGATGATATCAGAACTTTCCAATTTCATGGACAAGGTGGTGTTGGCTTTTCATTCAAAGTAACTCCTAAATTTAATATCGGTATTGATCATAATGTTACATTAGTTTTTGGTAACAATGGTGATATGTTAGATGGTTATAGATTGAAATCTCCAGGTGGTCAAGGAGTTGCTGCTCCTGAAACTCAATACAGAGATTTATTACATTATACAAGTGTAAGATTCAATTTCAATATTGGAAAATCATCTAATAGAACTGAGCCTTTATACTGGGTTAGTCCAATGGACATCTTAAATGATGATGTTGCTGAATTAAAAGCAAGACCTAAGTTTGATCCAACTGATAGTGATGCTGATGGTGTTATTGATATGTTCGATCAAGAAAAAGAATCTCCTGCTGGTGCAGCTGTGGATACAAGAGGTATCACTTTAGATAGTGATAAAGATGGTTTCCCTGACTATAAAGATAAAGAAATTTATTCTCCTCCAGGATACAAAATTGACAATGCAGGTATTGCTCAAGTTCCGAAACCAAATTATGTTTCTGAGCCAGATGTAATCAAGATTGTTGATACTAAAATTGCTTCTATCAAATGTGATCCATGTTCTTGCTTAGACGAATGGTTCTTCCCAATCGTTC
This sequence comes from Saprospiraceae bacterium, assembly GCA_016710625.1. Taxonomy (GTDB): domain Bacteria; phylum Bacteroidota; class Bacteroidia; order Chitinophagales; family Saprospiraceae; genus JADJVK01. The sequence continues at coordinate 199,309 of JADJVK010000002.1, forward strand.
ACTTTGATTATGATAAATCATTTATCAAAAAGGCAGAATTTGACAAATTACAAAATGTTGCTACTGTAATGCAAACATGTGATAATAGAAAAATCGTTGTAACTGGTTACACTGATGGAGCGAATTCAGCAAGAGGAAATGCTATTGCTTGCAAAAGAGCTTCTGAAACTATTGATTATATGATGAAAAAATATGGTTTCTCTAGAGATCGTTTCATCTTAAACTATAGCGAAGCACAATTGGTGAATACTAAAGCAAAAGAATATGTAAACAGAAGAGTTGAGTTTAGAACAGCTAAGCCAACAGATGTTGACATGGATTGCGGTGGTATCAATGTGAAAGGAACTAAGAATTATAGTGGTAACAAAGACGCTGGATATTAGTATTTGACTATTATATCAGTTCTCATATATTTTAAAAGGCATCTAGTTTAACAAACTAGGTGCCTTTTTTCTTTTATAACAATTTTGAGTGAAGTATAATTAATTTGATAGAATAGATAAATACAATATAATTTTTAGTAAATTGATATAATTAAAAAATCCTTGCAATTGATTAAAATTACAAGGATTTTGATATGTAGCCCGTAGGGGAGTCGAACCCCTCTTACCAGGATGAAAACCTGGTGTCCTAACCGATAGACGAACGGGCCATTACATTTTAAATCAGGATAAAATTATGTTTTGGTAAGCATTTCTTTAAATGCGTTGCAAATATAAGATGTAATTTTAGATATCACCAAATAATTTTCAATTTTTTTTCAATTTTTTTATTTTTCTAAAATCAAGTTAAAAATGTATATCACTTTTGAAAATAAATGTATCTTAGATATTATTCTGTTCAATTAATGTTTGAGATTTTAAATGATTTTTATAATCCTTAAACAATAATTGATTATTCTATAAAGTTATATAATTGCGAAACAAAACTAAACCCATATGATATTGACTTTACAAAACAAAAAGAGATTTCAATTAAGTTGTTTTATAATTATCCTTTTAACTCATAGCTTATTTGCTCAATTAAACATTAAAACTTCGAGTACATCTTCTAATTGTAATGCAACAGGATCAGTAAGTATAGAAGTGTTAGGTGGGAAACCACCATATTGTTACGATTTATCTTCTTGTAATAATTGTTATACTTGTATTAGTCAAACTTCAATTACATATAATGCTTTGGAAGCAGGTAAATATTACGTAACTGTAACTGATAATAGTATCCCTGCTCAAACTGTGATGGATTCTATTATTGTTGAAGGAAACTATATGCCACCAGCTATATATGCAAGTGTAAATGGTTGTCAAGTATCAGCTGTAATAACAAATGGAAGACCACCTTTCAAATATGCAATTTCAGTAGATAATGGAATTTCTTATAGTCCATATCAAACTGATTCTATATTTACGCCTGTTAAAGGTAAATATTGTATTAAAGTCATTGATTCATGTGGAAATTTTTCATCATATTGTTCGGAAATTATAAGTAAACCACTATCTATTTCTACAATATGTGATACTACATTATGTAAGAATGGAATAAAAATTGATATTTCATCTTCATCAAATGGAATTCCTCCATATCAAAAATTAATTTTTATTTCTGATAAAGATACAATTAATCAGGATGTATCGAATTTTAAAGGCGGAGATATTTTCTGTTTACCTCCTAGTTGTAATTGGAAAATCTTACTTGAAGATGTTTGTAAAACAACTGCTACAAACGACTTAGCTTGTTCAGGCCTTTATTCAACATCGATTTGTCATAGTTGTAGGGATAAATCATCGAAAATTAATGGATTTAATGGAGTACCTCCATATAAGTATTATTACTTTACTACAGATAACCCAACTCCAATCGAAAACCCAAATGGAGTTGATTCAAATTTTTATTCAAATTTAGTAAATTTTGAAGATGCAACATTTAGGATAGTTGATTTTTGTGGAAATTTTTATGACCTTAAACCAAAGTGCTTTGAAGTTACATTAAAAGAGTTTTGTGATAGTAGCAAAACAATTATAATTCCAAAGAATAATAATCTTACAAATACATTTAGATGTTTGACTTGTTTTCCTGAAGAAATAATTGTAGGAGATTTAGCTATTTTTAAAAATGTTATCCATCCAGCTAAATTTAAAATTAGTAATGTATGTGATGATTTAGAAATTCAAGAAGATTTACCTAAATTAACATTGATACCTAAATGTAATCAAATACTATCATCCATTGGGATTAATTACTTGAGTAATACAGGTAGTGAAATTACTTCAGATTTTAGTGGTGGTGTATATAAATTATATGATAATACAGGCAAGTTAATTACAATTGATACAAATGGTGTTTTTGATAATATAAAATCAGGAAAATACATTGTTGAATTTGAATGTTCTGGTAAAGGTATTCTTAAAGATTCTGTAGATATTGGAAAGTTTAACATTACCCTAAGGGTATCAATTACTTCAAAGTTAAATAGTCAAGGAGGTTGTGAACCTGTCTATAACTTAAAAGCAACTTCTAATATCCCTTGTGATATTACAGATTTTAGTAATAACATTACAGAAACAATGAAAGGTAATTATACATTTAATGGATTTTTAGGTTCAGCATATTTATATCCAGAAAGACAATATAAATTGAAAATGGGATTAGATTGTGCTGATACATTAATTACAATGCCCAAATTAAACCATAAACTTGAATTTATACCTCCTCTGTGTCCATTAGATGGTAATCTAATATTAAAAGGTGCATATAGTAAACTGTTTTGGGAAAATTGGGGAAAAACTGTATCAAATATTTTAATAAGAAATAAGGAAAATGATTTTTATACATTAGATTGTATGTATGATTTTCAAAAACCAAATTTATGTAAAGCTGATTCTATTGGAAAATTTACAAGTCAGATACCTGGGTCAAGTCATACAGCATATTTATATTTGAATAAAGAAAGTGGAAATAGTAATTCAATTACATTCTTTGGTGACTATTGCCCAATAGACACCCTAACTTTCACCTTCAAACCTGAAAACTACCAAAAAATTGATTCTATTAATATTGATTATATAGCTTGCCAGAATAATGGTCTTTTATCGGTTAAATTTAGAAATGGAGTACCTCCATACAATACAAAAATTATTGATTGCATTAATAAAAATGTAATTTTAGATACTATATCGAATAATCAAAATTTGGTTTTTAAAGATTTTAAGCCAGGAGATTATTGTTTCCAATTTATTGATGGATGTGGGAATAGTATTGATTACAATAAGTCTGTTATCTTGCCACCTGACTTTTTTACGAATGTTTCAGTCGGAAAATGTGATAGTAATATTATTAATCTTGCTGTTTCTACATTTGAAGGGGCAAATTTTATTTGGAAGAAATTAAGTAACGGTTTTGTTTTTAATGAAGGAATCAATTTGAATAATGCTAAATACCAATTAACCAACAAGGTGGATACGATTTCTTTGAAAATTGAATTTGAAAATTGTGTGTTATTCGAAGATACAATAGTCCTTAAGCAACCAGATTTGCCCATATTTTCTATTAAAACTTTACCGATCACCAATTGTAAACATAATTTGTCCTATATCCTAGATAAGGTCGATAAACCATTTAATTTGCTTTGGAGTAATGGAGCAATATCAGATTCAATTTCAAATCTTGATAATGGAAAATATACTTTGACTATTATAGATAAAAATGGCTGTTCTAATACGATGGAACAATTAGTTTCAGTTGACACTCCTCAAATAAAGCTAGTAGAAAGGATTGTTGATTGTAAGGCTAATCTTCAAGCAAACGTAACGAATGGGAACCCTCCATATACTTATAGATGGTTTGATTTAAGTGTTAATGATACAATCGTTGGTTTGGATGATGGCTATTATACTTTGACTGTTCAAGATGCAAATGGCTGTAAATCAGTACAAAGTATGACAGTTTTGATTCCAAAATTTGAAATTCAATTGGATGCTTCGGATACATCAAATTGTAATAAATCATTAGTCGCAAATATTAAAAATGGAATATTTACAGACCCATTGAAATATTTATGGGACAATAATCTAATCAGTAAATCTGTAATTGTTTCTAAATCAGATTTTTACAAAGTGACTATGACCGATGCAAGAGGTTGTACTGATATTGACTCAATTTTTGTTAGTAGCAATAATCCAGAATTAAAAGTCGAAAAATTAAATGATTTGGATTGTTTATCTGGGGCTGCTCTTCATGTTTCAAATGGAACAAAGCCACTAAGTTTTGAGTGGAGTGATGGATTTACGAGTAAAGATTCGATTCGATATATGAAAACTGGGGCTTATTTTGTCACTGTTTTAGATGCAAATGGATGTAGAGATACGATTAGTTTCTTTAACGGAGATACGATTAATACAAAATTTAAGATATATAATGCTATTTCACCCAATGGCGATTTGTATAACCAGAAATTTGTAATCGAAGGAATTGAAAATTATCCTCAAAATAAGGTGATCATTTATAATAGATGGGGTAATGAAGTTTATAAGAAAAAGAACTACACCAACTTGAAAGGGTGGGATGGTAAATTCACGGATGAGCCGTTGCCAGATGGGACCTATTTTTATTACATAAATTTAGAATGTTTGGGAAAAGTATTTACTGGCTATATTGAAATACAAAGATGATGTAGAATATTTGATTTTCAATTAATATTATGAATCTTAGATGACAAAGAAATCATATTTAATTCGTAATTTTGAGTCTTCAAATTTGATAACCAAATTTTCTTCTTTATGTCAAAAATCAAAATAGCTATTAATGGCTTTGGTCGAATTGGCCGATTAACTTTCAGAAATTTAATTGAAAACCCTAACGTCGAAGTGGTCGCAATTAATGATTTAACAGATAATGCTACTTTAGCACATTTGTTGAAGTATGACTCTGTTCACGGTAGATTCAATGGAACTGTAAGTACAGAGGGTGATTTCATCGTTGTTAATGGCAACAAAATTCATGGAATAGCTGAAAGAGAACCAGCGAAATTACCATGGGGAACTATGGGGGTAGATGTTGTAATTGAATGTACTGGTAGATTTACTGATTCTGCTTCTGCTAAATTGCATTTGGATGCTGGTGCTAAAAAAGTAGTAATTTCAGCTCCTGCAACTGGAGAAGTTGAAACTATTGTTTTGGGTGTAAATGATGCACAAATCACTTCTGATAAGAAGATTTACTCAAATGCATCTTGCACGACGAATTGCTTAGCTCCGATGGTAAAAGTTTTGGATGAGGCATTTGGAGTTGAAAGCGGTTTTATGCAAACAATCCATGCTTATACAGCCGATCAAAATTTACAAGACGCTCCTCATAAAGATTTGAGAAGAGCTAGAGCGGCAGCTTATAGCATAGTACCAACTAGTACGGGTGCAGCGAAAGCAGTTGGATTAGTTTTACCTCATTTGAAAGGGAAATTAAATGGATCTTCATTAAGAGTTCCAATTCCTGATGGATCTATCACTGATTTCACAGCTGTTTTAAAGAATCCTGCTACTGTAGAAGAAATTAATGCAGCTTTCAAAAAAGCAGCAGATGGTCCATTGAAAGGCATTTTGGAATATCAAGCTGATCCGATTGTATCTATTGATATCGTTGGAAACAAACATTCTTGTATTTTCGATAGTGGTTTGACCATCGTATTGAACAATACAGTTAAGGTTTTAGGCTGGTATGATAATGAAGCTGGATATTCTGCTAGATTAGCAGATTTAGCTACAAGAATATAATAAAAAAGGGGTTGAAAATTTTCAACCCCTTTTTTTCATCCTCTTTTGTTTGAAAGGTAATTTGTCACTATTTCGCTAATGACATCTTTCAAGAATATATTTTTCTTCTTCGCCAATTGTTTTAATGATTCTAATTTGTCATTTTCAATTGTAAAAGTAATACGTTTTTTAGTCAATACATCATTAAATTCGATGGATGATTGCTCAACAGTTTCTCTAATAAGAACATCCAATCCACTTAAAGTTCTAATTGGAACTTTTCTGAAATTGTTATGAGCATTAGTGTTTTCGATATAAGATTTAGGATCATTAAAAGAATCTTCAAATAATGAACTCAAATCTGAAGTAAACTTTTTACTAGATTTTCTTGTAACAATAGGCTTTTCGATAACTTCAGTGTGGTTATCAGATGTGACAACAGTCTCATTCTCAAACACTTCTTTTTGTTTCGAAGTCTCAAAAATACTATCTAAACCGTTTGAAAATTTTTTCTTACTCACAATAATGTTGCTTTTTGATTCTAAATTCTACTTAATATTTCTTTTGCTAAATTCAAATAATCTTCGGCTCCAGGACTTTTTGGGCTATAGCTGAAAATATCTTTTCTTTGAGCTGGAGCCTCAGCCAAAGCAATATTATCACGAATATAAGTATTAAATACCTTTTCTGCAAAATATTTTTTAATTGTTTCTACAACATCTCTATTCAATACTTTTCTTGAGTCATACATTGTGGGTAGCACCCCGCCAATTTCCAAGTTTTTATTTAATCTAAATTTGACCTTATCAATTACTTGTTTGATTTTCGCAACCCCTTGTAATGCAAGGAATTCTGTTTGTAAAGGGATAATAACATAATGGCTACTAGTTAATGCATTCAAAGTCAATAATCCCAATGATGGAGGGCAATCAATCAAGATAAAATCATATTCACTTTCTAATGGAGAAAATAATTCTCTTAATATATATTCTCTTCCAGCCTCATTTATCAACTCCATTTCTGCCCCCGACAAATCTAAAGAGGAGGTTATGACGTCCATATTGGGTTTTACATTGAAAGGAACCAAATCAGATTCTCCTCTGATTGACTCATAAATAGAATATTTTTGTCTTGAAATTCCTAACGAAAGTGTTAGATTAGCCTGAGGGTCAAGGTCAATCAATAATACCTTTTTACCTAATTCCACTAATGCAGCCCCAATATTGATTGTACTAGTTGTCTTCCCAACACCGCCTTTGTGATTTAACAAAGAGATAATAACACTCATATTTACTTTGACAATTTTATGTTTACATTATGATGTTACAAAAGTAAGAAAATAACTTGAAACATCTGATAAATAATATAAAAAATATTATAAAAAAAAATATCTGTTTTTTCTGCCAACAAAATATTTTAAAAAAATATAAATAAATTGTTTTATTTCAATAAATTGTTTTAACTTTGCTAGCGATTATAAAATTATTTGTTGGGTAAATTTTTCAATTATGATAGGCGAAGATAGATTAGAGCTGAATAATCGTTTCATACAAGTTTTTAATATGTTGGTTGACAACGGTGAAATCGTTTTGAATGACAGAAGTGGCAAAGGAATGGGTGATTTTGCTGAAAGAATAATTGGAAACAGAGCTTATGGTCATATTGTGAGAGCCTATTTGGACCCTAGCGACAAAAGAGTAATTGATTATAAACATATTAGTAACCTTTGTAAAGAGTTTGGAATCAATGAGTCCTATATGCTGAAAGGAATAGGAACGCCATTTGGAAAAGTAGAAAGAGCAGCAGAAAAACCAAATAATTCTGCTGGATATTACGAACCCAAATCGAATATTATTTTCACTAATGTTAAGGCATTTGCAGGGTCACAAGTTGATACCGACAGTTTTAGTGTCGAGGACAATTCTACCTTTTCTATTCCAGGAATGAATGGTAGCGGTTATGTCGCTTTTCCAATTGAAGGAAATTCAATGGAGCCTGTTATAAATAATGGAGACATTGTGATTTGCAAAGAATTGGGCAGTATAAGTGATATTAAAGACAATGAGATTTATGCCATAAAAAATAATGGTCAAGTCTGGGTGAAATATGTCCAAAAAATATTCATGAATCAAAAATCTAAAGTAATTCCTCATAAATTAAAACTCATCTCAGCTAATTATTTGGAACATGATCCTTTTGAAGAAGAGGTGAATAACAGTACGAAATTGTTCAAAGTTATCAGAAAGATTACTAAAATTTAAACCTTTATGGTTCAATGTTTTTACCTTTGATACAAACATTGAATTATGAATTTAGATTTAATAAATAGGAATGCACTAGTTTGTGGGGCGAGTAAAGGAATTGGTCGTTCTATTGCAATTGAGCTAGCAAAAATGGGTGCAAATGTGACAGTAGCATCCAGAAATGAGCAAAAACTCAAAGAATTGGTAGCAGAATTGCCCAATAATCATCAACAACATCAATTTTTGGTCATCGATACATCAGATTCTTCTCCACTAAAAAGTATCATAGAAAAATTGGTGGTCCCATCACAGAAGCAAAGCCAGATGCTTTCCTCGAAGCATATACCAACCACATTATTGCCAGTCATATCATTGCTAGTGGGTTGATACCTAAAATGAAATCCGAGAAATTTGGGAGGATTATCAATATTATTTCTACATCCGTAAAACAACCAATTGACGGTTTAGGTGTTAGTAATACGACCAGAGCTGCGATGGCAAACTGGGCAAAAACAATGGCTAATGAATTAGCTGAATTTGGGATTACTGTCAATAATGTATTGCCTGGACCAACAGAAACTGAAAGATTGGAAGCCATCCACAAAGCAGAATCTGCTAAAAAAGGGATTACTTTCGAACAAGCAGAAAATGATAGAAAGAGCAAAATTCCGATGAAAAGATTTGGAAAGGCAGAGGAAGTGGCAGCAGCTGCTGCATTTTTAGCTAGTCCAGCTGCTTCTTTTATCACAGGTATCAATTTACCTGTTGACGGTGGTTTGACAAGAAATTTATAGATTATGAAAAAAATTGTATTGGCAATTGGAGGTTCTAGTGGTTCGATTTATGCAAAGGTGCTGATGGATAAGTTGGTATTGCTACAGAACCAATGGGAAGCTATTGGGGTGGTGATGAGCGATAATGCTAGATACAATTGGAAATTGGAGATTGGTGATTTTGAGGAAAAGAAGTATCCTTTTAACTTCTTTGCTAAAAATGATTTTAATGCCCCATTTGCCTCAGGCTCTGCCAAATATGACACAATGATTATTTGCCCATCATCGATGGGATTGGTTGGAAGAATTGCGAATGGTATCTCAGATGATTTGACGACAAGAGCCGCAGATGTCATTTTGAAAGAAAGGAGGAAATTAATTGTGGTGCCTAGAGAAACGCCCTTCAACTTAATTCATTTGAGGAATATGACCACACTAACTGAAGCTGGAGCTATTATTTGCCCTGCTTGTCCTTCATTTTATACTCAACCAAATACACTAGAAGAAATTGCATCAACAGTAGTAGATAGAATTTTGGATTTAGCTGGATTTGATATTAAAACCAAAAGATGGAATGATTAAAAAAAATCTCCTACATCCGAAATTTGGCGGGTGATGTAGGAGAATAAATTATACTATGAGAAAACTACACATGTCAAAGATATGGTAAAAAAATTGAAAATTCCAAACACATTACAATTTTTATTAATATTTAGTTGATAAATTTTCAATTTATTAAAATGTAAATATGTATAAGTTTGAAAATATATAAGAATATGAATTTAAGAAAATATATATACTTTTTTATTTTTTTTGTTTATTTTATGACAAGACAAATGGATTTATATAGCCAAAATAATTCCTATTTAAAAATTCTTGATAACTACTCCACTATAAATTACCAATTTGATAAATATCAACCTCCAACTTTCAATAAAAAGGTAGAAATGCCTCAATTATACCAAATTCAATCATTGCCATTTTTTTGCAAAATGGAAGCTAAGTGGGACAAAAAGTTGAATATTCCCTTTCGATTCAGACTAGGCTCTGTCGATTATGTAGATGAAATGGAAGGGAAGAAAAAATAGTTTTTTAAGTCCTAAATTTCTTTCAAACATTTCCTGACACTATCCATCCAATTTGGAATTTCAATACCAAAAGTTGTTTTTATTTTCGTTTTGTCTAAAAGGCTAAATGCTGGCCTTTTGGCAGGAGTGGGATAGGCTTCACTCAAAATCGGATTGAGTTTGCAATGCATTTTTTGAGTATCAAATATGATTTTAGCAAAGTCGTACCAACTGGCAACCCCTTCATTACTATAGTGATAGGTGTCGAATAGCAATTCTTTTGCCACCAATTTTTTCTCCACTTTATCGATAATGGATAAGAGGGCATTTGCTAAATCAAAAACATAGGTTGGCGTTCCAATCTGATCATAAACTACATTCATAGTTTCTCTTTCTGCTCCATATTTCAACATGGTTTTCAGAAAATTATGCCCAAAAGGTGCATAAACCCAAGAAGTTCGAATCACCATGGTTTGTTGGTTGGCTGATTTTGCCGCTAATTCGCCGAGTAATTTAGAGGTGGCATAGACGCCCATTGGTTGGACTTCTTGATTTTCAGTTATTGGAATTCCTTGATTTCCATTATAAACATAATCTGTAGATATATGAATCAAGGGAATTTGTAGTAAATGACAAGCTTCAGCCAGATTTTTTGCACCATTAACATTCACTTGGTGTGCCAATTCCTCTTCAGTTTCAGCTTTATCCACAGCGGTGTAAGCAGCAGCATTGATGCAATAATCAAAGCTTTCTCTTCTGAATAATCCATTGATTCTGAATTGCTGTGTAATATCAAGTTCCGCTTTATCCACAGCCATGATTTGGAATTGCGGGTATTTTTTTGCTAAAATAGTCAATGCTTTTCCCAATTGGCCATTGGATCCAGTGACAAGAATCTTTTTCATAGAATGTTGCTATTAATTTTTATGATGACCAAAATGGGGATAATCTTTATCTTTTGGCGACAATAAAATATCTTCCAATGGAATTTCCCAGTTGATATTCAAGTACTTATCATTATAATTGAGCCCGCCTTCAGTTTGTTTGTTGTACAAATTGTCACATTTATAACAGAATATAGCCGTTTCACTCAATACTAAATAGCCATGAGCAAACCCTCTAGGGACAAATAATTGTTTTGCATTTGCTGCACTCAATCGGATGCTATACCATTCACCATAAGTTTTTGAATGAGGTCTTAAATCAACAGCCACATCCAGCACTTCGCCTTCAATCACTCTGACTAATTTTGCTTGAGCAGCAGCACCTACTTGGTAGTGCAATCCTCTCAGTACGCCATAGGTTGAAAAAGCTTGATTGTCTTGCACAAAAACTGCATCAATCCCGCCAGCTTCGAAAGTCTTTTGATTATAGCTTTCAAAAAAGTAACCTCTATCGTCTTTCCAAATTTGTGGTTCGAAAACAATTAATCCCTCAATTGGTGTAGTATGAAATGGCATTTATTCTAATATTTGTTGGGTAAAAATAAGCAATATATTAAAATTAGCAACAAATAAAATTTCATTGAGTTAAATTGTATTCAATTGAATACAAAGATGAGTAAGCTAATTGATTATATTTTATTTGATTTTGATGGCGTAATCATTGATAGTGAGATTATTGCGACAAATGCGATTTTAGAAGTGTTGAAACCTGTTGGGTATGAAAGTGATGTGAATACTTATGCACAGCAATTTTCGGGAATGATGGAAAGAGAAGTTTTTGAAATTATTAAAAATCAACTGAAAATAAAGGATATTCAACCCTATATTGACGAATATAAAGCATTGTTTTGGGAGAAATATGACAAAGAACTGCAATGTATTGAAGGAATGGATGATTTGATTCGGAACTTAAGCATTTCAAAATCAATTGTTTCTAATAGCAATTTGGATTATATGGTAAAAAGTGTAGAAAAAATTGACTTAGCTGCCCATTTCGATCAATTGTTTTCTTCACAAATGGTGAAAAAACCAAAGCCATTTCCTGATTTATATAATTTTGCTGTTGAACAGCTGAATCTTGACAAAAGCAAAACTATAGTGGTGGAGGATAGTCCGACTGGAGTTCAAGCTGCAAAATCGGCTGGATTAAAAGTAATCGGGTTTTTAGGAGCTGGACATATTTTTGATGGACATGAGCAATTGTTGAAGAAAAAAGGAGCTGATTTGATTGCGAAGAATGCTAATGAGTTAAAAAATATTTTAATTGAGATGAATTAATTATTTGTTAAGATTTTGATTGTATTTTATTAAACTAATAAATAATTATATTTTAGCTGATAAATATATGGTTTTCAATTAATTGAATCTAACGATTCAACATCATTGTTTACTGGAAATCAACTATAATTTTACCATTAAAATACAATCAAATGACTAAAAAATACTTTACCAGCCTTATTTTTTTATTCTCATTTTCACTATCTATAAGTGTTTATTCACAAAATCTTGTAAATAACCCAGGTTTTGAAACTTTAGGAAGTTTATATTCTCATACAGGAGCAGAAAAGGGCGAAATGAATGCTTTAATGAAAAATTGGTCTTTCTCAGATACTCCTTTTCTTGTAATTGTGAAAATAAATACTTTTTTGGAGATATCCGATCTGATTATAATGACAACTGCAAGTTAGTAGCTCCTAAAGCTTTTAATGGATGCAATATGTCTTTGCTTTGGGCTGGTTATACAGTTGACAATGATAAAGTCCATGGAGCTTATATTTATACAAAATTAAACCAAACACTAAAAATTGGAAAAATATATGAAATTAGTTGTTGGTATTATATCTCAGCAGATACTTCCAATCAATATGTTCGGGAAATCATAAGTCATATCGGGTGCAACTTGACAAATGCAGAAAGTGATGCAATGGCTAGAAATGTATATAGTTATTTGAGTGATTTTCCATATTGGTTTTTGCTTTTAAAAAATCCTCCAATTAAGACATGGTTTCAACAAAAGTGGTATATCCGACCTACTTGTGAGTTGAACTTTTTGATTTTTGGAGAAACGACTGATGACAACTGGTCAAGACCCAAGAAAGAGTTAACATATTATACTTCTTTCAAATATTTTATAGATGATGTATCGGTGTTAGAAGTTGATAGTCAGCTGGTTGCGGATCAGAAAATTGTTCCAATATCATTTTGTAAGCCGATGCCTTCTAAAAAGAAAAAAAATATTCAAGAAGATTTTAGTCTTTATTTTTCATCAGGAAGTTCCACATTGAATGATTCTAATAAAATGCAATTAGATACATTAGCTAAAATATTAAACCAGCATAAAGATTTAATTATTTCTGTTGATGGGCATACAGATGATATTGGCAAGGAAAATCAAAACTTATCTGAAATGAGGGCAAAATCAGTTGTTGATTATTTGGTCCATAATAATAAAATAAACAAATTAAGATTGTTAACAAGAGGATTGGCGGATAAAATCCCAGCAATTAAAGGCAATGACGAATTTGCCAGAAGCAAAAACAGAAGGGTAGAAATTCGTTTTACACAATATGGTATTCATGAAATATTTTATAGTGAGGCATTAAAGTATATTGAAAGAAATAATTTAGATTCTGCATTTATTTTTATCAATAAATGGGTAAATGTGAAAAAAAATGAGCATAAAATATTTAGCCTATTTGATCCAAGATTGGAGCCAATAAAATCTTCAGCAAAATGGAAAGCAATTGAATTGAAAATAAGAGAAGAGTATAGAAAATACAAAAAGAGTGAAGACGCATTTTTTTGGGATTCAATGTATTGTGTCGATCAAAGATATAGGACTTTAGAGCAGATGGTTAAAGGGTTAGGTGTTTTTGCAGATACCCCAGTAACTTTAATTCCGCTATTAGATAGTATCAATTATTACAATTATGAAGAAAATAGTAGAAATATAGCACTACAAAAAATTGAAAAATCGGGATTCCCAAAATCATCTGAAGTAGGAGAAAGGGCAGCTTCTGCAGCCTTTTATTTTATTCAGCATAGCGACACTTTATTAATGAAGCAATATTTACCAACAATTGAACAATATTGTAAGGAAGGAGAGTTTGATTGGTATAAATATATGATGATGTATGATAGAATTGAGAACAGAAGAGGAAATCCGCAATTATATTGCACACAGTTTGCTAGATATGAAAATGGATCAAAACATTTTGTGCTTTACAAACATTTTCCACCAGAAATAGTGAATGCAGCAAGAGCAAAACTAGGGGTGCCACCCAAAAATAGTTTTGACGACTCTTTTGATGTAGTTGGAGAGGAGTTATTTAAAAGAAAATATTGAAATTAATGTGGATTTAAAATCGATTAAATTATTATTTATTTTTGCTGTTAATTTTTAATAATAAAAGAATTGGAAGTACAATACCAACTATAGCGATTCCGAATTTTGTATAAACCATTGGTTCGAATAAAAAATCATTTCCAACCTGACTGGATTTTATCCATTTTTCTAATCTAATATTTTCACAAAAATCAAACATCCAGGCTAGTAATTGTAGCAAAGCAATTGTTTTAATAACGGATTTTATGGTTTTGTTTGTTGGGATATCCGTTATTTTATCATTCACATAAAACCCTAAACATAAGATGGCTGGAAATAAGGTGGACATAAAGATATAATCCAAACTTAACTGCTCATTTAGGAAAGCTTTCTGTTCCGATGAATTCCATTGGTTAATTTTATTTTGCAAATTTTCTTTACCATGAGGCAGTTCAAAATCAAAAATATTAAACGCTATCTGATGTTGTTTTTCAAAATCAAATTCCTTGATTTTCATATTGATATTGGTGAAAATGGCTAAGGTGAATAGAAAATAATAAAGGTTTTTCATTTTTTGTTAGTTTAGATTAAAGGCTTGAGTATAAGTGTCATACAATGCTTCTCTACTTGTTTTGTATTCGTCCCAATCAAATTTTTCAAGATATTCTAATCCAGCTTTTACGCCACTTTCGAATAGTTTAATTTTTTCATCATCAGATAGATTGAAATTCAACCAATTAAAATCTTGTACATCAATATTGTGGATACAATATTTTTTGTAAAACTCATTTTTTACTAAAAATTCTTTATCAGAATAATTCATAACTGTTTTGAAAATTCGCATCAAAAAGGTGGTAATCCCCTTTTTTAAATCTGATTCACTACCATAACCTTCATCCAAAATGACCCCTACAATAGGAATCCTTGGTGTTCTGATTTCTGGTTTGTGAAATAAACTTATTGGAAAATTGGAAATCAAACCGCCATCCACGAAAAATGGACCATTTTTTTGAAATTGGTAAGGATTGAAAAAGAGTGGAATACTCATGCTGGCTCTCACAAAACAAGCAGGATGAGTAGTTGCTTCATCCAATGAATATTCACTTGCTTTCTTAGGGAACTCGATTTTTTCGGCATTTGTAATATCACAAGTAATCACCGTAACATCAGCTGCATCAAAATTATTTTTATTTGAAATACTCAATTTACATTCATTATGATTTTTGTAAGCAATTAGTTTTAAGTCAGTTATGCTACTTACTCCATTTTTATCTAAGATGTTTTTCATCCACTCAAAAAAGATATCCCCTTTGCAAAGCCCCCAATTATTTTTTTTGAACCTTTGTACTAACCAATAAATAAGTATTCCCAAAAAGATGAGAATACTCATGGATATCAAGGTGAATAATGCATAATCTTTGTTGGGATGGATTGCTAATAACACCAAATTGATCAACATAAGGATCCAAAATCCCAAATAGGTGATTAAAATATTCTTTAAAATATTTGGATTCACTAGCCATTTTTGAAGAATCGTTGGAACTAAAGGATGACCATCAGCAAACGAAATCAACTCAACTTTTGCCAGTTCTTCGAGAATTTTCTCACTTTTAGGCTCATTTTTTTCACCTAAAGCAGCTAATAACATGGTATTGATTGCTCCAGCACTGGTGCCAGCCAACCGCCAAAACCGAATACCTGCCTGCTCTAAAATAAAGGTAAATCCCACCAAAGCAATACCTAAGACACCACCACCTTCTTGTACCAAATTGACATAATGGTGCCCTTCTGCATCTACAACATCACTAAATTTTTTTGATTGCAAGCTACTTGCTTTTGCAATAGCTTTTTGCATATATTCCCTATCTAAAAATGATTTTAAGTCCATATTAATTTGAATTTTGCGGATTTAAATTCCAAAAAAGTTCTTTTCTCTGAAAAGTAGTATCCTTTAATTGTATCGAATATAATGAGTCATTCACTTTTTTTATAGATTTTATAGCTAGTTTACCTAACCTTTTATCTAAATTAACTTTCGTTTTATTTTTTTTAATCAAGGTAGTATCATAAAAAACTAAATCATAGCGCCAAGCATCATTCCTAATTTCGACTTTTTTCTTAAAAGTTAAGGTCATGAGTTCATTTTTCAAATCTCCTTTTTTATAAGTAATTTCTTTTTTTGTAAAATCATAAACACCATCTTTGCAACATGGAATAGATAAATAGCAAGAATCTAAAACTAATATTGTCTTTTTTTCACTTTCATTTTCACTTTTTTTATCTTTTTTTTTCTAATGTGTAAAAATAGAAATAGTGATCTTTTGTCTTTCCATTTGGTGAGTTGAATAGCAATTTTGGTTGAATCATTTTCATCAATTTTATAAAATCCGAAACTTTTCTTGAAATCTTTATTAAACTTTAGTTCTTCATTATTGGATATATCAATAAATCTATCACCTATGTTTTTGTTGAATTGACTGATAAAAACTACTCTTCTCTCATCCAAAAAAGAAAGAATTCCCAATATTTCATAATTAATATCTCTACTTGTCAATACATTTTTTTTCAAATAAACTTTGTCGTATATATTTGCTTCAATCTCATCATCCTCTTTATATTTCTTTTTTCCTCTGTAAACAGACATTACATAACTTCCTGAATCAAAATACATTATATTGCTATTTGAATTAATCTTAGCATTTTTATACATGAAATATTGATGAGCATCATTGCTTATAATATCAATGTATTTTTGCTTGCAGCTTGCAAAAGTGAGTAAGAATAAAATATAGATTAACTTTTTCATTTATTTAATTTTTTGGTTAAAGTTTACAAATGATTCAAAGACAGGACCTATGACAAATCTATTTTTGCCTAATCCGATATGCTTTGAATAGGAAGAAATATTGTGAATGAAATCTTGAATATCCAGATCATTTGTCCCAATTGTTCTTGCTTCGAAACCTGCTCCTAATCCAAGGTTCGATAGCTTCCAATAGAGGCAACCTGCATTGAGTAATGCTTCATAATCATTTTTGGGTTCTAAATAATTGAGTCCCAAAAAGGTGCCGATTTTGTAACCAACTGTATTATCAGAAGTGAAGCGGTCGAAGCCCCATTTGAAATTAAAATGATTCAAATAACTAAAATTTGAATAGAGAGCATTTGATTTGTAAATATCATTTTCCATTTTGAAATTAATATCGATATATCCTGATCCAGTCCAATACCTATCTTTATTTTGATCGGCAAATCGTATTTTATCAAAAGCAGGTCCATCATTGGAGTAGCCTAAAGAAATATTTCTTGCTTTCAATACCAAACCACCCACTCTTTGAAAATCACGGATATGGATGGTTTGAATAGAATCTTTATTTTTTTCATCATATTGCATATACCTTTTGAGCCAGATTAAATTAGTAGCTAAGGTGAGGCTAAAATCATTCAAGTCTGCTCCTGCTGATGGAAAACCACTGTTGCACAACTGCGGTTTTGTGATAAAATCATTGCGATATTTACCAGCCCCAATTCCAAAATATGGGCTTAAATAGAAATCCTGAACGTCGCCGAACTTACTGTGATTCACAGTGGTATAAACAAAATCGCCAATATGACGAAATGGAATGTGGTAACCCAATTGAAAGCCTGCAAAACCTCTGCTATCTGTTCCAAAAGGGTAGGTAAACCTCAAATCATATGCAAAACCAAAATTGACAGCATTAATATGATTTTCTTCGAATAGATAGGAAAAGGTCAGTGAAAAGGAGTGCAAAAAATTTCCTTTTTTGGATAGATTGATGTCTTGCCCTATCAGATTTTGCACTGGAATACTAAAAAGTATCAAAAAAAATAATTTTGTTTTATATTTCATTTGGCTTATTGTTTCATTATTTTTTCTAATCAATAACTTTTTCAAAGTTAGAAATTTATGTAAATTATTTTGCCTTTTTTGAGACGTAATTTTATTGTTGATTGAACTCGTTTTTTATCCGTTTTTTAACGTTAGCAAATAATTTTTATATTGTAAGATTGATTATTATAAGTACACATATTATATTTGCACCGATAATAATTACTTTAAATTAAAAAATCTATTTTATGTGGACAAGATCTCATGTAGTAATCACCAAAGAAGTTACAAAAGAACAAATGTGGAAACTGTTTTCAGATGTCAATAATTGGCAAACTTGGGATGAAAGTATTGAATTTGCTCATTTAGATGGAAAATTTGAGCAAGGAAATTTTTTTGTATTCCAACCAAAAGGAGGACCCAAAATAAAGCTCAAAATATTAGAAGCAATAGAAAACTACAAATTTGTAGATTTGACAACCTTTCCATTTGCAAAAATGTATGGAGATCATACCTTTGAAGAAACTCCTGAAGGATTAAAATTGACAACTACTATGATAGTTGAAGGATTTTTAGGATTTTTATGGAAAAAATTAGTAGCACAAAAAATTGTAGATGATTTGCCCAAAGATATGGCGATTCAAATAAAAGCAGCTTCAAAATTATGAAATCAAAAGATAATCCATTTAGTGTAGAAAAATCGGAAGAGAGCTCTGGTTTTTTGCTTTGGCAAGTAACGAATTTGTGGCAAAGAGAGATCAAAAAATCTTTGGAGCAATATGGAATTACTCATTCTCAATTTGTATTAATGGCTAGTACTCATTGGCTTACATTGCATGAAATGGAAGTTACTCAAATTGTTTTATCAAATCACACCAAAATTGACCCAATGACCACCTCCACAGTTTTGAGAACATTGCAGCAAAAAGGGCTGATAAAAAGACAAGAACACCTCACAGATACTAGAGCAAAAACAGTGGCATTAACCGAAAATGGAATTGAAATTGTAAAAAAAGCGATAGTTACAGTAGAAACTTTTGATCATCATTTTTTTTCATTATTGGGAAATAATGTCAAAAACTTTAATGGATTTTTGCAGAATTTATTAACTGGTAAACATATTTCGAGCTAAAATTTCATGATTTATGGCTAAACAATATATTGAAGATCAATTATTTGATAAAAAAGATTTTGCAAATGAGCAATTGGAAAAGGGGGAGTATGACCATTGCAAATTTCTACATTGCAACTTTAATGAAGCTAACCTCATTGATATAGTTTTTGCCAATTGTGAATTTGTTGGCTGCGATTTGAGTATGGCAAATATCACCAAAACAGGGTTTAGAGAAGTGAAATTTATCGACTCAAAATTGATGGGTTTGCGGTTTGAAAATTGTAATCCATTCTTATTTTCAGTAGCTTTTGAAAATTGTATTTTAAACCACTCCTCTTTTTATGGAATAAAAATATTGGCTACTCAATTTGTTCATTCTCAACTCATTGAAGTTGATTTTACGGAGTGTAGTTTAGCGGGTTCTGTGTTTAGTCAATGCGATTTGTCAGGAGCAATTTTTGACCATACCAATCTGGAGAAAGTTGATTTTAGAACTGCAACTAATTTTTCTATTAATCCTAGTTTGAATTCATTGAAAAAGGCAAAATTTACGATGCCTTATGTGGTTGGATTATTAAAAAGTTTTGATATTATTATTGAAAATTAATAGCGTAATTTTTCAGCGTATTTGATTATTTTTGAGATTAATGAAAATTTTAAAAAATGAATTCCGAGATAAATTTTTCAAATGTAGATGAATACATTGCTCAATTTCCAGATGATATTCAGCAAAAATTACTTAAAGTGAGAGCAATCGTGAAAGAAAATGCTCCTGGAGCTGAGGAAGTCATCAGTTATCAGATGCCTGCTTACAAATTGCATGGCATTTTGGTATATTTTGCTGCATTCAAAAACCATATTGGATTTTATGCAACCCCATCCGCAAACTTGGCATTACAGGCCGAATTATCCCAGTACAAAATGGGAAAAGGCTCCATCCAATTCCCAAATAGCGACACATTGCCAGAAACTTTAATTGCAAAATTGGTTAAATTCAAAGTGGAAGAAAATTTGAATAAATTGGCACTCAAAAAAGCCAAAAAGAAATAGAAATTTTGATAAAATAAGACAGAAAATGAAGAAAGTAACGAAATATTTGTGGATAATTATTTCTTTATTGATTGTAAATCAGTTGTTTGGACAATGGTCTATTTTGGACACTGAAAGCAAAGCCGAAGAGCCATTTTATTTGCAACAAAAATTTTCAAAGGAAAGATGGAATGCCAGTAATTTCGCTTCAGAAAAGGATTTAGAGTGGTTCAAAGATGCCAAATATGGAATGTTTATCCATTTTGGATTGGCTACTTACATAGGAAAAGATTTGAGCTGGGGCATGTGCTATACAAGAAAATTACCAGATAGTGGACATGGTGGGATAGCAGATAGCATTTGGAAAACGTACCCAAATTATTTTTTATTGGAAAAATTTAATGCAAAAGAATGGGTCGATATTGCGAAAAAAGCTGGGATGAAATATATCGTCACCATCGCAAAACACCACGATGGGTTTCACCTTTGGGATACCAAATTTTCTGATTTTAAGATAACAAATACACCATTTAAAAGAGATTATTTGAAGGAAATTGCCGATGCTTGCCATGCAGCTGGGATGAAATTTGGTATCTATTATTCACAAAGAGATTGGTATCATCCTGATTATGCACCAGTAGATTCTAATTTTATCGAGCCTTATAATGATGCACCTTACTATAAAGTCAAACCTAATGCACCAAAAAATATTCAGGGAAAAACTCATTCTAAGTATATTGATTATCAATACAATGCAATAAAAGAATTGTGTACTAACTACGGAAAGGTTGACGTTTTTTGGTTCGATGCCTGTTGGTGGGGCGGCATGTTCACAGAAGAAATGTGGGATTCTGAAAAGCTAACTAGATTGATAAGAAAACTGCAACCAGGAATTATCATTAACAATAGGGCAAGTATTCCAGGCGATTTTGATACTCCAGAACAAAAAATAGGCATGTATCAAGCAAGACCTTGGGAAAGTTGTTTGACTTTATGTGGCACTTGGTCTTGGTCGCCGACTCCAAATAAAAGCAAAAAGGAGTTAATCCGATTAATAACGAGTTCAGCGATTGGAAATGGGAATTCTTTGGTAAGTTGGGGTCCCAAATGGGATGGTGGATTTGCTACTGACCAAATTTCGCTTTTGAAATCTGTAGGAGATTGGATGAAAATCAATGGTAAAGCCATCTATAACACAAAAGGAGGCCCTTGGTTGCCTAATAAATTGGGCGGGTCCACTTATAATGGAAAGGAAGTCTTTGTTCATTTGTTCAATTTGAATGGCTCGAAAACCATCGAGCTTCCTGCTATTGATAATAAATTGCTAAAAATCAATATTTTAAATAGTAAAAAGAAAATTAATTTTGACCAAAATAGCCAAAGAATTAAATTGGATTTGTCTTCTATTCAAATGGATTCCATTTCTACTATTCTAGAATTAACTTTTCAAAATCCAATAAAAATTGAGGGAATCAATGAAAAGGCAAAGATCAAATTAGATACATTAACTTATTTTGATAAAGCAAGAAATAGACCTGTTCCATTAGCAATCTATACTTCTAATTTACTGCATTTTCGTACTGCTCCCAAATTAGTGTTGATCAATCATGGCTATAGCCAAAACAATTTAGGTGCAAATTTATCCTATTCCTATATTGCTGAAAAGTTGGCAACTGATGGATTTTATGTTGTGAGTATCCAAAATGAGTTGCCAACTGACGCATTATTACCAATGGATGGGGATATTAAGAAAGGGAGATATCCATTTTGGGAGCAGGGAGTCGAGAATAATTTATTCGTTATCAAAGAATTAAGGAAAAATAATCCGAATTTGAATGTAGATGATTTATTGATTATTGGTCATTCAAATGGGGGTGATATTGCAGCACTTTTTGGAAATAAATATCCTGATTTGGTTAAAAAAATAATAACATTGGATAATAGGAGAATGAAATTACCTACCAATCAAGTAAAAGTTTTATCCCTTCGCTCTGCGGATTTTGCAGCAGATGAAGGAGTTTTGCCAACTAAAGATGATGAAAAGAAATTTAATATGAAGATTAAATTCACTAAAGTGAATCATAATGAGATGAGCGATAGTGGAAGTGATGCGGATAAGCAGGATATCATTTATCAAATCATGAGATTTCTAAAATAATTTTACAATAAATCGTGTTTCCATAATAGGTTAATTCGCTATAAAAACATTTTCCATGTTAATTTTTAGTACATTTGAGGATTAATCAAGAAAAAAAGTATTATGCTTAAGTGGATGGATGTCATCAAGTTTGCGTCAAAAGGTAACCCAGCTCCTGAATCGAAAGTTGTAAAAACGGAAGATGAATGGAAAAAAATACTCTCCAAAGAAGCTTTTCTTATTACTAGAAAAAAAGGTACGGAAAAACCTTTTAGCTCTGAAATGTGTAATCTTTTCGAATCTGGTAAATATGAATGTGTCTGCTGTGGTACTCCATTGTTTAATAGTGAAGAAAAATTTGATAGTGGAACTGGCTGGCCCTCATTTACTCAACCGATGGCTGAAAATGCAGTTGCCTATCACAAAGATAACAGCTATGGGATGTATAGAATTGAAGTGCTTTGCAATTCTTGTGATGCCCATTTAGGTCATGTTTTTCAAGATGGTCCTCCACCTAGTGGTTTGAGATATTGCTTGAATGCAATGGCTTTGAAAAAGCAAAATGAAAAATAATAAAAAGGGTAAGAAATGAATCCATCTGTAATTGAATTCAAAGAAAAAAAGTTTTTGGGAAAAAAGATGCTCATGCAAATGGCTGACAATAAGACATTTGAATTGTGGAGGTCATTTATGCCATTGAGAAAGGAAATCAAAAATTTGGTATCCAATGATTTATATTCCATTCAAATTTTTGACTCTAAAATTGATTTCAAAGATTTTACACAAGATACTTTTTTTGAAAAATGGGCTGCTGCTGAAGTAGTAGATTTCGATGGTGATATTACTGATTTTGATACACTTATTATAGAAAGTGGCTTATATGCGGTTTATCCATTCGTTGGAACTCCTGATAAATTTCAATCCGCTTTTCTTGATTTTTACCAAAACTGGTTGTTAAAATCTGATTATGAATTGGATAACAGGCCTCATTTTCAAGTGATGGGAGAAAAATATAAAAACAATGACCCAACTTCGGAAGAAGAAATTTGGGTACCAATAAAATTAAAAACACATTAATAATGAGTATTTAAGAAAGATTTGAAACATAAATAGTGCATTTAATCTCTCTCGAACAGCAATTTATCTAATAATCATTTGAATCTTATTTGAATTCAATCATTCGCATTATCTTTGCCGCCTAAATATTTTAAAAACAATGATGGATAGAAATTCCTTGATTGGTATGATATTATTGGTTGGGCTATTTTTTCTTTGGCTTCAACTAAATCAACCTTCTCAAGATCAAGTTGCGAAACAAAAACAAACTCAGGATTCGCTAGCAAGAGTCACTTTTGTTCAAGATAGTTTGTCAAAAATAAAATCTACTGAAAATAAACCTGCTTCAAACCCAGTATCTGATTCGATTGCAATGGCTAAAAAAGCACAATCTATGGGTGCTTTTGCGAATGCTGCTGTTGGTACAGAAAAGTCGGAAGTTGTTGAAAATGATTTATTTAAAGTAACTTTTACAAATAAAGGTGCTCGAATAAAAGAGGTAGAATTGAAGAACTATAAAAAATTGACCATCATTGATGGGAAAGAGGCTATGGTTCCTGTAAAATTGTTAGAAGACACAAAAAATAAATTCGAGTATTTATTGCCTGTTGCAAATGCAGAAAGCGGTTTTATAAATTCTTCCAATTTATATTTTACGCCATCCAAAACTGATAATGGCATTTCATTTAAAGCCGAAATAGGCGATGGAAAATATATAGAGCAAACTTATACGATTACAAAAGACAATTATAGTATCCAATACAATGTAAATTTTGTAGGGCTAAATAACGTAATCAAAGGGGATGTAAATACAATCGAACTTAATTGGGAAAATTATTTGGATAAGTTGGAAAAAAATGCGGACTACGAAAGAAACTATTCTTCAATTTATTACAAACCCAATGAAACCAAAGTTGACTACTGTAGTTGTACCAAAAATGCCAACGACAATGTGGACAAGCCTTTAAAATGGGTTTCAAATAGTAATCAATTTTTCAATACTTCATTGATTGCCAATAATGTATTTACTGGTGCTAATTTGACAACAGAAATGTTTGATAATAGCCAAGAGGATTTGAAAAAATGTAAATCACAAATTAGGATTCCATTTAATCATAGTGGGAATGAAAGTTTTGGAATGTCAATGTATGTGGGTCCAAATGAGTATGACCGATTGAAGGCTTTTGATGTAAGCTTACAAGATCAGATTGCATATGGGACTAGTATTTTAGGTACTATCAATCGTTGGCCAATCCGACCTGTTTTTGTTTTCCTTTTAAAAATAATTGGAAGCCCAGGTATGGCAATTTTGCTTTTAACCTTGTTGGTGAAATTGATTTTAATGCCTTTGACTTATAAAATGGTATATTCTCAATCAAAAATGAGTGTTTTGAAACCTCAAATTGAGAAATTAAAAGCAAAATTGGGTGATGATCAACAAGCTGTACAAATGGAGACAATGAAATTGTACAGAGAATATGGCGTGAATCCATTAGGTGGTTGTTTACCGATGCTTTTGCAAATGCCTATTTGGTTAGCATTGTATCGATTTTTCCCTGCCTCCATCGAATTCAGACAAGCTAGTTTCTTGTGGGCACCAGATTTATCCACTTATGATGAATGGTTGAAGTTTGGTTTTAACGTTCCAGGATTTGGCCATCATGTGAGTTTGTTTGCCCTTTTATGGATGATAACCACTTTGCTTTATACTTGGTATAACAGTAAAAATATGGATTTTTCTTCCAATCCGATGATGAAGTATTTGCAATATATTATGCCAGTAACTTTCATTTTCTTCTTTAATAGTTTTGCATCTGGATTATCTTGTTACTTATGTTTTAGTAATATCTTGAACATCGGTCAAACGATGGGAACAAAATATTTCTTAATCAATGAAGATAAAATAAAAGCTGAATTGGAGAAATCTAAAAGTGAGCCAAAAAAGAAAAGTGGTTTTGCAAGTAGATTAGAAGAAGCAATGAAACATCAACAAAAAGTTTTAGAAGAGAAAAATAAAAAGAAATAATTTTAATATTCTAATATTTGAAAGGGGAAATTCTAAAGAAGATTTTCCCCTTTTTTATTGCTGGATTTATTATTTCATATTTTAAATTATTAAATATGAAGAAATTTATTCACTATAATTTAGTAAAATGAATGGATAATTACTACACTTAAAATTAAATTTATTGATTTTTACTTCATTTCGTATTTTGAATACTCCTAACTTTGCATTCAAAACTTTTTATTATGAAAACACTGATTGTTTTTTTAATTTTATTTATTAGTTCAATTTCCTTTTCACAAACAAATTATCATACTTGGGTAAGTACAAATTTTGACGAAGGGATTAGTAAAAGATATAGTATTTATGAATTAAAAGATTCTTCCATAGTATTTTCAAAAAACAATAAAATGGATTTTTCAAAAGGGAATTTAATCGAATTAAACATCAATCAAATTGAGAAGATTTCTTTTAGGAATAAATATAATATTTTAACATTTACAATAATAGGTGCTGGAGTAGGGGCTTTTATTGGATATTTATATGGTAATAATTTAGATAAAAATGCTAAACCTTGTATGTCAAATATTATATGTGAATCTTTGGGTAAAGATTCTAACAGAAAAGTATATAGTTTTATTGGTACAATTTCGGGTGCAGCTGTAGGGCTTTCCGCAAGTTTTATTAAAACTTCCTTTAACCTAAATAAGAGTTATTATAAATATAAAGTTGAAAAGGAGTTTTTATCATCTTACAAATTGAATTAACTCAAAAAAATTGTAAAATAATATTTGATTCAAATTTTTTTGTTTGATTAAATTATTGATAACTACATTTCCATTCTAGCCATTGGTTCTACCTCCAAACCTACAAATTCGCTTTTTAGATATTTGTAATGAGCAGCCATAGCAATCATTCCAGCATTGTCTGTACAGTATTGAAAATCAGGAATATACGTATTCCATTTGTATTTAATACCATACTCTTCTATTGCTTTTCTCAGTCCTGAATTGGCAGAAACACCGCCTGCAATGGCTATCTCATTGATTTTATGTGCCTTTGCAGCTTTGGAAAGTTTTTTCATTAAAATAGAGATAATCCTATCCTGAATAGATCGGCACAAATCAGCTAGATGATTGGCGATAAAGGTTGAGTCTTCCTTTTGCTTTTTCTGTAAAAAATATAAAATTGCAGTTTTTAATCCACTAAAACTAAAATCGTAATTCGGAATCTGAGGCTCTGGAAACTCAAAAATAGGGTTCCCTTCCTTAGCTAATTTATCTATTAATGGACCAGCAGGATAACCCAATCCTAATATTTTTCCACTTTTATCAAAAGCTTCCCCAGCCGCATCATCAATTGTTTGACCCAAAACTTCGAAAGTAAATAAATCGTGAACTTTCACAATTTGAGTGTGTCCGCCGGAAACCGTAAGGCATAAAAATGGAAAATTAGGCTTTGGTTCGTCAATGAAATGTGCTAAAATATGAGCTTGCATATGATGCACTTCGATCAAAGGAATACTCAGTGCCATCGCAAACCCCTTGGCAAAAGAAACACCCACCAAAAGAGACCCTAATAAACCAGGACCTCTAGTGAATGCAACTGCATTCAACTGATTTTTTTGGATTTTAGCTTGATCTAATGCTGCTTCGACGACTGGTAAAATACTTTCTTGATGTGCTCTCGAAGCAACTTCAGGAACTACTCCTCCATATTGTTCATGGATTTGCTGAGTGGCGGTGACATTACTCACTACTTTTCCATCAATAATAACGGCTGCAGAAGTGTCATCACAGGATGATTCGATAGCTAAAATAATAATTGAATTCATATGAAAATCAAGAAACTTGAAAGATTTAACATAAAAAGTGGTGTAATGTTGCTTAATTTTCTATTGTTTCCACTATTTCTACTCTTCTTTCTCTACTAGCCTTGACATCATAAACTGAAGCTGGTAAATTCTCCAAATCATCACTCACATCACTTGGTGCGGTAGTTTCACCTAATGGTTTTTCAGAAATTATTAATGCACCAGATTTTATGTATTTTTGTAAAGCACCAAAGTTCCAAACTTTAAAATGATTGTTCACACAGTTGATTCTTCTTTTTGCTAGGCTAAAATTGTATTCAGAAGTTGCTCTGGGGCTAGTATAACCTTTAATAAAAATTTCTATTGTTTTCCCGGTGTTTAGCTTTTGATATAATTGGGCAGAGAAATTATTCAATTTTTCCATTCCTAATTCTACTTCATTTTCAAAAAAGTCATCAATTGCTTTGACGTTGGATTCATTTTCACTTTCTTTTTTATTTGAAAGGAACTCAGTTTTGAATAACTCTTTTTTTTGCCTGTAATAATGATAAGTGTCTTGGTAATTTTTCAATGTGGTTGTTTCTATTGTTCTTTTATCTGGCTCATCATTATCATAATATAATGTAATAGGCAATAATGAATTTAGATTTTCCTTTGTATTAGTCTGATTTACAAGTACAACTTTTGTTGGTTCTGGGTTCTGAATCACTGATTTTGTTGTTACGATTTTTTTGATATTTGGGGAATCAACATCTGCAATTATTGGTGTTTCAATAGTAGTTTTTTCCACCTTTTTCATTTCTTTTTCAATAGCTGGAACCACTAATTTTTGCTCAAAGGTGTCCACTTTTGACACAGAAATAGTCGGGGTAGGTTGTGGATTGTTTAATTTAGCTTGATAGATATCATAACAGCAAGTTTGGTTGTTTTTATCCAAATAAAGGGAACCAGGCCTATTGGAAGAAAGATAGATTCTGTCTTTTTTAGCACTTTCACTATAGTACAAATCATCTAAACTACTATTGTATGGCAATCCTAAATTGGTGATTTTTTTATCCGAAGCCATTTTAAAAATATCATATCCTCCCAATCCTCCATGTCCTAAAGAACTGAAATACAAGGCTTTTTCTTTTGAGTCATAGAATGGAGTTATTTCATTTTCGGCTGTATTGACTTCAGATAAGTTTATTGGCTTGTCATAGTAATTATCCAATAATTTTGCTTTCCAAATGTCTAATTTCCCTTTACCACCAGCTCTGTTTGACACAAAATATAAATATTCTTTTTGCTCTGTACTATCATAAACAATTTGTGGCTGTGTTGTCGTAATTCGATTTTCATTTATTGGAAAATCTAATTTATAAGGTTTGCTCCATTTTCCATTCTTTTCAATATGAGATTCGTATAAATTACATTGTATTTCATTGTCATTCAAATAGATACATTTTGTAAAAATAATTTTATCTTTAGAATTATTCATGGTAAGATGAGCAACATGAGTAGAATCTTTGGGATCAAATTGGTTGATTACTTTTCCTTTTTCATCCTCTTTTGCCAACATGATTTTTGCAAAGACTCTTTTCGGAGTATGTTTATCATTTGAATATAGAAATCTCATGGAACTAAAATATAAGCTATCCCCAATTTTAATGGGAGCAAAATCAGAAAATTCTGAATTTATTTTTTCCATTTTTTTCAACTTTACAGTCGTATCATTTGGTATTGTGCCAAGCTGATTGATTTCATTGACAGTTTGTAAAGATTTCTCAATCAAGTTTTTATTTAAGGAATTGGAATTTTGAAATTGAGAATATAAAGTTTTTGCTTGTTCATAATTTCCTAAATATTTATAAGTTTCAGCCAAATAAAAAGCTGCATCTGGGTAATTTCTATTTAGTTTCTTATTAGCATTAATTTTTGATAAATAGATTTCAGCAACATTATAAGAATGTGATTGGAAGGCTGCCATCCCAACTTTTGAGTAAAGGTCACAATTAGTACTAAATTCTAATGCACTTTTATAATGCATCATTGCTTCATAAAAATTTCCTTTATTAAATGCCTTATCACCTTCCTTTTCAAAAGCAGCAGACGACTGACCGAAACTAGTGTATTGAATTATAAAGATTAATAGATAAAATAAATATCTCATTTATAATTACTTAGTAATATTAACATTATTATGTTTCTAAGATACAAAAAGTGAGCAATTTGCTATCTATTTTATAAAAATTATTTTAATCCCCTCTCAATATCTTCGATAATATCATCAATTGCTTCTATCCCAACAGAAACTCTGATTAATCCATCAGTAATTCCATTTTGTTCCCTAATTTCTTTTGCAACATTTATATGAGACATGGTTGCAGGATGTAAAATCAAAGTATCCACATCCCCTAAAGTTGGAGCTAATGAGCACATTTTTAAACTATTCATAAATTTTATTCCTGCATCTAACCCTCCAGATAGTTCAAAACTCAACATCGCACCAAAATTCTTCATCTGTTTTTTTGCAATTTCATGATGTCTATGGCTCGACAATGAAGGGTGGTTTACTGTGATAACTTTTTGATTTGTAGATAAATAAGTAGCTAATCGATTGGCGTTTTCACAATGTTTTTCCATTCTCAAAGGCAATGTCTTCATACCCATATAAGTCAACCAAGCATCAAAAGGATTGCAATTGGTTCCCACTAATTTCATTGCAGTCCAGATTTTTTTCATGCCTATTACATCTGTTCCGATAATTGCTCCAGAAATCGAATTGCCGTGCCCATTTAAATATTTTGTGGTGGAATGAATCACATAATCAACTCCTAATAATAATGGTTGTTGTAAATATGGCGTCGCAAATGTATTATCAGCACATGTTATTTTATCATACTTTTTAGCTAAAGAGACTAAAATATTGATATCTACACAATCTAATGTTGGGTTTGATGGAGTTTCAAAATAAATCATTTTGATGGATGGATGCTCCCTCAATTTATCTTCAACTAATTCAGCATTGTTTAAATCTACCAAATAAATTCCTATTCCAAGTGGTTGAAGAATTTTTAATAATAATTCTGTAGTTCCACCATAAAGATTTCCTTGGGTAAGAATCGCATCTCCAGATTGGAGAAGCCCCATAAATAAGGTGCTGATAGCGGACATTCCGGAGGATGTCATGATTCCTTGAGCTTCAAGTTCACTTCCAAAAGATTCTAATGCTGCAATTTTATGAGCAACAGCATCCACTGTCGGGTTTCCATATCTTCCATAAACATGCCCAATTTCATTCCTCTAAAAATGGATTCTCCTTGCTCAAGATTTTCAAAATCAAATGAGGAAGTAGCATAAATGGGCAATTGATGTGGTTGTGTCGTTAATGGATTATTTAGTTCATGAACACAAATCGATTCAAATTTTAATTTTTCCATTAGGCAATTAATTTTTCAAGTACCGCCAAAGAATTAGATAACCCAGCTACATTTTGACCGCCAGCAGTTGCAAAACCAGCTTGACCGCCGCCACCTCCTTGGATTTCTTTAGCCATTTCTCTTACAAACTGACCTGCATTCCAACCTTTTTCTTTGCAAAGATTTTCACTGATAATGACAGTAATCATGGGTTTGTCATTTGCAATATTTCCAAATCCAAAGACAGCATTTCCAAATTTTTTCTCTAAATTGAATGCAATCGTTTTAATTGCTTTTGGATCAGAAATAGGTAATGTTTTTTGTAAAAAATGAATTCCATTAACTTGCTTAACTTCTTTTTCTAAATCATTGGCTAATTGAATAGCTTGATTATCAATTAGTTTTTCAAGCTCTTTTTGTAATTTTTTATTTTCTTCTTGTAAAGTTAAAATTGCTTTAGAAGCA
Organism: Saprospiraceae bacterium; assembly: GCA_016710625.1. GTDB lineage: Bacteria > Bacteroidota > Bacteroidia > Chitinophagales > Saprospiraceae > JADJVK01. Next base: position 230,275 of record JADJVK010000002.1, read on the forward strand.
TTTTTAGGACTTTTTACAATCTCTCTAATATTATTTAATTCAAGTAATTCCGTATTGATATAGTTTTCTGCTGCATCCGCTACTATTGCTTCTATTCTTCTAACTCCAGCAGCTACAGCACTTTCCGTTAAAATTTTAAAATATCCTAGTTGTCCAGTTGCTTTAGCATGAGTACCTCCACAAAGCTCAACAGAAAAATTTGGATCAAATGTGATTATTCTAACGGAATCACCATATTTTTCACCAAATAACATCATCGCTCCTGTTTTTCTTGCTTCTTCTATCGGTACATTCCTTTGTTCTAATAATGGAATGTTTGCTCTAATCTTTTCATTTACAATTTTTTCAATCTTTTGGATCTCCTCATCCGTTACTTTTTGGAAATGAGAAAAGTCGAATCTCAATCGATTGGCATCTACATCTTGCCCTTTTTGTAAAGCATGTTTCCCAACCACTTCGTGTAGTGCAGCATGCATTAAGTGAACGGCAGTATGATGATTTGAAGTAGAAAGACGCAAAGTTTCATTCACAATTGCTTTTATATTTCCCTCGAAATTAGATGGGAATTTATTCACAACATGTATTGTTAAATCATTTTCTTTCTGTGTATCAATTACATTAATTGTCTCATTGTCAATGATTAATGTTCCTTTGTCGCCAGCTTGTCCACCACTTTGAGCATAAAAGGGTGTTCTATCAAGAACTAATTGAAATTGATTTTGCCCTTTAGCCTGAACGGTTCTATATTTAATAATTTTCACATTTTCTAGAACTAAATGATCATATCCATCAAAGGTGGAAGTAGGGATATCTGACGTAATTATCCAATCACCAGTTGTTTTCTTTGCATCTGCTTTTGATCTTTCTTTTTGTTCGTTTAATGCTTGATTAAATGCTTCTTTGTTGATTGTCCAACCCTTTTCTGCTGCAATTAACTCAGTCAAATCAATAGGAAAACCGTAAGTATCTAGCAATTCAAAAGCTTCAACACCACTAATAACCCGTTCACAGGCACTAACGAATCGAATCTTTTCAACCCACCTTCTAAGGTTCTTAAAAATGATTTTTCTTCCTCCAAAATTACTTTTTGCACAAAATCTTGCTGAGCAATTAGCTCTGGAAATACGAATTCGAACTCAGAAGCTAATAATGGAACAAGTTTGTAAAGTAATGGAGTTTCACGATTCAAAAAGGAGTAATAATAACGAACTGCTCTTCTTAGGATTCTACGAACTACATAACCTGCACCATTATTGGATGGTAATTCCCCATCTGCAATGGTAAAAGCTACTGCTCTTATATGGTCAGCAACTACTCGAATCGCAATATCTTGCTTTGCACTTCTTTCATAACTACCTTCATAACTTACATTGGTTTCCTTCTCAATGAATTGAATCAATGGTGTAAAAACATCAGTATCATAAGTATATTTTTTCCCTTGGATAGTCATACAGAGACGTTCAAATCCCATTCCTGTATCCACATGCTTTGCAGGTAGTGGTTCAAGTGATTTATCTGCTTTACGGTTAAATTGCATGAATACATTATTCCAAATTTCTACTACCTGAGGATGATCTTTGTTCACCAATTCATTTCCAGGTATTTTAGCAATATCATCATCTGACCTTAAATCAATGTGAATTTCGGAGCAAGGGCCACATGGACCCATTTCGCCCATTTCCCAGAAATTATCTTTTTTATTGCCATATAGAATATGAGATTCTGGAAGATATTTCAACCATATTTTTTTAGCTTCCTCATCTGAATCTAGATTTTCAGCTTTGTCACCTCCAAAAACTGTAGCATATAACTTATCTTTTGGTAGTTTGTACACGTCAGTCAGTAGCTCCCAAGACCAAGCAATTGCTTCTTCTTTAAAGTAGTCGCCAAAAGACCAATTTCCAAGCATTTCAAAAAGAGTATGATGTGTACCATCCATTCCAACATCCTCTAAATCATTATGTTTTCCCGAAACTCTCAAACATTTTTGAGTGTCAGCGACCCTTTTATTTACAATTTTTTTATTGCCTAAAAAGAAATCTTTAAACTGTACCATTCCAGAATTGGTGAACATTAAAGTAGGGTCATTTTTATTCACCAAAGGGGAAGATGGAACAATTTTATGTTGTTTTGATTCGAAAAAATCCAAAAAAGCGGAACGTATTTCTTTTGACTTCATTATTGATATTCTAAATTATGTATAAGAATTGAGTTGCAAATTTAAGACCTTAATTAGTAATTGCAATAGTTTGAAAGTTAATAATTTGAAATGATACAAAAAATATTTGAATAAATAATTTAAAGTGAATATATGTATATTGTTATTTTTTAGTTGTTTATACATTTTATTTCTATACATATTATATTATTTTTATTTGATGCTAAAAAAATAAATAAAGTTTATAAAAATACTTAAGAATGCTTTGTTTTTAAAGATTTGATTTCTATTTTTGCGTTTGGTAAATTAAACACTAAGTAGAAAATCTATTATCAAAAATTGATATTGGAACATTTTGTTATATGTTTAAAAGAAAAGAAAAATTTATTTACAACAAAACTACCTTAACTTACGAAAAAGTTGTAGTATCATTGAAGCAACAGTTATTAAGACTGTTTAGCTTCTTTTCTGTTGCTGTTGTAACATCAATTATATTTTTATCCGTTGCTTTCAAATATTTTCCATCACCTAGAGAAGCTCAATTAAAAAGACAAATCGAACAAATGGAGTATAAATACTCTGGTTTGAATAGTGAGTTACAAGATATGTCGAAGGTTTTAGAAAATATTCAACAAAGAGATGCTGGCGTTCATAGAATGATGTTTGGAATGGAGCCAATTGACAAAGCCGTTTGGAATGGTGGAGTTGGTGGACATAATAGATATGAGGATTTATTCAATTATGGTGGTTCTAGCAAAGTTATAGAAAACACGTTGTCAAAAGCTGAGTTATTACAAAGGCAGTTGGTGATGCAATCAAAATCTTTAGACACAATTCAACAATTGGCTAAAGAAAAAGAAAAAATGTTATCTTCTATTCCTTCTATAAAACCTGTTAGAGAAGATAAATTAAATAGATCAATTTCCCTTTTGTCAGGATTTGGAATGAGAATTCACCCTATACATAAAATATCAAAAATGCATGCTGGTATTGATTTTGCTGCACCTAAGGGAACTTCAATTCAAGCAACTGGTGACGGTAGAGTGGTGAAAGTTGATTTCAATAGTAGAGGATATGGAAATTATGTAGTCATTGATCATGGTTATGGTTACGAAACTTTATATGGTCATATGTCTAGAGTGGATGTGCATTTAGGTCAAAAAATAACCAAAGGACAAAGAATAGGTTTGATAGGTAGTACAGGAACTTCTACAGCTCCACATTGTCATTATGAAATTCATTACAAAGGGAATCCAATCAACCCAATTCAGTTTTGTTTGGATGGTTTGACTCCTTTAGAATATCAAGAAATGGTAAATGCGTCTGCTGCATCCAATCAATCATTCGATTAATCTTTATATTTTTTTATAAAATTAAAAAGAGCTTTACTTGAATTAGTAAAGCTCTTTTTTTGTTTTATTTGTTTTATCGTACGATTTACCGTACTTTTGTTCGTATTATTAACCGTACGATTTATCGTACTATAATCAAATTCAAATGATTACTGCAAATGATTTAAAAGTTAAAGGCGTAAAAGCAATTGAAGAACAATTGGCTAATATTCAAGAAGTTGGAATATCTGTAAGAGGCAAGGTGAAATATGTGGCAATGACAGTAGAACAGTTTGAAAAAATGAGATTAGCTGAATTGGAATATGCTTACGAACAATGCAAAAAAGATATTGCTGAAGGAAGATTTGTTGTTGAAACTGCTGAAGAGCATGTAAATAGACTTTGGAAATAATGATAAAATTAATAACAACAATCCATTATGAAAAAAAATTAATAGTTTTTTCCAAGAAAACAACCAGAGTTGAAAAATAAGTATCATAAAACATTGACTTTATTAGTTTCTAATCCTTATCATCCATCCTTACGTTTACATAAACTAAAAGGGGAATTATCTGAGTTTTACTCAATTTCACTCAATATGAAATATCGAATATTATTAGATTTTATCATCGTAGATGATAAAATCATTTTGATAGATATTGGAAATCACGATGAGGTATATCAATAAAAAAAGGGAATCAACATTTACTGATTCCCTTTTTAATTATTTCAATTTAAACCTATTTAGGTGTAACTTTTATTAATTCCACTTCAAAAATCAAGGTTGTATGTGGTCCGATTTTTGGACCAGCTCCTCTTTCTCCATAAGCTAAATCAGAAGGTACATATAATTTCCACTTCGAACCAGTTTTCATTAACTGCAAAGCTTCTGTCCATCCTTTTATTACGCCATTAACTGGAAATGAAATGGGTTCTCCTCTTTGTACAGAGCTATCAAAAACATCGCCATTGATTAAAGTACCGTGATAATGAGTAAGCACTTCATCAGTAGCTTTTGGCATTGGACCATCTCCTTCTTTTATTACTTCATATTGCAAACCACTTGGTAAAACTTTCACTCCAGGCTTTTTTGCATTAGCAGCCAAAAAAGTTTTTCCTTCAGTTATGTTTTTCTCAAATTTCTTAGCTTGTTGAGCTTTCATGTAGGTATCTAAGTTCTTGCTAGCATTTTCAGCAGTAACTTTTAATGGATTTCCTTTGAAAACATCGTTTATTGCATCTTTCAAAACCCCTAGATCTACGATATCCAATCCTTGTGATTTCAAGTTTTGACCTAATAGAACTCCCAAGCTGTAACTAATACTATCCATCGGTTTTGTATTATTTTGTGCTTGAATTTTAAAAGAAGCCAAGCCGATAATTAAAAAAAATAAGATTTTTTTCATCTTTTGATTTTAGATTTATTATAATTTAAATAGAATTAAATTGTTGAAACGAAGAAAAACCACTTTTAGTTCGTCCACAACAAAATTCTATTGGTGATATTCTGCAAAATATTTGTAGAAATAAGGAATTGTTTCTATTCCTTTAAAATAATTTACCAAACCATAATGCTCATTTGGAGAGTGTATGGCATCTGAATCTAACCCAAAACCCATTAATACTGTTTTCAATCCTAATGTTTTTTCAAATAATGCCACAATAGGAATACTTCCACCACCTCTTGTTGGAATTGGACTCTTACCAAAAGTCGTCTCAATTGCTTTCGCAGCAGCTTTGTAAGCAGCAGAATCTGTTGGTGTTACAACTGGCTCTCCACCATGATGTTCTGTAACTTTTACTTTTACAGATGCAGGTGCAATGCTTTCAAAATGTTTGGTGAAAAGTTCTGCAATTTCATGAGAAGTTTGATTGGGAACTAACCTCATCGATATTTTTGCAAATGCTTTTGATGGTAAAACGGTTTTAGCACCTTCCCCAATATATCCTCCCCACATTCCATTTACTTCCAAAGTAGGTCTTATCCCTGTTCTTTCAAGTGTAGTATATCCTTTTTCTCCCCAAATATCATTGATTTCTAAATCTTTCTTATATTCTTCAATGTCAAAAGGTGTTTTTGCCATAGCTGCTCTATCCTCAGCACTAACTGTTGCCACTGAATCATAAAATCCTTTTACAGTTATATGATTATTTTCATCATGTAATGAAGCAATCATTTTTGATAATATAGTCAACGGATTCGCAACTGCACCACCATAAACACCGCTATGTAAATCCCTGTTTGGTCCAGTAACTTCCACTTCCATATATGCTAAACCTCTCAATCCAACATCAATGGATGGAATGTCCATTGATATCATGGATGTATCAGAAACTAACACAACATCAGCTTTAAGTTTCTCTTTATTTTGTTCCAAAAATATTCCAAGATTGCTAGAACCCACTTCTTCTTCTCCTTCAATCATGAATTTCACATTACAAGCCAATCCGCCATTTTTTATCATCGCCTCAAAAGCTTTAATGTGCATATACACTTGCCCTTTATCATCACAAGCTCCTCTAGCAAAGATTTTACCATCTTTAACTACTGGCTCGAATGGTGGGGAATCCCATAAATCCAATGGATCGGCAGGTTGTACATCGTAATGTCCATATACCAAAATGGTTGGTAATGAAGCATTTATTATTTTTTCTCCATAAACAATTGGATGTCCTTTAGTTGGACAAACTTCAACATTATCTGCTCCTGCCTCCTTGAGTCTATCTCTAATAAACTCTGCAGTTCGAAGTACATCTGCTTTATAGTTACTATCTGCACTAATAGAAGGAATTCTAAGTACGGCTAATAATTCTTCTAAAAAACGATCTTTATTTTCTGTAATATAAGACTGAACAGCCTGCATAATATTATTTTTTATTTGGTTGAAAAACGTTGCGAAATTAAGAATTAATTATGAATTTTTGAAGGATACGCTGTAATGTATTGGATTTAATTAAAAATAAATTGGATGAAATTTAAATACCCCATTTGAATTGTATTCAAGAGTAGGGGATGGAAATTTAATGATATTAAAAATATTCAAGAATGTTTTTAGAAATTGACTTTTGGTTTTGATTCTGGATAAATCTACATCGAAGGATAAAAAATATTGACGTTGCCTTTCCAAACTGCTTTTTACCATGAAATTTTTTCCCTCTTTTTCAAAATTATTACTAAATCCACCATATAAATTTTCTGCTCCAAACCCTACAGCAATATTTAACCAACTAGGCAACCAATTTGGTTTATTATTTAAAAAACTGGATGGATTGACGGATAGCCAAGCTGTAGATGCATTATAATCTTTAAAAAAGGTTTGTGAATAACTATTTCCATATAAATCTTGAGCTCTTTCTTTATATGATGTACTAGATTGATGGTCAGTTGAATAGATTAATTCATTCGAATAATTTACTGGTGTGTTAGAATATTTCAACCTTATTCGCTGTTCTTTCCAAGTAAGTTGTTGAGCTAAAAACAAACCTGCTCCGATTTCATTGGATATGAAATCAGAAATAGAAAAACCCCAATTAGTAGAGGTTCCATCCAAATATTCAAGAGAACCTTGATATAATGAAGCCGTTACAAATCCAGCCCAAGCTGCTCTATTATTGCTTACTCCAGCCCATCTATAACCATTAGATATCAAATTCGCCTGAAAATATGCAGTGTAAACATGACCAAATTTGTCCATATTTTCCCATTCCCCATAGTCATCAAATAAATGGAAAGAGGATCTTGGATATTGGCTGTACCAAACATTGTTTAAACTGATAAAAGCACTAGACGTTATTGCTGTGGATCCAGCTGCAAACAACCAGAATCTTGTTGGCTGGAAAGTATCCTTTTTTGTCAAAAAACGTTCCATTCGATTTTGGCAATTCAATTGAATTGAAAAAAATAGCAAAATCAAAAATATTGAATGTTTCAATGTTCTTATTTTTTAATCTCGAATGCCCATGCTGTTAAGCTAGGAATATTTTCTGGTGTGAATGTAGGGCAATCTATGATGATTTTTCCGTTTTTGAAACTATATTTTATAGGATCGTTGTATCCTAACAGTCTTATGGATGAAGGTTTGAATGTACTTTCTATTTCAATTTTATTATCCCATTTAGTAACAATTAAATATATTGAATTACCTTTTTCTGTGAAAAAATGATGCTTTTGACTGGATTTTATACCTGATAATAATTTTCTAGAACCATAGATCGCATCCCCATTAATTTTTAACCAATCTCCAATTTCTGTTAGTCTTTGTTCCATGATTACTGGAATTCTACCATCTGATGTTGGTCCGATATTTAGTAATAAGTTTCCTCCGTTTGCAACGATTGTTATTAATGAATGAATTAGTTGTTTGGCTGAACTGTAATCATTTAAATACTCATATCTATTGTAGCCAAAGGATTGACCAATACCTCTACATTCTTCCCAAGGTCTTTTAGGCGATTTTTCATCGATGTTTCCTAAGCCATACTCTGTAGTATAAAAACTTCCGTGCTTCCCTTTTGTGTTATTGCCCCATCTATCGTTTATAACAATATTGTCCTTGACTTTTGGGTGGTTGTATAACCAATTTACGATTTCAGTGCTTCTCCAGATAGTGTCGCTTTTTTCCCATTCTCCATCGGGCCAAAAAAGGTCAGGCTCATAATTATCCACTAATTCCTTTATTTGTGGAATCATGTATTGATCCACATATTTCTTTACATCACTTCTGTAAAGAGGATTGTACCATTCATAAATGGAGTAATAAAAGCCCATTTTTAAGCCAGCTTGTTTTACTGATTTTATCAAATCGCCAGCTAAATCTCTATGTGGACCTACATCTTTTGCATTCCAATTCCACGAAAATTTACTTGGCCACATAGCAAATCCTTCATGATGTTTGGAAGTCAAAACTACATATTTTGCCCCCGATTTTGCAAATACATCAGCCCAATGATTTGGTTCGAACAATTCTGCTTTGAATTGAGTTGTGAAATCTTGATATTTAAAGTTTGGACCATAATTTTTCAAATGAAAATCCATGAATTCAGGATGGATTTTCAATGATTTGTCGTTAAGCCTTTGCCAGTACCACTCAGAATAACCACTACCAAAACCATCAGCATTTGATTTTGTTGCCCAGGCAGGCACAGCATAAAGACCCCAGTGAATAAAAATACCAAATTTGGCATCCTCAAACCAACTTGGGGTAACTCTCTTATCTAATTGACTCCAGTCTCCATTTACTTGTCCAAATGCTAAAATCGAAAAGAAAAGGTAAAATATTGTTATAAATTGCTTCATAATATTCATTTTAATTTTGGTTTGGATATTGCTTTGCGATAATATTGTAAAGTTCTAAGTTGTTGTTATTGAGGTAATTGAGAATCGAATTTTGAGCTTCTTTATAGTTGGCATCTTTGAAAATAGCACATTTTATAAATGGCGATTTTCTTTTTAATAATAATAATGCTGCATTTTCAATGGTGTGATTTTGATTTTTTAAATTATAGTCATTTTCAAACTCAGTGTTGTTCACCCATTGATTTATTTTAATACTTTTCGAAATTGCTTTTTGAGTAAACCCGACTTCATATTTTTTGATTATTTTCCGCTTATTTTTTAGAAATTTAACTTTTGAAAAGAAGTCAGTGATGAATTTTATATTATTTGAAGTATTATTTATCCAAAGAAAATAGGATTGCAAATGTGGTTTTCTATGCGATTCATGACTAAAAGTTATTCCAGATATCTGATTTAAATTGTTTTTAAAATCTTCGAAAATAGGTTCTAAGTCAAATGCTGGAGCAAAGCAGCTATCATTTGCAAAAATAATTGACTTATAATTTGATAAAGATTTGTTGAAAAGATGCATCCCGGTCTTCCAAGAGCCAAAATCAAGTCCAATATTCTTTTTTGAAATGATGGAAATGCAGAATGGTTTGATTTTTTCTATTTCGATAACTGGCAACTTTTCTACTGTCGAAATGAAAACGATGTTACAATCTAATTCGAAAATTCGTTGTAAGTAGTAAATAACGTAGGGTTTTATTTCATTTTTTTCATCAAAATGAGCAAAGAACACTATCCTGTCTTTTGGCTGAATATCTATTGATTTCCAATGAGATAGGATACTCTTGTTAATTCTTTTTTCATTAATTATTTTTCGAAAAAATGGTATCAAAACTTTAGGTGAAATTATTTTGGTTGAATGAAATCCCAAAGGTTTCCATATAAATCTTTGAATACTGCTACAATCCCATAAGATTCCTCAATTGGATCACGAACAAAATTAATATTTTTCAACTTCATTTGATGATAATCTTCCCAAAAATTGTCAGTTTTAAGAAAAAGAAAAACCCTACCGCCTGATTGATTTCCGACAAACTTTAATTGATCTTCATTCGATGCTTTTGCTAAAAGTAATTGAATGCCACCTTCTCCAACTGGCTTTACGACAACCCATCTTTTCTCTTCAGTCAATTTTGTATCTTCTACTAACTCGAATCCAAGGGATGCTGTGTAATATTTTATGGCAGTATCATAATCATCCACCAAAATGGATATTTGAAATATGGATTGATTCATTTATTATTTTTAAAATTAATATCTCAAATATCGTTTTTTTTAATAAATAAGAGCAAATTTCAATCTACATATAACATTTTATTAATATATAATATTTTGTGAAAAATCATTTTAAATAAAATTTATATATCTAATATACAGTTAGTCAATGATATATGAATATTTATTTTAACATATTATAAAAAAATATCATATTTTGGCATAGTTATTGTTTTATTAAAAGTATGCGATATTAATACAGATTATATCCTGTGAACTATTAAGATTATCATTTTACACGAACATTCAATATTAGTCCAAGAACACATTGTAGTGAACATATAAGAGAGGATACACGAAACGAATGAAAAAATGACTTACACACAAAATGTCATTTCTTCAATTACTATAGAGATATAGATTACTTTACATGTTAGTTAGTATAGACTGAGATATTACACACAGTACTTCATTCCTGTTTCAGGAAAGTTTTCTATTGTTATTTATTTTTTTGGGTTAGCTCGAAAGGTTAATTTCTATTTGTATTTCAACCATTTCGATTCATTGCTTCATGATGTCATGTTGCAACCTAATCTACATATGATTTTTACGATCTTTGGGTGAGTGATCACCTAAGGAAATGGTACTGTTTTGATTATAAATTTAATTTTTTTTAATAAACTATCATTTTTTACAAAAACCTAATTCTCATGATTACGTTTAATTCAAATTTAAAATCCCGATTTAATCGGTTTGCATTATTTAGCATTGTCCTTTTAGCTTTAGGCTTCGGACAAAAAGTAAACGCCCAGTGTACTCTTGCTTGTCAAGGCAGTGTTAACATCTCAATTGATAGAGATTGTATTGACACACTTGATTTTTCATTTTTCCTAAAAGGTTTTGTCGATTGTGTTGGACCATTTGATGTTTCAGCAATAAATATGTCGAATAATCAGCCTTTGGCTCTTTATAAAGATGCTGGTTATGACCAAATAATTGTAACTGGAGCACATGTTGGAAGCAACTTGAAAGTTACAGTAAGAGACAGATCTTCAGGAAATACTTGCTGGAGTTTTGCAAAAGTTGAAGATAAATTACCACCAATTTTAACAGGTGGTTGTAGAGATACAATATTGTCGTGCAGTAAAGGTATTCCTTCTGCAGCTTCATTATTACCAGATTTCACAGATTGTAGTTTAGTAACTTGGACATATTTTGATGTTAAAACAGACTACAATTGCTCTGATGAATACAGTTATATGGTTGAAAGAACCTATACATTAACAGATGCTTATGGTAGCATTACTACTTGTACTAGAAAGATTTTATTCAAAAGAGAAGCATTTAGATTTGACTTAGTTTCTGATACAGAAGGATTTCCTAGAGATGCACAAGTTGATTGTATTGTAAACTTTGCTACTGTGCCTTCTTCTGACGGATATAGACATCCTAGCCCGACAGTAACAGGTGCTCCTCGTATTGCTGGTGTATCTATGTATCCAAATGGTGCAGGTTTCTGTGAAATGAATTCTACTTTTAGCGATCAAGTTATTCCTATTTGTGGAACGAATGTTTATAAAATCGTTCGTACATGGACTGTTGCAGACTGGTGTACAGGTGCTGTTTATACAAGAATTCAATTAATAAAAGTTGGAGATTTTGCTTATCCTGTTATTACTTGTCCTAAAGATATGACTATCAGTACTACATCAAATACATGTTATGCAAATGTAATTTTACCAGCACCAAATGTAGCTACAAACTGTAATTCATCATTCGAGGTAGTATTTAGTACTACAAATGGCAATCCATTGAATGGTACTTTAATGAGTTATGCTTTCCCTGATAATAATATAGTGACTAATTTACCAATAGGTGTTACTACGGTAACATATGTTGCTGAAAATAAATGTAATGGATTAAAAGATACTTGTTCTTATAACATCGTAGTGAGAGACGAAATAGTGCCAACAGTTGTTTGTGATGAATTAACAAGAGTTGCTTTATCAAATGACGGAACAGCACTAGTTGATGCATATTCATTCGATAATGGTAGCCATGATAACTGTCAAATTTATGATTACACAGCTAGAAGATTACAAGGATGTTCAGGTCCTTTGAAAACAGATACTTTGTTAAATCCTTTTTCTAAATTCATCAAATTTACTTGTTGTGATGTTGGAAAAACATTAATGGTTGAAATGAGAGTGAGAGACGTATCTGGAAATTCAAATAGCTGTATGGTTCAAGTAATTGTTGAAGATAAATTGAATCCAGTTGTTATTTGTCCGCCAAATGTAACTGTAAATTGTGGAGCATATCCATTTTCAACTTCATCAGGATCAAATACATTTTTTGATACTTACTTTGGAAAAATCGACACAAAAACAAATAAGAGAGATAGCATTTTTGTAAATGTTGCATATGATGGCACTTCAAATCCAGTTTTTGTTGGTTTCGATGGCAAAGCAACTGATAACTGTTCAGTAACTTTGGATCAAGTAATAACAAGAGATTTAAATAATTGTAATGTTGGTACTATCAAAAGAGAATTTACTGCGACAGATAATGGTGGAAGAAAATCTACTTGTACTCAAGTAATTACAGTTGTAAATGAAAGACCTTTCTATATTGCAGCAGATTCTAAAACATCTACAGGAGATCCTTTCAAAAAGAATGACGGTATAGATTCTCATCCAAAAGATGATATCGTATGGCCAGATGATTTTGTTGAGATTACAACTTGTACTTCAAATGGCGAAATAGATACTACAATTTCTGGAAGACCTAGAGTGAATGACGATGTATGTGCTTTGGTAGCGATGACTTACGAAGATTTAGTTTTACCAATTCAAGCTCCTGCATGTTATAAAATTATCAGAAAATGGACGGTAATTGATTGGTGTCAATATAATACTAGTGCTTATTCAGGAATTTGGACTTACAATCAAGTATTGAAAGTTTCTAACTTGACTGCTCCAACGATCGAAACAGGATGTGTAGATACAACGATTTGCTTATATCCTACAAGTTGTAAACCAACAGCAGCAAGTTTATCAATTACTGCAAAAGATGATTGTACGCCGATTTCAAATTTGAAATACTCTTGGAAATTAGATTTTAACTACGATGGAACATTTGATTTGGCTGGTACTGGAAGTACAGCGAATTTCAATACAACGACAAATAATTATGTGCCTTTCGGTAAACACAGAATCACTTGGTTAGTAGAAGACGGATGTGGAAATTTAACAACTTGTTCAAAATTCGTAACATTAAAAGATTGTAAGAAACCTTCACCAATATGTTTGAATGGATTATCTGCTGATTTGATGCCTACTTTAGGTATGGTAACGATCGAAGCAATTAAATTTAATCATGGTAGTTTTGACAACTGTACTACGAACTTGAAATATAGATTAGCTAGACCTAGTCAATATCCTACGAACAGACCGGATACATTGCCTTTGGCACAGACATTTACTTGTGATGATTTAGGAGCACAAATCGTAGCACTTTGGGTTGGTGATGATGATGGCAACTGGGATTATTGCGAAACATTTATTTGGATACAAAACAATATGGGTGCACCATGTAATACTTCAAATACAGCAGCAATTACAGGTACTATCAAAAATGAATCTGGAGAAGATATTGAAAGTGTGAATGTGAAATTGATGAGTGCAAACATATCTAACTTGACTGGACCAAATGGTAATTTCAACTTCATGAACTTAGCTACTGGTAAAAACTATATGGTTACTCCAGTGAAAGATATGAATCCGACGAATGGTGTTTCTACAAATGACTTAGTATTAATGAATAAGCATATTTTGGGTGTTGAATTTTTGAATTCTCCTTACAAAATGATTGCAGCAGATATTAATAAGGATGGAAAAGTATCTACAGCAGATATGGTAGAATTGAGAAAATTGATCTTAGGTGTAAATAGTGATTTCATTTCAAACAAATCATGGAGATTCATCGATGCAAACTATCAATTCCCTAATCCTACCAACCCATTTGTTGAGTTGTTCCCAGAAGAGAAAGAAGTTAAAAATCTTTCTACTATCTCAAATGCAAACTTTGTAGGTTTGAAAGTGGGTGATGTGAGTGGAAATGCAAAAACAAATAGCTTGTTAGGAGCTGATGATAGAAGTGGAAATGGAACATTTACAGTGGCAACTACTGACAAACAATTCACGAATGGTGAAGTATTCGATGTAGTAATGACTGCAAATCAAATGAAGCAAATCCAAGGATTACAATATACAATTGATTTTGATAGAAGCAAATTAGAATTCGTGGACATCAAAGCAGGTGATTTAGATAGAATGGATATCAACAACTTCGGTTTGACAATGGTGGATAATGGAATCATCACTTCAAGCTGGAATGAGAACAATCCGAAAGAGGATGCAACATTAGTAACCTTGACTTTCAAAGCAAAGTCAAATGGACAACTTAGCAAAGCATTAAATATTAGTTCAAAATATACTGTAGCAGAAGCATATAGCGTAAATGGCGACCAATTGGATATCGCATTAAGCTTTAACGGAAAGGTAAATAACGGATTTGAATTGTACCAAAATCAACCGAATCCATTCCAAGGAAGTACTTTGATTGGCTTTAATTTGCCATCAGCTAGTACAGCAACCCTTACAATTTACGATATGGCTGGTAAAGTATTGAAAGTAGTGAAAGGTAACTATACAAAAGGTTATAACGAAATCAATATCAGTGGAGCTGAATTGAATAATACAGGAGTAATGTATTACCAATTGGATACACCGACTGCTACCGCAACAAAGAAAATGATAGTGTTAGAATAGTTTCGTGTCATGAGTTCCTTGTAACATGTAAAAATTTTAAAAATAAGCCGTTGGAAAAGTCCGACGGCTTTTTTCGTTTTTAAAAACTGGAGATGAGGAGTTGTGGGAGTTGTGGGAGTTGATGGAGTTGTGAGGGATTTTTTTAGCTATTTTCTTGTAATTTATACTGGTTTGACTTATTGGATTCTTTTAGGATTCTGGAAAATAGGGGTGAAATCTGAAAAGGGGACCAATTATAAACTATTTTAGCAGTACAAAGTGAAATTGGAAAGTAAGTAAAAGTGAAATATTAGGTTGGTGATTCGTTTTTATTCTATAATGCTTCATAAAGTTTAGTGGCAGAATTGTTGAGATTCAAATATAAAACAAATTGTTTTATAAAACAAAATGTTTTATATTTGTGGATTGAAATTTTTGATCACAAACTTTTATAAGAGAACGAGAGGATGCAACATGTATATTTTCAAGGAAATCTTTTTTCTGCTGATGTGAGTAAGTCCATGGAACTAACCTATGCACTGGACATTTCTGCTGGGTTTCCATCGCCAGCAACTGATTATATGGATTTGTCGCTAGACCTGAATACGGAATTAGTCAAAAACCCTGAGGCTACTTTTTATGGAAGAGTGAAAGGCTATTCGATGCGGGACGAAGGGGTTTTGGATGGGGATGTTCTGGTGATTGATCGCTCAATTGCCCCGAGCAGTGGAGTGATGGCAGTCTGCTATTTGGATGGAGCTTTTACACTTAAAAAAATCGAACAACGGGGTGGTCGAACCTTCCTAATGCCTGCCAATCCTAATTTTAAACCAATCGAAATAACGGAGTCAAATGAGCTTATTGTGTGGGGAGTGGTGACCTATGTGATAAAAAAATAAAAGGGTAGTGTTGTTTGAATTTTCAAAAATTGTATATTTAATTGATAAACAATATTTTGCGTTATGAATATTTTTTATGTAGGTACCAATTTTGTTTATTACACCCAATTTTTAAAAATTGATCTTTTCCTGTTTTGGCTGTTAAGTTCTTTTTTTTAACCCTTCTGCACAATAGGCACCCACCCAAAATAGTACAAAAACAAAGCTTACTTTTTGTATAACGGGTAGATAATCAATAAAATAATGAGTGTAGTAAATGAGATTATTGATGCCAATGATAAAAATACATCCAACGCCACTCCAAAATAACCGATAGTATTGAAATCGGAAAAGTCCCAATAAGGTGAACGAAAGGGCTATGACACCAAGACAACTACCGATATTCATCATAAAGTCATGAAAATCGGTAAAAATAAAACAGGCAGCAATCATGGCTCCAATTCCTGCATAAGATATTGATTTATAGATAAATGAGTTTGAGTTGAACAGTTTTGGAACAGCAAGCCAAAAAACAGACAAACTGAGGCAAAGCACCAACATCGCAACCAAAGCAATGGGTTGGGCATTATTTTTTTGACCATTCTTCGCAATACTGCCAGTCAGATCACACCAAAAATTAGTGAGCCAATTAAAACCAATTTCATTGGGATGCTGGTTGGAGCCTCCAGGATAAAACAGTGTAGCAATCACATAAAGGAGGATAAAAACAGCACCACCAATAATGGGAATCATGAAAATATACGCTGTTTTATTTTGCTTCATAACAAGATAACGAAAGTGAAAAAGATGTATTGCAAAAAATAATTATAAATTTTAAGCAAAAAATGACAAATTATCTAACTTTGACAAGAGTTTAATGCAGGGGCAGACTCAATAATAAATATTCTTTAGGGTAGCAGCTATCTAATCCATCAATTTAAAATAACTAGCTGAAAATCTGTTTTTTACAAATTTTCCTTTCACTTTTGCATGTCTGATTTTATTACAAAACCCATCATCAGCATGAGCATCTCCATGATTGTCGATATTTGTGCCATCCACGAAATATGTTTTACCTTCATATCTTATTGCTAAATCGCAACCACTGCCTTTCATTTTGAATTGACATTGACCACAAGAAGCTTCCACTATAATTGCTTTTGTTATTGGTTTTTGCCCAAAAAATTGAGTAGGTAAAAAGAGTAGAAAAATGGCTAAATATTTGTACATCAATTGGTTATTTTAAAATAGTAATATCTCCTTGATATACACTTCCATTATTGAGATTCAGTCGAAGAATGTAATAATAAGTGCCAGCAGGTAATGGACTTCCATTTTGATTGGTTCCTTTCCAATTATTCAAATATGGCTTGGCTCTGAAAACCATATCGCCCCATCTATTATAAATCGCTAATTCATTATCAGGAAAAGCATTGCTATTATTTGCCAAAAAGTCTAAGAAAAAAACATCGTTTAACCCGTCCTCATTTGGCGTTATGGCATTTGGCATCTCAATATTTGGCTTTTCATTGACG
The DNA here is from genome assembly GCA_016710625.1 of Saprospiraceae bacterium. GTDB lineage: Bacteria > Bacteroidota > Bacteroidia > Chitinophagales > Saprospiraceae > JADJVK01. The sequence continues at coordinate 247,547 of JADJVK010000002.1, forward strand.
GAAATATTTATTTCATCAGTAGCAATACAGCCATTCTTGCTCTTTACTTTCACAGAATACAAAGCATTGGTGGTAGGGGAGACCATAATCGTATCACAATCAAAACAGCTTTTGCCATTTGACCACATGATATTTTCAATCTCATTGCTCGGTAATGTTATTGTAGCAGTTAATTTTGCAGTGCTACCAATGACAATTTCAAAATCTGCACCCAAATCGACTGATAATTTCTCTGGCTGCACTAGTTTGACTTGCTGCTCATACAAACAACCATATTTATCTTGAATTTTCACAAAATAGATTCCAGAACGGAGGTTTTGGTAAATATGACTTGTATCGTATTTTTCATTGTTAAACGAAAAAGTATAAGGTGCTTTGCTATTATCTATATTGATTTGCACTTCCCCATTGCTTTCTCCAAAACATTTTGGATCCGATTTTACGATTTCAATATTAGGTAAGGGCGGAGCATTGAGCTGGATTTGAATAGAAGTATCTAGACAACCATTACTGTCAGTGATAGATAATTGGTAGCTGCCAGCCACCAACTTATCCAAATCTTGGGTCGTCGCTCCATTGCTCCACAAGAAACGATAATTTGATGTGCCGCCGTTAACAGAGATTGTGGCATAACCATCTTGGCTATTCGTACATTTCAATTGATAATTTCCATAGGACGGAATTGCTGCAATTTTTGCAACTAAAGGGGGTGGAGATTTTACTAATGCGTTCTTTATCTGTTGGTTATTATTATTGTCAGAAATCGAAATGGCATAATTACCAGGCAATAGATTAGTGATGGAATCAACATATCCAATCATCGTTTTGTCATATAATTTGTCTTTTAGGTCCTTCCAAGAGTATTTGAATGGTGGAGCACCATTAATAATTCTGATCAAAACCTTACCGTCTGGCTTGTCAGAACAACTTGCATCATAAGTCGTGAAAATGGACTCAATATTGCAAATAATCTTAGTAACCGTCAGTGTTACAATACTATCACAACCTAATTGATTTTGGTATTTGAAAACATAAACACCAGCATTTAAGGTGTCGTTTTCACAAACAGTTTTTTGAATATTTGTATAAGATTTGGTATTGAAAACCAAGTTGTAATTTATGATACTATCACAATTGTTAGTTGTTTTCAAAGTGTCTGTAAAGCTGGTGGTGGCATATATTTTCTTGTTATTCAATGAGATAGTGTCTCCTTCGCAATAGTTGGAGTTGACAGAAATAATGATTTTAGGAATTTGTATAATTGTAATTTGAAGGAAAGTGTCGCAAGAAATTGAATTAAATATGGTGTCAGTAAATGAGCCACCAGATTTATAGATTTTATTGTTAATGATCACAGAGTCATTTGTACAAATACTTGCACTGATCTTTTTAGTAGAAATTGGAGTTGTTTGATAATGTAGAATAATGATGCTATCGCAATAGATATTCGAAGTAAACGATTTATTGTAAAACCCTGATTTCGTTATTTTTGTACCATAAAAATCAAAATCTAGATTTTCACATTGTGTAATATTTAGTGTGTCTCTAAAAATGGATTTAATGGTTAAATTGATTTGAAAAACACTATCACAATTGAATTGCGATTTAAAACCAAAGCTATATAGCCCCGCCTTATCCAATTTTTGATTGTTGTAACTAATCCAACTTCCTTCGCAAATACTCGAATCAACTCTTTGGAAAATCGTATCTACAAAATTGATATCCAACGTTTTAATGGAATCGCAAGATAGTGTATTACGAATTGTATCAATATATAAACCGCTCTTTAAGATTAATTTATTGCCAAATTGATAACTATCTCCCATACATTTTTGGACATCCAATTTTATTTTGACAAAATTAATTACATTTAAATTCAGAGTTGTTATACTATCACATCCATCAATAGTTTTATCTAAAATATTATAGGTTCCTGCTGTTTTGAAATCTTTACCACCGATTGTGAAAGTTTCATTGCTACAAATGGTCGCATTTTTTACCATTTGGTAAGTAGGATTCTTTTTTACTGTCAATTCAGTTATCGAATCGCAACCATAAACCGAGACATTATTTAAGAAATAAACTCCTTCTGATTTATAATATTTACCAAAGACATTCACACTATCTCCTTCGCAATAAGATACATTTAATTTGTTGTAATATTTTGGCAACTTATTTACTTTGATGTAAATTGTTGTATCACAGCCATTTGGATTATTAATAAAGAAATTCGTATTGGTGTTGTCGCTGTAATATTTTCCGTGGATTAGGACAGAATCACCATTGCAAATATTTTTTTCTATTCTGACAGTTTGACTAAAATTGACGAGTAATTTCAGAATTTTTAAAGAATCACAGGTGGTCGCAGATTTGATTGTATCTGTATATGTACCAGATGTTTTACAAATTAATTTACCAAATCGCACTGAATCACCTTCACAAATTTCTTTGTAAGTCTCACTTATAAAATATGTATTCTTTTTTAAGTTCAGATAAATTGTGGAATCGCAATTGAATTTATTTCTCAAAACAACTACATAATTTCCTGCATTGAAAAAAGAAGTCGTACCAATTTTTATGGAATCTTTTACACAGATTGTGGTGTCAATAATTGTATTTGAATTTGGGTTGACTTTTAAATTTAGATTAATGATACTATCACATCCAGCTTTGGAGATTAGATTTATTTTATAAAAACCTGATTGATTATATTTTATGTTATTGACTTGAACATAGGATCCTTCACAAATAGAAGTGTCAATATTTTTAGAAAATTTCGTAATGAAATTTAAATTTAAAAAGACCAAAGTATCACAACCATCTTTGTCTGATAATCTCAAAGTATCTTTTATGTTGCCCAACCCTTTATATGTTTTCCCATAAAATTCAATACTATCCAATGCACAAACTTCTGTCTGAATTCTAATAGGATTTGGTTTGGCTTTTTCAATAACTTTCAAATATACGATGCTATCGCAGCCATAAATATTGAAAAATTTACCCCTGAAGTCACCACCAGATTTTATTAATTGCTTTCCAAAAAGAATGGAATCTCCTAGACATAATATTCTAGTATCTTGAGTTACAATTGAGTCAATTACAGTTAAATTCAAATATCGAACACTATCGCAAAGATTTGGAGTCGAAATTATTTCTTTATAAAACCCTGATTGAGTGTAAGTTGAATTACCTATTTTCACAACTTCTCCACGACAAATTGTTTTTACTAATGTATCGACTGGGTTTGCCATGACCTTCAAATTCAAATAGATAGTGCTATCACAACCGACTGAATTGCTAAAAGTATTAATATAAAAACCTGTTTTGTCGTATATACTTGATCCAATTGCAATTTTTTTACCTTCACAAATAGTAGTATCCACTTGTTTTGAAAAAGTATCAGTAACTGTAAGAAGTAATGTAATCGAACTATCGCATTGATAGGTTGAAGAGGTGAATTTATTGGTGTAAACCCCTGGTTTATTATATTTTATATTGTTGAAAGTATATGTTTGATTACTACAAATCTGTCTTGCAATTGTGTCATTGTAGGTGGGTTTGAATATCAAATTATAATTTATCAAACTATCACAACCACCCGAAGAAATAAAACTATCAATATAATTTTGGGATTTTGTAAAGATTTTCTTTCCTATCAGTATTGTGTCACCAGCACATTTTACAATGGTTTGATTGGATTCAAATCTATCCAAAACGACCAAATTAGTGGTGACAATACTATCGCAGCCAGTAGATTTTGTATCTAATGTGTCAATGTAAGTTCCTGATTTAGAATAAATTGATAAGCCAACCTTCAAGGTTTGTCCTTTGCAAATAGCTAAATTTTGAGTAGTAAATTGTTTTGGGATAACTTTGATATTTACTTTTATCAAGCTATCGCAACCATCAATGGTACTGATGGTATCTTGAACTAATCCTGTGGATTTGTAGGTACTATCCCCGATCTGATAGGTTTCTCCTTCACAAAGAGTGATATTGTAATTGTAGGTTTGTATATCTTTTACAAATAAATATAAATTTGTGATAGAATCACAAATGTCTGGGGAATTAGAGAATGTCGTATCTGAATATAAACCAGTTTGGTAGTACAACTTGTTACCTAATTTATAAAATTGACCCGTACAAATTATTTTTACTAGATTCGTTTTAGGTTTTTGTTTAACTTTTAAATTCAGTATTGTAATCGAATCGCAACTGTTTTTCACCTTGACGGTATCACTATAAGTTCCACTTACAAACAGGTTTTGATTTTTAAAAGTGACGAAGCCACCTTGACAAATACTAGTATCAATCACATTTATCCTTTCAGAACCCACAAATAAGTTAAGATAAATTAAACTATCACAACCTAATGCAGTAATTAAGGTGTCTAATTTCGGACCAGATGTGTAATAGACTGATTTACCAATGGTTATGGAATCTCCATCACAAATGTACCTATTGATTACACTTGACAATTTGGGCTTTATTGTTAAATTAAGTTCAACTATACTATCACAACCACCTTTGGATTTTAAGTAAATGAAATATTTACCAGAAGTAGTGTAAGATTTATTATTGAGAAAAAAGGTGTCCCCGAAGCATCTTGTCTCATATAAAGAAGTAAACAGAGTATCTTTTAAAGACAAAAGAATATTGTATGAGGAATCACAACCATATTGACTCGTGAATTTTATATTATACAATCCAGATTTGCTAAATAATTGATTGCCAAATCTTAATGTATCATTTTTGCAAATATTTATTCTGATAAGAGTATCAAATTTTGAATGAAATGTTATATCGGTGATGACAATACTATCACAACCTTGAATGGTGGTGAGTGTGTCTGAATAAATGCCAGTTGAAGTATAGGTGTTTTTACCTATTGTATAAGTTGCACCTTCACATTTATCTATTTTGTTCGTGATTTTGATGTTGGGATAAATGTTAATTATAACAGAGCTATCAGATATTTTCCCACAAAAATGAAAAATGTTTTAGCTGAATCTAACTTAGCATATGAAAATGAATTAATTAGATATTTTCCAGGAGGAAAATTGGTTAAATTCACCTGTTTGCTATTCTGAATACTAACAATTGTTGAATCTTTAGAAATGATATAATTTAATGCATATAACTCTGGATTCGGAATGCCTTTATCAAATTTTGGAAGAATGGGGATAATAATACTGTCTTGTTGACAAAAATTTAAGGGTTGAATGCCGTTCAATGTACCTGCATCAGATCTACAAACTTTACAATTTAATCCAGCTTCATCACAAAATTGTAATTGGGCATATTCTAGTAAACCAGTTTTAGGAATCAAATCTGGTCCGAAATCTTCAATAATTAATTGCCATTTTCCATTAACTGTACCTTTATTAAAATCATTCAGATTTCCTTTGTATGGCAAATATGTCCCATAATATTGGGAGAAAATGGACCAAGGTTGTGCATTGTTCCAAACCAAAGCATAGGTCGTATCGGGCATTGGAGTCGTAAAAGTATCTACAAATGTGATATCCCAACGAGTTCCTTTGGTCAAAGATGCTGAATTATTGTTGAAATAAGGTCCGATTAAATTCACTTCTTGTCCAATTGGTGAAACCAACTTCATGGTCATGTCACTAATGAATTCATGAGTGAATTTCAAATATACTTTACATAAACCCTGGGAAGCTGAAGATAAGTCGTTGTTTGTAGCACCTTTGATATCAAAGTCAATTACTAATTTGGAATTATCATTGATTGTGTCAGTGCAGGTTAGACAGTTGCATTGTTTTAAACTCTGGGCATTCGTAATAAAACCAAGCAAAGTCATATGTACAAGTACACATAACCACTTAAAGTTTGGCCATATTAGTTTGCGATAGTTCATAGAAACAAGCGGTTCTTGGTAAAATGGGAATCAATTTAAACAGCAAAAATATAGGATTTTGTTCAGATAATCAACTAAATAGGATTTAAATATAAAAATCATTTATGTTTGAACAAATATCAATTTGGTTTATAAGCCATTATCATTCTGGGTTTGTTTTGAATGTCATATTTCAGGGTTGCAATATATTTTTTTTCTTCAAAGAGTTTTACTGTTTCATTTGCATAAAATTCATTGATTTCTACAAATATTAAACCGTTGTCAGACAGGTGGTTATGGGCGAAATTGAGTATGGAATCGTAAAAAATTAATGGTTGATTATTTGCAACGAAAAGGGCAATTTTGGGTTCGTGATCAATCACACTTTTGTCCATTTTCACTTGCTCTTCTTCTTGAATATAGGGTGGATTTGAAACAATGATATCAAATTTTTTTTCAAAAATAATATTGGATAAAATATCTCCATGGATGAAATTTATCTCGGATTTGAAAGTATCAGCATTTTTGGCTGCAATTTTCAAAGCACTTTCACTAATATCCAGAGCACTAATTTCAATATTTGGGAAAAGCAATTTTAAAGTTATAGGAATACATCCAGATCCTGTTCCAATATCTATGATCGAATGAATGTAATTTCTTTTTGAGACTTCCAACTTTATCCATTCCACCAATTCTTCAGTTTCAAATCTCGGAATCAACACATCCGAATTTACATAAAATTTTCTTCCCCAAAAATAGGCAGAATTTGTAAGATATTGAATTGGAAAGCCTTGGATTACTTTTTCTATAAAATAAAAAAGATGATTTTGGTTTTCAACACCAAAATCATCAAGATCCTTTTCAGTGGTATAGTAATTAAAAAAATCTTCGAATAATATTCTTGTTATTGATTTGGCTTCAATGATGCCAAAATCGAGAGTTAATTTTTCAACACAAATTTTTTTTGCACTTTCGTAATTCATGCTCAAAAATAATAACAATGTTCGTTATTCAAAAATCCAGCCAAATCATGTAATTTATTGTTTTATAAAGTTATTCGTAAAAATTTGATCATTTATTTTGGTCTTCACTAAATAAAAAACATTTGCTAAGTCACTTATTGTCAGTTTGTAACTCGTTTTTTCTCCAGAATTTTCAAACTCAAACTTTCTAATTAATTTTCCATTAATATCAAATAATTCATTTTGAATTTTATTTGACTTACTTTTTTCTATTTGTAAGAAAACTTCATTCGTTGCTACTTTCGGGAATAAATTACATTGCACTACATCTGAAACTTCTTTGTTTGGTGTGGTTAATACTATAGCTTTGGTAATCTTTGATGTTCCACATAGTCCTTCAGAGGTAAGGCTGACATAATAAGTTCCCGTTGATAAGTAGGTATGTGTAGGATTAATATCAGTACTTGTTGTCCCATCGCCAAATTCCCATAAATAACTGTTTGCATTTGTAGATGTATTCGTGAAATCTACAGTATTCCCATTATTTAAATTACTAAAAGAGGAAACTGGGGAAGGCTTAATCGTTAAACTTTTCGTAATAACAATTGTGTCTAAGCCATTATAAACTGTTAAAGTAATATTTTTTACTCCTGCAGATAACCACTTAATTTTGTGAGGTCCAATTAATTGTGAAGTGCTAGATGGAGATCCTCCAAATCCGAAATTCCATAGATAATTCAAACTATTTCCAGCAATAATATTAGGCGTAATTGTCACAGTATCTGCATTTAAACATCCTTCAGTTTTATCAAAATTAAAATCGGCAATTGGAGCAACTAATAAGTTATTTGCAAAATTGATATTATCAATATAAATATTGTTACTATTTCCATTTACTGATTCAAAAACGATAATTACAGATTTACCTTTAAACTCAGTCAAATCTAATGCATAATTTCTCCAATGTTCTTTTGCAGTTGGTATCCAATTTTGTAATGAGTTTTGAGCAGAAGCCATCGTATATGAACTCTTCTTAAAAATGGTGTTTAGTAATTTGTTATTACAATTTTCATAAACATGAATTAATAAACTATCCGAAGTAGATGTATTCTTTCTTATATTTGATAAATCAAAAGAAATGTATGGAGTATTAGCAGTATCTGGAATTGTAATTGTTGGCAAATAAAGTCTATCCCTAGCACCGATTGTTTTATTTTTATAATTGTAAGTATTGATATAAGCTGCATTCGTTGGATTTCCATCTGAACCAATACAATTTATTCTACTCCAAGTAGTTATGTCATTGTTGTCAATAATCCAATTGTCTGGAGGGAAATTACTAGATTCGAAATTTTCACTAGAATTATATTGAATATTATTTTTGAAAATGAAGAATTTCACCTTTGTATTCAACGTATCATTGTAGAAAACAATATCATCCTGTAATTTTATCCAAGTTTTAATTACATTTTCTCCAGAAGTGCTTATTTGAACTGGAGTTTTGAAAGTATAAACATAGGAAGATCCAACTTTAATGGTATCAGTGATTTCTTCTGTAATTGGACTTTCATTATTTAATTGATAAGAAACAACGAAATTGGAAATGACATTATTTCCATTATTCTTAATACTAATTTTTACACTATCTTCAATATTGCTACAGCTGAATTTAGTCGAAATCGGTGAAAGTATATTCGTAACTCCAGCATCAAAAGCCTGAGGGCAGCTTTTTAACCCAGAATTATATAAAACAGCAATTGCCCTTCTTCCAGTTATGTTTTCAAAATTGTTTGCACTCACTGAAAACCAATTTTCGGCAACTGGATTTTTAATTGGAATCGTAAAACTATTGGTATTAGAAATGCCAATAGAATCCATATATTTTTCATTTAAATAATGAATAGTGTAGAAATCGGCACCAGTAACTTTATTCCAAGAAATACTCATTGAATCAATACAAACCTTATCAACTTTAATATTTGTGGGAACTGGCATGATGGATAAGGGAGCTTTGGTTTCAAAACTTCCATTAACTCCTGAAATTTTCAACCAAACTTTTCCAGAAATAACAGATGGAACTACCCAATCCATATATCTTGAACTTCCAGTGGAACTTCCAATTGGAGTCCAAGAGGCTTTGTCGTTGGTGGAATAGGAAAGATTGTATTGTCCATCCTCTTTTGCATCCCAAAATATTCCGATTTTATCATTAGGTACTAGGCTTTCACCACCGATTGGATAAGTGATTGCTACATCAGAAATTGGAATTATTTCATGTGTTAAAAAATACTTTTGTGGTCCAAATGGAATTGATTTTCCATTGATGATTATTTTGTAAGTTCCAGTTTCAGGATAACTAATTAATACTTGTTCAACATTATTCAAATTATCTATACCAAAAGTCGCTGGCATATTTAAGTTTGCTGCTTTGGGTGTTGTATCTAAAACCCATGGGTACAATTCTTTTCCACTTGGGGTGATTACTTTCAAATCTAAATTATTGACCAAGGCTATTTTAGAAATTATAGATGGTTCAATATCAGCCCAATATAGCATGAATCGTACTTCTTTTGTATTGTCGTCAACAGTAATTTCTTTGGTATGAATTTCATTCAAATCAATTTTGTCAGTTAAATATCGCTTTGATTCCAACAGTTTATAGGCTCTGTATGCATTCACATGTCCCCATCCAAACTTAAAATCAGGACCCGGGTTGCCAAGGTCGTTTGCTGTATTCATTAAAGCACATTTTAATAAAGCTGCATCAGGACTTTCTCCATTGTTTATTTGCTTATATCCTTGCATCAATTGAGCAAGTATCCCAGAAATGCCTGGTGCTGCAGCGGAAGTGCCTCCAAAAACCACATAAGTATTATTAATGCCATTCGAATTTTGTCGAGTGCCATTTGCACAGATATCTGGCTTGATTCTTCCATCATAAGTCGGTCCTCTACTGGAAGTGGTGTCCAGCCCAAGTTCAGGATTTAGATTTCCCGTTGCAATTGAGTTTTTAGCTAGTTTATGTCCACCTGTAATATTTCCCCATTGCCCCCCGGCACCACCACCTTTATAATTGCAATTTGCACCGTTGTTATTTCCAGCAGAAAAAACATGCATCAATTTCTCGTTTTCATAAAGTTGTTTGTCTATCCTTTGCGAAACAGTTGTAAATGTATTACAACCATCTGAATAAGAGGAGTTTGTGATGTTTACTCCTCTGTATTTATGCAAGCCTAGGGTGGTGTCTGTATAAGAATTTTCATAATCAGTTGTGAAAATAAATGCACCTTTAGCCATTCCTGCCATCAAAGGATTTAGGTTTCCTGCTGAACCAATGATGCCAGCAACACCATCTCCATGATTTGTATTTGATGGGCTAGTAGCATTGTCAGTTGACATACTATTATCCACTCTGTTTTTAAAATCGATATGTGGTCCTATATTACCATCATCTCTTACTAATACATTGATTCCAGATCCATCTAATTTGTATCCAATTCCTCTATCAACATTTAATAAATTACTTCGATGAAGTGCCCTTCCTCTATTGTCATCAGCAATAGCTGGTGGAGCTATTGGTTCTATAAATAAAACATTTCCAATTGCAGCAAGTAGAGGGATGTTTTTAAATGGAATTGAAAGGGAAATCAAATCCTCATTCTCATATTTATGTAAAATCTTACAATTGATATCATTTAGGTTTTTCATGAATGTGTCATGGCTTACTATTGGTATATACTTACAGTTTACCAAATAATTATCACCCTCAACAGCCCAATTTCCTACAGTATTTTCGTGAATATCTTGTTGTAATTTATCTTCAGGACTTAACTCAAACAATGTTTTTATTGGCTTAGAATATAGATCACTTAGTTTGAAATTCATATTGAAAGTAACTAGATAAGCATTGTTAGGAATATAATTCCAAAAGGTAACCCCTTTTTCATTAAGCTCTTGGATTTCACTTTTTGATAGAAGTGAGTGGGTTTGTAGAATATAAATATCTGAAAATGATATACTTTTGACATTTTCAATTGGTGAAATTTTGTCAATTATACGGTTGTGAAGCCAAATGCTTTGACTAAATGAAATATTAGCAAGAAAAGAGAATAATAGTAAATATAAATATCTCATATTAATTATAGTTTTAAAATGGAATGAATCTCCAAATATAAATAAATATAGCTAATTTATATTGATATAATATTTTTAAATAAGAAAAGAATAGAAATTTTATTTTGAAGATTTAGTATGGATTAAATAAAAAGTGGCGATGCTAACTTCTAGCACCACCACTACTAATTTATAAAATTCCAATTATCTATTTTCAAAAAAGTATATAAAATTATAAAGTGAAAATACAATTTCTTTTCACTTCAATATTTTATCATTAAATTGATTTCGATGCAAATTTATTTAATTTTTCTGTAAATAATAAATTTTTTTTCTAAAATGTTGTAAACTGTAACATTTTAGTTGTGAACGGTAAGAAATAGCTACTAAATGGCAAGAATATTTTTGTATTTGTATTGTTTGCTTAAAAGAATATTGTTTGTAGAGGGGTTTCAAAATGTTTATATTTATTATTTTTAATTATAATATTTTAAAAGTAATATTTTGAATTTAGAAATGGAAAATGTGGTAAACTGTAAAATTTTAGTTGTGAATGCAATGAATTTTATGGTGAATAACAATTTTATTTTTTTATATATGAAAAATTAAAATATATAGTCAACATTACAGTTTGAAATTCAATCATATAATATTGAAAAGGTAGAGAATTAAGCACTTATTTTTTAACTTTGTGAAATTAATATTATAAATACTATGATTAATAATGTACTCAACTTTCTTATTGTAGAAGATGATATTTCTAGTGCTATTGACTTAAAAATGAACATTATCGAGTTAGGCTATCAGGTGTGTGGTATTGTAGATAATGCAAATGATGCAATCATTCATATCAATAATTATAAACCAGATATTATTATGATGGATATTGATATTAATGGGGAAATGAATGGCATCCAGTTAGCAGCAAAAATTGAACCCTTAGATATCCCAATTTTATATGTCACCTCATTTGCAGATAACGAACATTTTTCAAAAGCAAATGAAAATAAAAACGCTGGATATTTAACTAAACCAATTAATAAATATACATTAAGTACAGCTCTAAATTACATTATAGAAAAGTACTTTGGTTTAAATGTAGCTTCTAATAAAAATCTTGCAAATCTATTCAAAGGGAATCTGTTTTTCAAGGTGAAAGACATGTATCAGAAAGTACATATTGATGAAATTATTATGATTGTTGCTGATAATAATTATACGACTGTTTTGCTTGAAAATGAAATGAAAATATTATGTAGATTATCGATTACAAACTGGGAAGAAGAAGTAAGTTCATTGAAATTTATCAGAGTTCATAGGGGTTATATTATAAAATTAGATGCTGTAAAATATATTGATTTTAAATCAAATGTCATTATTTCAACTCATGGGGATGTTCCAATAGGTAGATCTTATAAAGAACAAATTCAGAGTATATTCAAATTTATAAAATAGTTATTTATGAAGTTAGAAAAACTATTAATTATACCTTTTATTTTATTTTATTTTTCAAATCATATATTTGGAAATGTCAAAGGTGATTCATTAATAATTGTTTTGAATAGTAATATTGAAATGTCTAAAAAAGTTGATTTTATAAATCATTATTTAATAAAGACCGATATAACTTATTCTAATGAAGAACTTGCAGTTTTCGATAAATTGATTGCAGATAACATTAATAATACAGAAAATTTAGGATACATAAAGTGCTTTTATGGACGAGTTTTATTAATTAATAATAGAAAATTAGAGGCAGAAAAAGATATTAGAAGAAGCTTATGAAATTCTTATTAAAATTAATCCAAGTAAAGGAGTTATTAGTAAATTATGCCAATATCTTGGTGCTGTAAAAAATGAACTAGGGAAAAACAATGAAGCCTTAAATTATTATTTCAAAGCACTAAAAGCAGAAGAGACTAATAAAGATTCAAATAATTTAGCAGTAATTTATGCGAATATATCTAATATTTATTTTGGTTTGAAACTTTTCAAAGAATCCAATGAATATATTAAAAAAGTATAAATATTTTTGAAAGATCTAAAAACAACAAAGAAGAGTTGGCAGGAGCATATCTAGGTTATGGAATAAATTTAATGAATATAGATAAAATAAGTGAATCAAAAATATATATAACAAAAGCTTTACAAGTTGCTAGAGAAAATAATGATATTAAAAATGAAATGTTAGCAATTAATAATTTAGGAATTGTTGATGAATTGTCTGGTGATTACTCATCTGCACTGGCAAAATATAACATCGTAAGAGATCATAATGAAAAAGTTAAAGATACAATTGCATTAGCTTATATCTATACTGATTTAGGAAGCTTATACACAAACAAAAAAGACTACCCAAAAGCTATCGAAAATTTTCAAAAATCGCTATACTTTTACGAAGCTGTACATAACCCAATCGGTATGAAGGATATATATAATGAGTTAATCAAGGTGTATAAGTTAAATGGAAATTATAAAAAAGCGATGGAATGCTCAGATCAATATTATATCTTAAATGATAGCATCAATAATTTAGCTAATATCAAAAAAATGACTGAAATGTCCATGGGCTTTCAGCATGAAAAAGATTTAGCATTGAAAGAACAAACCTATAATCAGGAATTAAAGCGTCAAAATCTATTCAAATTAGCAATGGCATTTGTCATATTTTTGATAAGTTTAATGTTTGTAATATCCTATCGAGCCTATAATCTTAAAAAAAGAACGAATATCCTAATTAGCAAACAAAATGAAAATTTAGAAATTCTGAATGCGACAAAAGATAAATTGTTTGGTATAATAGGGCATGACCTCAGGAAACCAGCAACTTCTTTTAATGGGATTACAAAAAAAGTCAACTTTCTGATAAAAGAAAATGATTTTGAAACACTCAATAAGTTTGGAAATGAGATTGAGAAGAATGCAAATGAATTAAATAACTTAATTGATAATTTGCTGGGTTGGTCCATGCTTCAGAAAGATGGCATTAAATTGAACCCTCAGAAAATCAACCTCTTTTCTGCTGTTGCAGAAGTGCTTGAGCCTTTTCAAAGTATGGCAAAAGAAAAAAATATTACAATACATAATGAAATTTCAATTGATAATTATGTCGAAGTGGATGAACAATCTTTATACATAATCCTCAGAAATTTAATACATAATGCATTGAAATTCACAAATAAAAGTGGAAATTTATACCTGAATACCTCTAGAGAAAAAAATAGAATTAAGCTTATTATCAGAGATACAGGTATTGGAATGACTAATAGTGAAATCAGCGAAATGTTCAATTTTCATTCTGCTTCCACCAAAGGTACAGCAAATGAGAAAGGTACTGGATTAGGTATGTTTATCATTGGACAATGGTCAAAATTAAATAATATTAAAGTGAATACAACCAGTGAAAAAGGAGTGGGAACTACCTTTGAACTTGTTTTTTAAATATACATAATATCTTAAAAATGAAATTAGTAACCAAACTTTTATTATTTATAACAATACATATAACTATTTTTTCAAATGCACAAAGTATTAAATTTATAGATAGCTTAAAATTGGATTGTGATGCTTACAAATTGGAAGATACAATTAAAATAAAAAAGTTATCAAAACTTGCTTCAAGTTTAGGAAGTGTGAACCCTCAAAGTGGAATTGAAACAGCTGAAAAAGCAATTGCTTTAGCTAATAAAATAAATCAACCTATCTATTTGGGAGAGGCATATAAATCAATGGGTTTTGTTTTTTACAATTTGGGCAAATTTGAAGAAGCAATTGTATGGTTTAATAAGGCTATAGATATTTTTATAAAGCATAATGTAGCTTATAAACTTGGCTCTTGTTATAAAAATGTTGCCTCTATGTATGGGTTACTGTTAAAAAGAGATAAAAGTTTAGAATATTTTGATAAAGCTGCTAAAATATTTAAGGACAATAACTATACAGATGATTATGTATCTAGTACAAATATGATTGCAAATGTTTATATTATGATACCAGAATATCAGAAAGCTTTAGATATATATGATAGTAATATAGAATATTTCAAAAAGAGAAATATGAAAGACGATTTGGTTACAACATTTGAAAACAAAAGTCTTATCTATACAAAATTAGGACACTACGCTAAATCATTAGAATGCCTTAATACTACAAATAAATATATTGATCAAAATAATGAAAAAGAAGTAAATGAATTAAATACTTTTTTAGCTAGTATTTATGAATTAATAGGTGAAACAGATAAGGCACTTCTTATTCACAATAAGATACTTGCTTCAGCCATCAAATTAAATTCACTTAACTTGATAGCTAGAACTAAAGTAAATATAGCAAATATTTATAAACAGAAGAAAGAAAATACAAAGGCACTTCAATATTATGATGAAGTAATACAAATGGATAAGGATTTGAAAGACCCCAATATTAATATTTCTAGTTTGATCAATAAAAGTGATTTATTAATCGAAAATAATAAATTCAAAGAGGGTTATAAAATATTACAACAAATTGAGGAATCTATAAAAGTCAATCAATTGGCAAGTTTATTTACAAATAGTTTAGCCAGTTCTTATGGAAATATTTGTCTAAAAGCATCCGATGCAGAATTGAAATCAATTGGAATTCCTGTAAGTAATAGATATCAATTAGCTGAGAAATATTTTAAAAGTACTTTGACTGAATTGGATGATAAAAATTTTAGGCAACTATCGAATACATGGAAAAGCTTAAGTAAAGTTTATGAAAAAAAGAAAGATTATAAAGAAGCCCTATCTGCTTATAGTAAATATGTTGAATATAATGATTCTCTTTTTGGGAAATGAATCAAGAAATCAAATAATTAGAAGTGATCTTAAATATGAGTTTGATTTGAAAGCAGAAAAACAACAGATAGAGTATGATGCATCTATAAAAAGAAAAGAACTAATTCAAAAGGGTTTAATCATAGGGCTTATTTTACTTTGTATTATCTGTGTTTTGTTTTATAGAGCATATAAATTAAAAAACAGGACAAATATTTTAATTAATCAACAAAAGGAAAATTTGGAAATTCTAAATGCCACAAAAGATAAATTATTCGGTATAATAGGGCATGATCTAAGAAAACCTGCAATTTCTTTTAGTGGTATCACTAAAAAAGTTAATTTTTTAATCAAAGAAAATGATATGGAAACCCTCAATAAGTTCGGAAATGTTATTGAGAAAAATGCAAATGAATTAAATAGCTTGATAGATAATTTATTGGGATGGTCATTGCTGCAAAAAGATGGGATAAAGTTGAACCCCAAAAAGATAAATTTGTATTCTGCAATTACAGAAGTGTTAAATCCATTCCAAAGCATGGCATTAGAAAAAAATATTACCATTCATAACGAAGTAGCTATGGATGAAAATATAGAGGTTGACGAACAATCATTAAATATAATTCTCCGCAATTTGATTCATAATGCCTTGAAATTTACAGAAAAGGATGGTCATTTATTTCTATCCTCATCAAATGAAAAATCAGGAGTTGTTTTAAGTATCAGAGATACTGGCATTGGGATGACGGATTCAGAAATTAAAGATATATTCAAATTTCAATCAGCATCTACTAAAGGAACTGAAAATGAGAAAGGTACTGGTTTGGGGATGTATATTGTAGGTCAATGGGCAAAATTGAATAATATAAATCTGAATGCAAAAAGTGAAAAAGGAGTAGGTACTACTTTCGATTTGGGTTTTGCAGTTTAAATCCATTATTCTAAAAATCATAATCTTAAATTTGAATTAATTGTTGAAGGTCAAATGAACTTTTTTCTTTAATATAGCATTGCTATAAGAAATATCTTATAAACAATTTTTGTTCTAAACTTATTTAGGAGCATATTCAATGTTTATTAGATTATTTTCAAATATCATATTTCTGTCATTTCCTGTTTTTAATTTTCATTTTGATAGGAAAAAGTTGTAAATTTGCTATGTAATTTAAAATCCAAAAAACGTATAGGATTATGAAAAAAATTCATTTAATAGGCATTGTTGTTATTGCAGTAGCAATTGCCATTTTAATATCAGCTGCTGGAGATGTGAGTACATATGCAACTTTCAAGGATGCTATGAATTCAGGAGATAAGGTAAAAGTATGTGCACATCTTTCAAAAGATAAGCCGATGGAATATAATCCATCAAAAGATCCGAATTATTTTTCATTTTATGTGAAAGATAATGACCAAAAAGAGCATAAAGTGGTGCTTTTAGCTGCAAAACCGCAAGACTTTGAACTATCTGAGCAAATCGTTATTACAGGTTCCATGAAGGATGATGTATTCATGGCAACAGATATGTTGATGAAATGTCCATCAAAATATAAGGATGAAGAAGTATATGTGAAAGGGAAGTCGTAGATTTGACCTCAATTAGATTCAAGATCTTATGATTTCATATATTGGAGAACATCTTTGGCCCAAACAAGTTGGTCATTTCTTTATTATTTTAAGCTTTGTTGCTTCACTTTTAGCAGCTTTCGCTTTTTTTAATGCTACTCAAAGAAGAAAATTAGCAGATTTTAGTGGTTGGAGAGCAATCGGAAGATTGTCTTATGCAATACATGGTATTTCTATTTTTGCTATAATAGGTACTATTTTTTATATCATGACCCAAAAATGGTACGAATACCAATATGTACAACAGCATGTGAATGACGAGTTGGCTTTCCGTTATGTCTTTTCTGCATTTTGGGAAGGTCAGGAAGGTAGTTTTTTACTTTGGATGTTTTGGCATGTTATTTTAGGGTTTGTATTAATATTTAAAGGAAAAAATTGGGAAACATCGGTCTTGGCGGTGCTCTCATTGATACAAGTTTTTATTGGCATCATGTTGTTGGGGATTTATTTTGGGGATGTCAAAATTGGTAGCAATCCTTTACTATTGTTGAGAGATGTGATAGATATACCCTTATTCCAAAAGCCCGATTATGTGAGTATGTTAAGAGGAAATGGACTTAATCCATTACTTCAAAACTACTGGATGACAATTCACCCACCTACCTTATTTTTAGGCTTCGCCTCAACTTCAATTCCTTTTTGTTATGCAGTTGCTGCACTTTGGTTACGAAAGCATACAGAATGGTTGAGTGCAGTGCAACCTTGGGCATTATTTTCAGGTGCAATTTTAGGATTAGGAATATTGATGGGTGCAGCTTGGGCTTATGAAGCATTAAGTTTTGGTGGTTATTGGGCTTGGGATCCAGTTGAAAATATGTCTTTAGTTCCATGGCTAATTATGATTGCTGGAATTCATACTAATCTGATTTCAAAAGTTACTGGGTATGCCATAAAAAGTACCTATATCTATTATTTGCTTTCATTTTTACTTGTATTATATTCTACCTTTTTGACTAGAAGTGGTGTTTTAGGTGACTCTTCCGTTCATGCTTTCACAGAAATGGGATTAGAATGGTTATTGGTTGGTTTACTTTCAGTGTTTACTTTGCTAGGATTTTCATTATTCTTATTTAGACAATCTGAAATTCAGATGCCGAAACAAGAAGAAAGTATCGTGTCTAGGGAATTTTGGATGTATATCGGTACTTTAGTACTTCTTTTTTCTTCAGTTTTAATAACTTTTACTACTTCTATTCCTGTTTATAATAAAATTGGAAAAGCATTAGGTTTCGAATTGAATTGGGCAGCACCATTGGATCCAGTGGCTCACTATAATAAATATCAATTGTGGATTGGTGTTTTTATTAGCTTATTGACTGGATTTTCACAATATTTAAGATTTAGAGAAGCCAATTTTTCAGCTGTTAAAAATAAAGTAATCAAGCATTTAGGAATTTCAATTTTAATTACTGCAATTTTAACTTTTATAACTTCCTTGGCACTTAATATCATAAGTTGGCATTATGCAGTGCTTACTTTTGCTGGGATATATGCATTTGTTGCAAATTTAGATTATATAATCACCTATCTGAAAGGCAATTTAAAAATTGGTGCTTCATCACTTTCACATATTGGTTTTGGCATCATGATCGTCGGAATTTTGTTTTCAGGATTGAACAAACATTTTATTTCGAGTAATAGATTTGCACAAGAAGGATTGATTGAAGGATTTACCGAAGAAGATTATGGTAAAAATATTATTCTTTTGAAAGGCAAATCAATGCCGATGAAAGGATATGAAGTTACTTATGAAAGTGATACATTAATAGGTCATGATAGAAATTATAAAGTCAACTATAAAAAGATAGATTCTTTAGGAAATACAAATGGGGAACAATTTTCCTTATTGCCTAATGTATTGTATGACAAGGATTTCACTAGAATTGCAGCTTACAACCCATCCACAAAGCACTATTTACACAAAGATATTTTTACCTTAATTTCTGCTTTGCCCGCTTCTGAACAATCGATGGAGATGGCTCAAAAAGTCGAGGATAGTTTGAAATATGTTAGATATGATGCAAAATTGAATGACACTATTTTTACATCCAAACACTATGCTATTTTACAGAATATTAATTACACCCCTCAAAATAAAGACTATAAGGCTGAGCCAGGGGATATAGCTGTTGGTGTAAAATTAAAGTTTGGAAAGAAAGATAGTGATGAACAATTCGAGTCTAATCCAATGATTTTATTGAGGAACCAAAGAGTTTCTTATTTCCCCGATAAAGTTACTTCATTTGGTATTCGAACGAGACTAACAGATCAAGTAATTGCAAGATTGTTAGAAGAAGACAAGGATTTGAAATATGAGTCTTTTGAATTAAAAGAAGGGGAAAAATTCAATTTTGCTGGAAAAACAATCGAATTTTCAGGCTTTAACAAATCTCCTGAGCATCCAAATTATAAGCCAGTTGCCAATGATATCGCAGTTGGAGCAGTTTTAAATGTATTAGAAAAAGATACAATTTATACAAGTGAACCAGTTTTTTTAATCAGAAATAGCGAGCCTATGAATCTTAAAGATGAGGTTCGAGATTTAGGTTTACATTTCCGATTTTTGAAAATAGACCCAGCAAAACAAACTATAACTTTGATGGCAGCATACAAAAATCCATCAGAGAACTTGATACCAATAGATATTGCGGAAAATGTTCCTAGAACTGATTTTATTGTGTTACAAGCAATCGTTTTCCCAGGTATCAACTTGTTTTGGTTAGGTACTTTGACAATGTTATTTGGTCTAGCTTTAGCAATGTTTCAAAGGAGAAAGAATGCATAATTCATCAATATGAAAACGGTAATAATTGGTTCTGGCAATGTAGCTTTTCATCTAAGTAAGGCTTTTTATAATGCTGGAATAAATATTATTCAGATAGCTGCCCGAAATCAGGAGGAAGGGATTCAATTAGCAAAAAAAATAAATTCAGAATTCGTATCTCTTGAAAATATTGATACCAATGCAGACTTGTATCTTTTAGCAATAAAGGATGATGCTATTCAAAGTGTTGCCAAAATGCTTTATGGCAAGATAAAGGAGGATGCAATTATTGTTCATACTTCTGGATCTACAAGTATCGCTGTTCTTGAAAAATATTTTGAAAATGTTGGTTGTTTGTATCCATTACAAACTTTTTCAAAACAAAAGAATATTGAGTTATCAGCTGTCCCATTTTTTATAACTGCTAATCTAATGTTGGTTGAAAAACAACTAGTTGATTTTGTGAGTGTTATCAGTAAAAATGTATCAATTATCAATGACAATCAAAGATTGTCAATTCACATAGCTGCTGTTTTTGTCTGTAATTTTACGAACCATATGTTATCCATTGGCTCCGAAATTTTGCATCATCACCTCCTAAATTTCGAAATAATGAAACCCCTAATCAATGAAACAATCGAAAAAGCACTACAATTTGACCCAGTAGAAATGCAAACAGGACCTGCAGTGAGAGAAGACAAATTGGTAATGGAAAAACATATTGATTTCTTGAAAATGAATCCAAATTATCAGAAAATATACCAAGTTGTTTCAGAGAGTATTATAGAAATGAAATCTATAAGTTAGAGCCAAATTAATATAAATAAAAAAGGCAACCCATTGGTTGCCTTCATATTTTTGGATATATAAGATTGAATAATTGGGGAGGATCAGTCGTTATTAAAATAAAAAACGTAATTATATTAGAATAATTTTCAATATTCAATATTTAACAATTCTCTCATTTATTTTATTATTTTAGTATAGCCTATTTTGAATCCAAAATCATTTGGATTTTGTTGAAAATCAGTGCTTTGTTTCATTGTGTTAGTTATATATTGTCTGTAATATGGTGAAAACTCAATTGATGTTGTTTTATTGAAATGATAGGTTATTGGTAATATCAATTCAGCACTTATTCCTAGCCCTTTAGCAACATAATTAGAGGTTTGTAAAGGTGTTAAGTTTTCTAAGCTATTTAAATACTTTCCGCTATTTTGTTGATAAATATCCATCAAAGCCCCAATTTTCGGGTCAAAACTTAAATTGTCTAGGATACAAATGGATCTTGGTTTGAAATAAATTGGAATTGTAAGAGTTCTAAAAGTATTATATTGATTAATGGCTCTTTCATAAGTTGTTTTCTTAAATGATTTCCCATATGTGCTATCTATTGTACCGTTGATATATGTATTGATTGAAAGCAAAGAATTTGAAGAACTAGGGGTTTCTTCTACCCAAGTTTTTGACCAATTTATTTTAGTTATATATTCATTATAAATTAATCCGGATTCAAAATATTTGAAAATGCCTTTATTATAATAAAAAATTATGCCCAAATTTCTAGATTCTAATTCTTTTTCAGCTCCAAGATTTCTATCTAATATTTCTAAATTATGGGTTTTGAAATTCGAATTCCATTTTCCAATACCTGCTAACACACAGATTGATAAATGGTTTTCATCATGTTTTTTTATTAAAAATGGTACTCGATTGACCAAGATTTCATTTTTTTGAATATCTAGAAATGAAATAGGGTGATTTAAGGGGTCAAAATCTGTTTCGATATTTCTAGGATTGTGTGATTGGTTTTCAAGTGTAATTTATCATCAGCAATAAATTTTTCTGGATTTGTTTTTTCATTTTCAGGAGTGATTTGGTTGTTTATATTATCATTTAGTTTACAATGTGAAGTAGAGTTTTTTATAATATTTTTTCAAAAACAGGCACTTTGTTAAAATGATTGAAAGTTTTTTTCGATGCTGATATTTTGAAATTTTTGTTATTTGAAACTGCTGTTAATTCATTCTCAATCAATTGTTTTGAATCATTATTTGTTTGCACAGAACTTTTATTTTCCTGTTCAGCCGAAGCTATTTCTGGTTTAAAATCTGCTTTTTCGGATGCTTTTTGTTCATTTATATTTTTTTCTTGTTTTTCAAGTAAAGGTGAACTTGAATGATTTTGAAGTAAAAAATATCCAGTAGTAGCCAAAATGATTGGCAACAATATTAACCAAATTGGATATCTCTTTTTCTTTTTGGGAGCAACTTGTTCCCAAAATTCTTGCAAATCCATATCTGATGGATGATTTTGCACTTCTTTTTTTATATTATCTTCAAATTCTTTCCAGTTCATTGATTAAAGATTGTACTTGTTCTTTTAATAGTTTTCTTGCTCTAGCAAGTTGTGATCTTGAGGTACTAGGTGTTATAGATAAGGCTTTTGCAATTTCTTCATGTGAATAATCATCAAACACATACAAATTAAAAACTTCTCTATATCCAATGGGTAATTTTTGTACTAATTTTATGATTTCATCAAATTGTAAATTACTTAAAATTTCAGGAACTTCAATTTGTTCATCTTCAATGCTTTCTGTGGGTAATTCATATTTTATATGTCTTTGTCTTAAATATTTTAATGCCGTGTTAATTACAATACGATTCATCCAAGTCTTCAAAGAAGATATCGATGAATCGTACTGTTGGAAGTTTTTGAAGATTAAAATATAAGATTCTTGGAGTATATCTTTTGGACTCACATTGTCATTACAAAATCTCTTTGCAGTAGATAATAAATAAGGTGCAAAATTCATGACCAATTCCTTTTGTGATTTTGGATCATGCTTTTACAGCCACTAATTATGCTATTTATATCTACTTGTTCTTGAGACATTTGTGATAATTAATTATCTCTTTTACTTTAAAATCAATTCTATAAGAAGTATTTTTATAAATTCCCACCAAATATCCTGATGTATAATCTCCAGGTTTTGGAACGGTATTTAGATTTAATTTGTCATTGTCATTACAATCACAGCTAGAACAAAAGTTGCAACTTAAGTTTTCAATTGTTGAGCCACCATTATCATATGCAAATGACAAAGACTTCATCGTAGCTTCATTAGTACTGATTGGATCAAATGACATTTGAAACATGGTGGTTGGAGTCCCTAAAAAATTAATACTTAATGGACTTGTACTAAAGTCATGAAAGAAGTTACCAGTTATCAATTTTGAAGAGCCATTATAATTCACCAAAACATACTCGTCTAATTGATTGCAAACCAAAAGATTACCAATGTTTAACTTGTTGTTGGTTGATGAAATACTTATTTTATTACTAACAGATGGATTACTAAAATCATAGCCAACTAAAAACATTTTAGAACCATCGCAATTATTATAATGGATATTAAATGTTCCGTCACTTGCTGTTTTTTGAGTGGATAATGTTCCGCCAGAGCTATTTAAAATATAGATTAGTCCGTTTTTAATTGGATTACTATTACAATCAACTAATGTTCCACTGATATTTAAATCATTTTTCAAAACAACTTTTATAGCTTTTAAGTCCAAATCAGTTGTAAGAGCATTGATACTTTGTGAAAAAATGCTATTGCCACAATTATCAATGATTTCTAATTTTAATGCTTCGTCAGCTGGGACAAAACCATCGAAATAGCCTTGATTATTGGTTTTATCTTCCGCAAATCCTTGTGTGCTAGAGGTTATCCTAACCTTAAAGTTACTTAAAACTTCGTTTTGGTCATTCACAACTTGACCAGAGATTTTAAAATACTTCTTTAATTGGTTTGCCGCCCAAAAAGTGAAATGGCTAACTTTCCCAACATAGGTACTGCCTTCTAGATTTGCAGTTCCTTCTTCTACCCAATTTCCAGTCTTTTCATCAAAATAACTTAAACTGATAGCAGATGGTTTGTTAGCTGCATTGTTTATAATATTTAAGCCAATTGTTGCTGGTTTTGAGGCATTTATATTAAGTTTTTGTCCACTTGTGCCTTGAAGTTCTATAGCTGAAATGTTAAAGATATTGGCGAAAAAAGAATTTTTATCTGCAGAAACACCTCTGAAATCCCCAGGAACTTGATATAAATCATTTGGATTTATGGATTTTGCCAAAACTTTTACATTCCCAGAATAGACATTACCATTTGCATCTATGATTGAATTCGGTTGGAAAATAACATACCCTCCATTGAAATCAACTTTTTTTGATTCGCTAGAATTGAAACTTCCAATTTCAGTTTTCTTTTGTAAATAAATATCAACATTGTCTGTATTTCCTAATCTTGCAAAAGTGAATTTTCCTGCAGCGAAATAACCATCTTTTACCGCAGAAATATAATTTCCATTTGCATTTAATGGAGTGTTATTAATAAAATAAAATCCATCTTGATTGGTTGTGTAGTTTTTACCATTAATTTCTATAGTTGTATTTTCTAAAGGAATATTTCCTTCGCCAAATACTCTACCTGTAATAGAAGATTCAACATTTTTCGTTGGAATTGGATCTTGTGTGTCAATAACTTTTGTAATATCGCTATCCTTTCTACAAGAAGAAAGAACCGCTAGAATTAGAACCGAAAATAAAATTTTTTTCATTTTTTAAATAATAATAAAAATTAACTAATAGTGGAGTACTCTAATGCCTATATCCAATTTGGATAAAAAATGCTGCATCAATTTATGTTTTTTTTCATTTATTTTTCAACTTATTTTTATTATTGCTATTAATTATGTTGAAATCAAATTAAAACTCATTTATAAGAATTATGATTTATCCAGTACTTATTTTAATATTAAATTCTTTCAATATAAATTACTCGTTGAATATCAATATTGAAAATATAAATCCATCAAAAGGGCAATTGATGATTGCTGTCTATAACTCCAAACAGCTTTATATGAAGACAGAAAAAGCATTTAGTAAACAGATTTTAAAATTAAATGGAAAAAAAGCTGAATTTATTCAATTTAAAGATTTGCCAATGGGCGAATACTCGGTTGCAGTCATTCATGATGAAAATAATAATGGAAAATTAGATACCAATATTTTTGGAATCCCAACAGAAGCTTATGGTTTTTCAAATAATATTAGACCTAAATTTAGAGCTGCTAATTGGGACGAAACCAAATTTTTAATGAATAAAAATGTTGGGCTTAATATAAAACTTGATAAATGGTGATAGATTTTAGAAACTATAACCCAATCTGATATCAGGAAAATAAGCAACTACCCCATGTGCTAAAAGACTACCACCTATTTTGATATTTTTATTCAGATAAATATCTAAACCCCAGCGATGATACCAAGAGGAAAGACCAGATGGGGTAGGGTGTAGGTAAATACCAAACTGTTGCGAAAAATGAACAGAGCCCCACAGAAATTCATGCCCTAATAATAATCCAGTTTTATGAAAATTGTACGGAGTATTTGGGGAATCTTCCACTTGTGCATAATCTAAAAAATGTTCTACACCAATTGTGAGCCCATTATTTCTATTGTATTGATGACTATATTGAACATTCAACCCATAAATTGGCTTATTTACTTGATTGTTGGATACTAAATTTTTTGAAGCAGTGAAAAAATTAACTGACCAATAATCCTTTTTCAAATAGGAATTGTTTCGATATTGAGCTAATAATTTTTGAATAGGTAATCGATTATTTGGATAGTATTTTATTGCGATTTGATTATCTAGCCAATTGATCCCTTTGTTAGGAAGTTTGACGCCTCCATTAGAAATATGGCTCAATCCAGTCGAAATTGATAGTTGTAATTTGGGCGTTAAGTTGATATTAGCATTAACTCCCAGTGTCAAAAAGGCACTAATTGGGGCACTATATGCATTATTTTCTTTAAAATCGTACTTATTTAAATAGGACATACCAACTCCAACTCTTGAATCTATATCAATAATCTTGGAGTGAAAAATTGTTGGGTGAATAGAATAAGCAGCAATAGCACCTTTCCCAAGTATAATATTCTGAAAATCAATTAATTTTAAGTTTATGGATAGGGCAGGGAGTCCAGCATATTTATTGAAAGATGCCGAATCAGTTTTTCGCCAAAAATAGGAAAATGAAATACCTAATGGATTCGAAGATTTTACATTTTCTATTGCTTTACTATGTATCAGAACTTTTCCATAATCGAGTCCTAATTCTATTGACCTTTCTGTTTTGGATTGACAAATAGCTAATATGGGGATAAATAAAATTAAGTATTTAATGGTTGATATCATAATTTAGAGTTTTCCTTTTTCTCCTGCTATATATTGATTTTTTTCATTTTTGATGATAGTGCAATATTCAAATTCAGGGTCGTGTTCTAAAATTAATTTTGCATTATTTTCAAAAGCATAATTTAATAACCACTCTTTTTCTTTCATCGTCTCCAATGGTCTCACATCATAACTCATGACATATGGCATCCCGATATGAAGAATAGAAGGGATTAAATCCGCACAATATATGAACGTTTGATTTTGGGATTTTATTATTGGGCACATCATTGCTTCAGTATGACCATATAAAAAACGGATATGAAAATTATTTCCCCATGCTATATCTTGTTGAACGTCAATCATTTTTAAAATGCCCAATTCTTGAAGGGGTAAAATATTTTCACTCAAAAAAGATGCTTTTTCTCTAAAATTTGGCTTAATTGCCCAATCCCAATGTTTTTGATTGCTCCAATAAGTTGCATTTGGAAATGTAGGTACTATTTTGTCCCCATCTCTTTTGAGGGCTCCCCCACAATGATCAAAGTGAAGGTGAGTCAAAAATACATCTGTAATATCTTCGGGTTGAATGGAATGCTCAGATAATGAATCAATTAGATTGAATGCTCCATGTGGATGAAAATGAGATCTGAATTTCTCATCTTGTTTGTCTCCTATCCCACAATCTATCAAGATATTTTTAGATCCATCTTTTATTAAAAGGCATCTCATGGACCAGGTGCAAAGATTCATTTCGTCAGGTGGATTCATTTTCTCCCACATTTTCTTTGGGACCACTCCAAACATGGCTCCTCCATCTAACTTGAAAAAACCTGATTGTATGCTATATATTTCCATTTTGAAATTTTAATTGATTTCAAAATTAAGCAATATATTAATTGCTACAAAATTTTGCCATCTTCCATTTCAATAATTCTATTAGTATTGAGTGCAAAATCATTATCATGAGTAACAATTAATAAGGTTTGATTAAATACTTCGCTCAATTCCTTGAAAATATCGAATACGATTTGACTGTTTTTTTTATCCAAATTTCCAGTCGGCTCGTCACCCATAATGATAATTGGGTCATTAATTAATGCTCTTGCAATAGCGACTCTCTGTTTTTGTCCACCAGATAATTGATTGGGTTTTTTATATGCTTCTTTCTCGATTCCTAAAATCTTTAGCTTCTCATAAGCTTTGTCTTCCACTTCTTTTTGGCTCAGTTTTCCTAAATTCAAACCCGGAAGTGCCACATTTTTTAAAACTGAAAATTCATTTAGTAAGTAATGAAATTGAAAAACAAACCCAATTTTTTCATTTCTGACGAATGCTAATTCTTTTTCTTTTTTTTGTTTCATACTGACACCATCTATCAGTAAATCACCTGAATAATCTGTATCCATGGTGGAAAGTATGTACAATAAGGTGGATTTACCACAACCTGACTTTCCTGTGATAGAAACAAATTCTCCTTTATTGAGTGAAAAATTAATATCTTTCAAAACCTGAACTGTGGTTGGGTCGTGAAAATATTTCGAAATATTTACTGCTTCTAGAACTTTTTGATTCATATTATTTCCCTCTGATGATAATTACTGGATCTACTTTACTAGCTTTTCTTGAAGGAAAATAACCTGCAAAATAAGTGGTGACAATTGAAAAAATTCCTCCAATCAAATAGTATTTTGGATTGTAACTCACTGGGTACGTTTTGATTGTAGGCAAAGCAGCTGTATTGAATGGGATTTGATCTATTAAGTAAGAAGTACCGAACCCAAATAACAATCCCAAAATTCCTCCAAAAATACCAATTGTCAAAGCAATGGAAATGAAAATAAATTTGACTTGACTTCCTGAAAAACCAGTGGCTTTTAATATGGCGATGGTATCCATTTTTTCATAAATCATCATATTCAAAATGTTATATATTCCAAAGCCTGCTACAATTAATAAAGTAATTCCCACTGCATAAGAAATTAATGACCTAACTGAACTTCCGGTTTCATATTGTGCATTTGCAGTCTGAATATCAATGGCATCCACATTGAAAGTACTCCTAAATTCAGCAGCTATCTGTGGTGCTAAATTCAAATTTTTCAACTTAATTTGAATA
This sequence comes from Saprospiraceae bacterium, assembly GCA_016710625.1. Lineage (GTDB taxonomy): Bacteria > Bacteroidota > Bacteroidia > Chitinophagales > Saprospiraceae > JADJVK01. Next base: position 276,040 of record JADJVK010000002.1, read on the forward strand.
TCTGTAATATAATTATTAGAAACACCCAACAATTTTTGTGCTGTGCTAATGGAAGTATAACTCTGCACCTTATCGATATCTTTGATTCCCGACTGAAATATGCCCACTACTTTTAATTGAGAAATTTCCCCTTTATTTGAGGTAACTTGAATCACATCGCCAATATCAACAAGCAAAACATCGGCTGCTCCTTTTCCTAAAATAATGCTATTGGAAACTGTTTTAAGATCTTCACTATTTCCTTTGATAACATAATCAGAAAACGTAAATAACTTGTTTTCAGCTATGACATCTATTCCATTGATTATCCCTGAAATATCGATGGTTCCTGTATTATAAAATACTTGAGTTGTCAATTTTGGAGAAACACCGAGTACCCGATTATCTGATTTTAATGTTTGAATGATGGCGCCGCTATTATAAATCTGAGATAGTTCATTTTTGGGTTTTTTGGAGGAAATAAAATTATAGATATTTTCATTGAAAAAATACTTGTCAGTTGGCTGATTTTCAGTAGGTAATATTTCATTATAAATACTAATATGTGGTGTTCTGTTGATAACTAATCCATCCAGTAACTCATTAAGGCCATTCATAAATCCAAGTAATGCTATGAACATCGTGATACTGAAGGTAACACCTATTGCGGCAACTAATGTTTGTTTCCATCTTGCCAAAAGCAAAGCATAAGCTATTGAAAATGTTAATTTTATCATTATTTTTTTGGTAAAGTTATTGCATCATTTTCACTTAATCCGGATGTGATTTCGACTTTTCTATAGTCCTTTAGCCCAGTTTTTACAATTATTTTTTCACCATTTTTATCATAGACTATTGAATCTTGAACCAAATAATTTCTAGGAATTAGAATGACATTGTTTTTAATATTCAAAATGATATTTGCTTCAAAGGTGATGTTTGGATACAAAACTTCAGGTTGTATTACAAATTCTGCCTCAACGAGAAATGTCTTACTTTTCTCATTCATATAGGGTGAAATTTTAGTAATTTTTGCTTCAAAAGTTTTTCCATCATAACTGTCCATTGTGATGATTACCTTTTGATTTTTTCTAACTTTTATGATGTCTTTTTCATCAATTTGCATTTCCAAAATAAATTGGTTGCTACTTCCAATAACTGCAATTGGAGTTTGAGGGCTGATGATTTCACCTTCGTTTTTAAAAAGCCGATAAACCATTCCGTCCACCTCACTTTTTAATATAAAGTCACTTTCTAGTTTATTAGAAATTTGAAGATTCTTTTTTGATTGGTTCGCATTAAAGTTCAAAGTTTTTTTTAGGTCAGCAAATCTTATTTGTGCAGAAGAATAGGCATTTTTCGAATTTTCATAAGCTAATTTTCTGTGTTCCAAATCTGCCAAAGTCCCAATCTGATTGTTATCCCACAAGTTTTTGTATTTGTAATAAAGTGTAGAATCACTCTGCATCGATTTTTTTGCCAATTCAATTGATAATTGAGCATCGTTTAGCTTTCCTTGGTTGGAAGATAGTGCAGCCAAATCAGCAGCTAATAACGCATTATCTTTGTTATATTTTTGAGTTTCATTATAGATGGAAAGAATAGGGGTTCCTTTTTTTACCATTTCTCCTTCCTTAATAAAGATTTTATTAATTATCCCATTTACGTTTACAAATGATTGGTATTGGTTTTTGCTTTTAATAACTCCTGAAGCATAAATGGATTCTGATATTTGCCCTTTTTCTGGGCTTATTGATTCGATCTTATTTTTGCAAGAAATAAATAATGAAATAAATATAAATACTACTATTTTGTTCATATATAAAATGAATATTTTATCAAATAAAATGGATAAATTCAATAGTTAAAGTTACAAAATTTTAGGTTAAAATGAGCGGAAAAAATTAAATATTATACAACAAAAAAAGGGTCAGATTCTGAGAATCTAACCCTTTTTGTCCATTCGGATGAAAAATATTAATAATTATTTCTGTTATTATCATATCCGCCATCGTTGCTTCTACTTCTGTCGTATCCGCCGCCGCCTCTACGGTCTCCACCGTATCCGCCGCCGCCTCTACGGTCTCCACCGTATCCGCCACCGCCTCTGCGATCTCCACCTCCGAAGCCGCCGCCACCTCTACGGTCGCCGCCACCGAATCCACCACCACCACCACGGTTGAATGGTTTCTTCATTTCTTCTCTTGGTCTAGCTTCCTTTACAGCAAGCACTTTGCCTTCAACTTCAGCTTCGTTTAATTCGTTGATTGCATTATTTGCTTCTGAATCATTAGGCATTTCAACAAATCCAAATCCTCTAGATTTGCCAGAAAAATGATCGCTAATGATTTTAGCTGAATCAACTGTACCATATTGTTCGAAAACACTTCTAAGGTCTTCGTCCCCCATACTAAAATTGAGGTTGGCTACGTAAATGTTCATTAAAAAAAATTAAATAAAATGAATAAAATATAAAAAAAAATTAAAAACTTAGGTTGTTAAGTACTAAAAAAATTAAGAAAAACTTTCGTAGCCAAACAATTATTCTGCAAGATAAAGGTTTGTATTCAGATTATCAAATAATTATGATTATTGTTTTAATTTATTATTAAAATATTTTTTTAGCTGATTTATACTAAAAAAAAGACGACCCTGCAAGAATGCAGAGCCGTCAATATATAACCCCAAAAAACACTCAAATTTTATATATTTATAAACTCAAATCAGTTTCAAAAGGTTCAAAAAAAGTAAAACTTTTTTTTATTTTTTTTATATCTTCACAAACTTGGTATGAATTACTTTATTATTTGAGCTTAATTTCAATATAAACGTACCTGCTGATAAATTTTGTATATCTAAATTGATATTTTTTTGATTGGTTTCAATCGTTTTATTAATCATTAGATTTCCTGAAATATCATAAATAGCAATTTTTTGAATATCAATTTCAGATTTTGTCAAATCAATATTCAAATAATTAGTTGCAGGATTTGGCGCAATGGATATTTGGTTTTCAATCAACTCATTATTGTTAGATAAGTTTCTGTAACCTGTTGCAGACCAAACTCCATTCGTTGCATTATTGAATAAAACAGATGCAGCTGTTCCATCTGATTGATATTTATTAGATTTCAATCCAGTAACTTTTATTACATTTGAACTACCATTTTTACTATTGAATATGATTTTTTTATCATCTCTTGAGTAACTCGGATAGCCCGGTACTCCATTGTTCTGAACCAAATAATCATTATCCCCTGTTTGAGAATTTACACCTAAAATGCTCCAAGAACTATCATTCTCATCTAATAAGTCAAATCCGATGATATATGGTGAATTTTTTGAAAATGCAGGATTTCCAATGCTTATTCCATCTGGTAAATCAGTAAATAATTTGATGATCTGTCCATCTCCAAAAGTAACTGTTGAAGGTTCGAAAGCTCTTAAAATTCCTACGTCCCAATAATTAATAGAACCAAACAACCCGCCACTTAATTTAACTGATTCATCATATATCACATATCTTCCTGTATAATCCCAATCCAATGAACCAGCATATTCGATTTCGTTGGTGTTCACCCCTTGGCCCGTAGTTGGATTGTATAATTTGAAGGTTTTCCACACTTCTTTATCAAAATCATAAATATCAATATTGTTGTTATTTGCAGGATTTGCATTGTCAATAGCCGTCAATGCAGCTACTCTAAATCCATCTTTTGAAATCGCTGCATTTCTCCAAATTGGCTGATCTTGAATAACATATTCTTCGTAAGTTCCTGCAGTCCAATCAATAAAAATATAATAAATCTTTTTATCTTTTCCTACAAAAATTAATTCAGCTCCGTCATCTGAAACACTAACATTACTAATAGGAGCAGTTGAAGAAACCAATTTGATTGGATTTCCTTGTGGGTTAGTTACATATATTTTAGTAACATTTGCATCATTGAAAAAGATGATATCATTTCCTGGATTGATGGGTAAATCATCTTGATAATTTCCTGGTGTTCCGCTTCCTCCAGTTCCACCACCTGATCCACCGCTTCCACCAGCACCTGCAATACCTACAGCATCAAAAGCAGCTGCAGCAGCATTTTCAACAGCAGTTCCATAATTCAAATCCTTGATAGATTGTACCACTGCTGCTCTTAAATCCACAAATCTTGAGGATTTCACCAAATATTTTGTAAGTGCTCTATAGAAAACTTGTTCAGCAATATTTTTCGTAATTCCAGAAGAAACTGCAAATTTGTAAAAAGCAAAATTGGTGATTCCACTATTGATATGAACGCCTCCATTATCTTGAGTTCCTGTATATCTTTCATTATAGTGTTGTGGTTGGAATCCAGGTGAGCTCAGGCTTGAACCACCATTATGAGGATTCGATAAGTCTCTTAAAGCACCAGAAGGGAAAGTTGATGTTTTTACAACATCTTCACCCATTTGCCAATCATTTCTGTCAATCATTGCTCCAAAAATATCAGCAAATGACTCGTTCAAAGCACCAGATTCTCCTTGATATTCAAGGTTTGCTGTACTTTGTACTACACCATGTGTCATTTCATGACCTGCCACATCCAATCCTCTAGCTAATGGTTTAAATGCAGAAGCACCGTTACCATAAAACATAGCTTCCCCATTCCAAAAAGCATTGTCTAAGCCAGAACCATCGTCTTCAGCAACATTCACTAAGGAGATAATTGTTCCGCCATTTCCATCAATTGAATTTCTGCTGAAAGTAGATTTGTAATAATCAAAAGCAACACTTGCATTGTAATGAGCTGAAACAGCAGTCGGATTATTCCAATTAGCTGAAGACGATGTTACATGGTCATATTTGAAATTATTACCTTCTGGTGAAGTGTTGAATGCATTCAAAGTCCAAATAGCACCAACTGGATCATTTGGCAATTTCGAAGCACCTGCACTAAACATTGATTTTGTCACATCAATCATATAATTGGTACTACCAACTTTATAAGATTGTACAGTTCTAGATACTCCTAATAAGTCTGTTCCAGTGCCAGATTCAGGACCATCTAGTAAAAAGTTCATTTTGGGTTCAATAAGATTTTCTGATTCATTATGTAATTTAGAATGGCTAGCTTCATCTAATGATTGATGAAATTTGCAAGCATTTCTATATTGATAAATGACTTCGTTCGTTTTTGCATCTACAAAATATTCCCATCTATCAGTAATATTAGGAATAACTGTAATGTGATAGGCTAATTTATATTTACCACCTAAGTTCGGTGATTTGTAAATTACTAATTCAGGAGTAGGAGTTTTGCCTAATAATTTCAATTCATCATCAGTTAATGATTTGATTTTTATAGTTTTAGACAAATGATTGATAGCACTTGTCTCAGCAGTACTCACATTGATATTAGGTGTTACATCCAAATCCTTCACATCAGCAGTTCTACCATTTGAATAGTAAATTTCATTATTTTTTGCATGAACTTTCAATTCGGAATTCCATATTTTAATTCCATTGTATTGTTGCTGATAAGTAAAATGAACTTCATCATTTTCTTTTTCCTCCTTTTGTAAAATTAAATCTTTTGCAGGATTTGCAATTGTCCAATATTTACTTGTCAACGCCAAATATTCAGCACATTTCTCCTTTAATGTAGTAGCATTTAAATCTAATTTGCCAGAAATAGCATAAACTTGACCATCAGCTTCTTTTAATACTTGAACTGGGTTGGTGTAATTGATTTTATTTACCGTTTTGTATTCTATATTATTCAAACCAACAAGTCTATCATTTGCTCTAGGAACTTTTGATTTGATATTTTTCATTGGTCTAAGTGTTTCTCTGGAAACACCCTCAGATTCTTTCACCAAGTTTGGTTTGAAATTGGATTGTGAGAATAAGGCTAGCGGGATAAGGAACCCACAAATTGTTAAAATTTTTTTCATCGTATTATAAATTATGAATCAAAATTAATTATTTATTCTATTATTTTCTTAAATCTTTGATTACTAACTCGGCACATTTTCTGCCAGAAAGCAAAGCTCCATCAATAGAGCCATTCAAAATATGATCACCACATATATATCTTGTATCGTCAATTTTGAATTTATCATCATTAATGGAATAATTCACACTTCTTTGTTGTGGCAAAGCATATCTTATTCTATAACATTTGATAAAATTCCAGTAATGAACACTCAGCCCGAACCAGTTTTGTAGTTCATTTAAGACTTTATTAATGAGGATTTCGTCACTTTCTTCCGAAAGATTATTTATCGAAACTGAAATTAGCGATTTAGATTTAGGGGCATAGTCAGGTGCAATATCGCTTATGACAGCAACATTATTAATAAATGCGTTTTTACTGGCATTAATTGCGATTAGATTTTTTTTCAAAGGGGATACATTTGTTGAAAAATATAAACAATTGACACTTTTGAAATTAGTGTTAATATCTTTACCATGAATACGGGCTAAACTAGTTGCTTCTGTTGCAATAATTATTTTTTTGGCACTATATTCATGACCACTTTCTGTTATTATTTTATTTTGGTCAATGCTAACTACTTTTTCATTGCAAAAAATACTTTTTTTATTTAATTTTTTTGAAAGTTGATTCGGTATTTGTTCGATTCCTCTACTAGGCAGTGAGGTATTCCCTTCACAAAACATTTTGAAAGTGAATTCAAACATCCTTTGGGATGTAGATAAATTATTTTCTAAAAAAACACCACTAAAAAATGGTTGAAAAAAGTTCTTTACAAAGGTTTCGCTAAAATCTAATTTCTTCAAATATTCCTTTGTGCTCATCTCTTCAGATGAAAAAATATCATTTATCGAGGCAGCTAAAAGTTTATTTCGAAGAAATAGTAATTTGGTTTTATCTTGAAAATTACCAATGTTGGAAAAAAATGAAGGAAACAGTGCACTCCATTTTCTACTGACATCCATGAATTCTTTTATTTTTCCATTATCTGCTAATATGAGAGCTCCAGGTAAGAAATGTTTTAGGTCTAATTCTTTTATATCCAGCCATTTATGGACTTCTGGGTAAGAAGGATTAAAAACGTGAAAGCCTCTGTTTAATAAAAAACCATCGATTAAGTCTGTTTTTACTCTCCCACCTAAACGTTCTGTAGATTCTAAAATAATTGCATCTACATTGTTTTGTTGTAGTGTAATGGTAGCTGTCATACCAGACAAGCCACCTCCGACAACGATTACATCATTCAAATGTTAGGTTTTTTATTTTATAAATCAAATAATCCAATTGGCAATTCCATAACTATTTTTTTCTCATTATGGTTCATTTCTTTCACCCATTGTGGTATCAAAGGAATAAAAATTTCTTTGTTATTAAAGTCCACCACAGCCATTTCTTGATCGTTAATATAGAGAATGTCAGTTATAATTGCTTGATTATTAGTTTCAATATCTAATAAGTTGTATCCAATTGTATTTTCAAAAATTGATACTTCTTCTGTAATTTCTTCTTCAACCTCCGAAATGTCTTCCGCCTTCAAAAGCAATTTTTTAGATGCAATTTTTAATGCTTCATCCCTCGAATTTATAGATTCAAATTTAACAATAAATTGGTTGGTACCCCGAATAGATTCAATGAAAAAAGGGGTGTTTTTTCCTTTTAATTCCAGTAACACCACATCGGTTTCCAAGAAGTCATCTTCAAATTCTTCATCAACTGTTACCTTGATTTCTCCATCAAGTCCATGTGGTTTCATGGTATATCCTACTTCTATAAAATCCATCTTAATTGTGATCTATCAAATTCTGAACCATTATAAATCCTTTCTCAGCTTTGTTTTCCCAAGGCTCTTTTGAAGTTATTTTTTGGGTATCCAATATCTTCATTTCTTTACTCACCAAACCTACGTTTTTTGCATACTTTTCTCTCGAATATCTCAATTCAATTAAGTTATTTTGATCATCAACTTGAGAAACCACAGCTACTGAATCATATCGAATGCCATTGATAATTTCTGGCTTGTCAATGCTAATGTAGCTATAATCCCAGTTTTTATACACTTCGACACTTTCATCTGCAATTTTAATAATGGATGTTGGATCAATGAAAGCATTTCCATCCCAGCTTTTTCCTTTTCTTACGGGAAAAGCTAATTTTATAAATCTAAAATTATCTTCAGTTCTAACTAGTTGCAAATTAGATACATATGCAGTCCAAACATTTTTTAATTCCCAAGGGTCTGTCGTATTTATTTTGTCATATCTTTCAATCTTATAAATCAATTCATTGATTTCGTTTCTAAAGGTGTCTGCTATAACTTCTTTTACGAATCTTGACTTTCCAATTTTGATAGTTTGATTATTTTCATTGTCATAAATTATACTATCAATTTGATAAGTCAAATATTTACCAACTTTCAAAGGATTGTATTCATATCCAGCCTTGATATTATAATTATCTTCCACATCATTCAGACGACATGATGCAATCAGTAAACAAATTATTGAAAAAAATAATATAAAAGGGATTCTCATACAGTTATTTTATGCAAATATATTGAAATATGATAAAAAAAGCGATTCCTGTAAACAGAAATCGCTTTTTAATACTTAAATTACTAGATAATTAGTTTTTATCTTGAGAAATATAAGTTTTATTACCATTTGAGTTGATATAATATTTTCCACCTCTTGGTCCTTCATATATAGTTCTACCTTTGTCATCTTTGCTAACAGCTTTGTCTTCACCAGCAACTTGTTTTCTAACAGTTGAAGAAGCCTCAGAAGCATCTTTTTTGTCCGCTTTCAAAGTTTTTTCTGCTGCAGCTTTAGGTTGTTTAGCTTCGTCTTTAACAGCTTTTTCAGTTTTTGCTGCCTTTTCTTTTGTATCAGCTTTCACTTCTTTCACTTTTTTGTCCGCTTTCTCTGTTTTTTCTTTAGCATCAGCCTTTACTTCTTTCACTTTTTTGTCCACTTTTTCAGCTTTTTCTTTTGCATCAGCTTTCACTTCTTTCACTTTTTTGTCAGCTTTCTCTGTTTTTTCTTTTGCATCAGCTTTTACTTCTTTCACTTTTTTGTCTGCTTTTTCTGTTTTTTCTTTCGCATCAGCCTTTACTTCTTTCACTTTTTTGTCCGCTTTGTCAGCTTTTGCTTTAGTCTCTTTTGTTGCTTTTTCTGCTTTCTTTTCAGCACCAGTCTGAGCATTTGAGTTGTTGATTGCAAAAATTGCAATAATTGCTAATAAAAATAATCTGTTTAACGACTTCATTTTTTTAATAAATTTAAAATAAAAAATTCAATAAATATATGTCTAATTAGGTCTATACATTCCTCTACGTCCACCCATTTCTTTTGTTTTGGATTCCACCAATTTTTTGAATTCAATTTCTGAAATTAGCTTTCCACCAGATGGTGCTTTGATTACTTCTTTTTTGGGTAACGTATTTTTTAAGTCTATCAGTGAATAAATAGACTCATCATCATTAATCGTCATTTCCAAAATCAAACCAGGCAAAAATCCATATCCTTCAGGACCAGCCATGACTGGAATCTCACTTGTAAACCATGCAGATACAACCTTTTTATTCAAAGTGTCGCTATAAGTTGCATGCATACAAGTATATTGATTAATCTTTTTGGTTTCATTATAAATTTTCCATCCTTTCGAAATAATGGTATCTTCTATCCTAAACTTTTCACCGAAGAATTCTTTCAAATCTACTTTTCTTTTCGATTTGTAATTTCGATATAATTCACTTTTTGGTCGCATAAATCGCATACCGCCGCCACCTTGGTTGGGTTGGATGTCATCATCTTCGTCTTCGTAATCTTTATAATAGGATTCTGATTTGTTGAAAAGCAATTGCATTTTTTGTGTTCGAAACTCAGGCATCATTTCTTTCAACTTTTCATCTTCAGGTCTTAGACGTTTGTGCAAATTTACCTTTAATTCGTAAACTGCTTGACCTTCAGTTGTTTGTGCATATATTTTGGCGAAAGAAATAAGGAAAAAAAATAAAATAATTTTTTTCATTCTTTAAAATAAAATAGTTTTTATGAATTCAGTTTTTAAACGTGTCAAGTGGTAAATAAATTTCAAATTTTATCTATTTTTTTGATATTATTTTTCAAATAAATAACAACTTCTAAAAATACGATCTTTATAGTCTGGTGGTGTGGTCATTCCAGTAATATCTTTTATTTTAGTTGCTTCAATTGTTTTTGTTTCTAATTTGAATTTTTTGTAATTATTGGAGAAATATAACTGTCCTCCTTTTTCTAAATGCCGCATAGTTTGTCGAATCAACCATTCATGATCTCTTTGAATTTCAAAAGTGCCAAACATTTTTTTACTATTTGAAAAAGTAGGCGGATCTAAAATAATGATATCATACTTTGTTTCAACAGGTTCTTTGATCCATTCTAAAACATTCTCAACCAAATATTTGTGATTTTGACCACTAAAACCATTGAGTTTCATATTTCTTTTGGACCAATCAATATAGGTCTTGTTCATGTCAATAGTCATCGTTTCTGTTGCTCCACCAGCTGCAGCATATACCGTAAATGAGCCAGTATAAGCAAATAAGTTGAGTACTTTTTTGCCTTCAGAAATGTCTTGAATCATTTTTCTTGTCTGTCTGTGATCCATAAAAATCCCTGTATCAACATAATCTGAAAGATTAATGATGAAATCTAAATTGTTTTCTCTGATTACAAATTCAGACTTTCTATCATCGAGTTTAGAATATTGAACATTTCCTTTTTGGCGAATTCTATTTTTGATGAATATGGAAGTTGTGCTTATTTCAGTTATTTCAGCAATTATTTCTATACAGGCTTCTAAATAAGGATGTTGTGCTTCAGAAGTTAAATTATCCTTCTTTTCAAAAACGGAAACATATATATATTTATCATATTTGTCTATTATGAATGGAAACTGAGGAATGTCGCAATCATAAATTCTAAAGCAGTCAATATTTTGTTTTCTAGCCCATTTCCCAAAATGTTTATACATTTTAACAAACCTATTTTTAAACATTTCAGTATTTGTATCCATAATTTTGAATAAATTTGCTCAAATATATGACCTTTACATTAAATCTACACTTAATATATTACGATGTTTTACAAAGTTTATATCAACGACCGCCCACTGATAATGGTGGATAAAGACAATTTAAACCAAATTGACCAACAGGAGAATTCGCTTTTGGCTCAATATAATGGGAAAATCAAGTTTTTATACAATTACATCGACTTGATGGAGAAATCTCAGAAATATGATCAGGTTATTTTGTTTACAAAAGATGTGGAGGAATTATGGGCTGATTTTAAGAAAGCACATAAAATATTAAGTGCAGCTGGTGGTGTAGTATTCAATAAAAATGGCGAATTTATCTCAATATTCAGAAGAGGATCATGGGATCTTCCAAAAGGCAAGATTGATGACGGCGAAACTCCTGAAATTGCAGCAATAAGGGAAGTTCAAGAAGAATGTGGTGTCAAAGATGTCACTATCGAAAAACCATTGATGACTACTTGGCATACCTATATTTTAAAAGATAAGCGAATTTTGAAACCAACTTATTGGTTTAGAATGTTATGTACTGACGAAAATCTTATTCCTCAAACTGAAGAAGATATTGAAAAAATAATTTGGACTTCGCTGGATGATTTTCATAAAAATTGCAAACCTGTTTATCACAGTATTTTAGAAGTAATTAACTCATTATAAATAAATTATGAATAAAATTATTCTTGTATTAATAATTTTCCTTCAAATTAATCATTTGGAGGCTCAAAACACTCAGTTAGATAAAATCAAAAAAAGAAAGCAATTGGATTCGTTGGCTCTTAAGGCTGAGCCAATAAAAGAGAGCCATAGAATGGCTGATGAAGACTTGAAAAACCCAGCTTTGAATGTTGAAATTGAAAAAATAAAGGAAGAATCAAAGAATACTTTTATTTTAGGAAATGAAGATTTTTTACTCAATGGAAAACCATTTCAAATTATTTCAGGAGAATTGCATTATTCTAGAATTCCAAGACCCTATTGGAGACACCGACTACAAATGGCTAAAGCAATGGGATTCAATACAATAGCAACTTATGTGATGTGGAATTTTCATGAACAGAAAAAGGGAGTTTTTGATTTTGAAACAGATGAAAAAAACCTGAATGAATTTATCAATATTGCAAAGGAAGAAGGGCTTTTTGTGATTCTTAGACCCGGACCTTATGCCTGTGCAGAATGGGAATTTGGCGGCTATCCATGGTGGTTATTGCAAGACACTACAATTAAACTTCGAACGACAAATAAGAAATTTTTAAAGCATACTGAAAATTATTTTAATGCACTTTATAAATCAATTGGTCATCAACTTTTTACCAAAGGTGGTCCCATTTTGATGGTTCAAGTGGAGAATGAATACGGTAGTTTTGGTAATGATTTGTCCTTCATGAAAGCTAATCGTGATTTGTTGATACATGCTGGATTTGATGTTCCATTATTTTCTGCTGATGGTAATTGGTTGTTCAAAAATGCTGCTATAATTGGGGTTTTGCCGGGTGCAAATGGAGAAACTAACCCAAAAAAGTTAAAGGAATCTGTCAATAAATACAATGGAAATGCAGGACCCTATTTTACGCCAGAATGGTATCCGGGGTGGCTCGATCATTGGGGAGAACCCAAACAGAAAGTGGACGCTAAAACAGCTGCCAAAGAGTTGGATACTTTGCTAATGAACAATATTTCGGTTAATTTTTATATGTTTCATGGCGGGACAAATTTTGGATTTTGGAATGGAGCAAATTATAGAAAGGAAAACCCCATTCAGCCCGATATCACAAGTTATGATTATGATGCCCCTTTGAGTGAAAGTGGGGTGGCTACCCCAAAATATTTTATTTTAAGAGATATCATAAAAAGCTATCTTCCAAATAAACAATATATTGCAGAACCTCCAGCAGCTACGCCAGTTATCGGAATTTCTTTTATTGAAATGAATGCTGGGTATAATATTTTGGATAAATTACCGAATCCAATTTTCGGAGCTACACCAAAATCTTTTGAAGATTTAGATCAAGGATTTGGCTATATCTTATATCGTACGAATGTAAATGGGGATGGCAATAAGAAAAAAATGAAAATAGCAGGTATTCGTGATTATGCGACTATATATTTGAATGGAAAATTTATTGGAAAATTGGATAGGAGAATCGGGTTGGATAGCCTAATGATTGATATGCCAAAAGGAAAAAATCAGTTAGATTTGTTGGTTGAAAATATGGGTAGGATCAATTATGGAAAATCTTTTCCAGATGGCTATAAAGGAATTGTGGGAAGTGTTTTGATTGATAGTCAAGTGGTTAGGAATTGGAATCACTATAAATTTCCATTCGATAAGGTAGTAGCTGAAAAAGGGAAATTAGCCAAAAATCAACCTTGTGTGGTTCATGGAAATTTCAATTTGAAAAAGTTAGGCGATACTTTTTTGGACATGAGAGGATGGAATAAAGGTGTTGTATGGGTGAATGGCCATAATCTTGGAAAATATTGGAATATTGGTCCTCAACAAACCTTGTATGTGCCAGGATGTTGGTTAAATAAGGGCAAAAATGAGCTGATTATATTCGAACAAATGTATGAAGGTCAAACTCAGATATCGACAATTAATTCTCCTATCTTGGATCAATTAAATTTTGATGTGGATAAATAGGTTTTTTCTTTCAATTTGTATTGTTTTAGTGATTGATATTCAATTGTTTGCACAGTTGGATTCTATCTATCAATCACATGCCACAGAGGATGGCTCTGCATTTTCAGTCACGTTGGATGCAGTGGTAATTTCTGATTTCAAGAAAGGGATAAATATTCCTTTTTTTATTCAAAAGATGCAAGAGGACGAAAGTTTTTATAGAGCTTTCAAGAATACAAGGTTTGCTTCCTATAATTTTAAAAATAAGGTTCAGTTTTTTGATAAAAAAAATCAAATGGTTGCTGCTTATGAGGGTGATTGTCAGCAAAACTATGAACAGGATTGTCGGTCTATGAAAATTTTAAAAGATACATTCTGGGGAGAAAATTTTAGCAGGGATGGATCTTATAAATATTATACAATGAAATTGTTTGATCGGTTATTTTTTACAAATGGGAAAATTTGTGGAAAACAGCCTGAAAATTCTAATAGCTCTAGTGATCAGAATAGTCATGTAACCGAGCTGAAAAAATTGATTTTCAAGCCAGGATCAAAAGCAGATGTGCCATTCATTGGTTCTAAAATGGCGATATTTAGCAAAGAAATGTCAAAATATTATGATTTTAGGTTAATGTCTTCGTCCATAAAAGGTCATGATTGTTACACATTTATCGTATCGGTTAAGCCAGAAATCGAAAAGGAAAATAAAGATGCAACCGTTGTCAAATACCTAGAAACTTATTTTGACAAAACGAATCTGCAAGTTTTTGGAAGAAAATATAATTTGACTTATAAAGGTTTTTGGTTTGATTTTGATGTTTCTATGGACATAGAGCTGACTAAAATTAAAGATAAATACTATCCTCAAAAAATTAATTATGATGGTTATTGGGATGTTCCAATGAAAAAGCCAGAAAACGCTAAGTTTGAAATTCAGTTTGATTATTAAATTTTTAGTTTGAAAATATATTAGAATTCATTATAATTCGTTAATTTATTTAAGAATGCAGTGAATAATTGAAAATTTTTCCAAAAATTTAAGATATTTGTCCACTATTAATAGTTGTCATTATGCAGAAAATTGCCTTTTTTCTCTTTTTTTTTATTTTTAGTATCTTAAATGCTCAACAATCTTCTGATTTTTTTGATAGCAATAAAATTGTTGAATTTAAAATCAATTTCCCTCAAAAAGATTGGATGAATGTCTTGGATTCTCTTAAAATAAATGGAGATGAGATGCTAGTAACTTCAGTTTCGATTGATGGACAGAAGTATGATAATGTTGGAGTGCAATACAAATCTAACTTGTCCTATAAAATTGGGCAAAATAAAAATCCTTTTGTTGTTCAGTTGAATTATATAAATTCGAATCAAAATCATAAGGGTTATTCGAGTTTTTATTTGTCCATTGCTTTGAGAGACCCAAGTATGGTAAGAGAGGTTATTTCTTATGATATTCTAAGAAACTATATGCCTGCACCACAAGCAAATTTTGCAAAAGTCTATATTAATAATCAGTATAATGGGCTGTATGTGAATACAGAAGAAATAAATGATGCCTTTTTAGAAAAGTATTTTGGCTCATCTGAAGGTAGTTTTTTCAAAGCATCAAGTTTGCAAAAAGAGGTAGAGGGATGTAGAAAAGAAATTTATGGAGCTTTACAATATGAAGAAAATGCAAGATGCTACCTTGGTAATTTCAAAATGTTATCTCGAAAAGTTGGGATGATTTGATTAATCTCACGAAAGTTTTAAATCAAAATCCTGATAAAATTGAAACAGTATTAAATGTAGATAGAACTTTATGGATGCTTGCATTTAATAATGTTATTGCAAACTTGAGTAGCTATACAGGTGAAAAAAGCCACAATTACTATTTGTATAAGGACAATTCTGGAAAGTTTAATCCAATTGTGTCAGATCTCAATTTGACTTTCGGTAGCTTTAAAAATATCGGTATTGGTTCAGATTTAAAGCTAAATGAGCTGCAAAATATGGACCCTTTGTTGCATTTGAATAATGATCAGAAACCTCTGATTAGTAAGCTTTTGAAAAATCCGATGTACCAAAAACAATATCTTTCACATATAAGAACTCTTGTTTATAATCATTTTGAAAATCAAGCATACCTTACTAAAATTGCTGATTTGCAAAAAACGATTACCAATGCATTTATAGAAGATCCTTATAAAATCTACACTTTAGATGACCTTCAAAATAGTTTAAAAAACACTATTGGTGAAAAAAGTAAAATACCAGGAATACAAGAATTGATGGAAAAAAGGTCTAAATTCTTAAAAAAACATAGCACCATTCAAGCAATTCCCCCAACCGTAAAAGAAATCACTTTTAGTACTAGAGAAAAATTTTCGCCAGATAAAATAAACAAATTTGTTATTAAAGCCAAAGTTGAAAATTATCCAAAAAAAGTTTATTTGTACTATAGATTCTCTCCAAAAGAGGAATATCAAACACAGTTTTTAACAGATGATGCAACACATGGGGATGAAACTGCTGGTGATAAAGTTTTTACGACAACGATTGACCCATTAGGCAAATCAGACAAAATGGAGTATTATATAATGACTGAAAATACAACTGCTGTAGGCTACGAACCATATAATTATATGTTTTATCCTAAAACTATTACTTTAAAAGATATTAATTAATTGAAATGGTCAAATCGCTGATCAAAAAAAGCATTCTATTTTTTGTTTTTTTATTCCTAATGATCCACACATCATTTGGGCAAGATTTGTTTGATATTAAAGCTGTTCGGACAATTAAAGTCACGATTAAAGAAAAGAATTGGGAACATGTTTTAGATTCTTTCAAAAATAAAAATATTGATAAGAAAATCGAAGCAAATTGCACCATTGATGGGAAAAAATATGAAAAAATCGGTATTAGCTACAAAGGAAATAGCTCTTATTTTAATGTAAAAAATACTGGTAGCAGGAAGTTACCATTTCATCTAAAATCTACACAAAGCGACAAAAAACAGCTGTTTTTCAATAAATATAAAAGCATTAAGTTATCCAATGTTTTTAGAGATCCAAGCTTTATTCGAGAAGTACTTTCCTATAATATTGCAAGATCCTATTTGTTTGCTGCTGAATGCAATTTTGCTAATCTATATATCAATAATGAGTTTTTCGGTCTTTACAATTGTACACAATCTATTGACGAACAATTTTTAGAAGAATCATTTGGAACAAGTACTGGGACATTTATTAAATGTGATCCCGATTGGCAACTTACAGACCCAAAAGGTTGTCCTGCAAATGAGAAGGCATCCCTATATTACAATACTTCTGATAGCAATTGTTTGAAAAACCTTTACGAATTGCAATCAGAAAGTGGGTATGCAAATTTGTTAAAATTGATGAATGCACTTCAAAAAGGAGGCGATACTTTAAATAAATTTTTAAATATTGATGAAACCCTTTGGTACTTAGCATTTAACAATGTTTTGGTGAATTTAGATAGTTATTCTGGGAAGTTAAGCCACAATTATTATTTATATCAAGACACTTTTGGGATATTTCACCCGATTGTTTGGGATTTAAACTTGTCTTTTGGAGGATTTCGTCATGATGGTTTTCAAAATTCTGCTCTGAATTTGGAGCAAATGCAAACCTTGTCGCCCCTCTTGCATTATCAGAATCCACTTCGTCCATTGATTAGTTCAATGATGAAAAATGAGCAATATAAAAAGCAATATTTAGCCCATATTCGGACAATATTAAAAGATTTTTTCGAAACTGAGCAATATATGACCATTGCAAATGACATCAGAAAAAACATAGATAACTTTGTTAAAAAAGACACATTGAGTTTATATCCCTATGAGTCTTTTCAACAAAATATTGAAAAATCAGCAAAAGCTGGTAGTGTCGTAATGGTAGGAATTCGAGAACTGATGTTGGCTCGGTCAAAATATCTTTTAGCACATCCTTTGATAAATGTAGATTTTCCAAATATTAAAAATGTAACACATAGCTTGGTTAATGGAGAAGTTTCATTTGAAATAGAAGTGGAAAAATCGAATGAAATGATTTTGTATTATCGATATGAAAATCATGCTCCATTTCAACAAATGGTGTTAAAAGATGATGGGAAAAATGGAGATTTGACAGAGAATGATGGAAAAATTAATTTAAAATTACCTTATTCTTCTGCAATCTTTCACTATTATTTATGTGCATTTAATGAAAAATCTGCGGCATTTTTTCCAGAAAAGGCTGCAAAAACTTATATTAGCATCAAATAATTTTTATTTATCAAAAAATAGATGTTATTTTGATGTAAAATATTTTTTTTACCAAATTATATGAAAATAGAGTCTTCCATAGATATATCGAAACCTCCCTCGGAGGTCTTTGCTTTTATGACATCTGATGAAAATTTACCACTTTGGATATCCAATCTTATCAGATCAGAAAGAATGTTTGGTGACGATGCTACCAAAGGAGCTATTACTAACCTTTTTTATGATGAGAATGGGAAAAGAGAAGTATTAGAAGAAGAAGTGCTGGAAGTGGAAGAAAATAAGAGTATAAAAGCCATTCTAAAACACAATAGGACAAATATTTTAGTAAATTATCGTTTGGAATCTTTGGATGAGGACAATACCAGACTTTACTCTGAATATGAATACCAGCCGAACAGTCTCTTATTTAAAGTTTATCTCTCTCTTAATCGAGGTAATTTAACTGAAAGATATCAAAATGATTTGCAACAATTAAAAAATGCAATCGAATCGTTAAGTGATGAATTTGACGAGTTAGAAGATGAAGATTGATAATTTTTTTTATTAATATTTTATAGATTATTTTCCACGTAATATATGTAAAGCAATTGTTAAAACTAATTGGTATTCAATTCTCTATTGTGCTTTCAAGTTGGAAATTCAAGTTGTAACTTATAAAAATATATTCTAATAACTTCGTTGGTTCAAAAAAAATAATCAAATGAAATGAAGTTTGTTTGAAAATAATATATTAGTTTTGAATTCAAAATTATAAAAAATTTTCCATAGTGTCTGAAAATAATTGGTTTAAGCGGCTAAAGGAGGGTATCCAAACTGCAACTAAAAATAAAAAAGAAACACCAGATGGACTTTGGTATAAGTGTAAGAAATGTAAACATACTTGCACCTCCAAAGAATTGAGAGATAA
This sequence comes from Saprospiraceae bacterium, assembly GCA_016710625.1. Lineage (GTDB taxonomy): Bacteria > Bacteroidota > Bacteroidia > Chitinophagales > Saprospiraceae > JADJVK01. Next base: position 294,864 of record JADJVK010000002.1, read on the forward strand.
TTTTCACAAATGTCCGAAGTGTGATTATCATACAAGAATAAGCTCTGCTGAGTATTTCGAAATATTGTATGATGGTAAATACACGGAGCTTTTTTCGAATCTTTATTCTAAAGATTCTTTAAATTTCAAAGATTTAAAACCCTATCCAGATAGATTAAAAGAAGCAACCAATCAAACAAATTTGAATGATGCAATGGCTGTTGCTGTGGGAAAAGTTAATAAACTCCCTTTGGTAATAGCATGTATGGATTTTAAGTTTATTGGTGGCTCTATGGGCTCTGTTGTTGGCGAAAAAATATCTAAGGCAATAGATTATTCATTGGAGCATAAAATTCCATTAATGATTATTTCTAAATCAGGTGGAGCAAGAATGATGGAATCTGCATATTCTTTAATGCAGATGGCAAAAACATCCGCAAAACTAACCTTATTAGCGGAAGAAGGTATTCCATTTTTCTCCTTTCTTACCGATCCTACTACTGGTGGCGTAACTGCCTCAAATGCTATGCTAGGTGATTTAAACTTTGCAGAACCTGAGTCACTTATTGGTTTTGCAGGACCAAGGGTAATAAAAGAAACCATAAAAAGAGACTTGCCTGAAGGATTTCAAACTTCAGAATTTTTATTAGAACATGGTTTCTTGGATTTCATCGTGAATAGAAAAGATTTGAAAGAGCGAATTACTGATTTGTTAACTATGTTTAGCGTTGCAAAAGAAGCTTAGCCTATTTTGTAAATTTACCTACAATCTTTTCTAAAACCCTGTTAAGCAACCTTTTTTTCTCAGTAATAATGGATGCAACACCCGTCATTTGTTGCGATTTTTCTACTGACTTATTATAAGTTGTAGTCATTCCGTTATTTAAGCTGATTTCAATATAGTATTTAGCATCTTTTGGTATTAGGGATTTCACTTTTACCTTTCCTTCGAGCATCCCATATTCATTTGATGGGAAAGCATCCAATTTTAATAAACATTTTTGGCCAATTTCAACTTTTCCAGACCCGTTTTGTGGTAAAAATAAGCTTACAATCAAAGAATCTGAACCAACACTTGAGTTTACTGGAATGACATTAAAAACTGTTTCTTTTTCTTGTACATATTGCCCCACTTGCCGCATCTGTGAATATGACAAAGTACCATCAGTATTAGAAATTAATAGATATTTGAATTTCCAATCTTCAATTTTTGATTTCAATAAATTGGCATCTTCCATTAATTTATTGGATTGAGAACTTTTAGAAGTTGCATTGGATTGATCCAATTGTACAATCTGGCTTCTTAGTTGATTGATATCCTTGTTTTTATCAATAATATTTAATTTGAGTTGCTTGATTTCTTTTTCCTTCTCATACTCCTTAGTTTTATAGCTTTCTAACTCAAATCTATCAATTACACCAGCAGAGTAAAGAGATTGTTTATCCAAAAATTGTTTTTTGATTAATAAATATTCTTTTTCGGCAACAAGTTCAATATTATTTAACTCGGCAATTGATTTTTGAAGATTATTTATCTGATTATTGATTTGTTGAATATTATCGTGATTATACTTAGAGGAAACAATAAAATTATTATCTTTTAGTGTTTGTAAAAATTGAGAATAATAGGGCTGAAGCTCTCCCAACTTCAAATTCTTATGCTGGAACGACAAATCGAAGGACTTTCCATCAATAAAATTAAGTACATTTTGTTCTAATCCTATAATGGATTGATAATCAGAAGTGCTGTTGATTAAACCAATGACATCTCCATTCTTTACAGATTGATTATCTTGATAAAAAATTTCTTGGATGTGACCACTTGAATTTGCAATGATATCCGTAGTGATTTTTTTTGATTGCAGAACAAAATTGCTCTCAATTACATCAGGATATTGAATAATCCATGAAATAGTAAGAAAAAGAAGGAAGATTAATAGTATTAAAGTATTGCCCCAACGAACAATCCAGTTGGGTGGTTTGCCTAAAATTTCATTTATTTCAGTGAATGGAACATTGTTAAAATGTTTTTTTTCCATTTTTTTTATGAATTATTAAAAATTAAATTCAACAGACCTATTACAAATTGTGATAAATTATTAAAATGATAGTTCTTAATATGTTGATTATCAATACTCAATTTGTAGCTCGGGGATGAACGTAATTCGATATACTTAAAACTGAAAATTATATCATGTCACACTATAATTAATATAGTTGTAAAAATATTTGTCAGAATTAAATCTCACCCATATCTTTGCATCGTCTTAAGGAAATAAAAATATAAAATCTTATTTTATTATTTCTTTCCAAAAATGTGCCATAAAAAGTTATTGTACGATAAAAGACAAAAATTATTAATTATTACTATTTAACAAAAATTTTATAAACGCTATTTGTATGAAAAAGTCCACATCAATTTTGAGTTTCTCTCAAAATTCAATAGATGCCTTAGTAATTAAAGGAGGAAAATCTTTTATGTCTAATAACATCTGTTTTCAAAATTCATTAACAACGAAACTTAATAAACCAAGTTTTTTGGAAGTTGAGTTAGTTATTTCTGATGATTCCACAGTTAAATCCACAGTTTGTGGAGGCCAACTAAAAAAGCCGTAAATTTCAACTAATTAAACACCTATATTTCCAAAGAACGCTAATATTCCCGTAGCACACTGACAGTATCAATAGAAAAAACAAACACATTTATTATTTAACAAACACATTATTGTAATGAAAAAGAATATTCAAATGTTCCAGTCTTTTGCTGTGAACCAAACTGAAAATATTATTGGTGGAAGAGCATTCATAAGTTCTTCTTATTTAACTTCAAGTATTCTAAATAACACTCCTTCAAAAATTTATGGTATTTGCAATGTTGAAACAGTGATTTCCGCTGATTCATCTGATCCTAAATGTTTAGGACAATTATTTAAACCGAAAGGCAATTAAATAATAGAATACCACGTTCCATGCTTAATTGATGTGTGAGTATATAAAACAAAATTCCTGAAGTGGAATGTTGTAGATGCTTTTTATAGAGATATAATCTTTATTATCAATTAATTAATGATTATTTGAAAATAAAAATTAATTCAATATTCATTTATTGAACAATCTTTATGAAAAACAAACATTATAAATGGGTTGCAGAAGTGTAACCCATTTTTTATTGCCCTAACTCCAGCTGGTTTTTAATCAAATGATAATAAGCTCCTTTTGATTGTATCAAAGTCTGATGGTTTCCTTCTTCAATAATTTCTCCATCTTCCAAAACAATGATTTTATCAGCATGAATAACTGTACTTAATCTGTGTGCTACTATTACTACCGTTTTCTGCACTAAAAAATCATTTAGATTATCCATTATAATCATTTCATTATAAGCATCTAATGCATTTGTAGCTTCGTCAAATAAAATGATATTTGGGTTTTTGTAAATAGCTCTAGCAATAAGTAACCTTTGTTTTTGACCCTGACTCAGTCCCAATCCTTCATCCCCGATTTTTGTAGCATAACTTATTGGAAGAGATTCAATAAAAGATTGAATATTCGCAATTTTTACTGCCTGAATTAACTTTTTTTGATCTACAAAATCAGTCCCTAAAGTAATATTTTTTTCAATAGAGTCATTAAAAATAAACCCTTCTTGCATTACTACGCCGATTTGATCTCGCCAAATAGAATTTTTGATTTGATTTATGTTTGTACCACCAATTTTTATTGTCCCTTTGGTAGGTTGATAAAAATTTAAAATCAATTTCAACAGAGAAGTTTTTCCACTGCCACTAGTTCCCACTATTGCCGTTGTCTTGCCATGAGGAATTACCAGATTGATATTTTTTAATACGGATGGGCTGGATTCACCTCCATATTTTAATTGCACATTTTCAAAAATAATATCTTGATTTTCAGGTATATGTGTATGAAATTCTCCAATATCTTCAAGTTGCTGACTATTTTGAATATCATCCAATCTTTCTAAAGATATCTTTGCTTCTTGCCAGTTTTGGATGAAAGAAACAAATGCTTCCAATGGACTATTCAATTGACCTATAATGTATTGCATCGAAAGCATCATTCCTAAAGTCAATTTGCCATCGATAACTAATTTTGCTGCTACTATTGTGATGGAGATATTTTTTATTTCATTAATCAAATTTGCACCTGCTCTTTGATATTGGTCAGTGGCGAGAAATTGAATATTAATTCGGAAAAGTTTTGTTTGTATATATTCCCATCTCCACCTTTTCTGCCTTTCAGCATTGTGGAGTTTTATTTCTTTTATTCCATTTATTATTTGAAGTAATTGAGATTGATTTGCAGACATTTGTTCGAATCTTTTATAGTCGAGTAAACGCCTTTTTTTCATAAAATAAAACAACCACAAAATGTCTAATGCGGTGAATACCAGAAAAATAAAGAATATTTTCAGGGAATATACTGAAAGGACAAAGCCGAAAATAACTAGATTGAAAAAAGAAAAGAAAGTGAGCAATGCGGATGAAGTTAAAAATTGCTCAATTCTATGGTTATCGCTAATTCTTTGTAAAAGGTCGCCAGTCATTTTCTTTTCAAAATAACTGACGGGCAATTTCATTAATTTAATTAAAAAATCTGAAATTAAATGAATATTTATCCTTGTCCCAATATGCAGTAAAATCCATCCTCTGAGAAACTCTATTGATAATTTTCCGATAAATAACATGACACTTGCAATCAAAATGATATATACAAAGTCAATGTCCTTATGTTGAATACCCGTATCAACAAGTGATTGAGTCAAAAATGGAAAACTTAATTGTATGCAACTGCCTACCAAAAGCCCAAGTAAAAGCTGGATTATCAGTCTTTTATAAGGAAGTAAATATTTGAAAATATTACTTTTCGAATTGGTCTCAACTACAGAGTCTGAAGTGTAAAACTCTGGACTTGGTTCTAATAACAATAAAATTCCATTTGGGATTCCCTCAATTTCTTCTACTGCCCAGGATTGTAAAAATTCGGCTTTTGATAGTTTTAATATTTCTTTCGCAGGATCGCCAATAGTGATTTCATTTTCTTTTACTTGATAAATCACTACAAAATGTTCTTGATTCCAATGAGCGATACAGGGTAGGGGAACCTCATTCAATAATTGAGAAAAACTTAACTTGACGGCAAGGGATCGAATACCAATTTTTTCGGCAGCTTCTCCAATATCAGCAAAACTTACCCCTTCTCTTGTTAGGTGGGTGATATCTCGAAGGTGCTCAATAGGATAGCTTTTTCCATAATAGCTCGTTATCATACGTAGGCAAGTAGCCCCGCAATCCATAGCGTCATGTTGCTTGAAAAATGGAAATTTTTTTGCCATTACTTATTGATATTCAATGATTACTAATCAATAAGTAAGCCAATAATAAATATTAAAATAATAATTATCTGTACTGAAATGACTTTCAGGAACCTATAAATTACATTAATCCAAAGAGTTTTGCATATTTTAATAATTCTCCTTGATTATCGAATTTTACTTTCCCTGTCATCACTGCCATCATGGGGTTGATAGATTTGTTCAAGATACCCTCTAAATTTTTATCAGTTGAACGAACTGTACATTTAGGTTCGCCTTCAAGTTGATTTGTTACAGTACATTTGCCATCTGAAACATTCACTGTGAAATTACCACCATCTTCTCCTTCAATTATAAAGTGGAAACAAGTTGTTTTGTCTCCAATAATATCAGCATTTAATTTTTCGGGTAAACTTAACAAAAATGATTTTGCTGTCATCAATTATTTCTTTTTAGCTCCCAATTCTACAATTTGCATATTGGAAATATGATTATCTTTAATTTCAAATTTCAATAGTGTTCTTATTTGGTGAATGCCATATATTCCGCAAGATCCAGGATTTAAGTGCAATAATTGTAATTCTTTGTCATATATAACTTTCAGAATATGAGAATGTCCGCAAATGAAAATATCTGGTCGGAGTGTTTGTAGTTTCTTTTTAATTTTAGCAGTATATCTGCCTGGATAGCCGCCAATATGAATCATCCACACCTTTTTTCCTTCAATCTCAAATATCAATTCTTCTTTATATTCTGCTCTAGCTTCGTGGTTGTCTATATTTCCCCAGACTGCTCTGAGTGGTTTTATCGCTTTAATTTTATCACAAACTGATAAATTGCCAATATCACCAGCATGCCAAACTTCATCACAGTCCTCCATCTGTTTTAAGATGGAGTCATCCATATAACTATGTGTATCGGAAAGTAATAATATTTTTGCCATTAAAACTATTTGCAAACAAAGATAATGGCTCATAATTTATTTTGAGGCTAAATTTTAAATTACTTTTGTGGATATAAAATTGACTTTTTTTCAAGTAAATATTTTTTTAAAAGCAAAAAAGCGAAAAAAAATGGATAGCTTAGACCTGAAAATATTGAATATAATACAGCAAGATAGTACGCTATCAATGAAGGAAATTGCCGCAAAAGTGGGCTTGACTTATACACCAACCTATGAAAGAATCAAAAATTTGGAAGAAGCTGGGGTGATCGTTGGCAGGCCTACTTTATTGAATCCGAGTAAGATAGGAATAAAATTGTTTGTCTATTGCAATATTACTTTGAAAGAACAATCTAAAAAATATTTATTGGAATTCGAAAAAATGGTCAGTGATATTCCTGAAATTATGGAAGTCATAAGTCTATCTGGTAATTATGATTATATGTTGAAAATAGCGACTAAAGACATTGAATCTTACAATGATTTTTTGATGAATAAGTTGGCAAATATCCCGAATATTGGAAATTATCACAGTAATATTGTGATGAATATCGTGAAATCTAAAACAGATTATTACATAGCTGAATAAAATTTACAGAATTATTTTGGTGCCATTGAGATTTTCCATCGTTGCATTTATAGCTAAAGCATGACAAATATGGATGTTTTGAACGCCTTTTTTTGCAGCATCGAAAGCATTTTCTAATTTCGGGAGCATCCCTTTGGAAATAATTCCATTTTCTTTAAGTTTCATATATTTTTTTTCATCAAGAATGGAAATTATTGAATTTTCAGCTTCAATATCTTCTAATACGCCATTTTTTTCAAAACAAAAAGTAAGGGAAATATCAAATAAAGCAGCTAAGTTAATAGCGAAAGCCGTAGCCATCGAATCAGCATTAGTATTGAGTAGATTACCATTTTGATCATGGGTGATAGGGCAAATAACGGGTGTCAATCCATTGTTAATCAGTAAATTAATTAGGGTGGTATTTACTCCATTTTCAGCAACTACCCCAACAAAACCATAATCCAAAGCACCTTTTTTTTTAATTTCACTTCTTACCAAGTTGCCATCGGCGCCACTCAAGCCAATAGCATTGCAAGATTTGCTTTGAAGTTTTGAAACAATGTTTTTATTCACTAATCCACCATAGACCATTGTAATAATTTTCAAGGTTTCGGCATCTGTAATTCTTCTTCCATCCACTAAATGTTGTTGTATTCCAAGTCTTTCTGCTATGTCGGTTGCTATTTTGCCACCGCCATGAATCAATATTTTTGAATCATGAATTGAATGAAATTTATCTAGAAAAATATCCATTTCTTTTTCATTATCAATGATATTCCCACCGATTTTAAGAATGTGCAGTTTTTTCATATTCTTTTAAAATTGACTTGAAAGCTGTAATGAAAATGTCGATTTCTGTTTTAGTTACTGCAAGTGAAGGCAAAATTCTTATCGTATTTTTATTGGATGAAGAACCAGTAAAAATGTGCTCTTTGAATAATAATTCTTTTCTAATTTCTGCACAAGGAAAATCTAATTCGATTCCGATCATCAGCCCCAAGGCTCTGATTTCTTTGATAAATTTTGTATTTTTTAATTGACTACATAAGTAGGCTCCCATTTTTTCTGCATTTGCAACTAGCTGCTCATTTTCAATAACATCTAAAACAGATATTGCTGCAGCACATGCTAAATGATTCCCGCCAAAAGTCGTCCCTATCATTTCTTTTTTAGCATTAATTTTCGGATGAATTAAAACTCCTGCAACTGGGAACCCATTCCCCATTCCTTTGGCGATAGTAATAATATCTGGTTGAATATCTGCATGTTGGTGTGCAAAAAACTTTCCAGATCGCCCATAACCGGATTGAACTTCATCCAAGATTAGGAGTACGCCAAGTTCATTGCATTTATTTTGAATTGTTTTTAAAAAATTATTGGTCGGAATGTTTACACCACCTACTCCCTGAATGCCTTCGATAATTACAGCGGCATAAGAATCATCTATTTCGTTTTCAAATGCTTCTAAGTCGTTGAAAGGCAATATTTTGACATTGTTATTTTCATTTACTGGAGCAACAATGTTTGGATTGTCGGTCAACGCAACTGCCAGCGATGTTCTGCCATGAAATGATTTGGAGAAGGACATTATTTCTTTTCTCCCATTTTGAAAGGAAGCTAGTTTAAAGGCATTTTCATTCGCTTCTGCCCCAGAATTGCACAAAAACAAATCGTAGCTTTCACATCCCGATATTTTTCCCAATTTCTCTGCCAATTCATCTTGTAAAGATATTTTTATTGAATTGGAATAAAATCCTATTTTTTGAATTTGATCACAAATAGATTTGACGTAAGTAGGATGACTATGACCAATTGAAATGACAGCATGACCACCATACATATCTAAATATTGCTGACCATTCGAATCCCAAAGATTTGAACCTAAGCCTTTTACGATTTCAATATCAAAAATAGAATATACATCGAATAACTTCATATTTAAAATGCTGTCGCTTTTAGTTTTAGACCAGTAGTCTCATCTAGTCCAAATTGTAAATTCATATTTTGCACTGCCTGACCAGATGCACCTTTTATCAAATTATCAATCATGCTGATTATCAATAATTTATTTTCGTGTTTTTCCAAGTAGATTATACACTTGTTCGTATTCACCACTTGTTTTAAGTCAATATTTTTTTCCGAAATATGAACAAAAGGGTGGTTGACGTAGTAATTTGAATATAAAGTGATTAGAGATTCTATCGGCATATCATTTTCTAAAACAATGGATGTGAAAATACCTCTTGTAAATGCACCTCTTTGGGGAATCATTGAAATATCTGCTGCAAAATCGGGCTGAAGTTCCTTTAAAGTTTGATGAATTTCGCCCAAATGTTGATGAGTAAATGGTTTGTAAATGCTCAAATTATTTTGTCTCCAGCTAAAGTGACTTGTTTCAGATAGCCCAATTCCAGCACCAGTAGACCCTGTAGTGGATTGAATATTGATTTGATTTTTCAATAAACCTTGAACTGCTAATGGAATCAGAGCCAATTGTATTGAGGTGGCAAAACATCCTGGGTTTGCAATGTTTTTTGCAGTTTTAATTTTTTCTCTATTGAATTCTGGTAAACCATAGATAAAGTTGCTTTCATCATTAGTTTTTAATCTGAAATCTGCACTTAAATCAATGATTTTGATGTTTTTAGCAATATTTTTAACAATATCTTTTGCAGCTCCATGAGCAACACAAAGGAAAATGACATCCACATCAGATTGCATCGAATCTACAAATTGTAGATTTGTATCACCGATTAAATCAGTATGTACAGCTGCAATACTTTTCACAGCTTGACTTCTGCTTTGAACAAATGCAATTTCTACTCCTGAATGATTGATTAAAATTCGGATTAATTCTCCACCAGTATAACCTGCTCCTCCAACTATTCCAACTCTAATTTTTTTCATTTTTAGAAGGTGAATTTTTTAGTTGCAAATTTTGCATTACTATTTTTAGCTGCAGCCGATGGATCGTATAACATACTCGTACAAAGGCAGTTTTTGAAATTTTTATTTTCTAGAATTGAGTAATTGATACAACTTTTGCAGCCATTCCAAAACTGCTGGTCTTGAGTTAGTTCAGAATAGGTTACTGGCTCAAACCCCAATTCTGAGTTGATTTTCATCACTGGTAAACCAGTAGTTAATCCAAAAATTTTAGAATTTGGAAATTTGGTTTTTGATAATTCAAATATCTTTTCTTTGATCTGCTTAGCTAGTCCTAATTTTCTAAATTCTGGAGCAACTATCAAACCAGAATTTGCGATATAAGCATCTGATTGCCAAGATTCTATATAGCAAAAACCAGCCCATTGGTTATCTAATGTTAATGCAATAACTGCAAACCCATTTAGAATTTTTTCTTCAATATAATCAATATTTCTTTTAGAAATTCCAGTACCTCTGACTTTCGCTGAAGATTCAATTTCTTCTATAATTGATTTGCTATAATTTAAATGGGTATAATTTGCAATTTCAATTTTAAAATTACTCATTATTTAATTTTTTTGCAAATATAGAATATAAAAGATAAAATATCTAAAATATATTATTAAAAAGGATTAATATTGTTTGAATTATTAAGTTATTTAGATTGAATTAGTTTGATTGTGTAGTTTAATGGACAATAAGATTTCATTTTATCTGTTTTAATAGTTCAATGGAAGTTAAAGAAGTTAATTGTGGAGTTTCAAAACAAAGTATTTTCGTTTTAAATCTAATAAGTTTATAATTCTTCAATCAAAATATTAAATTTGCTTTTATAAAAAAGGAAAGATTCATGAGTCAGGTATCTACTAGAAAAATTATTGTAAATTCCATTATATTTTTGTTGATTGCTGGTTTTTTATACTTAATAGTAATGAAATTCATCGACAAAAAAGAGAAAGCAACTAATGCTGCTATTGCTGCTTCTCCAACTGGTCCAAAACCAGCAATGGGTGTGGATGGAATTGTAGTGAAATCATCTGCAATGTCTGATGATGTGGATTTGCCTGGGCAATTACTACCCTATGAAGAAGTGGATATTAAACCAGAGATTAATGGCAAATTGATTGCTTTGAACATAAAAGAAGGTGGTGCAATTGCAAAAGGGCAACTTATTGCAAAAATTTTTGATGCAGACCTAAAGGCACAACTTAATAAATTAAATGTTCAATTAGATTTAGCACAAAAGACAGAGGAAAGACTCAAGCAATTATTGACTATCAATGGTGCAAGTAAACAAGACTATGATAATGCGGTTGGGCAAGTCAACAATATCAATGCAGATATTGAAATTTTAAAAGTAAATTTGTCAAAAACAGAAATTCGTGCCCCATTTAGTGGTAAATTAGGTTTGAAATCTGTGAGTAATGGTGCTTATGTAACTTCTGGAACGATTTTGACCTCACTTCAACAACTTAATCCTTGCAAGTTAGAATTTTCAGTTCCAGAAAAATATCTTGCAAATATTAAAACAAATGAAAAAGTAATGTTCACAATTGATGGTCATATCAATCCATATCAAGCTACCATCTATGCAATCGATACAAAAGCGGATCCTGTAAATAGAAATATTAAAATCAGAGCTTCCGTTCCAAATGCAAATGGTAGTTTGTCTCCAGGTGTATTTGCCAATGTGAAACTATCTTTAAAAGAAGGAAATGCTTTACTTGTTCCATCTCAATCTATCATTCCAGATGCAAAATCAAAAAAAGTTTTTGTAGTGAAAAATGGAAAGGCTTCTTTGGTTGTAATTCAAACTGGATTGAGAAATTCATCAATGGTTCAAGTTTTAAATGGTTTAAATATCGGTGATACGGTTATTACCACTGGTTTATTATCTCTAAAACCAGATATGGCTGTGAAAATTAAAGCAATAAAAACAATTGAAAAATAGCTAATACGAAAATTATGTCTTTACCATCATTAAGTTTAAAAAGACCTGTATTGGCAATTGTGCTCAATTTGCTAATCATTTTATTTGGAATAATTGGTTATAAATTCTTGGGAGTCAGGGAATATCCTTCTATTGACCCTCCAATTATTAATGTTCGAACGAATTATGCTGGAGCAAATGCAGATATAATTGAATCTCAAATTACAGAGCCTCTTGAGAAAGCAATAAATGGGATTAGTGGTGTTGATAATATTTCATCAAGCAGTAATCAAGGAAGTAGTAATATTACTGTAGAATTTGATTTGAATGTTGATTTAGAAGCAGCTACGAATGATGTTCGAGATAAAGTTTCTCAAGCAATTCGTTCTTTACCACAGGATATTGATGGACCTCCAGTGGTAAGTAAGGCAGATGCAAACTCCGACCCGATTATATCAATGACAGTCAGAAGTGATAAACGAAATGCATTGGAAGTGAGTGATTTCGCAGCGAATGTATTACAAGAACGTTTGCAAACGATACCCGGAGTTAGTAGTATTGGAATCTGGGGTGAGAAACGATATGCAATGCGAATTTGGCTTGATCCACAAAAAATGGCTGCAAATCAAGTGACTTTTAAAGATATCAGTCAAGCATTGGATAAAGAAAATGTTGAGTTGCCTGCTGGTAAAATTTATGGAGATAATACAGAACTTACAGTTAGAACTTATGGACGACTAAGTACAGAAAAGGATTTTAATGAGTTGATTGTCAAAGCAAAAGATGCAAGAGTGCTTAGGTTAAAAGATGTAGGCGAAGCAATATTAGGTCCAGAAAATGAAGAAACTACATTGAAAGAATCTGGATACACGATGGTTGCACTTGCCATCACACCACAGCCAGGGTCTAATTATATTGACATTGCAAATGAATTTTATAAAAGATTTGAAGCAATAAAAAAAGATATTCCAGATGACTATAAAGCTGAAGTAGTTTTTGATAACACAACTTTTATTAAAAAGTCAATCAGTGAAGTTGAAGAAACACTGATGATTGCTTTGGCTTTAGTTGTTTTCATTATCTATATGTTTTTTAGGAATTGGAAAATCGCTTTTCGACCTTTAATTGATATTCCAGTATCATTAATTGGTGCTTTTTTCATTATGTATCTTTTTGGGTTTTCTATAAATGTTCTTACTTTATTAGGAATTGTTTTAGCAACAGGGTTGGTAGTGGATGATGGTATCGTTGTGACTGAAAATATCTTTAAAAAGATGGAAAAGGGCTTGAATAAAGAGGATGCAGCAAGAGAAGGTGCTGAAGAAATTTATTTTGCTGTTTTAGCCACTTCTATCACATTAGCTGTTGTTTTCTTGCCCATATTATTTCTACAAGGTTTTGTGGGTAGATTATTTAGAGAGTTCGGAATTGTAGTTGCTGGTGCAGTATTAATTTCTGCTTTTGTGTCCCTGACTTTAACACCAGTGTTGAATTTGAAATTAGCATCTGGAACAGGAAAAGGGTGGTTTTATAATGCTACTGAGCCATTTTTTGAAAGCTTAGATAGAGGCTATAAGTCTTATCTACAGGCATTTATGAGAAGAAAATGGTTTACATTCCCATTGATTGCTTTTTGCTTTTTTTTAATTTGGTTCTTTGGTAAAGAATTACAAAGTGAGGTTGCACCACTTGAAGATAGAAGTTTTATCCGATTTTCAGTAACTGCACCTGAAGGTACGGCATATGAATATATGGATAGATATATTGATAAAATATCGAAAGCGGTAATGGATTCTGTGCCAGAAAGAAGTATCGTTTTAAGTGTAACTTCCCCTGGATTTACTGGAACAAATGCCGTAAATACCGGATTTGTGAGACTGATGCTAACAGATCCTGAATTAAGGAAAAGAAGCCAAATGCAAATTGCTACCGATATGAGCAAATCGCTTCAGAAAATGAATGAAGGGAAAGTTTTAGCGATTCAATCACCTACCATTTCAGCAGGTGGTGGCGGACCAAGAGGTTTGCCAGTACAATATGTTTTGCAAAACAATAATTTCGAGAAAATAAAGGATGTTTTGCCGAAATTCATGGCAGAAGTAGCGAAAAGTACCATATTTCAAGGGAATGATGTGAATCTAAAGTTCAATAAACCAGAACTTGGGGTTAAAATAAATCGTTCAAAAGCAAATGATATGGGGGTATCTGTTGCAGATATTTCACAAACATTACAGTTGGCATTGAGTGGAAGAAGATTGGGTTATTTTACTAGAAATGGAAAGCAAAATCAAGTAATTGGCCAAGTAATTAAAGCCGAGAGAGATGAGCCAATCGACCTGAAATCATTATATGTTTATGATAGGAATGGTAAATTAGTTCAATTAGATAATTTTGTTGACTTACAAGAATTAAGTAATTCTCCCCAGATTTTCCATTACAATAGATACAAATCTGCTACAGTATCCGCTGGATTGGCTCCTGGTAAGACGATTGGAGATGCAATAGGTGAAATGGATAGGATTTCAAAAACTGTTTTAGATGAAACTTTTACTACTTCATTAACTGGTCAAGCAAAAGAGTTTAAAGAGAGTGCTTCGAATACCTCATTTGCATTTTTCTTAGCCTTGATCTTGATTTATTTAATTTTAGCAGCACAATTTGAGAGTTTTATTGACCCAATTATTATTATGGCAACAGTGCCATTAGCTATTGCTGGAGCAATTATTTCCTTATGGTATTTTGACCAAACATTAAATATTTTTAGCCAAATCGGAATTATAATGTTAATTGGTTTGGTGACCAAAAATGGTATTTTAATAGTTGAATTTGCTAATCAACTCTGTGAAAAGGGAATGTCGAAAGGTCAGGCAGCGGTCGATGCAGCAGCAATGAGATTGAGACCCATATTGATGACAACTCTTGCCACATCATTAGGTGCATTACCAATAGCTTTAGCTTTAGGTGCAAGTTCCAAAAGTAGGATGTCTTTAGGAATTGTGATAGTGGGTGGGCTTTTGTTTTCCTTGTTTTTGACATTATTTATCATTCCAGCTTTATATACATTTATGAGTAGGAATAAAAATCATGCTGAAACTATCGAATAATATTTTTAAAATTGATTTTTTTTAAAATTATATTTTTTCAATTTATAAATATTATATTCTTTATTTCAATTTTTTATTTTTAATGTTTTAATTTTGTTAATTCATTCAACAAAAATTATCGCAATATGTCAACATTAATGAAAGTCCTTAAATGGGTTTTAATCCTAATTGCAGCAATATTCATTATTGGATTCTTTCTTCCATCCAAAGTACATGTAGATAGAAGTATTGATGTCAAAGCTAGTCCAGCTACCATTAGCAGCATAATTACTGATTTCAAACAGTGGTCAAAATGGTCTCCATGGGATCAATTGGATCCAAATATGAAAAAAGAATTTTTCAAAGGTGGTGCAGGAGTTGGTTCTGCATATACTTGGGAAAGCCAAAATAAGAACGTTGGTAAAGGTAAAATGACCATGTTAGAAGTGACACCAGAGTTTATCAAGACAAAATTGGAATTTGATGGCATGGGTGCTTCTTATCCTTCATTCAACCTGAAACAAAATGGTGATATGACCAAAGTAACTTGGAATATGGACTCTGATGGTGAAGGTGTACCATTTTTAATGAAGCCAATTAGTAGAATTTTTGGATTATTTATGGATAAAATGATTGCCCCAGATTTTGAAAAAGGCTTAAAAAGTATCAAAGAAGTTGCCGAATCAATGCCTCCCGGCGGTACTGGAAAAGTAGTTTCCATTGAAGTTGCTACAATGAAAGATCTGAATGTTTGTCAAACTGAAACTACCTGTAAGATAGAAGATATTGGCAAAAATTTGGGTGAAATGTATGGTAAGATTGGCAAAAAGATAGGAGAATGTGGCTTGAGAATGGATGGTATGCCTATGGCAATGTATCCGGGAATCAATAAGGATTCTAAAGAAACTAAAGTAGTTGCAATGGTTCCGACTAATGATAAATGTATGAAGGATTGTTCTCCAGAATTCAAATGTCATGTAATTCCTGGTGGAAAATATGTGAAGGCAGCATACGAAGGACCCTATGAAGGAAATATGATTGCTTATGAAGCTATTCAAAAGTATATGGCAGAAAATAAATTAACTGCTAATGGTGAGCCATTTGAAGGATATGCAAATGACCCCATGGAGGTGAAAGACCCTGCCAAATATCTAACAATTGTTTATTGGCCAGTGAAATAATATTTGTTATAATATGTTAAAGAAGAGGCAGTTCTCAAATCATGAGCCTGCCTCTTTTTTATATATTGGGTAGAAATTTTTTTGAAAAATCAATTAAAGAACATACCTGAACCGCTTCTTTCGTTATCCAACTTTTGGAATTGGGTGTAATTAAAAAATTTTGGGTTGTCTGTAGGTCTTTTATGGCTTCATAATATCCTCTACTCAACACTGGGCTATCTCCAAGTTTGATTTCTACTGTTGCAACTGGAGTAATTCCTCTGACAAATACCAAATCTACTTCTGCTCCATTGTGAGTCCGGTAATAATAAATTTGAACCCCTTCATTTTTTAAAGAGAAAATTTGTTCAATTACGTAGCTTTCCCACGAAGCTCCTACAGCAGGATGTCTTTGCAATGCTAGAAAGTCATTAATTTGAAGCATATAGTGCAATAATCCAGTTGTTCTCATATATAGTTTGGGCGATTTCACGAGTCTTTTTCCATTGTTTATATGCCAAGGTGCCAATCTCCGCACTAAAAAAGCCCCTTCCATAAAATCTATATATTTTTTTATGGTATTTCCTTTCACACCCAGCGATCTTCCAATATGTTCTGTGTTTTCAATTCCACTATTGATATGAGCAATCATCATCCATAGTTTTTCTAGAATGATTGGATTCAAATCAATTCCGAAAAATTTATTTAAATCACGATAAACATAAGTTGAAATAAAATTTTTAGTCCAATTTGACCATTTTTTATTGCTAGATGCTAATAATGGTTCAGGAAATCCACCTCTAAACCAATGAGTATTTTGATCGATTTTGCTATTAAATGCCTCAATAATATTTATTTGAGTGATTTCTAAATAAGCGATTCGTCCAGCTAATGACTCAGAAACGCCACTAACAAGAATTGGATTAGCTGAGCCCAAAAGGATAAACCTACCAGGTTTCCTATTTTTGTCAATTAAATGTCTTAGTGCACTGAATAATTCTGGTATTGCTTGGACTTCATCAATTGCCACACAGAAATCTTCAAGCTGACTTAAATAACCAACTGAATTATTTTTAAGTATCTCAAAATCTAATTGATTTTCAAGATCAATATAAATCGTATCTTGGGAAAGCTGAAGAAGTACATCATTAGACAATGTGGTTTTCCCTACTTGTCTCGGACCCACCAATATTACAGCGGGGAAATCCTCAAGTAGTTCTTTTAGTTCTGCTATGATTGTTCTTTCTATCATTCTACAAAATTAAATATTATGCAAGAAAAATAAAAATATTATTGTAATATTTCATTAATAAAAATAAATATATCCATGAAATATTACATTTGAAATGTAATATTTCATGGATAAAAAATTCAATTAATATTAACTTGTAAACTATAATATACAGATAAATAGTATTTTATAATTTATTTTAGATAAATAACATAAATTATTATTATATTTTAAATAAAATTTTAATTTTGCCTTTAAATTATATAAATAATGGAAGATATTTTGAGTGGATTCGCCAATTTGTTTTGAGTAAAGAAAATATTACTGAGGTGCCTCATTTTGATAAAGTGGCATTTAAATCTAAATCAAAAATATTGATGACAATGAATGTAAAGGAAAACAGGATTTGTGTGCGACTCTCCTTAGAAAACCAAAATATATTTTGCAGTTATAATAAAAATATCATCTATGCTGTTCCAAATAAATGGGGTAAACATGGCTGGACATTGGTAAATTTAGCAGATATCCAATTGGAATTGTTGGAAGACGTGATAAATTGTAGTTATGAGGATATTCATAAAAAGAACTAATTTAGGTTGATTTCCCTTGATTTCCAATCAGTTTTCTTGCTGAAAATACCCAACAGACCTATAAATGCAGTGAAAAAGGTATGATACAACTCAGAAAAAAGAAAGGTTTTCATAAAGGATTCTACTTTCCAAAATTTTGTACTTCTTGATAGTAGAAAATTGTCTGCAACTAATTTTAATACCCAAACTATTAGGATCAGAATGAAAAAATTCAAGCTGATAAATGGGAAAATTATGACTCCTAGACAAATATTAAAACAATTTAACCAAATCAATCCTAACGTAAATAATATAGATTTATCTTTTAGTTTTGTTGTTTTGGTCCCCCATCTTAATCTTTGATGTATGTAGCTTGAAGTGGTTGTTTTAGGAAATGTGTAAATTAGAGCCGATGTCGTTTTTAAAAAATGCACCTGATTCGGAAATTTCGTTTTTATTTTTTCTAATAAAAATAAATCATCTCCAGAGGGAATATTTTCATTTCCATCATATCCACCTAATTCATAAAAGGCTGATTTTTCGAATGCTAGATTCGCTCCATTACATAAAAACGGATTGCTATTAGCATATCCAGCTCCAGTAATAAGCATCATCCCAGCAAAATCAAGGCATTGGAATCTTTCAAAAATAGATTTAGGATTCATAAAAAGTACAGGACCACTGATCATTTTGGAATTGTTTTGGTAGATATAACTATTAATGGTGGCTAACCATGATTTTTCTGCTACTACATCGCCATCAGTCGTAATTATCCAGCTTCCCTTACTATTTTTGATGCCAAATTCTATGGCTTTCTTTTTGAAACCTCCTTTGTAATCTGATGATATATAATCGGATAGATGCAAGACATGTATGTTTTCAGACTTGAAATTCTTTATTAAATCTATAGAATTATCGCTAGAATAATCATCTACAATAATGATTTCAAAAGAACTAGTGGGATAATTTTGTTTTAATATACTAGCGATGCAATTTTCAATGTTCTCTGCTTCGTTTCGAATGGATATAATTATAGAAAAGAAAATTTTATTATCTTGATTTTCATATTTATATTCTTTCAGTTTATTCCATCGATTAACATTTAGGAAAGAATAAACTGTATAAAATATACCTATGAATAGAATATAGAAATAAAAAAAGTTGGTCAACAATTTAAAATTTCCGACAAAGTTATTTATTTTAATTATTTTTGCTAATCAATAGTTTACAAATTAATTAAATTCATTATGATGAATAAACTAAAAACAGTATTAAAAGTATTATTAGTAATACTAGTAGTCATCCAGTTTATTAGACCAAAGGCAAATAATTCGTATGATAATTCAAATTTGATAACAAATAAATTTGAAACGCCTGATAATGTAATGAAAAGTTTGCAAACATCTTGCTTTGATTGTCATAGCAATGGCACGGTTTATCCATGGTATTCAAAAGTACAACCAGTTGCTTGGTGGCTAGATGATCATATTAATGAAGGAAAACGGGAGGTGAATTTTTCGGAATTTGCAAGTTATTCCCCTAGAAGACAATTTAAAAAGTTTACAGAAATTATCAACCAAATAAAGGAAAATGAAATGCCTTTATCATCTTATACTTTAATTCATCAAGATGCTAAGCTTGCTCAAGATCAAAAAGATGCAATCATCCAGTGGGCAAAGTCTTGTCAAGAGAAGATGAAGTTGGAATATCCTATCGATAGTTTACAAAAGAAAAAAGGATAGAAATGCGAATTTTAAAGTGTAATTTGCTCATTTTGTTTTTATTGTGCATGAATTTTTGTGTTGCCCAAAAAAATATTTCTGGTATTTGGGAAGGCAAATTAGTTCAATATGAAGGTGCAGTTTGGACCGATTATTATTTTAAAATTAATATTTCTCAAAAAAATGGACGATTATTAGGACTGTGCAGTGTGATAGTAGAAAAGGAATTTGCAAGTATGGAATTCACAGGGAAAATATTGAATAATAAATTGCATTTAGAAGAAAAAACTTTGCTACGTCATAGTGAAAGAAGTGATTTCGAATGGTGCCTGAAAGTCATTGACCTGAATTATTTTGTAAAAGAAAAAATCGAACATTTAGAAGGAGATTGGACAGGAAAAACTTTGAATGGAGTGACTTGTATTCCTGGCAAAATATTCTTAAAAAGAGGTTCTGAAAGAGTGTGATGAACGAAGAACGAATCAATAAAATCTTAGAATTAGCTGCCAAAAGGCAAGGAAATATGACAGTTATCCTCGAAAATGTGATGGATTACCATAATTTAGGGGCTGTTATGAGAAGTTGTGATGCCGTTGGTTGTTTCGAAATATTTGTCGTTTTCACGGTTCCTTCCAAACAAAAAAATGATTTGAGATTAGGAAAGAAAACGGCGGCAGGTTCAAGAAAATGGCTTAAAGTAAATTATTTTACTGATTTGAAGACTTGTTTCGAGATGGTTCGATCTAGATACCAAAAAATATGGTGTACTGCCTTAGAAGCGGATGCAGAAAGCATTTATGATAAAGATTTCACCGAAAGCTTTGCGATTTTATTTGGTAATGAGAAGGACGGAGTAAGTAAGGAAGCGATGGCATTATGTGATGGAAATATATTGATTCCACAAGTTGGGATGGCTCAAAGTTTAAATATTTCTGTGGCTTGTGCAGTTACAATGTACGAAGCTTATAGACAAAGATTTATAAAAGGATTTTATGGGGAAAATAACCCAAATGATGCCACCACAAAACAAATAATCCTCGAAACCTATATGGAAAGAAATAAGCAAAAAGATAGGGTTCGGTCAGTTCCCGTTATAAAAAATAATTATGACAAATAAAGCTATTGCAAAATTATTCGATGAATTAGCAAAATTAATGGAGTTGCATGGTGAAAATAGCTTTAAAATCAGAAGCTACCAAAATGCCTATATCACCATTCGAAAACTGGAAGATCCATTGGCGGAACTATCTGATGATCAAATAATTGCAATTCCTGGAGTTGGTAAAGCGATTGCTGAAAAAATAAGGGAAGCGATCAATACAGGAACATTTCCGACATTAGAAAAATTTAGAGAAATAACGCCAAATGGCGTAGTCGATTTATTGAAAATTGACGGTTTGGGTCCGAAAAAGGTGGATGCACTTTGGAAAGACTTGGAAATCGAATCGCCAGGAGAACTTTTATATGCCTGCAACGAAAATAGATTGGTGGTTTTGAAAGGTTTTGGGGAGAAAACACAAACAGAAATCAAAAAGAAAACTGAGTATTACTTAGCATCAAAGAACAAGTTTTTATATAAAAATGCGGCAATAGAACTCGATGAATTTATTTCAAATATTCAACAAAAGCAACCAGAGTTGAATTTTCAGGTAGTAGGCGAAATGAGGAGGAATTGCCCGTTGTAAATTCGATAGAATTATTAGTAGTAGGGGAGAATGCCAATAGTTTTTTGACGAAAAATGCGGATATTTTGTTGGAAGCAGTTGAAAATGAGCATTATATAAAAGGAAAGTCAACGAATGGATATCCCATCATAATATATTTTTGTGCCCCAAATGAATTGGGATCGAAATTGTTTAAATATACTGGTCCATTAGATTATATAAATCAATTTGTAGAAAGAAATAAAAATATTTCATTCAAAGATATCGATGATGAAAATCAAATCTTTGTAAAATCAAATACTCCATTTTTAAACCCAGTTTTAAGAGATGGCATCTTAAATAATGAAAGTTGGTGGCAAAATCCACCAAATGATTTAATAGAAGTTGAACATATAAAAGGCATCGTACATAATCATAGCACCTATAGTGATGGCATTCATACACTAAAAGAAATGGCGGATTATGTGAGGTCATCTGGATTTGAATATTTTGTGATAACAGACCATTCTAAATCAGCATTTTATGCAAATGGCTTGAAGGAGGATATGCTTTTGCAACAAATTGAAGAAATCAAGAAATTAAATGAATCCTACACCGATTTTAAAATATTTTCGGGAATAGAAAGCGATATTCTTTGGGATGGACAATTGGATTATGCTGATGAAATCTTGAACCAATTAGATGTTGTTGTCGCATCAGTTCATAGCATTTTGAAAATGGATATTGATAAGGCAACTGAAAGATTAATCAAGGCAATTGAACATCCTGCAACAAGAATATTAGGACATCCAACCGGTAGATTATTATTGTCAAGAGAAGGTTATCCGATTAATCATAAAAAAGTGATTGATGCCTGTGCTGCAAATAACGTAGTTATAGAAGTGAATGCAAATCCACTTCGACTTGATATTGATTGGCAATGGATTCCTTATTGCACAGAAAAAGGGGTGAAAATCAGTATAAACCCTGATGCTCACAATAAAACGTCCATTCACGATATCAAGTACGGTGTATATGCCGCACAAAAAGGAGGTTTGACAAAGAGCAATTGTCTGAATACCAAAAATTTACTAGAATTTTCAAAATGGGTTGAGTCAAAGAAAAGTTAAGCAAGTAGCTCACAACTATTCTCATTGAACTTCACTTTTAGGTTCTTTGGATTTTCTAACCAATTGCAAAGCAGTGGTCCAAGAAGTTCCCTTCTCCATTTAGATTGAAGCTCTTCAGCCTGAAAATCGTTTTCAGCTATTAGTTTTTTGATAACTCCTTTTGTTAAAACCAAAGATGGAGCAATTTCAGACTCCATGAATTTATATCTAGTGAGCAAGTTTAATGTTTCAATAGTCAGCTCTTGTTCAATCGTTATATCTTTGTAGGGTTTCACCATTTTTAGCACCTCTTTTTCCTCATCACTTATGGGTGCTAAATACATTTCTTCGAATTGTTCCCAATGTCGGTTTAGTACTTTATCCGATAAGGTTCGATTGCTAATTAGGGCTTCTTTGCCTTCATTAATATTTTTCACGAAAGTACTGATATGTTTTGATGCAAAGACCATTTCTTTACTCCAATTCAGCTTTTCAGCTTCAGATTTTCGCCAAATTAATAATCTATATAAGAATGCTTTTTCTTTTTGTGACAAGTCATTAACAAAGGAAGTTTGAACAAACTCTTTGTAATTTGGCTGATTGTAAAAAGATTCAGTACACATACTATCCAATTCCTCTTTTAGCCATGATGTACGATTTAGTTCTAAAACCCTTTTATTCAACGTATCATACAATTGCTTTAAATAAATAACATCGTTCAAAGCATATACTAATTGGTTCATTTTGATAGGTCTAGTTTCCCAGTCAGTTACAGTATATCCTTTTTTTACTCTGATATTGAGTTCTTTTTCAACCAATTTTTGAAAGGAAATAGGGTAGGTGTTGCTAACAAAACCTGCTGCTAATTGGGTATCAAAAATATTTTTAGGAAGTACTTTATATAAATTGAAAAGTAATCGATAATCATTGTCACCAGCATGGGTGATTTTCAGAATCTTTTCATTTTCAATCATTTCTAGAAATAAGGACAAATCCTTTATTTTGATTGGGTCTATAATGTAATTGCCTTGAACTGTAGCAACCTGAATTAGGCATAATAGAGGTATAAATCTTCGCTCACCTACAAATTCTGTATCAAATGCCATCCATTCAATACCAGTGTTTTCAGAATAAAATTGAATGAGGGTTTCCTCGGTTTCAATCATATGATAACTTTCTATCATATTTATCATTATTTATGAAATTTCAAATTTTTGTAAAATCCAAAGTTAGTAAAATTTATATTAAAAATAATTTTTTGACACAAAATCAAAAATTTATTTACTTTGATTCTTTATATGAAAATACATATATATGTATCATATGTGAACAGAAAATAAATACTAAAAATTTCTATATATAATACAATTGGGAATCAATATTTACCCAAAAATTAAGTTGATGAGCAAATAAATTAATTTTTGTTTATAAGTTATAACAATCAAATTAGGACTGTATGTATTGTTAAAATTATCAGATTTAGTTTTATTATAATAAATTATAATTCCTCTTAACTAAAACAATTCAGTGATAAAATTGTAATATTTTTTAATTTAGTATAAAATAAAAATGTATCAATTGGTTATAAAAAAATATTTTTATATTTACAATTATTATAGATACATTTGTCGATAATAAAAATGTTAGTGATAAAAACTTTATATAAAATTAAATATTTTTTTAGCGATAGAAATGAAGTATTGAACGAGGATGAAAATCAATATTTAAACGCTAAAAGAGCCTATTTGCAAGTTAAGTTTGGCAAAGCAATGTTGTTTTTTGCTAACTTATATATCATTGTTTTATCACCAATTGAATTAATAACTACCTATAAAACCTTCGGGGTTAATTACTTTTTGTTACATTTTTTATTATTGTCTATATTTGTTCTAACCAATATTTTTGTTTATTACCGCTTAGATGCTTTTTCGAAAGATACTTCAATTAATTACAAAAAAATACTGAATTATATATACTTCATAATAGTTTTTGCTGGAATAATCAATATTTCAACCAATATTTTAAGTTGTTATTATGGTTCTAATATATTGGGAATCATATATTTACCATGTTTTATAACCATTTTGTTACTTGAAAATTCAGTAAGGATTAAAGTTCTTTTGACATATTGGTTAGTTTCAATTTCGAGTTTTATTTTTTTCCTAAATTCATCTATAAATTTAATAATTGATAATGGGCTTACTTTATTTTGTGCAATCATAATTCTCTATTTTATAGGTGATATTCTATTTAGTATTTGGCGAAAAAATCAAATAAGGGCTTTTTATAATCGACAGATTATCAAAGAATTGGATATTAAAAATAAAGAGCAACTTGCGACTTTTAACTCTATTTATGAATTATTAACCGAATTTGAATTAGGCAATTTGAATCAATTTGAAATTGATAAGAGTACTACAAATATAGAAGAAAGAACCTTGAAATTAATAGAGAAATTCGAAGAAACACAGCAGTTATTTAAACATACGTTAGAAAAATATGAAGATATTTTCTCGAATGTACATGATGGAATTGTAATTATTGATAAAAAAGGTTTTTTGTTAGATTGTAATAAGGCAGCTTTTGAATTGTTAGAGATTGATACAAAAGAAGACCTATCAAAAATCAATTTGTCAGAATTTGTATATCATGAAGATAAAGAAATTTCTGCTAAATTTTTGAAAAAGCTATTTGATGAAGGGTATTACAAAGGTTATGAGGGTAGGGTAATAACCAGATCTGGAAATGTCAAATATGTGGAGGTGAGCTCTACTGCTATTCTCAAAAATGGCGAATTTAGTGGATCTAGGGATATTGTTAGAGATATTTCTATTCGAAAAATAGCCGAAAAAGAATTGGAAAGAGCTAGAACTGCTGAAAAACAGTTTTTGGCAAACATGAGTCATGAAATTAGAACGCCGTTAAACGCTATTATCGGAATGACTCATTTATTATATGACACCAAACCATCTGTGGAACAAATAGAATATTTGAATGTACTAAATAATTCTTCAAAATTTTTACATTCGCTGATTTCTGATATTTTAGATATGGCCAAAATTGAAGCAGGGAAAATGGAAACGAATATGAAGCCTTTTGACCTTTTAGGGACTTTAAAAACGATTCAACAAACATTTCAATTGAAATTTTCGACAAAGCAAGTTGAAATGATAGCTTTACTGGATTCGAGAATTGAAGGTATGTGGATCGGTGATGAAGTAATTCTGAACCAAATTTTATATAATTTGATTGGAAATTCTGAAAAATTTACCGAATCCGGAGAAATAAGCCTCAATGTAACACTAAAGAATAAAGATGCTGAAAAGCAATGGATAGAATTTGTTGTGGCAGATACAGGAGTTGGAATACCAAAAGAGAAAATAAATTCTATTTTTGATAAGTTCACTCAGATAGTTAGCAAAGAAGTTCAAAAACAAAAGGGTACAGGTTTAGGTTTAGCACTTTGTAAGGAATTAGTTGGCTTATTGGGTGGAAATATTCAATTGGATAGTGAGTTGGGTATTGGAACTACAGTTTCCTTTAGAATACCTTTTGAAAGATATATTACTGAAAATGTAAACCCTCAGCCAAATGTAATTGGTTCTGAACCAATGATCTCTGATTGGAAGCCTTCGCCGAATGATATTATTTTAGTAGCAGAGGATAATCCTGTAAATAGACTTTATGTGTCGAAAATAATGGATAATGCTGGAATTTCGTATGATTTGGCAGAAGATGGTCGTCAAGCTTTAGATATGGCAAATTCCAAAAAATATGCTTTAATATTTATGGATATTCAGATGCCCAAACTTGATGGATATGAGACAGTTATAGCAATAAGAAATACAAATAATCCTAATAAAAATGTTAAAATCATTGCTTTCACTGCATCAGCTATGTACGATCAAAAACAGAAGGCATTCGAGGTGGGGATGGACGATTTTTTATCCAAACCATTTGTGCCAGAACAATTTCTTTCAACACTAAAAAAACATATAAATTCTAATAGAGTATCGGAAAATGAATATTTGGAAGAAAATTCTGAATTTGTTTTTCTCGAAAATGTTGGATCAATCTATCATTAAAGAATATTTTAGAGAAGACTATTTTACCTATTCCATTCTTTTAGAATCTGTTACAAATGAAACAATTCCGTTAGTTATTAAATGGTTTGGTGAAAATAAAGAAGCTAATTCAAAAGATCTAATCGAGTTTATACATACACATAAAACTTCTTTTCAAATTATTGGGTTACCAGAATTATATGAAAGATTAAATGAGTTTGAAAACAAAATAAAATCAGCTGAAATTGACACTACAATAATTCATGCAAATATTGATAGTTTAATAGCAGATTTTAAAAATTTGAAACCATTATTAGAGCAAGAACTGGTTAGAATTAAAGAATATTTAAATAAGAAATAACTAACAATTATATAAATTTATACCCTCATCCTTTCTCTCTTCACCAAATAGGTCTGTAGAATATTCTTATATCCATCATTGATATCAACTTCCACAAAATCAATTTTATACTGCAAACATTTCAGCTGTAACTCACTTTTGAATGCGGCTACTTGCTTTTGATATTCACTTTTTACTTGATTTGGGTGCAATTTTACTTTCTCCCCCGTTTCCATATCTACAAAAATATATGGCCGATTATCATATTCAAAGTCGATTTCTTTGTTTTTATCTACCACATGAAAGAGCACCACCTCATGTTTATTGTATTTAAGATGTTGTAAGGCAGCAAATAATTCGTCAGATTTGTCGCTATTCTCAAACATATCACTAAATATCATCACCAGTGATCTTCTGTGGACATTTTCTGCAATTTGATGTAGTGCCTCTGCCGTATTTGTAGATTTATTTAACTCAGGATTTTCAATCAATTTTTGCAAATTGCTCAACATCAGGTAATAATGCGTCGTGCTAGATTTGCAATTTGAATTAAACCTAATTTCGTTATCAAAAACTGTCAACCCAAAAGCATCCCTTTGTTTTTTACACAAAAACATCATTGAAGCTGCTGATATAGCAGAAAAATATAATTTGTTATGATATTTTAATTCAGTACTTTTGTTAGGGTCGTATGGGAAATACATCGTTGAAGATGCATCAATGACTACTTGGCAACGAAGATTAGTTTCTTCTTCAAATTTTTTGGTAAACAACTTATCCGTTCTTGCATATACTTTCCAATCAATATTCCGAGTACTTTCTCCCTGATTGTACAATCTATGCTCAGCAAATTCAACAGAAAAACCATGAAAAGGGCTTTTGTGAAGACCGATAATGAAACCCTCCACTATTTGGCGAGCCAATAGTTCCAAATTTCCTAAATCCCTTATTTCATAATTATCTTTAAGTTGCTGCGTCATATTTTATTGTTGTCTGCTAATAACGTTGGAATTGCATATTCTGTTGCAGACAAGGTTTTTTCAAAACATTAATCAATGAAATATTTTCTCAATGGCTCTAAAATTACGTCTGGCACAGGTATCGTTTTATTGGATTTTGCATCCACAAAACATAATTTCACCTCGCCACCATTAATTAATTTGTTTTTTTCATTGTAAATTTCGGAATAAAAGGTAATTGTTTTTTCTGGAAGATGCCTTATTGCTGTTTTTATGGTCAATAAATCATCGTAAAAAGCTGGTCGGATATATCTCACTTGCATACTCATTACTGGCATTAAAATCCCATGTTCAACTTCCAAATCCCTATAACTCATACCCAAAGACCGCATCGTTTCCACCCTTCCTACCTCAAAGTATTGAGCATAATTGCCATAATATAAATACCCCATTTGGTCAGTTTCGCCATATCTTACTCTAAGCTGAGTATCAAATGAATACATATAATTTTAATTTGATTAATTTAAAGTTGGGAAAGTTGTGGTAGTTGTGGTAGTTGGGAAATTTGTTGTAGTTGTAAGAGTTGTAGAAATCGGGAAAGTTGTTGTATTTGTTTGAGTTGAATAATCGGGAAAGTTGAAGATTGGTAAGTTCCGATAAATCGGAACGAGAGGGGTGATGTAATTGGAAATTGAACCTATATCATTTCAATTTCCAATTTATCGAAACCAACTCCTACACCTCAAACACTTTCTACACCTGTAACAACTACTACACCTCCTACACCTATTCTCTCTCAATCGGGCAAGTCATGCAATGCGATCCCCCTCTTGCTCTAGACAATTCGTTGCTGGGCAAAGTAATGATGGTGTTTTTAACATCTTCTGGTTTTAGTTCGCCGCTTTTGAATTTGTTTAATAAATCTCTTGCATGAATGATGGTATAACCATAGTCTTTGAAAGCATCTTCCGTCTTTGGATTTCTATCATAAGTCAATGCGACACCAGGTTTTATTGCTACTAAATTACAACCATCCGTCCATTGCTCTCTTTCCTGATAAGGAGATTCGCCGTCGCCAGAAAAGATAAATTTCATTCTGCCATTTATTTCAGCCCTGATGAAATCTTTTACTGTCGGATATTCAGTAATATTGCCATCATGTCGATAAACTTCCACATAAGAAGCAAGTCCATCAATAACAATGGGTTTGAAAGCGGTAATGTGATTTTGATTGATCTGTGTGAAAACAGTGTCAATATGCATATAAGCCCGGTCATTCGGAATGTCGATCTGAACCACATTCTTAACAACACCTTTTGAGAAAAGAACATCTCTTAAAGCTTTGATGGTATATTCATTGGTTCGTTCACTACAGCCTATCAAAAGATAATCCTTGTGAATCATCATCATATCTCCACCCTCAATGGTAATATTTTCACCTTTTTTGGAAGGTGGAAATAAATCAACATTGTTCATGTTAATTATTTTTCCCTCCTCTCTTACTTTTCTAAAGATTGGATGTGCCCAAAAAATAAATCTCGCCAAGAAATTTTCTCTATATCTAGCCTGTTTAGCAGCTTTTGTAATGATGATGTGATCGTTCACAACAACAGCGATATCTCTTGTGAAAATAAAATTTGGAATAGGGTCGAATAGAATATGATCAACTGTGTCCAAAGAGCCAGTTATCAAAACATCCGCTAATTTTTCATTAGATAGTTCAGCTAAAATAGATTTGTAGCTTGTTGGAAGTTCCTCATAGTCAATGATTTTGTCAATCATGTCCATTTTGCTGACATCATCTGTGGAGAGAGCTTCCACTAATAATTTACTGGTTTCTAATACATTTTCTTCGCCAATAAAAGCTCTAAGAACCGCTGTGAAAACATCATGCTCTTCTTGCATATTTGGAAGATGAACGATGTCATCAAACAATAACTCTCCAGCTCTTTTAGGTGAAATTCGTGCTATACCTTCATCGGGTCGATGAACTATTACTCTTTTAAGGGTACTAATTTCTGAATCGACATTTACTTTGCCTAAGCTCATAAAAATACTATTTGGTTAGTACCACAAAGGAACGGATAATTTTTAACAAAAAAAATAGGGATAAAAATTCTTTTACCCCTATTTCAGTACAAATTAAACTAAATATTAATTTGCAGCTGGTGCAGCTTCAGCTTT
Organism: Saprospiraceae bacterium; assembly: GCA_016710625.1. Lineage (GTDB taxonomy): Bacteria > Bacteroidota > Bacteroidia > Chitinophagales > Saprospiraceae > JADJVK01. The sequence goes on from JADJVK010000002.1 coordinate 324,610, forward strand.
TTTAGCCATTTTTTTCTTCTTAGATGCTCTTTTCATGTCTTTTTTAGCTTCTTTAGCATCAGATTTAGCTTCTTTCATGTCAGCCTTAGCTTCTTTTCCAGCAGCTTTGTCACCTTCAGCTTTAGCAGCTTTAGCATCTTTTTTAGCTTCTTTCATGTCTTTTTTAGCCTCTTTCATGTCTTTTGCTGCCTCTTTCATGTCTTTTTTAGCTTCTTTTACAGGAGCATTTTGAGCATTGATTCCACTAGCAACAAATACCATTACGAAAAGTGCTAAAATTAATTTCATTGATTTCATTATTAATATATTTTAAAATTAAAAAAATAACAACGCAAATGTAAAAATGATTATTGTAAAGATTATTTTTTTTCGCATTATTTTTTTTACTTTGTAGAAGTTTATACTAGTTCTATCTAAAATATGAGAATGGTATGACACTTTTTCTATTTAATTTGGTTTTAAATTAAAATAATTAAAAATAAATGGGTGTTTTTGATAAAATAAAATCATTGTTTATTGTTGAAGAGGATGCAGGACAAAATCAAAATCCTTTGGATGCTGTTACAAATGAAAAAGCAACAACAACACAACCAAAGGTCGAAACACCAACAATACAAACACCCAAACCAACCCAAGTAAATAGCTCTGGGACAATTACTGACAAGTTTACAGATGTCCTGATGAAGGCGTTGAGTGATAATAATATCGAAGGCTTTGATTATCTTGAATTTAGGCAAGGATTGCTTTCATTATCCAAAATGCCTATGGATGAAGGAACTCGTTTTCAAGCTGCTTTTTCAATGGCTCAAGCTATGGGTGCAACCCCACAAAGGCTGGTGGAAACAGGCAATCAATACCTAAAAGTATTAGAAGGTGAATTGAATAAATTCAACGAAGCTGTTGCGAATCAATCGAATACATTGATTGGTGGAAAACAATCTGAAATGAAGCAATTGAATGAATTCATTCAACAAAAATCGACTCAGATAAAGAAACTGACAGAGGAAATGCAACAGCACCAACAACGGATAGAAGTGCTTGAAAAGGAATTGTCTGAAGCCAATTCAAAAGTGGAAACCACAAAAAGCAACTTTATAGCAACCTATAAAAATGTGTCAGATGCAATAAAATCTGATATTTTGAATATTCAAAAATATTTATCAAACAAGTAAAAAACTATAAAATGAATTCATTTTGGCAAAATCCAAAAAATCTAGTCGGTTTGGCAGTTCTGATCATAGGTGCCTATATTTTGTTAAAGTTCATCAAACCAATTTTAACTTTACTAATTCTTATAATTGGTGGTTTTTTACTATTTCAGTATCTTAAGAAAAATAATTAATAATTAAATATAAAACGAGAAATTATGTCGATGGAAATGCAAGATTTCAAACCAAAATCTTTTTGGCAAAGACCTGAAGGGATTACTGGGGCGTTATTTATGGGTGGAGTTTTACTAGGCGGTGGATACCTGCTTTATAAAATACTTCCGTCTTTGATCATTTTAGCACAAAATACAATTTATCTAGCTGGTTTATTAATGGTTCTTGCTGCACTTAGTTATGTAGTGTTAGATCCAAAAATGAGAAACTTGATTTGGTATGCTTACAAAAGTGTGATGAGATGGATCACTGGACTTTTTGTACAGATTGACCCAATCGGAATCCTGAAATCTTATGTTGAAGATTTGCAAGATAATTTGGGTAAAATGAATAAGCAAATTGCCCAATTAAGAGGTCAAATGCACAAATTGAAAGAAGTTATCATGAATAACCAAAAGGAAATTCAAAATAACATCAATTTAGCAAATAGAGCAAAACAAACCAATAGCGATGCGATGGTGGTTTTGAAGGCTAGAAAGGCGGGTAGATTACAAGATTCTAATATCAAATTGGAAGATTTGTATAAGAAAATGGAGATTTTATACAGAGTTTTGACCAAAATGTATGAAAATTCCGAGATCATGTTGGAAGATATCAAGGATCAAGTAATGGTGAAAGAGCAAGAGCGAAAAGCAATTCATGCCAGCCATTCAGCCATGAGATCAGCTATGAATATTATTGCTGGAAATGGTGACAAACGTTATATGTTCGATATGGCATTGGAAGCAATCGCTGATGATGTAAGCCAAAAAGTGGGCGAAATGGAGCGATTCATGGATATGTCTTCTAATTTTATGAACTCTATCGACTTACAAAATGGCGTATTCGAAGAAGAAGGTTTAGCAATGTTGGATAAATGGGAAAAAGAAGGCGTTTCTTTATTGTTAGGAAAAGACAAAGAAATCTTAATCAACAAATCAAACAGTGCAACTGATACTTTAGATTTGAATGCTCCTGTAGAAAAACCAATTAGAGAAGTAAATCACAAAAATCAATACGATTCTTTTTTTGAAGAATAAAAAATAAAATAATTAAACAAAAATGGCAAGATTAACATCATTTTCAAAGTTATTATTAACTCTTTTAATTGTAGGAGGAGTTGTTTTTGGTGGAAAATATTTATTAAATAATACAGAAGCTGGTAAAAAACTAGCTGAAAAGTCAAAATCTAGTTCGGAAGAAAAAAAATCTGGAGATGAATCGAATAGTAACGAATCATCTGACCCGAACACGATTAAAGTAGGTGTCGTTACATGGGGTGGATATGCTGGAGGACAATATTTCAATGAAGGCTTCAAAGCAAATACACAATCAAGATTTTATAAAGATTACGGTTTCAAAGTTGATTTTAAAGTTTTGGATGACTTCGAAGCAAGTAGAGCTGCATTCAAAAATGGAAATGTAGATTTATTATGGTGTACTATTGATGCACTACCTACTGAAATGTCATCTCTGAAAGCTTATGACCCAAAGGTTGTATTCCAAGCAGATTGGTCTAGAGGTGGTGATGCTGTAGTTGTAAGAAGAGGAATTACATCTGTAAGTGACCTGAGAGGAAAAAAAGTTGCGGTAGCAGAATTAACTCCTTCTCATTCATTTTTGATTTGGTTGTTAGAGGCTGCTGGTATGAAACCGTCTGATATTCAAATTATTAAACAGCCAAGTGCTATTGATGCAGCTCAAGTGTTCAAAAGTCAACAAGTGGATGCAGCGGTAGTTTGGAGTCCAGATGATGAGTTATGTACTCAAGCTGTACCTGGTTCTAAAATTCTTGAAAGTACAAGATCTGCATCCAATATCATTGCAGATGCTTTTATTGCAAAAGGAGCTTGGTTGGATAAAAACAGTGATAAAGTTGCAAAATTGTATGAAGGTTGGATGAAAGGAGCTGGCGAAATAAACAGTAGCGATGCCAACAAACGAAAAGCAGCTAAAATATTGTCTCAAAATTTTGATGGCGTTTCTGAGGATGCTGCTTATAAATCAATTAGTAATGTTAGATTGTGTAATCATGGGGATAATATGAATTTCTTTGGAATGAATCCTTTATACAAAGGAGTGAATGGAGAGAATTTGTATTCAAGAATGACAAACACTTATACTCAATTGAATTATATTGATGGAAAAGTACCAGATTTGAGAATGGCAATTTATACAAATGCAATTAAAAATTCCAATTTAAGCGGAATGCCAGGTCAAACTGCAGAAGGTCAAAAACAATTTACTCAAGTTACTGAAGAAGGCAAAAAGAAGGATGCTATTGCTACGAAAAGAGTAAGTATCTCTTTCAGATCAGGAGAATTCAAATTGGATGAAAATACAAAGTATATCATTGATAAAGAATTTGTTGACATTGCAAAGGCTTTCTCAAATTCTAGAATTAGAATTGAAGGAAATACGGATAATGTCGGAAATCCAGCAACTAACAAAGCTTTATCTGAAAAAAGAGCAAGAGCTGTTGCAGATTATTTGATTTCAACATATAACATGCCTAGAAATAGATTTATTATTGTTGGAAATGGACCAGATAAGCCAGTTGGAAGTAATGATACGGAAGAGGGCAAATCTAAAAACAGAAGAACTGACTTTGAAATAGTTGGGGAATAAATTGTAAATTAAAATGAAGGAGAAATTGTTGTGATTGCAATAATTTCTCCTTTGTTATATTATTGAAAATCAAATCATTATGTCCTTATTAAAATTAAGAGGGGAACTCGATGCTCAACAAAAAATTATATTAGCTATTGTAGGAGTTTTCATCACAATTGCTTTATGGTGGGGTTTAGCAGAGTTGCTTTCTCAGCAAAGACCCATTGTGGACGGAGGGTTGAAAGTGTTTCCTTCAGTTTTTGATACCACAATAACCAAATTTCAAAGAGATTCGATAATCCGACAAGATTCGATATTACAAACCAAAGCAACTAGCTTTGAAAAAGTGTACCCTATCTTGCCTCCACCTAATAAAGTAATTGGTTCTTATAGTAGTTTGTTAGAGCATGATGAATTGATTTCGAACACTGGTAGAAGTATTTGGCTGAACATTCAAGGATATCTTTGGGCGTTACTGATTGCTTTGCCTTTTGGCTTTATTTTAGGGTTAATTCCTTTGTTTAGAGGATTGTTTAGCAAACAGATTGATGCTCTGCGATATTTGCCGCTCTCTGCTTTGACCAGTTTATTTATTGTCTGGTTTGGATTAGAAGACACCATGAAAGTTGCTTTTTTGGCTTTTGGTATATTGGTTTATTTATTACCAGTAATTGTTCAAAGAATTCAAGAAGTGGAAGAGGTCTATTTACAAACGACTTTCACTCTATCAGCCACTAACTGGCAAACCATAAAAAGTGTTTACATACCTGCAGTTTTCTCTAAAATTATGGACGACATAAGAGTTTTGACAGCTATTTCATGGACTTATATCATTATCGCTGAATTACTGAACAGGCAAGGTGGAATAGGTGGACTTATTTTCGTGAAAAGTAAGATGGGACAAATAGATAAAGTCTTTGCGATTTTATTATTGATAATTTTAATTGGCTTTATTCAAGATAGAATATTTTCTTATATTGATAAAAGAGTTTGCCCTCATAAGTATTTGAAATACAAGGTTCCAGGAATACAAGAATGCCAATACGGAATTTATTTTATATTAATTTGCCTACTTGCAAAAGCAATATTTCCAGTGATGATTCCAAGTATTGCTATTTGGGTTGCTGTTTTAGTCGGATTGGTAATGATTGCTTTAGGTGAATTTAAAATTTTTGGAGCTTCAAAAGATAATAAATAATATGATACAATTTCATGATACGGACCTCCCAAATATCATTCAACTTTCCAATGTAAGTCAAAGCTATGATGGTGGTAAAAGTTTTATAATCAAAGATTTTAACTTATTGATTGAAGATCAGCCAGATAGGGGGCAATTTGTAGTGCTTTTAGGAATGTCTGGTTGTGGTAAGTCAACGATTTTAAGATATATCTGTGGGCTTCAAAAACCTACTTCTGGAATCGTTAAAATCCATGATAAACTAGTAACGGAAGATTCCAGAATTAGTATGGTTTTCCAACAATACTCTTCTTTGCCTTGGTTGACGGTTCAAGAAAATGTAGCATTAGGGCTACAATTTCAAGGAGTGGACGAAAAAACTAGGCTTTTGAAAGCTCAAGAAATGATTGAGTTGGTAGGTTTAGCTGGGCATGAAAATAAATATGCTCAATATCCAACCTTGTCTGGAGGACAATTGCAAAGAGTAGCAATTGCCAGAAGTTTGTTAGCAAATCTAGATATTATTTTGATGGATGAGCCTTTTGGTGCTTTAGATATAAAAACGAGGCTCCAGATGCAAGAATTATTGATTGAACTTTGGGAAAAATTTCATTCGACAGTAATTTTTGTGACTCATGATATTTCAGAAGCGGTTTATTTAGGCGATGATGTCTATATTATGAAATCTGCTCCATCGAATATTGCTGAGCATATAAAAGTAGATTTGCCTTATCATCGAACAAGGGAATTGAAAAGAGAAAAGCACTTTATGGAACTAGTACAGGATGTTGAAGATAAAATGGTCAATATTTCTAGTATTAAATAATAAAATTCAAAAATCAATTTGTGGGATTTAAGATTAAAGAAATATTTATCTATCCGATAAAAAGTTTTAAAGGTATTCAAATAAAAGTTGCTACAGCATTACTTACTGGATTTGAGTATGATAGACGATGGATGTTGATAGATTTTCAAAATAGATTTATTTCACAAAGAGAATTTCCTGTTTTAAGCCAGTTTAATACCAAATTGGATAAAGGATTTTTAACAATAATTTACAATCAAGAAGAAGTTACTTTTGATACCGAATTAATGATAAATAACAATATTTCAGCCACTGTTTGGGATGATACAGCTATTGTGAATGAAGTGAATGAAAATATAAGTGATTGGTTATCAGAAAGATTTGGAATGAAATGTAAGTTGGTGAAAATCAAAGATGAGGTTTCAAGGTTACATAAAAGTTCAAAGTTGGATAAAAGCATCCCAATGAGTCTAGCTGATGGATATCCATACTTAGTTATTGGAGATAAAAGTTTAGAATTCTTGAATTCTAAACTTGCAGAACCTGTCGAAATGAACCGTTTTAGACCAAATATCGTGATTGAAACGGAATTCCCTCATCAAGAAGATGAAATTGAAATCCTTAAGTTTGAAAATGTAGAATTTCAGAATGTAAAACCTTGTGGAAGATGCATTATGATAAATACCAATCAAGAAACAAGTGAAGTAAAAAAAGAGCCCTTAAAAACTCTATCATCCTACCGAAAATTTGATAATTCAGTTCATTTTGGCTCTAATTTTATTTGTGTCAAAGAAGGAAAATTAGAATTTTGAATTAGCTATTTCGTTATTCATTCCCATTTAATTTTTTTCGAAAACTATATCCACAACACCTCCACCACCTACTATAATTCCTACATCTCCATCAACTCTAACAACTTTATCAAATCAACTCCCGTTCCGAAAAATCGGAACTTCGGGATCAACAAATCAACAAATTAACACATAAACAAATCAACACATAAACAACTCCATCAATACGCTATTTCAATTTTCAATTTTTTCCCTTTCAGTTTTTCATTTTGAACCTTGAATTTCTGACAATTTATCGGAATAAACATAATCTGGAATCTCTGTGGGAATATACTCTGGTTGACTTTCATTTGGGTCTAAAAACAAAACAACCACTCCTGCTGCATTCATTCTTGCAGTTCTTCCATTTCGATGAGTGAATTCATGTCCTTTCGTAGGTAGTTGATAATGAATGACATAAGTGACATCGGGAATGTCCAAACCTCTTGCACCAAGATCTGTAGTGATTAGATAATGTGTACTCTTATTTCTGAATTTAATTAATGCTCTTTCTCTATCATCTTGATCTAATCCGCCATGAAACAAAGAAGCTTTTACCTTCCTTTTTTTCAATTTCATTGCTAACTCATCTACTTCATCTCTCTGATTGCAAAATATAATTGCTTGATTATCTTCTATTTGAGAAAGAAAAACTATTAAATTTTCAAATTTTTCATTTTCAGTAGAAACTATTTTTTGAAAGAATAATCCTTCTTTTTCTGCTTCTTTTATGGTAAAATTTAGCGTCTTGAAATCTTGGAAATCAACAAATTTTGGAATCTGAACAGCAGCAGTTGCCGATACCATTATTTTTTTTTCTATATTGGGTAAGGCACTTAAAATAAATTCAATCTGGTCATGAAATCCTAAAGTCATTGCTTTGTCGAATTCGTCAAAGACAACCATAGTGATTGATTTGCAAGGGAATGTGTTTCTTGAAATATGATCCGCCAACCTTCCTGGAGTGCCAATCAATAAAGTAGGGAGATCTGATAAATTCGCTATTTCTTGTGGCATTGAATGTCCTCCATAAAAAGTATTTACCTTAAATCCAGTACTCAATTGCTTCCAAACTGCTTCGATTTGCAAACAAAGTTCTCTCGTTGGTGAAATAATGATACACTGAATCCCTTTTTTTTCTTTATCAATTAGTTGCAGAATCGGCAAGAGAAAAGCTAGTGTTTTACCTGATCCTGTTGGTGATTTCAATAAAGTGTTAGCATTGTTTTGGATAGTTTCAAATGCAGTTTCCTGCATTTCGTTTAAGGATTTTATTCCTATATTTTCTAGTTTTTCCTTTAATTCTAAGGGTAATTCCATTAATTACAATTTTTTTTCAAATAATGAATATATGCAAGTCGAACATCTTTCCTCAAATCTGTTTTGTCTTGGGCATTTGCTCTTTTATGATTGATAATATCAGGATTTCCTAAGTTGAAAAAATCCATGTTTTTTTCCCTTCCTGTTAATAAAAAATCTGATGTTATAACTTTGTAAAATTTATTATCATCAATTTCTATATTATTGACAGTCAATTTATTATTTACTTTTTCCATTCCTTCAAATATCAAATAACCACCAGTTCCTTGATTTTTAACACTCATTTCTTCTAACTTTTTCAATAACGATCCTTTCACCTCACATTCCATTAACTCACCTCCAAAAGGGATAATTCTCAAAACATCATATTGTGTGATGCTCCCTTTAATAATATCGTCAACACGGATGGAACCAGTGTTTAAGATGGCAATTTCAGCTTGATTTTGTGAAGTTGCTTTAAAAGATTTAGCTAAATCTATACTAAGTTTAGTGGGTTGAGACCTCGTTATAGACTCTCGTCCATCCAAATCTTCCTTAAGATTACACACAATTTCTCTCAGTTTGAAACCTTCTTTTTCAAATTGGCTATCTACAAAACTATTCCATTTTTGCACAATTTTTTCAGTTCCTTCTTCGAATGGAATTGTTTCATCTACCTTGATTAATTGTGATAAAATAGTTGTTTTGTTACTGGAAGGATAATAGGTTATTTTGTGCAAATAAGCTGTTTTTGCATTAGCATCAGCCTTAGTAATTATAGAATTTCCACTTTTGTAAAGCATATTTGTATGTTCATGCCCACCCAATTGTAATTGAATTTCAGGTATTTCTTTACCTAATGCTAAGTCGGTTGAAATAGAAACATGGGTTAACCCAATATTGATCGCATTTTTTACTTTAGAACTATCCAATAAATTTCTTATTGCAAAATTTTCTTTATCATAACTAACAAATTTTCTTTTTTGTGCATCCAATGTCACTCCGAAAAATCGAACTGGGTACTTTTTGCCAGTGTTTGATGCAAAATATTTGATTAATTCTTGCTTAAAAGGTATTGAATCAACACCTATTTTTTTGTAAAAAGGCAATCTTTTGTCATTTTCTACTTTCCAAACATTCGTACTTACCCAATCAAATTTACTTTCGTTAATCCTTTCTTGGAGCTCTTGTTCTTCTATGTCAAATTCATGATTTCCAAATGTTGCAATATCAACAAAACTATTCATAACATCCACCATGTGCCTGCCTTTCAATCTTTTACCTTCATATTTCACATTGTTAATCGCTGAAGGATTCAGAAAATCACCACTTATAACACATAAGAAATTCGGGTTTTCTTGTTTATATTTTTTTGCTAGTGTTGAAACCCTAGCTAATCCGCCATATTTTCCACCTTCCAATGGATTGATTTCATAAACATCATTTATTTGCAAAATTGTAAATTCCATTTTTTCTTCATTTGTAGTAGCATTTTTTGTTGTGGAACAAGCAAATAATGTTAATAGAAATACAAATGTTGAATAAAATTTTAAATTGTAATACATAACGGCGTATTTTTGAATGCAAAGATACAAAACTATAAAATGAATCAGTCTGATATAGCAAAGAAGTTGTGGCAACCTACCCTTGAAATAATCAATGATGCGAATATTTCAGATTATCAAAGTTGGCTTGGCGAACATTATCATCTTTTTTTTGATGATTATAAAAGCCTCCATCAATGGTCAGTCGAAAATATTGAATTGTTTTGGGAAACCATCTATAAATATTTTGGGGTTATCGGACATGCTCCTTATCAGTCAGTTACGAATAATTTAATTATGCCAAAAACCAATTGGTTCGAAGGTGCAACCTTAAATTATGCGGAACATATTTTTAGAGCTTACAAAGAACATCAAAATGCAATTCTTTTTCAATCTGAAAGACAACAACTTACATCAATTTCTTGGAAAACGCTTTATAGTGAAGTGGCTTCATTACAGTTTTTTTTGAAGTCAGCTGGTGTGAAAAAAGGAGATAGAATAGCTGCTTATATTCCAAATATTCCTGAAGCCTCTGTGGCACTTTTTGCTTCTATGAGTATTGGAGCAATTTGGTCGAGTTGCTCTCCAGACTTTGGCTCAGATAGTGTTGTGGATCGTTTTGCACAGATTGAACCCAAAATTTTAATCGCTGTAGATGGATATAGTTATGGTGGTAAACCATTTGATAAGGTTTCTGTCGTAAAAGAGATTTGTGAAAAATTACCTACTGTCGAATTAGTGATTTTTATTCCCTATTTGAATGAAGATGCACAATTGGAAATAGAAAATAAAGACGTTGTTTTATGGCAAGATGTAATTAGTGAAGAAAATAACCAAATTATATTCGAGCCACTTCCCTTTAGCCATCCTATTTGGATTTTGTATTCATCGGGCACTACTGGAAAACCGAAGGCAATTACCCATTCTCATGGTGGTGTACTTTTGGAGCATTACAAATATTTAGCTTTTCATAATGATGTAAAACCAGACGAAATCTTTTTTTGGTTCACCACTACTGGTTGGATGATGTGGAATTTTTTACATGCAAGTATGCTAATGGGTTCAACAATCGTCTTATATGAAGGTAGTCCTGGCTATCCAAATATGAATGTGTTATGGGAACTTGCTGAAAATGCCAAGATTAATCATTTTGGCACCAGTGCACCTTATTTAATGGCTTGCAAAAAAGCAAATGTGCAACCTAATAAATTGGATCTGAGTAATTTGCGATCTATTGGCTCTACTGGTTCACCTTTGACAACTGAAGGATTTGATTATGTATATGAACAGATCAAAAGTGATGTTTGGTTGAGTTCTATGAGTGGAGGTTCGGATGTCTGTACTGCTTTTGTAGGTGGAAATCCACTTTTGCCAGTCTATGAAGGGGAGATTCAGTGTGTTACACTTGGTTGTAGCTTGGAAGCTTGGAATGACAATAATCAAAAACTTTTGGATGAAGTGGGTGAAATGGTTATTACTAAGCCGATGCCATCTATGCCAATCTATTTTTGGAACGACCCAGATGGGACAAAATATTTCAATAGTTATTTCGATTATTTTGAAGGTGTTTGGAGGCATGGAGATTGGGTGAAAATTACAAATAGAGACTCTTTGATTATATCTGGAAGATCTGATGCAACGCTAAATCGTCAAGGTGTTCGAATCGGTACAGCCGAAATTTATAGTGCTTTAGATAAATTAGAACAAATAAAAGATAGTTTGATTGTCAATATTGAGAAATCGGATGGGTCTGATTTCATGCCATTATTTGTGATGATGCAACCAACTTTTAGTTTAACTGATGATTTAAAGCAAACAATCAATAAAATCCTAAAATCTACCTATTCTCCAAGGCATGTTCCTGATGAAATAATTGTTGTAAATGATATTCCATTTACGATTAGTGGTAAAAAAATGGAAACTGCTGTAAAGAAAATTTTAATGGGTAGCACAATTGAAAAAGCGGCAACTTTAGGTTCTATGAGAAATCCAGAAAGTTTAGAGGAGTATGTGAAAATCAAAAATAAGAGAGATTCTAATAAATAAAGCAATATTAATTCCTTATCTTACTTTCTAAAATATTTTAATATTATGAGAAATGATTTTGTTTGGTTTTCAATAATTTCTACACTCATTGTTTGTGGGTTAGGATATTTTTTTTCCCCATTTTTATGGTTATTTATTATTCTTGTACCTATTTTATTATTAGGATATTATGATATGTTCCAAACAAAACATTCTATTCGTAGAGTTTTCCCAATTCTGGGTAGGGTAAGATATTGGATGGAATGGCTTAGACCTAAAATATATCAATATTTTGTAGAGTCTGATATTGATGGCCGCCCATTTGCTCGAACAGACAGAAATATTATCTATCAAAGAGCTAAAAAAGAAACTGACACCACTCCATTTGGTACACAGTTAAATGTTTATGAGGAAGGTTATGAATGGATGAATCATTCAATTGCTGCCAAAAATTTTGATGATCTTAATAATGACCCTCGAATTATAATTGGTGGAAAAGATTGCAAACAGCCATATAATGCTAGTAGATATAATATTTCGGCTATGTCGTTTGGTTCCTTGAGCCAAAATGCAATTAGAGCAATGAATGCAGGTGCAAAAATTGGAAATTTTGCCCATAATACTGGTGAAGGAGGGGTGAGTTCCTATCATTTACAAGAAGGTGGAGATTTGATTTATCAAATTGGTACTGGTTATTTTGGATGTAGAGCTGAGGATGGAAATTTTTTCGGTTGATAAATTTAAAATTACTGTTAGTAGTCCAAATATAAAATGGTAGAGCTTAAGCTATCTCAAGGTGCAAAACCAGGCCATGGTGGAATTCTACCTGCTAAAAAAAATACACCTGAAATTGCTGCAATTCGTGGTGTCCCTGCTGGTACTGATGTTTTGTCTCCACCATACCACAAAGCCTTTAATAATCCTATTGGTTTGTGTCACCTCATAAAAACTTTAAGAGATGCTTCAGGAGGAAAACCCATAGGTTTCAAATTATGTATTGGTCATAAATCCGAATTTCTAGCCATTTGTAAAGCAATGATAGAAACCAAAATCTACCCAGATTTTATTACAATTGATGGGGGAGAAGGTGGGACTGGAGCAGCACCATTAGAGTTTTCAAATTCGGTGGGTATGCCCATGAAAGAAGCATTAGCCTTTGCTCATGATGCTTTAGTCGGTTTTGGGCTAAGAAACGAAATTAGAATTTTAGTTGCAGGAAAAATAGTTACAGGTTACCACATTTTTAGAGCAATTGGCTTAGGAGCTGATGCCTGTTATTCTGCAAGAGCAATGATGATGGCTGTTGGATGCATCCATGCTTTAGAGTGTAATACAAACCGTTGTCCAACTGGTGTAGCAACGCAGGATCCTGAGCTAGTTAAAGGATTAGTAATTGAAGACAAAAAAGATAGAGTTGCTTCCTTCCAAAAGCAAACCTTACATTCTTTTGTTGAATTATTAGGAGCCGCTGGATTGGATGACCCAAGTCAAATCAAACGTTCCATGATAAATAGAAGAGTTAGTGTAAGTGTAAGTAAAAGGTTTGACGAAATTTTCCCATATTTAAGAAATGGGTGTTTGCTGAATGAAGCTACTATCCCTGGAAGTTGGAAAGTTTATATGGATGAAGCAAATAAAGACTCATTCGCCAAGTCATTTAATGATTTGATTTTAAATTAAGGTTTTAGAATTTAAAATATTATGAAATATTTTTATATTATTCTTCTTATATTTATAATTATTGGAGGTTTTGCTTTTCAAAATAAGGATACTAACAAACATATGAGTTTAGAAAATCAATCATTTGCTATTATTGAGTTATTCACCTCTCAAGGTTGTTCAAGTTGCCCAGTAGCAGATGAGCTTTTAGCTAAAACTATTGATAATCATAAAGATAATAACAAACTGATTGCAATTTCATACCATGTGGATTATTGGAATAGGTTAGGTTGGAAAGATTTATTGAGTAAAAAAGAGTTTTCTGACCGACAAAGAGCTTATGGAAATATCATGAATTTAAACTCAATTTATACTCCGCAAATGATAGTAAATGGGGAAAAAGAATTTATTGGTTCAAATGAAAATGATCTAAAATATGCTTTAAGAGATACTAAAAAGTCTAAGGAAAAAGTTACTTTCAAAAATCTATCAGCTACTATAAATGGTAGAAATGTTACTACAGAATTTCAATTAAATGGTGATTATCAAGACTGCAAAGTAAATATAGTGCTAATTTCTAAAAAGGAAACAACGGAGATTTTTGCTGGCGAAAACAAAGGTAAAACCTTGACCTATAGAAATGTAGTTAGGTATATGCATTCATTAAATGCAGAAGAATCTGGAAAAATAACTTTCAACACTAATATTGATCTCAATTTATTAAAAGAAAACTTTTTTATAGTTGCATTTGTTCAAGATATTAACACTATGAAAATAATTGGTGCTAATACATTTGCTTTTTAATACTCTATTATGAATAAAATATTTTTTTCTATAATTCTGATTCAAGTGTTTTCTGCTTGTGGTCAACCCAACAATTCTAAACAAAATTCTCAGCTAAACATTACTAAAATGGTTAATTTTGCTGAATCTATTGATACCACATGGTCATCCAAAATAGTGAAAACCAACGAGGAATGGAAGAAAATTCTATCTGATAAACAATACTTTATAACTCGTCAACAAGGCACAGAAAGACCATTTTCAAGTGAATTTAATGAGAATCATGATGATGGAGTATTTGTATGTGTTTGTTGTAATAACCCTTTGTTTAGTTCTAGTGCAAAATTTAATTCAGGTACAGGCTGGCCCAGTTTTATGCTCCTTTTTATTCCAGAAGCCTAGAGGTTGCAACTGATAATTCTCATGGGATGATTCGTGATGCTCTTACTTGTAGAAGATGTGATGCTCATCTAGGTCATGTTTTCAATGATGGTCCCGAGCCAACAGGATTGAGATATTGTATTGATGGGGATGCACTTAGATTTGTAAAATCTTTAGATAATACTAAATTAAAAACTGCAACATTTGCTGGTGGATGTTTTTGGTGTGAAGAAGGTGTGTTTGAAAGCATCATAGGAGTAGGAGATGTAATTTCTGGATATTCTGGAGGTGATGAAAAAAATCCGACCTACGAACAAGTTGGTTCAGGCACCACAGGACATGCAGAGTCATTTGAATTTACTTATGATCCAAAGGTTGTGTCGTATGAAGATTTATTAAAAGTTTATGTTGCTTCGATTGATCCTTTACAAGTAAATGGACAAGGTCCCGATCATGGAAAACAATACCGTTCTATTATTTTTTATAGAGATAACACAGAAAAAAAGGTAGCTGAAGACTATATTGAATCATTGAATAAATCTGGAAAGTATTCAAAACCAATTGCAATAGAAGTTGTTCCTTTCGTGAAATTCTGGAAAGCTGAGGATTATCATCAAGATTATATAAAGAATCACCCAGAAAATCCATATGTGATTCATGAATCAATTCCACGTTTAAAAAGGACCAAACAAAAAGCCTCTGAATTTTTCAAACAAGATTAATTCATTCTTTATGCCTTTAAGAGATAATATCTATAATTCTAAAAGTAAAGAACAAATAAAAATCTAAGTGTCATAGTAAGAAATATACTTTTTATGTCTCGCAAAGTCACAAAGAAGCAAAAGGAAAAGTACCAAATTGAAAGTTAAAAATCTTTGCGACTTAGCGTCTTAGCGAGAAATATACTTTTTAAGTCTCGCAAAGTCGCAGAGACGCAAAGGGAAGAAAAAAAATCTTTGCGACTTAGCGTCTTAGCAAGAAATATACTTTTTAAGTCTTGCAAAGTCTCAGAGACGCAAAGGGAAGAAAAAAAATCTTTGCGACTTAGCGTCTTAGCGAGAAAATATACTTTTCAAGTCTCGCAAAGTCGCAGAGACGCATAGGGAAGATAAAAAATCTTTGATTCTTATCGTCTTAGCGAGAAAATGTACTTTTTTAAGTCTTGCAAAGTCTCAGAGATGCAAAGGAAAAGAACTAACTCGAAAGTTAAAAATCTTTGCGTCTTAGCTAGAAAATAAGATTATTAATTACAACCCATATCTTCTTTTGATTTTTGGTCATTATTAGGAAAACACATTTTAGAGATAACAGTTTCAGGAACATATCTTTTCAAGTTTGGATCCCTTAAACCAGTTCTCAAGAAAGTAGTTAAGTCAGATTTTTCTTGTTTTGTCATACCAAGTGGACGTAAAAAATTAGATATTTGGCTTGCAGGAACATTATAATTTTCCTGTATCCCATTATTGAAATAATCTACAACATCTTCTAAAGTTTGTTTGCTACTTCCATGAAAATATGGACCACTATCTCCTAAATTATATAATTGAGGTACTCTGAATTTATACATATCTTCAGCTTTTCCAGTAAAACCACCTCTACCTAAATTCCTTCTATCTTTAACAGATGTTTTCAACCCTCCATTTTCATAAAGATCTTTTAGTCCTAATGCAGCAAATTGCATAGATCCTAAATTTTGTTGGTTATGGCAACTTTTGCAATTTAATTTTCCAAAAAATAGCAGTGCACCTCTTTTTTCTTCATCCGTCATTGCCGTTTTATCCCCTTTTAGCCATTTTTGAAATGGAGCCTCACTAGTTACTATAGATCTTAGGTATGCACTGATTGCAAAACTTGCACCTTTCCTACTATATCTTTCTTCTTCGCTCATATTTGGAAATGCTTCGTCAAAAAGTTGTTTATAACCATTTTCTGTAATATTCTTTTTGTCAAAAAACATTCTATGAGTTTTCAACCCTTCAATATTTTGTCCCTCCAATGCTCCTAACCTATGAGCATTTATTGCAGTTCCTGGGTCAAAAACTACCCCACATATTTTCTGTGCCTACATTTATATCATCAGAGCCAAACGAGCCATTCCACATCGTATTGGTAACATAGGCAACATTTAGCACAGCTAATGGTCTAGCACCCTGAGCATCAATACTGTCTTCTGGATATGAAGGCAATTTTACCCTTTTTTCACCCTGTAGTCCAAACCCATATGCTCCATCAGCAATTCCTTGAACCCTAGATGGTCTGAATCCAGCATCTGGTACATGGCAACTAGAACAAGTAAATGTATTCTTCCCAACTGCAAATTTAGATTCATTTGCAAAAGCTGGCTCAAAAAAAAGTAATTTTCCTAACTTGATTTTTGCTTCGGTAAGTGGATTGATATAAGATTGTGGAATTTGAGAAATATCCGCCCCAGTTGGCAACAAATAATTTCCTTTATCACCTATAGCAGTTGAAAGTGCATCATTCAAATCTATAGTTGTATTTCCATTATTTTCTTTAGTACAAGCAAATAAAATTGCTACTAAAATAGCAAAGACAAAAAAAACTCTAAACATGGGTATAATAATTTGTAATACTTAATAGATGAAAACTTATTTATCACCTTTTCTAGGAATAAAAATAGAATGCAAAAATAATATAAAAAGTTGAATATAGGTGTTTTAGAAAATAATATTTTATGGTATATTAGATATTTAATAAGAATTTTTTAAAATTTATATTGTTATGAATTTTTTTGTAAAATATTTAATATATGCTATTGCAAATTTTTTATTAATTCAATAGATTTTTATATTTATATAACAATACACATTTATGATGTTTTTGAATTAATTTAATTATAAAAGTTTTAATCTGTAGTTGATAGTTTATTTATCTCTAATATTAATATTTGTGTATTTAAATATTTTCGAAAAATATGAAATATATATACTTAATAATCAGCGTTATGCAAAGTTTACATATTGAAATAAAATTTATTTGATTTTTTTTTAATAAATTATTTGCATGTCTTATTTTCATTTTATATCTTTGCACTAAGTTTATATCAAAAACCATATTCTAATTTATATTCATTTCCAATTTTAGTTTATAATTATTCCAATTTATAATTTATATTTTTTCCAATTGTTTTCCCGACAGCCTTTTTGTTTTTGGTTTTCACCATAAAATTTTAATTTACGAATTTTACGTAGCAACATACTGCTAAACATTCCTTTAACCAGATTATAGTCTATAATTAATTGATTTGGACATATTTACACATAGTGATTTCTTGCTATTCAGTCCTCTCTATTATATTAGCTCTAATTTGGTTTAATTTTTTGGTTTAATACTCATTGTATTGACCTGACTTTTTAATTTGAAAAATTAAACTAAATGATAATAAATTTGACTAAACACTTACAAAATTCAATCAATTTGAATTTTATATTAAAATCTACAGACTGTCAGCTTATGACATTGTCTGTTATTTTATTATTGTTTGTCATATACTTATCTCCTTTAGTTTCAAATAGTTTAATAGTTTTTTGTTTGAATATTGTTCTAAACTGTATTTGTTTCATGATATATAATAGGTGTCATTACAGTTTAGTCAACCTTGATTCATCATAATATTTATTTATAGCTAATTTATGATAATTCCAAGTTGAAACTTATTTGAAAATTGAACTTTTTTTACAAATTATTATCTCATGATTAATAGAACCTTTACTAGAAATTTTAACACAACTTATCTTAACAATCTTTTTGGTTCCGAAGTTAGTTCAAGAACCAAATCGTCGTTTTTGTATATTGGTTGTTTGTTATTTTGCTTTTATGCAAATATTAATGTTGGATTTTCACAGGATTGCCCAAGTGCCCCTACTATTTCAGCTATGGTTTTTTCTCCTCCATGATCCTTGTGCAAATGAAAATCACTCTATTATTAATGTAACACCAGTACCAGCTTCGCCAGGTTTTGGTTTTGAATATAGATATAGTATTGATGGTGGAGCTTTTGTTGCCAATAGCTTACCAGGTGGAGTTGCTCCTGGACCACATTGTTTTAGTGTAGCAGTTTTTGCTACTACTAATGTAACATGTGATGGAGTAACTTATTCTGCAGGTATGATTATTCCAAATACAACAAAAGCATATTGTTTGTATTTTGGTACAGCACCTCCAGTTGCTATTCCAGCTGGAGATATAACTGCTAATACTACATGTCAAACATTTGTAAATTTAATGCCTAATCCAAATTTTCCATGTTTTACTTATGAATATCAAGTAGATAATGGTAGTTTTGGACCTCTACCTATTAATGTGTCTCCTGGTTGTCATACATTACAATATAGGTTAACTTGTGGTCCAACATCTGCTGGCTTTTTTGGATGTGCTTCTAATAATCCTTATTCCCCAACTTCACCACCAACAACTTTTTCAATTTTTGATGACTTAAGTAAAATACCTGATGCTAATATTACTATAAATAGAACTTGTTCTTCAGGAGCTAATGGTACAATTACTTCAATTTCAGGTTTACCTGTTCTAGGATCAGGATTATCATATGAATATAGTGTTGATGGATTACCATTTGGTACAAGTCTCCCTACTAATTTATCACCTGGTTGTCACTATATATTAATTCTTCAAAGAGCTATATGCCCTGTTTCAACAGGAGATGGAATTACTCCAGCTGCATGTATAAAACAATTAAACTTTGTAGTATATCCAACACCACCTGTTATTGCTGCTACATCGAATGAATGTAATGCAATGTTTACATTGCCAAATGTACCAGCAGTTGGTGGATTTACAGTTGAATATGAATTAGATGGATCTGGTACATGGAGTACTGCACCATCTACTACAACTCCAGGTTGTCACTCTGTAAGAGCAAGATATGTTTTAAGTGCAAATTGTGGATCTGCTCCTTTTAATATAATCCCTAGTGGATCATTTTCTGATGGTGCAAGTTCAGCTTGTACCGCACCGAGTGCTCCTGTTAGTATTGTAATATTTCCAGCTGCACCAGTTTTAACTGCTCCAGATAATACTTGTAACACCGCATTTGCTTTGCCAAGTGTAGTGCCATCAACACCACCAACTGGGTTTACTTTACAGTGGAGTATTGATGGAGGTGTTTTTACACCTTCTCCTATTATTCCAACCACTCCGGGTTGCCATAATGTTAGAGCACAATATGCACTTACTGCTGATTGTGGTGCTACTCTTGCTGGTTCATTAGGAAGTGGAGCATGTGGCATTAGTAATCAAGTAAATGTTGTTATATTTCC
Organism: Saprospiraceae bacterium; assembly: GCA_016710625.1. Taxonomy (GTDB): domain Bacteria; phylum Bacteroidota; class Bacteroidia; order Chitinophagales; family Saprospiraceae; genus JADJVK01. Next base: position 344,381 of record JADJVK010000002.1, read on the forward strand.
AACAGCCCCAATAATAACTGCACCATCAAATACATGTGCTTCAGCATTTTCATTACCTGCAGTAGCTCCGATTCCAGAATTTACTGTAGAATATAGTATTAATGGAGGTACATTTGCAGCTTCACCTGTTTTACCTACAACTCCTAGTTGTTATTCTATAGTTGCTAGATATGTATTGTCAGCAGATTGTGGTGCAACTCCTCAGAATGTAATTGCTGCAGGTACAGCTGGTAGTGGATTATGTGGAAACAGTAATACAGTTAATGTTGTTATTTTTCCAAATCCTCCTACTATAAGTGGCTCACCTGAGGCATGTAATGGTATGTTTGGATTACCATCTGTAGCTCCTGTAACTGGTTTTAATGTAGAATATGAATTAGATAATTCTGGTTCATGGTCTGCATCTCCAAGTATAAGTTCTGCAGGTTGTCATCCTATTCGTGCTAGATACGTTTTAGCTGCTGATTGTTTACCTACTTTAGCTGGTGCAACATTGTGTGGAGTAAGTAATCAAGTGCAAGGTTTAATTAGACCATTAGCACCAATAATTTTATCACCAGCAAATTCATGTAATAGTGCTTTTGCTTTGCCAGTTGTTACTCCTGTAGCTGGATTTACAGTTCAATATAAAATCATAAATACAACAACTGGTGCTACTGTTGCAAATTGGCTGCCTGCACCGATTGCGATGGTACAGTTATCAGTGTTGTTCAACCAAGCTAGATAGATGAATACAAGGTTGTGGAGCAGTATCAGCTTTAACTGCAAATACAGGGCTTGTGGTATAAGTAATTTAGTAAATGTGGTTATTTTCCCTCCTGCATATTCAATTAGATGGTGGAAAAATAATTCTACATCTTTAGTTGCATGTGAAAATGATGCTTCAAATTCATGGACTTATGTAGCTTGGGTTACAACAACTTATTACAATCCTACAGGTTTTAAATTTCAATTTACTGTTGATGGGGTTTAAGTCCAGTGTTGATGATGTTGATGAAGATGGACCAATTATTAGTAAATTAAGTGAAGTGGGTTGCTATACTTTTGGTACTAGATTTGTTTTAGCAAATGATTGTGGCTCAACAATTGCAAATACAGAAGCATCTGGTGCATGTTTTTCAAGTAATTTTATAAATTTATTGGTAATACCAGATGCACCTGTTATCACTCCACCTGCAAATACTTGTGCAGCTCCATTTACTTTACCTAATGTAACTCTAATTGATGGATATAATGTAGAATGGAGTATAGATGGTTTACCATTTACAGGATCACCTGTAATTCCATCAACTCATGGATGTCATAGTATTAGAGCAAGATATGTTTCAGCAAATGCTTGTGGACCAATTCCTTCAGGTTCAGCTGGTCCTGCACCTTGTAATCAAAGTAATTTGGTAAATGTTGTAATTTTCCCTCAAATCGTTGCTACACCAGGAACTGTTACAAGAGCCTCACAATGTGGTATTACAGATGCTACATTTACTTGGAGTGGACCTGCTCCAACTACTACTTTATCAGGTGTTGTACCTGCAAGTGGAAGTTTTGAATTAAGATATGATATTGATGGAGGAACTGCTTTCACAAATACAACAGGAGTATTTACAAATGTAGCTCCTGGTTGTCATACTATAGAAGCACGATATGTATTAACTACTACTTGTGGATCAACAACAGCACCTGCTGTTGCTCCTGCAGCTTGTGGTGTTTCTCAGACATTTGTTGTTTGGCCTTTATTATCTAATACTAATATTCCAATATTAACATTAGCAAATAATTGTGGTAGTGCTGCAACTATTTCAAATGTAGATATAAGCAATGCACCATCTTTACCTGCTGGTATGCAATTTGTATATTTTTATTATAGAAATGGTGGCGGTTTAGAAGGACCAGTTACATTAGATGTATTAAAGACAATTGATTTTAGTTATAATGCATTAGGTGCAGCTCCAGGTTGTCATAAGATTGATGCTAGAATAAATTTAAGTGTTGCTTGTGGTTCTATTCCAGCGAATGATGGTTTGTTTTCTCCAGGTATGAGCTTTTGTCGTACTGCAAGTATTAACTTTTTAACTTTTCCTACTCCACCAACCTTATCTGTTAACACAGTTTGTAATGGCGGTAATTTAGTAGTAACACCAACTCCATTAAGTGCACCAGCAAATCATATTTGGGCATATAGGTTAATTAATACAACTGGAACTCCAATAGTTGGTGCATGGCAATCAACAAATACTTTTGTGAATCCTCCTACTGGTTGTTATAGAATCGAAGCAACTCCAGTTAGAAATATTAATTGTGATAATCCTCCTCCAGGACTAATAGATGCTCCTGTTTTATTACCACCAAATGGATTGATATTTCCAACAGATATTCAAATGCCATTAGTCAATCAAAATGGAGGAAATCCTGCTGTCATTAGTGCAGCATGTACTTCAAGTATTGATGCTTTTGTTTTACCTGCACCTCCTATGGCAATTACACCAAATAACATCACTGTATGTTTAGGTGATCAAGGAAAAATTGATTTACAATATTTTGAACAAATGGTACCATCTTGTTTAGTGGATCCAGTAACTGGCTTTGGTCCAGCAACGATTTCATATATCGTTACGAGTAGTGATCCTCTAGTAGTTGCACCAGGTTCATATACAAATTTATTAAATAATGTACCAGAATTAATGTGGATGGGTCAAAATGGAAATAATTTTCCAAATGTAGTTACAATTGGGGTAACACCTAGAATAACATTAGGTGGAGTTAGTTGTGATGGTGCTGAAGTGAAATTTAGTATAACAGTTCAACCAAACTTTACAGTTACTACTCCTTGGGTAATAGATCCAAATACTGCATCACAATGTGCAAATAACAATGGTTGGACAGTTTCAACTACTGCTAATACCAGAGTTGGCTGCCAATATGAATTATATTTTAACCCTTCAACTTCACCTTTAGCTGCTCCTATTGGAAATGCTTTAGTACAAATGATTAATGGAAATGGAGCACCTGTAAGCTTCCAAAAATTCTATATTCCTGGTACATATCAAGTATGGGAAAGATGCAATGGATGTGCTGAATTAGCTGCAACATTTAATGTTCAGATAATAGGAGCTCCAGTATTAACAGATATATTATTAGAAACATGCCCATCTAATCCAGGTGGAAATACGGGATTATTTAGTGGTATTACCTATCCAACACCAGCTGCAACAGTACCACCAAGTGTTGTAACAATTCTTGGATATTATAAAACATTCACAGGTGCTGTTAACGCAACACCTGCAGACTTGATTTCTTCAACAGGAGGGTTTAATTATACTTCTTCTGATGCAGTAATTTATATTCGAATTGGACAAAATGTAGATGGATTACCTGGAGATGATTGTTTCCATATTGGAAGAATTGAATTGAGAGTTGTAAATAGACCAGTAGTTTATTTAACTGCTAATCCAAATCCTACATGTACGAATTCAATTGTAACTATAAATAGTAATGTTTCAAATACAAGTGGCTCTACAATTACATATCAGTGGGAAAGAGTTTCTCCAACTATTGGAGCAATTGCAGCAACTACTTCTAGTATAACAGTTACTGAATCATCTGCTGGTGCATATGTTTATAGAGTAACTGTTACTGATCCAAATACTGGTACAAATGGTTCAGATGGTCCAGTATGTACAACTACTCAAGATATTACAGTAAATTATTCTGCACCTACAATTACATGTCCTGCAAACTTTACAGTTGCTACGGATCCTGGTGTTTGTACTGCATACCAAAATTTACAACCTGCTTTAGTTAATTCATTATGTGCAAGCAACTATGTGGTAAAATATTATACTACAGGAGTTACTGTAATAGGTACTTCTGCTGCTCCTGTTGATCTGTCAGTATTAAATGCTACACCATTTGCAAAAAGTACAACTACAGTTAATGCTGTTGTTGGTACTATCGTTGCTGGTGTATTTACTCCTGTATCTCCCGCTGTTACTTGCAGCTATACAGTTGAAGTAAAAGATACTGAATTCCCAATAGCAAAATGTAAGAATACAACTGTATTTTTAGATGCAAATGGAATGGCAAGTATTACTGCAACAGATATAAATTCAGGTTCTACTGATAATTGTATGATTACGAGTACAGTTGCAAATCCAACTTCATTTACTTGTGCAAATGTAGGCATGAATGCTGTTACCTTAACAGTAACAGATATGTCAAGTAATACAAATACTTGTACAGCAATGGTTCAAGTGATTGATAATACAGCTCCAACTTTAGTTTGTCCTGCAAGTGTTACAATGAATGTAACACCATCTATTGGATGTACATGGACAGCTGCTGCTTTGGCTCCTACAACTGCATCAGATAATTGTACTCCTGCACCTATATTAACCTACAGTATTATAAATCCTGATCAAACTGTAAGAAGTGGAACAGGAAATGTAAACGGATTAATATTTGATAAAGGAACTTCAATAGTATCATATACTTTAACTGATGGAAGTGGCAATAAATCAATTTGTACTTTTACAGTTACCGTTTTGGATAATGTAGTACCAGTTATTACAAATTGTCCAGTTGATGTTACTGTAGAAATAACTACACCTACTACAGTTACAATAACACCAAGTCCTTCAAGTACGAATGGTAATTATGCAGCAACAGTAGATGGTTGTGGTGTAAATTTAACATACACACCACCAACTGTATCTGATAACTGCCCAATGTCAAGAATTGAATTGACTCAAGGTGTAGGTGGTACTTCACATTACTATGATGCAGGTACTATTCATGTTGAAAGATATGTTGCAACTGATATGTCGAATAATACAGCTAGTTGTCAATTTACAATAACAGTTAAAGATAAAGTATTACCAACTATTAGTTGTCCAGCAAACTTAACTGTTGGTACTGATCCATCAACTAATTGTTTAGCTTTTGTACCATTAACACCAAACGTATCAGATAATTGTGGAAATACAAATTTGAAACATTTCTTTGCAAATGGTTCACCTGCACCAAGCCAATTACCAAATCCTGCTGCAATATCTGTTGCAACAGCGGTTTCTGGTTTAACAAGTGGTGCATTTTATCCTGCAACAAATGGAACTTCTGGGTCAACAATTGTAACTTATATTGTTACTGATGCATCTGGTAATACTGCAGCTTGTTCAACAACAGTTACTGTACAGGATGATGATGTACCACAAATAGTATGCCCACAATCAATAACATTAAATGCAAATAAAGATTGTCAAGGGGTATTAGGAGCACCATTTACAGCTTCAGCTACAGATAATTGTTCAAGTATGACAGTATCATATGTTATCACAGGAGCTACTACTGTAGCATCTACATCTGGAACAGCTGTACCAACAAGTCAATTATTTAATTTGGGCATATCATTTGTAACATTTACTGTAACTGATGCAAATGACAACAAAGCGACATGTACTTCTACAGTAACTGTAAAAGACGTAACAGCACCGACATTTGATTGTCCAGCAGCAGTAACAGTAAATGCGGATGCGAACTGTATAGGAACATATGCAGTAGTTGCACCTGCAAATCAAGCAGATAATTGTACAGCTAGTGGTAATCTAACATGGAGTGTTGTACCTACATCAGGAAATGCATTACCATTAGGAACGACGTATTTTGTATATACAGTTACTGATTTATCAGGTAATACAAAAACTTGTTCACAGGCTGTTACAGTAATAGATAAAACGAAACCTACAATAACTTGTCCACCAAGTATTGCTGTTGGTACTGATGCATCGAACACATGTTCAGCAAATGTTCCATTAACACCTGCAGTATTTGATAATTGTACAAATACAACAATAACAACTTCATATTCTAATGGGGTACCTGCACCAAGTGCATTACCATCCACGATCTTAGGAGGTTTATTTAGTTTAGGTCAGACAATTGTTACGTTTACAGTAACAGATGCTAATAATAATAGCCAAATTTGTTCAATGACTGTTACAGTAACAGATGATGATGCACCAATTATTATGTGTCCACCAAGTGTTACAGTAGGAACTGGAGCAAGAACAACATGTGATGCAGTTTTGCCTAGTTTGAATTTAATGTCGGCATCTGATAATTGCACGATATTAACTACATCAAATGTACAATACTCATTAGGAGGAGCAACAATATTAGGAAATACGAATACGACAGGTTCTGCTCCAAATTTTGGAGTACCAGCTTCACAAGTATATAATAATGGATTGACAGTGGTAACATTTACAGCAACAGATGCAGCAGGAAATAAATCTGTATGTACAAGTAATGTAACTGTTATAGATAATACACACCGTCAACACCTATTTGTCCAGCAGATATAACAGTAACGATAACTCCTTCAGAGGCTATTGTTTCAATAATTGGAACTGCTACAATTGTATCTACTGGAGCATGTGGAGTAACATTAAGTTATCCAAGTCCTACTTCTACAGATAATTGTACACCAGCGACTAATTTAATCAAAATCGTATCAGGAATAGGATATACACCTAATTTCTATCTATATGGTGGAAGTTACACAACAGTTTATAAATCAGTAGATAATGCTGGAAATGAATCATTAACAACATGTAGTACAAAAGTTACAATTTTAGATGCAGTACCACCAGTTATTACTTGCCCAGCTAATACAACTGTATCAACAGATCCAGGAGTATGTGAAGCAAAAGTAACTTATGGTAATCCATTATCATCTGATAATTGTAATGGTTATACAACTGTTTTAGTATCAGGACCTAAGAGTGGTGAAGTATTCCCATTGGGAGTTACAACAGTAGAATACAAAGTTACTGACCCTGCAAATAACATGACAGCATGTACATTTACAGTAACAGTACAAGATAAGGAAGCACCAAAAGTGACTTGCCCTACAAATGTATTAGTTGGTATGGATAATGAAGTTTGTTATGCAACAAGAACAAATGCTCAACTTAGACCAACAGCAACTGATAATTGTAGTACTGATGCATTGATGATACCAGCAAATACAACTCATAGTATATCTGGTGCATTAATTAAAGCAACTACAACTGGTTTAGTACCTTCAAATACACAATTCCCTGCTGGAATAAGTTATATTACATATACAGTTCATGATGGAGCAGCACCAACAACAAATAGTGCTACATGCCAATTTGTGATTGAAGTATATGATAATCAAGCACCGACATTACCTAATTGTCCAAATGGGCAAACGATAACGGTAAATACGGATGGAACGATGTCACCATCGAATCCAATAGTAGCAGCGGGATTAAATTATCCAGCCTTTAATATAACACCAACAACCTCACCAAGTAATGGATGTGGCATACAAATAAGTTACCCAACACCGACAGCACTAGACAATTGTGCAGCATCGTCGATGACGAATACAGGAGGAATGGGTAGTGGCTTACATTACTATGGAGTTGGAACACATACAGAGACATGGAAAGCAACGGATGCAAATGGTAATACAGTAGCATGTAGCTTTACGATATTAGTAAAAGATAATGAATACCATTAATACAATGTCCAGCAAATGTAACAGTTGGAACAGATCCGATGATGGCATCAACATGTTCAGCGAATGTAGCATTAACACCAATAATTAGTGATAATTGTACAAATAGTACAGTTAAATATTACTATACATTAGGAACTGCAACATCGATACCAGTAGGTGGACCAACAAGTGCTGCATTAGCAGTTACAGGATCAGGATCGAATAGATTCTTTACAGGAACAGATGGCGTTTTAGGTACAACAATAGTTAACTATATCGTAACAGATGCATCAGGAAATACAAATGCCTGTTCGATGACTGTATCAGTAAAAGATGATGACGTACCATTTATTATGTGTCCTGTTCCAGTAACAATAAGTGCCAATACAGATTGTAAGGGTGAATTAACTGCACCATTTGCACCAGTAATGGTAACAGACAATTGTGATGCAACACCATCTGTAACTTGGTCAACTAGTGGCGCAACAATGGAGTGACAGGAACAATTCAAATACCAGTATCACAGTTATTTGATTTAGGAACCACCTATGTTTCATTTACAGTTACAGATGAAGTTGGAAATTCAGCAAAGTGTACCTCATCAATAACAGTTATTGATGCAACTGCACCGACATTTACTAATTGCCCTCAAGGTACAATTGTAAATGTAAGTATTACAGATGCTAATTATACACCTACAATAACATATGCTGGAACTGCATTTGTTATTCCTGGATTTACAGCAGCAGCTGATTTCAATGGTGGAAATTATTGTGGATTAAATATCACATATTCAACACCTTCAGCTACAGATAATTGTACAATTCCAGTAATTGCAAATAATGTAGGTGGATATGGAAGTGGTACACATTTTATGGCTGTAGGTACTTCATTAGAATCTTGGAAAGTAAGTGATGCAGCTGGTAATATGGCTACATGTACATTTACAATTAATATTTTAGATAGAAGAAAACCAAGTATAAGTTGTCCAGCAAATATTACTGTAGGAACAGATGCTGCAAATGTATGTACAGCTGCAGTTGTTACTACACCTGTTATTTCAGACAATTGTAATTTTGATAATAATGCATCAGGAATCTATGCACCATTAAGAGTAACAATGACAGGAGCAACTACAAATAGCGGACCAGTAGTTGCAACGAATACATCAGCGATTTATAATTTAGGAGTAACAACTGTTACCTACATTGTTACAGATTTTTATAGTAATACGAATTCTTGTTCGTTTACAGTAACTGTAGTTGATGATGATAAACCATTAATTACTTGTCCCGCTAATATTACTTTGGATGCAAATGCTGTTTGTGTAGCAAATGCAACTTCAGCACAATTAACTCCAACTGTAAGTGATAATTGTATATTGTCAACAGCTACATTATTAGCAAATACAAGTTATACTTCAACTGGAGCAAATGTATTAACAGGAACGAATGTAGTACCATCAAGTACGAACTTTAATTTAGGAACAACGAATATAATATATACAGTAAGTGATGGATCAGGCAATACAAGATCATGTTCATTCAATGTTACAGTTAGAGATATCACACCACCAGTAATTACATGTCCAGTATCGATAACTGTAACGACAAATGGCGGATGGGTTAATCCTGCAATTGCAACTGCACCATATGTATTAACACCGATTGCTGGAAATTCATGTGGCATACAAATAAATTATCCAACGCCAACAGCGACAGATAATTGTAGTAAGAATGCAGTAATTATGACAAATACTGGAGGAATGGGAAGTGGAGATCATTATTATGGAGTAGGAGTACATACAGAGACATGGAAAGCAGTTGATACTGCAGGAAATTCAGCAGTATGTACCTTCAATATAGTAGTGAGAGATACAGTTGCACCAAGTATTGTTTGTCCAGTAGATATGACTGTAAATAATGATGTTGATAAATGTGGAGCAAACTTCACATTACCATCACCAGTGGTTGCAGATAATTGTACAAACGTTACGTATGAAAGAACGGGAGTATTAACACCAATAAGCGGTAGCTTCTGGCCAGTGAGTACGACACCATATGTTGTTACATATACAGCGACAGATGCATCAAGTAATACAAAATCTTGTTCATTTAATGTGACTGTAAAAGATGTACAAAAGCCAACAGTGGATTGTCCAATAGATATGACAGTGTATGCACCAGCAGATAATTCAGCATGTGGTGTTATAGCAATGCCGAATCAAATGGCTGGTCCATTCCCTAAAGATAATTGTGGATTTACATTAACATGGTCATCAGTAGGATCAAATCCATTTACAGCAAGTTGCCCAACTTATGGAGTTGGATTAACAGAATCAGGATTGGGAAGTATAGCAGGAACATTTATACCAGTAGGATTGTCAACTGTAACCTACTTAGTAACAGATGCTTCAGGTAATACGAATAATTGTACATTTAAAATTACAGTTTTAGATACAGTAAAACCAATAATAGTTGTTAATCCATTATCTATTACTTTAGGAGTAGATGGCTGTTATACATTAACAACAGGAAATGTAACAACATTAACGAATGGAACAAGAGATGCATGTGGAATAAAGAGAATCACAGTTACACCGAATACATTCAATTGTGGAAATGTTGGTGACAATATTGTAAAAATTGTAGTAGAAGACAATAATTGTAATATAGATAGTGCTTGTGGCATCGTTAAAGTAATACCTTCAGCTGCATGTAACTCAACAGTTACTGTAAGTAGTAGTGTATGCTTAAATAATCCTACAAACCAAGAAAATGGTCAATTTAGAGATACAATAGTAATTAGATCTCCAGCGAATAGAGTTTGGACAGTTTTTGCAAATTCTGGATTTATGTTAGATAATCCAACTAACGATCCAAATAATGGCATGTACATGAATGGAATTTTCTTCCCACAAACATATAACTATTACCAAGTTGGTGATGTTGTAGTAGAGAAGAAATTATTATCATGTGGAATTGCAGAATATAGAATTGTAGGAAGACATACAGATGCAGTTGGTTACTCAATATCATTTGTTTCAGATAGTTTAATAGTAAATGGAACATTAATTGGAACAGGTAATCATAATACTTGTATTGCTGATACAACTAGTGCGAAAGTTACAAAAGGTACAAATAATAAAGCATTTTATCCAAATTTAGCATTTAAGAATTGGGTAGATAGCTGGTGTAAAGGAAGTGGCATCTTGTCTTTAGAAGATAAGGTAGATACATTGAATACAAAAGTAGGAATAGGTTATTGGACAGTAAATGGAAATTTAGTTCAAAAATCTCCTAATGGAAAATCTGAGTTTAACAATTCGTTATATGGAGAAGGATATCATAAAGTATGTTTCACTTTTGATGCAGGAAATTATGTAGGTACTTCAGTAAGTACATCAAATACAAGAGATTCTGTTGGCTGTCAAACTACAATTTGTAATACAATTCAAGTTGGAAATGTTTTGTCAGCATTGATTTGTAATGATAAATTAAATGTTTCATTAGATACAACTGAGAATTGTACAATTTTAGTTGATCCAGATATGATTTTAGAGGGACCAGAACCTTGTAATGCAAATTATCAGATCATTGTTAAGAAAGCGAACGGAGAAATTTATTATATAATTATATCACTAGTGATTTGATCGGCCAAACATTGACGGTTACTGTTAAAAATTTATTAACAAATAATAGCTGTTGGGGCGTAATTGTAATAGAAGACAAAATGGCTCCGATTGTTTATTGTCCAAAAGATATAACAGTAAGTTGTAGCACGCCATTAAATGATCCATCTGTAAGTCCAACAAATATTGCGAATTTACCAAGAGTAAAAGAATGTAGTAGATTTACATTGGATTATGATGATGAAGTATATAATGATGGTTGTAATTCACCTTATAGCTTTAGAATCAAACGAACTTGGACAGCAGTTGATACTTTTGATCATGTTGGTTCATGTGAACAATGGATTTATTTTGTAAGAGACACTTTTGCTTACAATACAATTAGTGCAACTACAGGCTTCCCACTTGATGCAGTTGTTGATTGTTCAAGTAGTTTTGAAACAGTACCAAGTACAGATGGATTTAAACATCCAAGTCCTAATGTTACAGGAGCACCTAGAGTAAAAGGTAAATCAATCTGGCCAGCAGGTAATAATACTTGTGAAATCAATACAACATTTACGGATGTAGTAATACCAGTTTGTGCACCAGCAGAATATAAGATTATCAGAACATGGGTTGTTTTAGATTGGTGTAGAGGTAATAAAGTATGGCAACATGAACAAATAATAAAAGTAGGAAATACAAAAAATCCGGAATATACTCCATTAACTAATTTAGTTATTGGAACTGGATATACTTGTTCTGCATCCTATAAAATACCAACGGTACCAACTAAACCTAGTGGATGTAGTGATAACATTAGAATTAGTAAAGTAAAAGTTATTAAAGCTAATGGTGTTCCATTGAATTCAAAGGTAGGAAATGTAGTTACGTTAGAATTTGGTGTAAATGTGATACAATATACGTTTGAAAATAGTTGTACATATGCTACAACAACATATAATCATTATGTTGAAGTTAGAGATACAACGAAGCCAGTACCAGTATGTAGATCATTAACAGAAGTATCTTTGACAAATGGTGTAGATAATCCATTGACTTCATTTAAAGAATGTGGATTGACAAGAGTAGATGCAAAATCATTTGATGAAGGATCATGGGATAATTGTAATCCAGTTTACTTTAAAGTGAAGAGAGTACAAAGCCCAGATGTTTATGATTCAAATGGTAACTTCGATGATTATGTATATTTCAACTGTGAAGATGTTGGAAAAGAAACAGAGGTGATATTAAGAGTGTATGATAGTGAACCAGTTTCTGGACACGTTCCTTCAGACACCTATGTTCCTAATAATCCTAGAGGAAGTCATTACAACGAATGTGTAGTAAAAGTAAATGTAAAAGACTTGGTAAATCCGACGATAGTATGTCCAAGTGTAGTAAATATAAGTTGTACGGCATATGATTTCAGCATTCCGTTAACGAATGCAGATACATCATGGTTCAACAAGTATTTTGGTAGAGTCGTAACACAGGATTGTAACGGAGTGAATAGTGGAGGCAGCTTCACGTATTTCAACGGAGTCAATCAAGTAAGTGGAACGAATGGCTATGCATTTGACAATTGCTTTGTGAATATACCACAGACGATCAGCTCACAAATAGAGTGTGGCGTTGGAACGATCACAAGAACATTCAGAGCAGTAGATAATGGCGGCAGACAATCAACGCCATGTACACAATTGATATTCATAACGAATACATCGCCGTTTACGATCAATGCATTACATTACACAGATCCGGGGTCAGACTTGGCAGATCCATGTGATGGAGCAGAAAGATTAAAGGCGAACTTGGGAGCGAATGAAGATTTTGTAAATGACTTTTATGTAAGTCCGAACTTCCCAGCAGATAATATTATCTGGCCAGACAAGGTAGTAGAATTAACGAATTGTACTGGAATCGACAGTGTAGGAACAGAATGTGCAAACACAGGAAAAGATGCAGGAAGACCAAGAATCTTAAGAAACGACAAATGCGATTTAGTAGGTATGGAGTACAAAGATGAGAACTATACGATAGCAGATCCAGCATGTAAGAAGATCTTAAGAACGTGGACAGTAATAGATTGGTGCCAAAATAAACCATTAGGAAGAAAGTGGACGTATACACAAATAATCAAGATTGTGAACAAAGTAGCACCAGACTTTACAGGCAATACATGTAAGAACGATACAATATGTCAATATCCAACGGATTGTGGACCGGATCCATTGACGTTGTGTGCAACTGCGAAAGATGATTGTACGCCAGATGCACAATTGAAGTATAGCTACTTCATAGATATAGATAATAATGGCACGAATGACTTACAAGGAAATGGCTCATGTGTAACGATTACAAAAGCAGAAGGCTTGAAGTATGGTAGACATATGATAACTTGGTCAGTAGAGGACAATTGTGGAAACATAAGAACCTGTACAAAATCATTCTTAGTAAAAGATTGTAAGAAACCAACCCCTGTAGGAAAATTATTGTCAATCGAGTTGATGCCAATCCAATGTAGAGCGACGTTAGAAGCAGTGAAAGTGAATAACAATAGCTGGGATAACTGTACACCGATGGCAAATATCAGATTGAGATTAGCGAAATCAGGACAATACAGTCCAACGATGACGATAGATCAAGTGTTAGCCTTAGATGAATATGTAATCTTTGACAATACAGAAGTTGGTACACAGACAATTGCCTTGTTTGCGATAGATGGAGATAACAATTGGGATTATGTAGAGACATTTGTAGTAGTACAAAGCAATATGGATCCAAATTGTATCGGGTCAACAGCAAGTGTAACAGGAACGGTGAAGAATGAAGATGGCATTGAGGTAGGTAATGTAGATGTATATGTAAACAGTGTAATGAAACAAAATACGACTGCATCTGGCTTCTTCAATTTCTTATTGAACTACAATAGTAACTATAAGATAGAGCCTAAGAAAGATATAGAACACAGAAATGGAGTATCTACAGCGGACTTAGTAGCGATCAACAAACATATCTTAGCGATACAAGAATTGAAGTCACCTTACAGAAGAATAGCAGCGGATGTGAACAATGACAAGAAAATATCGACAGCGGATATGGTAGAGTTGAGAAAACTAATCTTATATACACAAGACCAATTCACGAAGAATACGTCATGGAAGATAGTAGATAAGAATTATGTGTTCACGACAGACAAGCCAGAAGGGGAGAATTATCCATTGTACAAAGATTTGATCAATCTAAACAGTTCAGCGAAAGCGGACTTCATAGCGACGAAGATAGGAGATGTAAACAATACGGCGAAGCCAAATGAATTTGTAGGAGAGACTTACGAAAGAAGTGGAGGAACGATTGTATTTGATGCGACGGATGTAAAAATAAATAGTGGCGAGGAGAAGACAATAGAATTCAAATCAAAAGATTTAGGCAACATAGCAGGGTATCAATTCACGATGAATTTCAATACGGAAGCATTGGAATTTGTAGGAATAGAAGGACTATCGGAACAAAATGTAGGATTGAGCTTATTGAGTAATGGAGCAATCACATTCAGTAATGAAAGTGTGAAAGAAGGACAAATCTTTACAGTAACGTTCAGAGCGAAGCGGTCAGTACAATTGAGTGAATCTATCAGTATCGGATCAAGATATACGGTAGCGGAAGGCTATACATTGGGAGGCGAGAAGCAAGACATCGCCTTGAGTTTCAATGGCGGGCAAGTAGGTGGCTTCCAATTGTTACAAAACCAACCGAATCCATTCAATGGAAAGACAGTAATCGGATTCAGTTTACCAGAAGCAACAAATGCGACGATGAGTATATTTGATGCAACGGGAAGAACTGTGAAAGTAATCGCAGGAAGTTATGTAAAAGGTTACAATGAGATAGTAATAGACAAGGCGGAATTGAAGTCAATCGGATTATTTAGTTATAGATTAACGACAGACAAGCATTCAGCAACGAAACAGATGATAATAACTGAGTAATCAGCGATTAAAGAAATGAGAAAGGGGCGTCAATTAATTTTGATGCCCCTTTTTTAATGATATCCATTTTTTACCAACCAAACCTTTGTATTTTGTTGTAAGTCAGGAAAAAACTGAAGAAAATCGTTATTGAATGAATCAAAATTTTCATATAAAACGTCTACTGCAGTTGATAAATCAGTTGGGAATTTTATCCTCCTTTCCATTAATTCTAAGGCATATCTCAACCCTTCTTTTTCTTGATATTTCATTAACCAATTATCAGAAACCATTCTTGTCAGTCTCATTCTGATTTTTTCAGGTAGAATAGCTTCGTTTTTCAATAAAATATCATAAATTTTTGAAGTGTAAATTTTTAATGGAATATCAGTAAAATTTGACCAATTATTAGCAAGCAAATGATCATAAATTACATCCAAAATTACAGGAGAATATTTATGATGTGTCGGATGCAATTGTTTGACACATTTTCTTACAATCGGATGATTATCAGTGAAATTATCAATATATAGATGTAATTTAAACCCATCTCTAACTGTAATATCGTAATTCAGATACTCCTTTATTGGAATATAATCAGCAATAAAATTTCCCAATTTAATTTCACTATTGTTGCCTGAAAGTAGAAAATGAGCAAGATGATTCATATTTACTAAACTATTTTTAGGATATTTTGTTTTTATTGTTCTTTACTAAAAGTTTTTTTAATAATATATTTGCCCAAATTATAAATAAAATAATGGCTAGGATAAAATTTAATTTTGAAGATAAAAGTATTCCATCTGTTACCGTTGAGAATATTTCAGATGACCAATCTATATTAGAAGTAACCGAAGAGGCAAATATTCACTTGAATCATAACTGTGGTGGTGTTTGTGCATGCAGTACTTGCCATATATATGTTAAGAAAGGCGCTGAGTTTTTAGAAGAAATTTCAGATAAAGAGGAAGACTTTATAGATCGTGCAATTAACCCGAAATTGGATTCAAGATTAGCATGTCAGTGCATTATTTTATCAAATGAAGCAGATATTGAAGTGGTTATTCCAGATCAAAAGCAAATAATTGGGCATGAGCACTAATCCTAGAGACTAATTTTATATTATTTTTTTATAAACTTTTCTATTTCAATTATATTTTTTACAAAATGATATTACCTTCGTAAAAATTATTTTGATGGGAAACAAGGTGATTGATCAGTTTAATAATAGATGGAAAACAACTTTATTTTTATTTACTCAATTACCTACAGCGTTTTTTTTGGGAATAAGAATATTGAATTGCACTCGAATCGAATCCGCCATTAGTCTTCCATTTACATTTAGATCCAAAAACCCTTTTAAGTCTGTTTATTTTGCGGCACAAACAGCTGCTGCAGAGATATCAACTGGTGTATTGGCAATAATTGCATTGGATGGCAGAAAAGACGTGGTAATGTTGGTAAAATCTGTTCATTCTACATTTCCCAAAAAAGCAACAACAAATCTAATCTTCAGATGCATTCAAGGGGATAAAATACAAATGGCTGTAAAAGAAGCCATTGAAGGTAGTGATGGGGTAGAAGTTTCCATAGAGACATTTGGTTATAATACGGACAATGAAATTGTCTCAAGCTATATTTTTACTTGGTATTTTAGAAAAAAACAGAAAATATGAAGCAATTTTTCACATTTTTACTATTAATTTTTGCGGGATTTTCATTTGCTCAAAATGTTAAATTGAGTGGAAAAATATCTGATGAAGAAACTGGTGAAGCTTTAATTGGAGCTTCAGTTGCTGTTGGTACGATTGGAACGGTTACTGATTTCGATGGGAATTTTAGTATAGATCTACCGAAACCGAATAGTTATGTTGTAAAATTTTCATACGTTGGGTACAATAATAAAGAATTAAGTTATACAATAAATAGTGACCTTCAAGTGAGTATTCAATTGAAACCCATTGTTTTGAATGAAGTTTTGATTGTTGCAGATATTGCAAAAGATAGACAAACACCTGTTGCATTTTCTAATATACCGACTTTGAAAATTCAGGAAGAATTAGCTTCACAAGATTTGCCAATGATTCTGAACTCCACTCCTGGGACTTATGCGACTAGAACTGGAGGCGGGGACGGTGATGCAAGAATCACAATCAGAGGATTCAATCAAAGAAATGTAGCGGTTATGTTAGATGGGATTCCAGTGAATGATATGGAAAATGGAGCGGTTTTCTGGAGTAATTGGTTCGGTCTGGATTTGGTAACTCAGACTATGCAAGTGCAAAGAGGTTTGGGTTCATCTAAATTGTCGATTCCATCTGTAGGAGGAACAATCAATATTTTAACAAAGGGTATTGACTCGAAAGCTAGTTATCAACTACAACAAGAAATTGGAAACAATGGCTATGTTCGTACAACTTTTGGCGTTAATACTGGTAGATTGAAACATGGTTGGGGTATTTCTTTAGCAGGTTCATACAAACAAACTGAAGGATATGTGGATGCAAATTACTCAAAAGGATACTTTTATTATTTGAGAATAGATAAGCAATTTAAAAAACATTTAATTACACTTTCAGGTTTTGGTGCACCACAAGAACATGGTCAAAGGAGTTTTATGACTTCTATCAGTACAATTGATGTTGCAAAAGCAAAGTCATTAGGCATTTCAGATGAAGTGATCAATAATCCAGGAAATATTTTAGGTGTTGATAGGGGATTGAGTTATAACCAACATTGGGGTTATTTGAATGGAGAAAAATTGAATTCCACTATAAATTATTATCACAAACCACAATTTAGCTTAAGACATAGCTGGCAACCAAATGAAAAGTTCTTTTGGAGTAATGTGGCTTATTTATCTGTTGGAAATGGTGGAGGTACTGGGTTTATGGGTGACAGTTTTACTGGTGCCTATTATAATGCTGATGGACAGATAGATATGGATACTATTGCTGCATTGAATGCAAAAGCTTCTTTTGGAAAACCTGCTGGAAAATCAACTAGAATTTTAAGAAGCAGCTTTAATAATCACTTTTGGTATGGCGTTCTGAGTACTGTGAAATATGATATTGATAAAAACTTTACCTTTTCTGGTGGTTTAGATGCTCGATATTATCGTGGCGATCACTACAGAGAAGTTTATGACTTATTAGGAGGTGAATACTTCATTTGGAAAGGAAATAGTAATATTAAAAACGAAACAACAAAGCTATATAAAGGAGATAAATTGGATTACAACTATTCTGGATTTGTGAGATGGGGTGGACTTTTTGGTTTGTTAGAATACAAAAAGGATAAAATTTCTGCATTTGTAAATATATCAGGTGCTTTGACCCAATACAGGATGGAAGATTATTTCAAATCAAAAATATTGACTTTTGGCGATACTTCTTTTTTAGTAAGTTTCTCGAATCCAGTAACTTATAATGGAAATACTTATACTGTAAATTCACCAGAAGCCAAAACACAGGCATTGGATTGGGTTACGATTCCGACATTTACTTATAAAATGGGAGCATCTTATAATATCGATGATCTACAATCGGCTTTTGTAAATACTGGATATATTGATAAAGCACAGCGATTTAATAATGTATTATATCAAAATAGGACTGGTAATAAAATTGCATTAGCGAATAACTATGAAAATGAAAAAATTTATGCCGTAGAATTGGGATATAGCTTCAGAAGTAGTTCATTTTCAGGTAATTTGAATGCTTATTACACTTATTGGTTAAACAAACCTTTAGATAGCCCGATTGCATTAAGAGATCCTAATGACCCATTGGAAGTCATTCCTTTGAATATACCTGGAATTGATGCTTTACATAGAGGTTTGGAATTGGATTTTGCATATAAAATGAACAAAAAGCTAACTTTTGAAGGATTAATATCAATTGGTGATTGGAAATGGAACTCATCAGAAAGTGTGAATGTATCTTATCGAGACACAACGTACAATTATTCTTTCAATGCAAAAGGAGTTCATGTAGGAGATGCTGCTCAGATACAATATGGTGCGATGGTTAGATATGAGCCGATTAAAAGCCTGTATTTCAAAGCAAGAGGTACTTTTTTTGGGAAAAATTACTCAAATTTTAACCCGGAATCATTGCAGGGAGCTAATGGCGGCAAAGATTCGTGGCAATTACCAAATTATTTCCTTTTAGATTTCAATTCAGGTTATACTTTCGATGTAAAGAAAACAAAAATTACGATTAGAGCAAATATTTTGAATGTCCTAGATACAAAGTATATTTCTGATGCTCAAAATAACGATACTAGAGCCCCAGGAGTTACTACAGAGAGTTTTAATGCTGCATCAGCTTCTGTTTATTTTGGCCTTGGAAGACAATGGAATTTAAGTTTATTAATTGGGATTTAGCTAAATAATTAATAATCTAATGTATTGTTAATGTTAGATTTATAATAACATTGAAGTGAAATTCTGAGTATCTTTGTTATTTAGATAATTATGAAAAAATAATATGACATTACTCAATTTAATTTCATTATTTGCTGCAATAGGAATCGTATTCACCTTTGCTACAATATATTCGAATCGTCATAAATCGATATTAATGACTTTTCTCCAGCATTTTTGTGGAGTTTGGTTTGTGTTTTCAGGTGTGGTGAAAGCTATAGATCCTATCGGAACAGCCATTAAAATGGAACAGTATTTTGCTGAATTTAGCAATACATTTGAACCAACTTGGCTCAGTAGTTTGAGTACAGTTTTTACAGCATTATCCAAATATGGTTTGGGATTTTCGGTATTTATGATAATCCTCGAAATAATGTTGGGTGTTAATTTGATTTTCGGAATAAAAAATAGATTAACAGCTTGGTTGTTTTTTGTTATCATGATATTTTTTACCATTTTAACTGGTTTTACTTTTCTTACAGCCTATGTTCCACAAGGTGTTACATTTTTCCAATTCAGCAAATGGGGCGTTTACAATGCAAGTAATATGAGGGTTACTGATTGTGGTTGTTTTGGTGATTTCATAAAACTTATTCCAAGAACCTCTTTTTTCAAAGACTTGTTTTTTATGATTCCCACTTTGCTGTTTTTATTCAAAACCAATAAAATGCACACTATATTCAGCAAAGGGAATTCTAATTTAATTCTATTTTTTGGAACATTGGCTTGTTTTCTATTTTCGTATAGAAATTATGCAATGGATGAACCGATAATTGATTTCAGACCTTTTAAAGCTGGAGTAAATATCCCAGAAAAGAAAATGCAAGAAGAAGCAGCTGAGTCGAAAGTTGAAATAATTGGTGCGATATTTAGGAATGAAAAAACAAATAGAGAAGAAAAAGTTGATTTTAAAAGTACTGAAGATTTTACGAAAAGATATAGTGAAGTCATCAAACAATATCCTTCTGACCAAGGTTGGAAGTTAACGGAACAAATTAAAACAGAATCTACTGTTCCCCATTCTAAAATAAGTGATTTCACAGTGAGTACTTTCGATACAGGTTCTGAAATTACGGATATGATTTTGGAAAATGAAAAATATGCTTTGGTGATTATTTCTAATAAATTAAAATATGATCATATTGAAACTAAAAATGTTGTAGTAAAAGACAGCATTTTCAAAAATGACACTATTGTAGTAAAGACTTCAAGTGGAGATTCTATTCAAGTGGTAAAGACGTTTGACAAAGTGGTCGAGAAAACAATTGAAAAAGTTATTCATCATTGGAATAAAAATTTTATTGATGAATTTAAAACCAAAATCAATAGTTTTGTTACAGAAGCAAAAGCAGCAAATGTAGATTTATACATGATTACAGCACCAAATGACCCAGCTACAATTGAGGAGTTTAGCAAAGCAATTGATGCCAAATTCAACATATTTTATGCTGATGATATTGTATTGAAAACCATCATGAGATCAAACCCTGGAGTGATTTTAATGAAAAAAGGAACAATTATTGAAAAATGGCATATAAATAAATTGCCTAGTTTTTCAACAATTAAAGTAAATTATATAAAATAATTGTAATATAATTTCAAAAAAAACAATAAATATTTCAAAAACCAATAAAATACCTATACTTTTGCAAAAATTTAGCTTTTTAACCAAAGCACAAATTGTTCTTTTATTATGCTAAGTCGTAGAAACATCAGAGTAAAAGTGATGCAGATGCTTTATTCAATGAATAGAGATTCTGAATTGTCCCTTAAAGAATTAGTGACTCGTTATCACCAAGGTGTTAGTAAGTCCTATGAAATGTATTTGTATAGTATTCAACACTTTATCAAAGTTGCTGAAGTGGCGATACTAGATGCCGGAAACCGTAAAACGAAACTTCTCCCAACTGATGAAGACAAACGGTTTACGCCCAAACTTTATGAAAATAAGTTTGTGCAATCACTTGTGAACCACAAAGGACTTCAAGAGCAGTTCAAAAAATTTACAATTGAAGCTAGAATTGATAGCGATAATGTAAGAATGCTCTATGCTGAGTTCTCGAAATCACCAATTTATAAGAATTTTATCAGTCAAGATAATATCTCTGATGAAGATTTTATTGAAGTGTTACTTGCACTTTATAAATTCTGTTATCATGAAGAAGTTTATGAGGATTTGATAGAAAGCAATTATCATTGGTGGATTGATGACGAATCTTTGGTGATTGGGGTAATGAAGAAAACTATTAAGGGTCTTCCTTATGATTCTTCTAATAAATTTTATGAAGAATTTATTCCAGATGACGAGGCAGTTACTGATTT
Organism: Saprospiraceae bacterium; assembly: GCA_016710625.1. Lineage (GTDB taxonomy): Bacteria > Bacteroidota > Bacteroidia > Chitinophagales > Saprospiraceae > JADJVK01. Next base: position 366,235 of record JADJVK010000002.1, read on the forward strand.
TGGTGAATTAATTCTAAAATCGGTTGTATCTAAAGACAAAGAATTAGTAGATTTGATTGAAGAGTTTTTGGTGAATTGGGATCCAGATAGAGTAGCTATTTTGGATATGATTAGTATAAAAATGGCAGTTTGTGAAATGATGTATTGCCCATCAATTCCAACTAAGGTTACCATCAACGAATATGTTGAAATATCTAAGCAATATTCAACAGAAAAAAGTAAAGAATTTATTAATGGAATATTGGATCATCTAAAAAATTACCTTTCTGAACAAGGAAAAATTGTAAAAGAGGGTAGAGGATTGATTGAAGAATAATCTATTTTAAAAATATATGAAAAGGATGTCGTTTCGGCATCCTTTTTTTGTTTTATAATAAAATTAATTTCTATATTTACTTCATCAAATTCTTTTAAATGAATAGATATCTGTTGGCTTTTTGGCTGTTTACTGCCTTTTTTTCTAGTAATAAAACATTGTTTGCTCAGGTAGAGCAAACCGAACCAACCGATATTATTGAAGATTATATCCAACAAAATGCAGAGGATACTGATTTTGACCAAAATACGGTATTTGAGCATTTAGATAGATTTTTGAAAAGACCACTTCCTATTAATTCTGCAACTGAAGAGCAACTTAAGGAGTTGACATTATTGTCTGATGTACAAATCAATTCCATCCTGAATTACAGAAAAAAAGTGGGTCCACTTATCAGCAAATATGAATTGCAAGCAATTCCAAACTTAGATTTGCAAACAATAAAAAACATACTTCCTTTCATTCAAATTGCTGACGAACAGCAGTTTAGGATGAGTTTTAAAAATATGATTCAGCAAGGAAATAGCAATATTTACCTAAGGTGGGTTCGGCAATTGCAATTATCAGAAGGGTATAAAAGCAATGCAAACGGCAACCCACCTGCATATTTAGGAAGTCCAGATAGAATTTATACTAGATGGCAACATTCTTTTGAAAACAGGTTGAGCTTTGGAATTGTTGCTGAAAAAGATGCTGGTGAACAATTTTTCAAAGGATATAATAAACAAGGATTTGATTATTATTCTGGACACATACAAGTAAGTAATTATAATTCTTGGTTAAAAGGAGTTGTAATTGGAGATTATACCATCAATCTGGGACAAGGACTAATTTGTTGGCAAAGTTTTGCATCTGGAAAATCGGCTTTTGTAAATATGGTGAAAAGAGGAGGTAGGACGATTCGTCCATACACAGCTTTGAATGAAGCTCAATTTTTAAGAGGTGCTGGAATAACAATTGGAACCAAAAATATTGAAGCGACTGTTTTTGCATCTTATCGAAAAAAAGACGGCAATTTATTAGTAGATACTTCTAATATCATACAATCAGAAGAGAAGATAAGTGCATTGCAATTATCTGGACTTCATCGCACAGAAAGTGAAAATCTTGATAAAAATACGATTGGGGAATCAATTTTAGGAGGAAAAATAAAATTCAAAAAAGATCGACTTTCTATTGCATTCAACTCGTTATACACCGCTTTTGATAAGCCAATTTATCCTACAACACAGATTTATAACCAATTTAATTTTCGTGGTAAGTCTTTGTGGAGCAATAGTTTAGATTATTCATATATCTTTAGGAATTTGAACTTTTTCGGAGAAACAGCTATGAGTGAGAATGGCAAGATCGCTACGATAAATGGGGTACAAATTGGATTAGATAGGCGGGTAAGCATGTCTATTGTCCATCGATATTTTGACAAAGCCTACCAACAGCTCTATTCAAACCCATTTGCTGAAGGCTCAACTGCTCAAAATGAGCAGGGATTGTATAGCGGAATTGAGTTTTTTCTTAATAATAATTGGAAAATCTCCTGTTATTACGACTTATTCCAATTTCCTTGGTTGAAATATCAAGTGGATGCACCATCTTCTGGAAATGAGTATTTAGGCAGAATTACTTACACTGTGAAGCGAAAGTTGGAAATTTATGCCCAATATAGATCAGAAAACAAGGAGCGAAACAATCCAATTGCAGATAGGGTTTCCAATTTAGTAAATAATAATCGCTCACAATTACGGGTAAATGCAAGTTACAAAGTAACCAAAACTTTTGAATTACGCAATAGATTGGAATGGAGTTGGAATGATAATAGTCAGACAATTAGCAAAGGATTTCTGGTATATCAAGACATAATTTTGAAACCATTAACCATCCCTTTTTCGTTTACAGCAAGATTTGCAATGTTTGAAACTGATGACTATTCAAGCAGAATCTATACCTATGAAAATGATATATTAAATAGCTTTTCTGTCCCACCATTATATAATAAAGGTATCCGAAGTTACCTGAATATTCGTTATAGAGGTATCAAAAATGCGACTATCGAAGCTCGTTATGCCATTACAAAGTATAACAATATCAACGAGATAGGAACAGGAACTGAACGTATTATTGGAAATTTGAAAAGTGAAATTAAATTGCAACTAAAAATAGGAATTTGATACAATTTAATAAATTATAATTATATTTGAATTAAATTAATTTTAAAACACTACTTATTATGTTCAAAAAATACTTTTTATCAATAATAACAATACTTGTTTGTTATTTCTCTGACGCCCAGATTATTACAGATTTTTCCAACCAATGTTTATTAGTTTTAGATTATAGAAATATATAAACTGTATTCCTTCAATAAATGAGACAAAGAGCTCGAAAATTGTAAGTTATGAATATTGTGATACAACAGGTTATGTCTATATTCCAAACGTATTCAATCCATCAGGTGAGGGTACTAGTACAATACTAAATAGGAAGTTATTTGTTTTTGCAAATAGCCAATATGTAAATCTGATCAAATATTTTGCTGTATATGATCAATTGGGCAGAAGGGTTTTTGAAGAAAAAAATATGTTTCCGAACGACGGTTTAGGCTGGGATGGTAAATATAAAAATGCACCTCTTATGTCAGGTATATACATGTGGTATGTTGAAATAGAATATCTGGACGGTCAAATTGAAAAGAGGTCAGGAGATGTAGCTTTGATTTATAGGTAATCTTATTTCAAAATGTATTTTTTTATATTTTTCTTCAAGATAAATTGGATATCATCTGATACTTTGAATTGATAAAGAACGATAACAAATAAAAATATAATTAAGGAACTTCTTATTGCAGAATCAATAAACCAGTTGTAACAATAAGGGATTAGAATTTGTGTGAAATAAATTCCTACCGAAATAAGGATGATAAATAAAGTATATTTTGTAAAGGGTTGGAATTTGAATTTATACCATAAAAGAGGTATCTAATCAAGTTGTAAATGGTGAATGATATCAGATTGGAATATGCAGAACCGATAATACCATAAGCTTTTACAAAGAAATAGTTTAAAAAGAGAATACAAAAAATCAGAATAACGCCAGTTATAAAATCAAAACGCCATTTATTAGAAGTAAGAATAATAATATTATTCAATCCTGTGCCTAGGTCAATTACTTTAGCGATACATAAAATAAAAAGAACATATTTCCCTTCGCTGTATTTTGGTGGTAGAATGCTAAATAAATTATCAATACTACTCCAAATCAATACAAAAAGCACCAATGCTGCAATCAATAGATTGATAGATGATTTTGCATAAATATCTTGGATTTTAGCTAGATTCTTGTCCTTCCAAGCCTTCGATACTATTGGAATACTAATATTCGTCATTGCCCTCTGCGGCACTTGAATTAATGTTGCGATGAATGTTGCGATTGAAAAAACTGCAGTGCCCGACAATCCAACCAACCCTGAGATAAAAAATGTATCAATATATTGAGAAATGATATAAAATACCAAACCGCCCATCACAAAAGATTGGTAAGTAGCGATTTTTTTCCATAACCTTCTAGTTACTTTACTAATTGAAAAAACGAATTTTATACTCGTAAAATAGCGAACATAAAAGAAAAGACAGACGAATAAAATTAAATATAGCGCCGAATAAATTGTGATAAATTGGTCAAAATTTATAAGATGAACTACAAATAATAAGGTAAAAATGGTAATAATCAACCTTGCAGCAAATTCTTTGATAAAATTGGGAAATACTGATTTTAAATTATTCACTGAATAAGCAAACCACAATTCCATTAAAGAATAAAATATGGTCAGTGGAATTAGCCAATAATAATAATGAACAAACAGGCTTGCATTGGCACTAAACTTTCGAATAATGAGTGGTTTGCCTAAGAAAATTAACAGCAAAATTATAGCTAAACCTACGATGGCAACCACTAGAGTGAGCCCTTGTAAATCATTTTTTTGGTCTGGGAGATAATTTTTATAAAATGGATGAAATTTATAGCTTACAATATTTGATGCAAAAAGCCCTAAAGTTCCCAAAAACAAAGAGGCATCTAGTAAAGTTCTAATCAAGCCAACTTGTTCTTCTGAAAATACTTTTGGGAAAAGAATAATTACATTAAAAGCACCTAAGAGAAACCCAAGATAAATGATAATTGTGGAATAAATGCTTTGTTTTTGAATTTCTGCCATAATCCTTATACTCAAAAATATGAAGTAGGTTTTTTATTTTAACAGTAGATAATTATTTAAATATTCTACTTAGCTTGAACCAATTTGGTTTGTAGAGAAAGTAATATTTTTTTATTTTTTCTAATAAAGATAATTGATGGAAAAAGGTGTATTTATATTTTACAAAATTATCGTCAACATTGGTGGAGCTTACACCATCCGTATGGTAATATGCTACAATTCTATTCAAAAATTTAATTTTAAAATTTTCTAGCTGAAAACACTTAATTATAAATTGAGCATCAGCATTATATTTGAATTTTGTGTCAAAGTAGCCCGTAAGAGAAAAAGCATTTTTCCTAACAAAAATAGATTGGTGACAAATATAACCTTTCTTTAAGTCGTTGATTGTCATTGATTTTCCAAAAATTTGATTGCTTTCTCCCCAAATGGCTTTTCCATAAATAAAATCTGGCTGATCAGTTTTGATGGCATTTGCAAATTCATGTAGAACATCATTATCAATGAGAAAATCGTCATATCCAAGGAAATAAATCCATTCCCCATTAGCTTTTTGAATGCCTTTATTCATAGCATCATATATTCCGCTATCGCTTTCAGAGGTACATTTTAGTCGTTTATCATTCGCAAATTTGCGAACAATTTCCAAGGTATTATCGGTTGATTTGCCATCAATAATTAGTAACTCGAAATTTTCATAAGATTGATTCAAGACACTTTTTATACTTCTTTCTAAAAATTTATCACCATTCAGGACAACAGTTATAATTGAGAAAAAAGGGGAATCATTCATAAATTATGATTTTTTGGCAACATAGATTAAATCGGCAAAAATCGGTTTGCCATTTAATGGGCTTAATTCTTGGTCGTAAATTCCAGAAAAAACAAAATTATGAGCTTTCAAAAAGTCATTTAGATCGTCGAAAGTCGATTGTCCATCATAAAGCGTTTCATACATTACCTCAATGATAATCACTTCCACTAATTTCAATGTATTTACTGCACCTTTCAATACATTTAATTCAAATCCTTGCACATCGATTTTCATCAATATTTTCGAAGAAGCGGTAACTATATTCTCCAAATCATCCAATCTTCTAACAGAAATTTCTTTTTCTACTGATTTATCAGTATTCGGATAGTTTTGGTGGTGAATATCCGTCATTGCTAACAAGGATGATGATTCGGAGGACACATTTACATTTATTAATGCTTTTTCATTTTTTTCTCCTAAAGCACAATTATGAGCATATAAATTTTTATCAGTTATAAAATTATTTTTGAGTTGATCAAAACAATGGTCAATTGGCTCAAAAGAGTCAATTCTTGCATTAGGGAAATATCTTCTTATATTTTTAGCAAATTGACCTTCATTAGCACCAATATCCAAAATATGATGTACCCCAACAGCTTTTATCCATTGATGTTTCAATTCATTCTTTGCATTATTCTTGGAAATAAGCTTAATTTCAACCCCCAAAAAACTTAAAAACTGAATTCAAAAATTCTTTAATTCTTTTCATAAATTATTTTTTGAAAGCATATATAAAACCAATAAATGGAGAGTCTGGCCTACCTGTGGAATAATACGAAAAATTATTTTTTTCTAAAATATCAGTAATTTCACTAGGTCCTTTATAATGCCATTCAATTAATAATCCATCAACTAGATGTAATAAATGATCCGCATTTAATTTTTCAAATATCTCATATTCAGAACCTTCGCAATCCATTTTAATAAAAATTCCTTTATCAGGATGAAGGCTTTTTATTTTTTTAAGTTCCTCTGAAGCATCTTTTAATTTTACCTTCACAAGATTGCCTATTTTGCCAAATGGATTCAGATCTGCAGTAAAGCTAGTGGAAGCACCAACACTTCCATCCTCATAACTTTGAAATTCAAAATCGCCAGTTTTGTCGCTCCAACCTTCATTAATAGGTTCTATTTTCGATTTCAAATTTTCGTTTAAATTAATATTAGCTAATGCATTGTCGTAAGTGCCTTTAAATGGTTCATAAGCATATATTTTTTCAACGTCATTTCTCATAGAAAAAAGTATGGATGAATATCCAACATTCATTCCAATATCAATACAAACAATAGACTTATTTAAATTGAATTCATAAATTTCATCTGTAAATAATTCGTTTATAATCAATAAATTATCTAAATTGCTGCAATTAAGTTTTATGGATTCACCTTTGTAGTTAAGATTTACAAAAGTAGAATTTTGGATAGTTTGAATAGAGGTTAAATATTTGCATCGAGCCAATCTGCAAATTTCAAATAAATTGTGACTAAAGGATTTTTGTTGTGCAGGAGTTATGGATAACCCTTTTTCTGGAAAATATAAATTGCCATTTTTTATTGAAAAATCAATATTGAAATCTTGATAACTTTTAAATTTCGATAGTCTAAAAGCACTAATTGGATGGTGAATTTTTAGCAGAAGTAAGAAAAAATTTGCAGCTCTAAATATTGCTTTTTTCATTTATTATGTAAATTTCTGCAAAGTTAAAAAATTTATTTACTTAAATTTTTTGTTTTAAAACAATTATTGATACTTTTGTTTAATTATAAATCATTTATAAAATTATATAACTTTTTAGAATGAATACTTATAAATCATTACTTTTCTGTTTGTTTTTTTCATGTTGTTTTTTTGTTTTAAAGTCACAAACTATAGTGCCAAATGTAGTTAATTCTGCAGGTGGACAATTTAGTAATAATGATTTTCATTAGAATGGTCTTTAGGAGAATTTTTAATTTCAACTATACAAAACAAATCTAATATATTAACAAATGAATTTCTGCAACCAAATTTAAACACAGTAACATTTTTAGAATTAGATAATCCAAATTTGATTGTTTATCCAAATCCGTTTAAAAATATAATTTTTATAAATGATCAAACGAATAATAATCAGTTTTGGAATTTGAAACTATATAATTCTGAGGGTAAAATTCTATTAGAAGAAAAAAAGGTGAACCAACTTAATTTAGAATTTTTAGAAAATGGAATGTATATAATTCATATTTCAGATGTAAATAACAATTTCAAAGAATCTTTTAAAATTTCAAAATTCAATTAAAATGAAAAAAAACATTTTACTTATTCTATTATTAATTAACTTTTTTTACAGTTTTTTCACAAGCACCTTCAAAATTTAACTATCAAGGTGTGGCTAGAATGCTCAAGGAGCTGTAATTTCAAATCAAAATATTACTTTAAAAGTTAGCATATTAGATAGTATTATAACAGGATCTAGTATTTATTCTGAAACTCATAGTACAAATACAAATCAATTGGGCCTTTTCAATTTAGTAATAGGTAATGGGATTGTTAATTTGGGTACTTTCGATAAAATAAATTGGGGTACAAATGAAAAATTTATTAAAATAGAAATGGATCCATCTGGTGGTTCAAACTTTGTTTTGATAGGTACTAATCAATTATTAAGTGTCCCTTATGCATTAAATGCCAAACAAGCAGAAAATGTTCAAATAAAGGCACAGGGATCATATGTGGATGACGGTATGATTACTACAAATACATATCAAACTTGGATTACTTCTCCTCAAAAGATTATAGTAGAATCTGATGGTAAATATTTGCTAAATGCTACTGGTAGAGCTTGCTCATCTTGGAGTGCAGCTATAATGATGAGCATACAAAATGAAACACAAAATACTACTCTTCGAATTACAATTATAACTTCTGTTAATATTCAAGGTATACATCAAGGAGTAGGAAGTTTTTCAAGAATTGTTCAACTCAAAAAAGGCGATGTTTTAAATATGGAATACTTTGGTGATGCAAATTCTCAATGGGCATATGGCGGAAACCAATATGGATGCAGTAGTATTACGATATTAAAAGTTGGGGAGTAAAATAAAAAATATTGGATTTATCAATCATCATTATTAATTATAATTCAAAAAAACTGCTAAGTGATTGCTTAAGCAGTTTTTTTGATTTTAGACCAGTTTTGAAATTTGAAATTATTGTCGTGGATAATAATTCAAATGATCAATCTAAAGAGGAAATAACGGCTCGATTCCCTGATTTGACTTGGATCGACATGGGATATAATGCAGGATTTTCTAGGGCAAATAATAAAGGAATAAAAATTGCCAGAGGTAAATATATTTTATTATTAAATGCTGATACCTTATTTATTTCCAATATTTTAGACAATTTAATCAACCAATTTGATCACTTATTTGATTATTCTGCCTTAGGTGTTCAATTACTCAATACAGATGGAAGTAAACAAAATTCTGGTGCAAAATTTGTAAAAGGTGGATTGAATAATATTTTGCAACTACCTTATATAGGTGATTTAGCTAGGTATGTAGCTTATTCAATTGGGATGAAAAACCCAAATGTTGTCTCATCTGCATCTTTCGAATCTGTTGGATGGATTTCTGGAGCTTTTCTTTGTGTGAGAGCGGAAAGTATAGAAAAAGCTGGATTGATGGATGAAGATTTTTTCTTGTATTCTGAAGAAATTGAGTGGTGTAGTAGGTTAGAAAAATGTGGAAAATTAGGCATTGTTGGTGATTTGTCTTTAATTCACATTGGAAGTGGTTCAACCCAATCCTTAACCAACGACAAAGAGCACAACTACAAAAATATATCTGATAAAAAGGGAAGACAAGTACTAGTGTCAAGTTTTCTAAGAATGAAAAAACAATTTGGCGTTTTTTGGACACTAATCTTATTTGGCTTTTACATACTTGAGTTAGTTGTTTTTCCAATTGATTATTTATCGAGAATATAATCCACCTAAAAAATCCATTTGCGAATTTCAATTTAGTCGTTGGATTTTATAAAAATATGATTGTATTATTTCGAAATATAATATCTATTTTGTTTGGAATTAATAAGTTATATAAAGTTATTTAACTTATTAATTTACTCATACAACATTACATCTCCCTTATAAATCGCTTTTGTATTATCTTTAAATCCTACTTCAGCTTGATAGATATAAATCCCAGGGTTCATTATTTTTCCATTGGATGTCCCATCCCAACCTTTCATGTTTTGTAGGGTTGTGTTATTTTCTTCGTAAACTAAATTTCCCCATCGATCAAAAATTCTGAATGAATACAATAAGTCTGCATCCCGACTGCCGAATATTTTGAAAATATTGTTGTTTTGATTTGTGCTCTCTCTATAGAAAATATTTGGAATATAAACTTTTTTATCTTTTTCAGTTCTTATTAAAATACTTGCAGAATCTACACAGCCAAAACTATCAATGGCTATTGTTTTGATTTTTATAAAATCAGATATTGGTTTAATTGTGGTTTCTATGCAAGAATCGCAGTTTACATAATTTTTTGGATACCAATGAAGTGTACTTGCTTTTGTGGAACTTGCCAACGCTACTGTTATGCTATCTCCAAATTGAATGGTCGTATCTTTCTGAGAAAGTTGGATCTTGAATGGGGCTCTTTCGGCAATATATGCATTGAATTCACTTTCACATCCGTTTTCATCTTTGACTTTTATTAGATGATTTCCTGCTGGTAAATGGTCATAAACCCAAGGAAAACCATTGGATTTGAAATATGCTGCGCCATCCAATGAAAAATAATAAACATTATTTCCTCCATACATGTCATTAATTGTTATTGAACCATTGATTTCACCAAAACATTTGATTCCAGATGTAGTCAAATTCCAAGTGATGGGGTCTGGGTCTTTTAGTTCGATCGTATCAGTTTGGACACATCCTGTCTGGCTTTTTACCTGCACCCAATATTTCCCTTTCGACAAACCATCGATATTGGGTTTAGAAACATTATTACTCCAAATGATTTGATAGGGCGATGTGCCTCCCAATGGATTTACAAATAATGAGCCATCTGATTTTCCATTGCAACTTATACCTTGCCCATGAAATTTTGGGTCTATTTGCAAATTGGTTTGGATACTTTCTACCTTTAATTCAAGAGTAATTAAACTATCACAACCTAAATTATTAATTAAAGTATCTCTGTAAATGCCTGAATTATAATAGTTTTGTTGCCTATTTTTACAAAATCTCCTTTGCAAATCTCCTTTTTTAATGAATATGAACTTTTGGGATTTATAGTCAATTTTAAAGTTATCGAACTATCACAATTTTCTTTGGTCTTGTAATTAAAAATATAACTTCCAGTTTGGGTTAATTTATTTCCATCGAAATTCAATGTGTCACCCTCACAAATTGAGGCATTTTTAGAAAAATTATAATTTTTGAAATTGTCCTTTATACTAAATTTTAGGGTATCACTTTTGCAACCAAAGGAGTCAATTACATATGAAAAATAATTTCCAGGAATCAAATAATTGAATTTATTCGCAGGGAAATTATTTAAATAAATATTGTTTTTTACAGCAGTATTTTGAATTTTGAATAGTACACTTCCAGTATCTATGCAACTTTTATCAACTAATTTTTCGATAGATAAATCTATTTTATAAGAATTATCTAGGATGGTTATTGAATCAATCGAATTACAACCTTTACTATCTTTAGTGGAAATTTTATAAACTCCAGCTACCAAATTTTTATATACAGCAGTTGGTAGATAGCCATTATTATTCAACTCATTGGAATAGGGTGGCAATCCGCCTGATGTGTTAATTTCAATTGCCCCAAGTTGATCACAAATTGCATTCTGCGAAACACTTAGTGTAGATTTCAATATTTTATTTGTATCTAAAATGGATATAATGGTATCATATTTACAGAGGTTGATCGTATCATATAAAATAGTAAATGTGTAATTTCCACCTTTTAGATTAGTATATGATTTCTGTGTCGAAAAGGGGTTTGTATTGAAAGCATATTTGTAATTCGTATTTTGAAAAACTATTGATCCTGTTCCATCGCCAGAACAATTTGGGTTGATAAGTGAAAAATCCAACTTTGGAAGTTCATATTTTGATATGCCTTCAATTATTTGTAAGCCGTTCAAAATCTTGCCATTATCACCATTTTTGGCGCCAAAGTTAGTGTTATTGTTCAATCTTGCTCCTGCATTTCCACCATTTATTTGAGTGACAATATTGGATGGTAAAGTTGATTTTGACCAAATGCAACCGCCACTGCCACCGCCTCCAGGTCCATCATTTCCTGAGATGATACCACCACCATTTCCACCTTTAACATTTATTGTCAAATTCCCTGTAAAAATGTTGACATCTAAAACGACAGTACCACCAGCTCCGCCTCCACCAGCTCCATCATCAATACTTGGGTTGCTATTCGCTCCATTTGCTTTAATTGTCCTATTGTTTCCAACTATTTCATTGGCACGAATGATTACTATTCCACCGCCATCAGCACCATTGGAGCCACTAAAACCATTTCGATGACCACCACCTCCGCCACCACCAAGAAACAATCTATTTTCAGTATTAGAATAATTCAAATCATTTGCACCTAAGCCTCTTGCAATTTCTTTATAACCATAACAAAGTTCACACCCAAAGCCGCCATCTCCACCTTTTCCAGCATTGCCACCTCCTGCTCCGCCGCCATTGTGAAGATTGCCTCCACCACCGCCATTTGCCCATTTTCCTCTACCTGAAATGAAATTTATGGTTCCGATTCCTTCTCCTTTCTGGGCAGCTTTATCCGAATTAATCATCATTTCCAAGTTTCCAATATGTTCTGTAGTTACTCCAAAAGTACTATTCGCTAACAGATCTATTTCCGCCTCTGAAACCATTTCCAGACACATCAATATCATTTTCAAAAATCAACTTTCCAGATACACTTAGTGCTAAAACGCCACCTTTGGTGCCGTCCCAAACATCACTACGAATACCTGGAGAACAAATGCGGATATCTACATATTCGGGAACACGAATCATTTGTAAATAGGGGTCAATAAGGAAGGTCTTATTGGATATATTATTTAAAAAGACTTGATTGCCAATGATTTTTTTAATTCTGTTAAATTCATAAACACCTGAATTGTTGTAGCTTAGGATATTTCCATAAAGTAAAGTGTCATTAACATAGTCAATTGTAGCACCTTTGGTTTGGTAAATTAGGATTAAATCACCAACTTTGAATTTGTTTGGGTCAGTAATAAAAACACTATTTTCGCAATCAAATTTTGTGATATTGGTGTAATTATTTATAATCCCACTAATACAGGATTGGCTATATCCAAAATTAGAAAGTAGGAGAATAGAGAAAATTATTACAACAAATTTTAACAACTTCATTCAGTAAAAGATTACAAAAATTTACAATATCACTTTGGCTTGTAAATGTAATTTAAATTATCAAATGAATATTAATTTTGTATGTAACAATTTTTAGTAAAAAGAGAAATAAATAAAATTTACTATGACTAAATTGAGTGTGAATATTAATAAAATAGCTTTAATTAGGAACTCTAGAGGATCAAATTTGCCAGATATTTCTAAGGTAGCAATAGATTGTGAAAGATTTGGTGCTGAGGGAATTACTGTACATCCTCGACCTGACCAAAGGCATATAAAATATGATGATATACCAATATTGAAATCAGTTGTTACAACTGAATTTAATATTGAAGGCTATCCCAATAAAGAATTCATGGATTTAGTGATTACAAACAAACCGCATCAATGTACTTTAGTTCCAGACCCTCCTGGGGTATTAACATCAGATAGTGGTTGGGATACAATTGAGCATCATCATTTTTTATCAGAAATAGTTAATGAGTTAAAAAATAACGGTATAAGAGTGTCTTTGTTTTTAAATCCAGATTTGAAAATGATGGAAGGTGCTGCAAAAGTTGGAACTGATAGAATTGAGCTTTATACAGGTAAGTATGCTAATAAATACACTTTGAACAAAGAAAAAGCAATTTCTAATCATATTGAAACTGCAAACTTGGCGAAATCCTTTAATATTGGGGTAAATGCTGGTCATGACTTAAATTTAGATAATTTAAGATATTATCAAGAACATATTACTAATTTATTAGAAGTATCAATCGGCCATGCAATAGTTTGTGACTCAATATATTATGGATTGCACAATACGATACAAATGTATTTAAATTTGTTAAAAAAATAAATAATCGACATTATAAATTTGATATTGTTGAAAAAAAGTAATAAAATATTGCTGTTTTAAAGATTTTAGTTTTTAAATTTGTCAATTATTCATGTTTTCTTAATTAAAAAATCAGAATTAGTATGAAAAAACTTTTACTATTTTTCGTAATGGTTATAACGAGTATAGGCTTTATAGCTGCTCAACGAACCATTACTGGAAAAGTTACAGACGTTAAAGGTGATGCTATCATTGGTGGTAATGTTGTTGCTAAAGGAACGCAATTAGGAACAATTACAGACTACGATGGAATGTATAAAATCACATTACTAGAAAATTCTAATGTCTTAGTATTTAGCTATACAGGCTATGAGTCTCAAGAAATTACAATTGGTTCTTCAAATGTAGTGAATGTTAAACTTGTAGAGGGCAAAATACTTGAAGAAGTAGTTGTAACTGCTTTGGGATTAGAAAGAAAAAGAAATGATTTATCTGTTTCTGCTCAACAGGTTTCAGGTGATGATATTAACAAAGTTCGTTCGAACAATTTTGTTAGTAACTTATCTGGAAAAGTTGCTGGTCTAGATATCAGACAAAATAATTCTATGGGAGGATCTACGAACATAGTTTTAAGAGGTAATAAATCAATTACTGGAAATAATCAAGCATTATTCGTAATTGATGGTGTTCCAGTTGCTAATAACACTTATAACACATCAAATACTCAAACGGGTAGAGCTGGTTATGATTATGGATCTTCTATTGCGGATATTAATCCAGAAGATATCCAATCAGTTAATGTGTTAAAAGGTGCTGCTGCTGCACTTTATGGAAGTAGAGGTACGAATGGTGTAATTTTAATTACAACTAAAAAAGGTGCTAAAGATAAATTCAATGTTACATTAAACTCTGGATTTACTTTCGGAACAATTCATAAAAGTACTGCACCAGAATATCAAAAAGAATATGGTGCTGGATATTATCCTTTCTTTTATGAAAGCGACTTGTTTACACCTGGTACTAATTCAACAAACTATGTAGATTATCAAGCAGATGCATCTTATGGTCCAAGATTTAATCCATCATTGAATGTATATGATTGGAGATCTATTGATCCTAAATCGCCTCAATATGGAAAGAAATCTGCTTGGGTAGCTGCTGCAAATGGTCCTGATAAATTCTATGAAACAACATTGTCAAGTAACCAAAGTGTGATTTTCGAAGGTGGTGGAAGTACTACACAATATAAAGTTGCATATACAAGAAATGACGAGAAAGGAATGATGCCTAATAGTAAATTGAACAAGAATTTATTTAATATCTATGGTTCAATTGAGCCAACTAGTAAATTAAAAATTAGTTCATCTATTAACTATAGTAATACAAATGCTGTTGGACGATATGGTTCTGGATATGATAATGCGAATCCTAATACTATGTTTAGACAATGGTTCCAAACGAATGTAGACATTTTGGATTTGAAAGATGCTTATAATAGAAATCAACAAAATGTAACATGGAACTGGAGTGCACCAGATGATGCTTCTCCAATTTATTGGGATAATCCTTATTTCATGAGATATAAGAGTTATCAAAGTGATTCAAGAAATAAATTTTTTGGAAATATTACTGCTGAATACAAAATACTACCTTCTTTGAAATTAATCGGAAGAGCTGGGGGTGATATGTCTTTTGATATTCAAGAAGAAAGAAGAAATAAAAGTTCTGTAGATAAGGGATTATATTCAGTTAGAAATTTAAGTTACAAAGAATATAATTATGATTTATTCCTAAATTTCAATAAGGATTTAAATACAAATTTAACATTTGATGCTACTTTAGGTACAAATATTAGAAGAAGTTATTCAAGTTCAATATTTTCTACTACAAATACAGATTTAGTTGTTAATGAATTATATACTATTGGTAATTCATCTGGAACACCTGTTGCACCAGTTGAAACATATATTCCAATAGGAGTAAATGGAGTATTTGCAAATGCTGGAATTACTTATAATAAAGTGTTGACATTAGAAGGTACAATTAGAAGAGATCAATCAACTACATTACCAGCTGATAATAATTCTTATTTTTATCCATCAGTTTCTGCAGGTTATATATTTAGCAAAGCTATTAACCAAAGTTGGTTGAGTTATGGAAAATTAAGAGCTTCTTATGCAGAGGTAGGAAACGATGCACCAGGTTTGTCTATATTTGATGTTTATGACAAGCCAACTGCTTTTGGTAGTGTAGCGTTATTCTCTTTACCTGCACAAAAGAACAATTCAAATTTGAAACCTGAAAGAACAAAATCTGCCGAATTAGGTTTAGATATGCAATTCTTTGACAATTTATTCGGATTTGAATTAACATATTATAATTCAAGAACTTTAAATCAAATTATTCCAATTCAAGTTTCTGGAGCAACTGGTTATACTTCTAAGTATATCAACTCTGGAGAGGTTAAAAATAATGGTATAGAAGTTATTGCAAATGTTACTCCAATCAGAAAAAAAGACTTTACTTGGAGATTGAATTTCAACTTCTCTAAAAACAATAATGAAGTTGTTAGTTTGTTTGATGCAAACACAAAACAAATTGTTATTGCTACTTTCCAAAGTGGTGTTAGTTTAGTTGCAATCCCAGGTCAACCATTTGGTGTATTAAAAGGAAGAGGATTTGTTTATACAAATGGTCAAAAGACAGTAAATGAAGATGGATATTATTCTTCTAAAACAGACCAAATCATTGGTAATATTACGCCAGATTGGCAAGGAGGAGCTGGTTCGACTTTGACTTACAAAAATTTATCATTTGGCTTCTTAGTAGATATGAAAATGGGCGGTTCAATTTATTCATTGGATCAAGCTTATGGTCAATATACTGGATTGTATCCAAATACTGCAGGAAATAATGATTTAGGTAAACCAAAACGTAGTCCAGTTGCTGATGGTGGTGGAGTTATTTTACCAGGTGTTAAAGCAGATGGTTCTACTAACGATATTAGAGTTTCAGCTGAAGATTCAGATGTAAATCCTTATGGTATAGTAAATAATCCAAACGAAGCATTTGTTTATGATGCATCTTATGTGAAATTAAGAGAAGTAAACATTACTTATTCATTACCAAGCAGATTATTCTCTGGAAAATCAATTAAAGGATTAGATATATCTTTAGTTGGAAGAAATCTTTGGATTATACATAAAAACTTACCTTATGCAGATCCAGAAGAAGTTTATAGTGCAGGAAACGTGGGAGGTCACCAAGGTGGAGCTTATCCAACTTTGAGATCTATGGGCTTTAATTTGAAATTTAAATTCTAAATTTAACTAAAATGAAGAAACTAATTTTTTTAATGTTAATACCAGTTTTATATTTAATGACTGGTTGTATTAAGAATATCGAAGATTATAATATCGATACAAAAAAACCTTCTGCTATTGATGCAGAACCATTAGTTGCTAATGCAACTAAAGCTATTAATGATTGGCAAAATAGTATCAATGTAAATACGAATGTTTTCAGATTTTATGTTCAGCATATTACTGCAACTCAATATCTTGACGAACCTCGTTATGACATGGTAACTAGAACGATTCCTCAAGCATTGTGGAATGGTATGTATGTAAGTTCTTTGGTTGATTTAAAAGAAGCAAAGAGAATCATTACAGCAAATACAATTTTGGATGAAAAAGTGAAGGCTAATCAATTGGCTATCATCGATTTATTACAAGTTTATGCATATTCAATTTTAGTGAATACTTTTGGAGATATTCCTTATACTGAAGCATTAGATGTAAATAATCTACAACCAAAATTTGATGATGCTAAAACAATTTACAAAGATTTATTAACAAGAGTTGCTACATCTACTGCAGCATTAAATACAGCTTCTTCTTCATTTGGAAGTAGTGATTTAATTTATGGTGGTAGTGTTTCAAAATGGGTTAAGTTTGGTAATTCATTGAGATTGAAATTAGCTATGATAGTAGCAGATGAAGATTCAGCTTTGGCTTCATCTAATGTTTCTGCTGCTGCTTCAAATTTAGCTAATTTGATTACTTCAAATGCGGATAATGCATTATTTAAGTACACTTCTTCTGCACCGAATAATAATCCATTATCAAATGATGTTCCTCCAAGAAGTTCTAGAAAGGATTTCGTTGCTGCGAATACGATTGTAGATAAAATGAATAGTTTGAATGATGGTAGAGTTGGTTCATTCTTTACAAAAAATAGTGATGGCAATTATGCTGGTGGAATTTATGGATTTGTAAATGCTTATGATAAGTTTTCTACTGTAAGTACGAAAGTGGCTGCAACAACATTTCCTGGTGATATGTTAGATGCTTCTGAAGTTAACTTTTTGTTAGCTGAAGCAGTTGAAAGAGGTTATATCACTGGAAGTGCTGAAAAATTCTATTCAGATGCAATTACTGCTTCTTTCGATTATTGGGGAGCAACAGGAGCAGCTGCTTATATAGCACAACCTGCTGTAAGCTATGCTACTGCTGCTGGTAATTGGAAAGAAAAAATTGGTACTCAAAAGTGGATTGCTCTTTACAACAGGCCTTATGATGCTTGGGCTTCTTGGAGACATTTAGATTTCCCTAAATTAACTCCTCCTGCTGCATCAAATGTTGGAGCAATACCAGTAAGATTAATTTACCCAATTGTAGAAAATAGCTTAAACAAAGCTGCTATTGAAGCAGCTGCTACTAAAATTGGTGGTGATAAATCATCAACAAAATTATGGTGGGATAAATTTTAAATAAAATTTAAATAATTTTAATTTTGTATAAAAGCAGAATGACCAAAGGTTGTTCTGCTTTTTTTTATTTTTTTTAGGCTAGATTTGGTTGCAAGTATTTGATAATAAGTTGATTATGAGATTTTGTCAACCATGTTCTGATTTTGTGTAAATACTTAATGACAATTTTTTTACAATTGTTAATAATATCTTAATATTTTAATATCAATTTAATATATTTGCAGAAATTCATTTTTTTCTTAATTAAAATAAATTGTATGAAAAGATTTTCTTTACTTCTTACAATGTTTTTATTGAGTATCACTTTTATGATGGCTCAAAAAAATATTTCAGGTAAGATTGTTGATGAGAAAGGATCGCCAGTGATTGGTGCAAACATTCTCATAAAAGGTACATCCACAGGTACTATTTCAGATTTTGATGGAAACTATACAATTAATGCCCCTGCTGGTGCAGCTTTAGTAGTTAGCTACACAGGCTATTCTTCAAAAGAAGTAATTGTTGGTAATTCTAATTTATTAAATGTAACTTTAGCTGAAGATGCTGCTTTATTAAATGAGGTAGTTGTTACTGCTTTTGGTATATCTAGAGCACAAAAAGCTCTAGGTTATTCTACAGAAAAAGTAGATGCATCCAAATTACAGCAAAAATCTGAACCTGATGTATTAAGAGCTTTACAAAAAAGTTCCTAATGGTAAATATTGTTGGTTCTAATGGTATTGCTGGTAGTTCTACTAAAATTAATATTCGTGGAACGAATACATTTTTTGGTAATAGTCAACCATTATTTGTTGTTGATGGAATTCCATATGATAATTCAGAATTTGATAATGCAGATGGTGGTAGATTATCAGATGGTGCAGGTGCATACTCTAATAGATCAGCAGATATTGATCCTAATAATATAGAATCAATGACTGTTTTAAAAGGTGGTGCTGCTGCTGCTTTGTATGGAACTAGAGCATCAAATGGTGTAATTTTAATTACTACTAAAACAGGAAGTTCTAGAAAAGGAAGTAAAGGATTTGAAGTTAGCTATGGTTCTTCGTATTCTGTTGAAGAAGTTTCTGGACTACCTAATTATCAAAATTTTATGGTACAGGATCATTAAATGTAGCAGCAAATGCTAACGGATCTTGGGGAGCACCATTTGGTTCAATTGATTCTTTAGCAACTTGGCCTGCTTATACAGCAGCTTTTCCTAGTTTAGCCAAAAAGGTAGCATATCGTGCTTACCCAGACAATGTAAAAAACTTTTTCAGAACAGGTTCGGTGTTTGAAAATACCATTAGTATAAATGGTGGTATTGGCGAAAAGACAAATATGTCTGCCATTGTAAGTCATACAAAACAAAATGGGTATATTCCAAATTCTAGTTTTGAAAGATTCAATGTAAGTGTTGGAGGTACTTCACAGTTAACTTCAAAATTTGCATTAACAAGTAATTTATCATTTAGTAATACATTACAACATGGTCCTTTATTAGGTGGAGATAATCCTGCTTCTTTATTTGCAAGAACTTTATATATGGGAAGAAGTTGGCCTTCACAAGATATGCCAACTACTAATCCTGCTAATAATTCTTCTGTTTTCTTTGTATCTTCTGCTCAAGCAGATAACCCACTTTAGTCAGTTGCAAATAATTCAAATGATAGTAAAGTAAATAGAGTAATTGGTTCAATTAACTTGAATTATAAATTAACTGACTGGTTGACTGCTAATTATAAAGCAGGTATGAATACATACAACGATAGAAGACAAACTACAATTTCGAATAGTTCAGCTGGTGCAGGTAGTTTAGGTGCAATATTATTGGATAATATTAATTTTCAAGAGTTAGAATCTAATTTCTTTTTGTCAAGTAATAACAAATTAAGTTCTTTATTAGATTTAACAGTAACTGCTGGTATCAATTATAATCAAAGAACAACAGAAAGGAATGCAACATTAGGTAGTGAAATACTATTTTTTGGTATTGATAATATAAATTTAACTAATACTCAAACTAAAGTTTCAGGAATTACACCATTTCAAAAGAGAAGAATTTATGGTATTTATGGTGATGTTACTTTAGGTTTTAAAAGCTCTGTTTTCTTAAACTTAACAGCTAGAAATGACTGGTCATCTACTTTACCTGCAAATAATAGAAGTTTCTTATATCCTTCTGCAAGTTTGTCTTGGAACTTTACTGATGATATTAAAGTAAATCAAAATATTTTATCAGCAGGAAAAATCAGAGGTAGTATATCAAGGGTTGGTAGAGATGCGGATCCTTATAGTTTGTTCTCAATTTATAATATAAATCCTCAAATAGTTAATCCCTTGGTTCACAGGCTGGTTCTGGTTTCCTTTCAAGAATGTACCATAAGGTGCATCATTAGAAGAAACTACTTATGATTTAAATTTAAAGCCAGAGTTCACTACTGAGTATGAAATTGGAACTGAACTATGGTTCTTAAAAAGAATGATAGGATTAGATTTGACTTTATACAAGAGAATTAGTACTAATTTAATTACTCAATTGCAATTCCTAATGCAACTGGTTTTTCTCAAAATTATACAAATTTAGGTCAAATTAGTAATAAAGGTATTGAAATAGGTTTCTCTTTTAATCCATTAAATCTAAAAAATGGATTCAAGTGGGAAACATATACTACATTTACTAAGAATATATCTAATATTGATGAGCTTTTTTGGTAGGAGTAACAGATGATGAAAATGAGGTTATATTACAAAATACTTATGCTGGATCAGTTCAGGCAGTATTTAGAAAGGGACAACCTTATGGAATGATAAAAGGGACTACTGCTGCAAGAGATGATAAAGGAAATTTCTTAATTAATCCGAATACTGGATTGTTGATTGAAGATCCTACTCCAAAATTACTAGGCAATCCAGCACCTGACTTTATTTTAGGATTTACGAATAGTTTTTCTTATAAAGGATTTACATTATCTGCAGTACTTGGTTATCAACATGGTGGAAAAATATATTCCTCAACAACTAGTTTACAATTAGGTAGAGGAGTTACTGAAGATACTGAAAATAGAGATCATCCAGTTGTTTGTCTATAGTGTTTATGGTAATCCAAATACTTATCAACCAATTTTAGGAGCTGATGGAAAAACTGTACCAAATACTACACAAGTAATGGTGAATGATGTTTATTTCCAATCATCTGGTGGGTCATTTGCAACAAATGCCCCTGACGAATTTTCAGTATTTGATGCAACTACAATAAGATTGAGAGAAATTAGTTTAAGTTATAATTTGCCTAAGAGTTTTTTAACAAAATCTCCTTTTAGTGCAATTAATATCTCATTAACTGGTAGAAACCTATTTTATAAGGCAGTAAATTTCCCTCCAAATTCAAATTTCGATCCAGAAATTAGTACTTATGGAACAAATAATGCTTCAGGATTTGAATTTAGTAGTGCACCATCTACAAGAAGATTTGGTTTAAGTGCTAAGTTTACATTCTAATTTTTTAAAATTAATTTAATTTTAATTTGATAATTATGAAACTATTTAAAAATAAACTTTTTTATACTGGATTATTAGCAAATAATCTTTGTATTTCAGAGTTGTAATTTAGATATAAATGTTGATCCAAATAACCCTTCAATTGCAACACCTAAACAGCTTTTACCTACTGCTCAAGTTAGGATAGCAAATTCATTAGGATCTGGATCTATAGGTATATCTAATGGGGCATCTGTTTGGATGCATCAAAATGTTCAAAGAACATCATTTGATCAATATGGAGTAACAGGAAC
The DNA here is from genome assembly GCA_016710625.1 of Saprospiraceae bacterium. Taxonomy (GTDB): domain Bacteria; phylum Bacteroidota; class Bacteroidia; order Chitinophagales; family Saprospiraceae; genus JADJVK01. The sequence continues at coordinate 388,365 of JADJVK010000002.1, forward strand.
AGCTTATTCAATTACAAATGCTTGGGATGAATCCTATACTGCATTAAAGGATTTAGAAACTATTATTGCTGCAGCAACATCAACATCTGGAACAAAATATGCTGGAATTGCAAAAATCCTAAAAGCTTATTTGTTTAGTGAAATGGTAGATACGTGGGGAGATATTCCTTTTACTGAAGCTAATAAAGGCTCATCAGTACCTTATCCTAAATTTGATGATGATGCAACAATTTATCCTGCTTTATTAAAGTTATTGGATGAAGGAATTGCTGATATAGCAAAAGCTGATGCATCTGTTTTTAATAATGCTTCTGATTTGATTTATAGTGGCGATGTTAGTAAATGGAGAAAATTTGCAAAAACATTAAAATTGAAATTGTTAACTAATACAAGATTAGTAAATAATGTAACAGCAGATGCTCAAGCTTTAGTAACTGAAGCAGATTTAATTGGTTCTAATGATGATTTTGAATTAGTTTATGGAACATCTGTTTCACCTGAAAATAGAAATCCGGGATATTTGATTGATTATCCTAATGGAAGAACTAATTATGTTAGTCCTTATTTCTTTGAAATAATGACTGGACAAAACACATTTAAACATGGTAATGATTTAATGAGTGGAATTTTAGATCCAAGGGTACCATATTATTTCTTCAATCAGAAGAAAAAAGGGGAAGCTGCAGAAAATCCATCTGAATATGCAAATGAAGTTGGTACTGGAGGGAAATTTATTTCAATTTTCTTTGGATCAAAAGGTAAGAATCAAGGATTTGATCAAGCAGGTTCACAAACAATGCCTGGACTATATTTTGCAGGAGGTAAATATGATAATGGAACTGGTGGTAAAGTTGGAACAAGTTCTGGAAAAGGAGTTGTATCTTTAAGAATGTTACCATATTATAATAGAATGTTCTTACAAGCCGAATTAGCTAGTGTAGGTACAATTTCTGGAGATGCTAAAGCTTTTTTAACAGCAGGGAATGAATGCAGCCTTTGCCAAAGTTAATGCAGTTGCTACTACTGATGGTTCACCAGCTATTTCAGCTGCAGATATTACTAAATATACTGATGCAGTATTGAAGTTATACGATGCAGCAAATGCAAATGGTAAATTAGAAATAATTATGACTCAGAAATGGATAGCTAGTTATGGTTTCGCTTTAGATGCTTATACAGATTATAGAAGAACTGGGTATCCTAAAATCTATGATCCATCTACAGATGATCCAAAAACTTATGCTGCTGCTGGAACAAATCCAGATTTCAAGTAAAGAAAGAGATTATCCTTGGTCTTATCCATGGAAATTAACTGATTTAACTTTGAATAAGAATGCACCAGATCAAAAAATTATCAGTACTTATAAGATTTTTTGGATGAAATAAATTTTTTGATTTTAAAAAAATAATTAATTATGAAAAAAATAAATTTATATATTTCTTTTTTGATTTTGCTTACAGGAATTTTTTCTTGTAAGGGATGAATCATTAAATCCAATACCAACCACCAGAATTTAAGGATGGTGTTACATTTACTGCAGTTGGCACTTCTTCGGCTTTTTCTAGATTTAGCTAAATTGGATGGAGCAAATTGGAATTCACAACTGATACTAAAAAGACCCAGATCTAATATCTAAAGTTGATGTTTGGGCAGAATTAATTCCTGCATCAGGAACTAAAATTAGTAAGTATTTCAAGACTCTTCCACAATTAATAGGATCAAATTCATATTTATTTGCTGATATTTTTAGTGCGTTAGGAATTTCTCCTACAGATTTGAAACCAGGTGATATTATAAAAGCGAAATTTGTTGCAACTACACCTGATGGTAGAACTTTTTCAGAAGATAACACTGTTGGAACTTTACCTTCAAGTGGTAGTTCTGCATTTACAAGATCAATAAATACTACAGTAGCTTGTGTTTTTAGTGCATCTCAATTTTCTACTGGAAAGTGGACAGTTGCTGTTGATGATTGGAATGATTACAAAGTTGGAGATGAAATAACAGTTAAACCTGGTCCAGGAGCAAATGATTTGACATTAGGGATTTTTAATACTGATGAAAATCATAAAGATGTTGTTATAACTGTTTCAAATGCAAATACAGGAGCTGTAACTATAGCAAAACAAGCCTATGGTATTTATAAATCTTTAGGAGATCCTGATACTTATTCTTGTGAAGGTACAGGAAGTATTTCTGGATGTGCTGGAACAATCAATTTTAGTACTAAAACATACTTCTAATACTGGATATTCATCAGGTACAACTCCTACTGTAAAATTTAACTTGAAAAGAAATTAATATTTGTTAATATTTTACTTCAAAATTCCAAAAAGGGTACAAAAGCAAGCTTTTGTACCCTTTTTTTTATCCTTTCAATACCATTTCATTTTCTGTTGCCCACTGATTGATGTCTTGTTTTTGGATAGCTGCAGACATGAGTTGAGGAAATTTATCAGGAGTACAGGCAAATACTGGGATCCCAAATTTGGAAATAAATCTTGCATTATTCTGGTCATAACTGGGTGATCCATCATCATTTAACGCTAATAAGCAGATAATTTGAATTCCATTTTCATGGATTTCTTGAATACAGTTTTGCATATTTTGATTATTACCACCTTCATATAGATCGGAGACTAATAATAATATCGTGTCTTCTGGCTTTGTGATGACGCCTTGTGCATATTTTAAGGCAGCTTGGATATCGGTTCCACCGCCTAATTGTACGCCAAAAAGAACTTCCACTGGGTCATTCAGTTTTTCTGATAAATCAGCAATTTCAGTATCAAATAAGATTAATTTAGTTTTCAAAAAGGGTAGGGAAGCCATCACAGCTGCAAAAATGCTGGAGTAAATGATGGATGTTCCCATCGAACCACTTTGGTCTATTAAAAGAACGATTTCTTTTAGCGCCTTTTTTGATTTTCTACCATAACCAATTCTGTTTTCTGGTATAATCGTTTTATAATCAGCTTGATAATGTTTTAGATTTTTTTTAATTGTAGAATGCCAATCAATTTCGTTGTATTTTGGATTGAAATTTTTTGAGGATTTATTTATTGCTCCACTGATGGCTGCAATCGTTTTTTGTTGTAATAAAAGCATCATTTCATCCACTACAGTTTGAATTACTTTTTTCGCTGTAGCTTTTGTTTTGGCAGGTATTAGTTTCCCTAATTCCATTAGTGTAGCAAAGGGAAATATTTTCTGATATCTCCGAGCCATCTTGCAACTGAGGGCTGCGATTTTCCACCACCCCCTTTTGGTTTTGTTGGCTGATAATTGAATTCTTTTTTTCTATCAAATTCATAAAGAGCGGATAGGGAGGCATCTATTTCATTAGCATTTTCATCTAAGGTAATTCCAATCCCGTCTGCTTCCTCTCCACCTAATATGAGTCGCCATTTCTTTAAATTATCAGCTGTTAAATTATCCATGTGTTTAATTTGATTTAATTGCAATTTCTAAAATTCTTTTCAGCATTAAATTTGCATTTTCATTATCAAAATCGTCTATTTCATTATAAATATGCTCTTTTTCTTGAATCAATCCATTTTTTGCTTTTTGCCCAATTTGTTTTCTTTCCGCATATTCAAACTTCGAAAATGCCCTTCTAAGGAAAGGAAGTTGTTCTATAAATATTTCATATTCAAGACTTTCTACCCATTTGTACAATAAATTCCACAACCGACTATCGTAAATTATAATCATACCACTATTATACAAAAATCCATCAATCCATAAAGCAACATGTGTTGGTTCATTATTTACAGACAAAGCGAATGAAAAATGGTTGGCTGCCTCACTTTCTGTAAATTGCTGTGCATCAAATAGTAATCTGCATACACAGCCTTGAATGGCTTTGTGAATTTGAGTTTGATTATTGATTTTTTGTAAAGTTTGATACCAGTTTTCATAAAAAGCAGGTTGATCTATCAGCCTTATCCCATCGTTTACTTTACTGATTAAAGCAAATAATTTATAGGCATTTTCTTCATCCAATCCATAACAAATATTAGGTAAATTGATATAGATTTTGATAAATAAATGTTCAACAATAGTGTTTAAAATGGTTAAATCAGATTTTCTAACATTTCCATACCTACTCAAATCGACCAATGGATAAGAGCTTTCCATTAAATCTGTGATATCATATGAGACAGCTGCAATATTTTCTAATTCGATTAAAGCATTGGGAATCAAAGAGTTTAATTCAGATGGAATCATTAGATTGATCAAATCAGTCAACTCTTTTGTTCGATTTGCTTCCTTGATTCTTTTGATAATGACTGCATTTGTGGCAGCTTCTATAGTGTTACCTAAATAGGACAAATCTATCAATTGAATCATCATAGTTGGATTCCAACGGATAATCCAAGACTCTTTGAATGTTCCTTTTGTTCTATTGTCGATTCTATTTGCCCATGTGATTTGTAAGATTTCCAATCGGTGAAATAAAACACTTTTTTTTAAATCATTTTCTTTTCTTAAATCTAAATCAAGTTGTTTGTTTGATTCAGTTAACCCTAATCTTAGTGATTTGATGATTTGTTCAAAATCAGCTTGTAATGGAACTTTGGGAATATCATCTGGCACTTTCCCAATCTTATTCGCTATAATAAGCTCTTTTTCAATGAGTTTTAATTTTATTTCATCCCCCATACACATGGTGGATAAAATGGCATCATTCAATTCTTCAAGCCCAGCCTCGGATTTATCTCTAATATCGGCTAAATTTCTGGAGAGTTTCAGTGCATCAATGACATGAGCAGCGGTGATATCCATTTTATTTTTCCTAAACAATTTCGCCACTTTACTTAGCCATTTTATATCGATATCTTCCTCATTTTTCCATAAATGACGATACCAACCTGGAGAGGCAATCCCTGCTCCATAGCCCGATTGCATTGATAATCGATCATTCGTCCAAGGAATCCAAGTACAGGCGACTTTGATTTTGCTTTTAGGGAGACTTTTCAATAATTTTGTATCAGATTTGTAGGTATTATCCAAATCAACTAAAGAAGGAGCATGCCAAGCTCCACAGATAACAGCTATATTTAAATACATTTCATTTTGGGCAATCCGAATTAATTGCCGCATATTAGCCTCTCTATAGCTATTTTCATTATCTAAAATCGATGAAATATTATTTGTTCTCAATGCACTCATTGCATCGAAAACGGCATCGAAATGTGCATTTGCAAAATGAGTAGGGTTGTTTTCAAATGAGAAATCCCACCATTTTTCGCTATTTTCAAATCCAGCTAAATCAGATAAATAACTCAATGGATCTTTTTGATTTTTAGAATTAGCATTATCTATATTAAAAAAATCTGGTGCATTTTCTTTAATATGCAAACTCGTTGCTGCTGATAAATCTAATGAACGAATCGGAATATTATTCTTGTTTGCGAATTTAGCGGCAACCCATTCTGGTGAAAAAGTGGTGAAAGGATAGAATATAGCGGATTTAGGATTACTCTGGTCGTACAACATGATTGCAACGGGTGGTTTGAGCTCTTTTTGTCCAATTAGTTTAAGAGCATCCGTTATTTCAGGCGGACCTTCCACAAAAATGATATCTGGTTGAATAGCTTTCAGCCGACTCAATACATTTTTGGCTGAACCAACGCCATGATGTCTAATCCCTAATAAATGAATAGGCATTTATGCTATTTCTTTGCAAGCCCTATAAATATCTTTCCAATCTTCCCTTGTTTTTACAACGGTTTCAAGGTATTCCTTCCACACTACTGTATCTTGGATTGGATCCTTAATGATCGCTCCAGTCAAAGCAGATGCTACATCGTGGGCTTTCATCACTCCATCTCCAAAATGTGCAGATAATGCCATTCCACTATTAACCACTTCAATAACTTCGGCAGTACTCATGGAGCCACTTGGAGATTTCAACTTCGTTCTTCCATCATCTGTCGAACCACTTCTTAACTCCCTGAAGATTTTCACAATTCTTTGAATTTCAAGTAGTGATGGCAATTCTGTTGGGATTTCTAAGTGTTTTGAAATAGTTGCTACTCTGGTTTTCACAATTTCAACTTCTTCATCTGTCGAACTAGGGACTGGCAAAATGACTGTGCTAAATCGCCTTTTCAAAGCAGCAGATAAATCATTCACCCCTTTATCTCGATTATTTGCAGTGGCTATAATATTGAATCCTTTGATAGCTTGTATTTCAGTGTTTAACTCTGGAATAGGCAAAGTTTTTTCAGATAAAATGGTAATCAATGTGTCCTGAACATCTGCTGGAATTCGAGTTAGCTCTTCAATTCTAGCAATTTTTCCGTTTTTCATTGCATTCATTACTGGGGTCGAAACCAAGGCATTTTCTGTTGGACCTTCTGATAATAATTTTGCATAATTCCACCCATAACGAATGGAATCTTCACTAGTTCCAGCAGTGCCTTGAATGAGTAATTTGGAGTCGCCTGAAATTGCTGCTGCGATATGTTCGGAAACCCATGATTTGGCAGTGCCGGGTAAGCCATACAATAACAATGCTCTATCGGTGGTTAGAGTGGCAACGGCAATTTCAATCAATCTTTTTTGTCCGATATATTTTGGTGAAATTTCAAAACCATTTTTTAGTTTGCCTCCCATCAAATATTTTACAACTGACTGAGGGCTCATTTTCCAGTTTGGTGGTATTATGCCTGAGTCATTTTGGATCAAAGCTTCCAACTCTTGTGCAAATTGGAGTTCAGCATGTTGGTGTATAATATTCATTTACAATATTTTATAATCGTTTAGTAAAGCTCGAATTTCAAATGATTGCTGAATGGGAATAAAGACAATATTTTTCCATAAATCATTTTCCATTCCTAGTTCTTTTGATTCATTATCCAATTTCATCAAGAAAATTTTAGAATCCTTATGAAGATGCCGCTGCATAAATAGGATTAATTTTTGTGGAATGAACCGTTTGAACTTAAATATTGCATCATAACATTTTTGTATAAATATAGTTGAAAACGACAAGGACCAAGATGCATCATTTGAAATAATGCCTTTTTCAATAATATTTTCATCAAAGAACAATTCATTTTTAATGATAAGTTCTTCAAAGTCAGATATGCTTAGGATTTCAAATAAATGTCGGGTTAAGTTTTTTCGATCATTTTCAATTAGAATTTTCGATAAGGATTTATTTTTTTGAAAATAAGCATTGTTTAAAAGATTAGGTAAAAAGATAGCCTCTTTTTTTCCATCGAGAGTAACAATAAATGCTTCATTTCTGGCAAAATAGCTGATTGTATCGAAGCTATTTTTTTTAGTGCATTATTCCAATATTCCAAAGGTAGATTCTGAATAAAATGACTTAACCAATATTTAGGTTTTGAATGAAATAAGCCAATATCCATATTTTTAAGCTCAATGCCATAGGTTTTATCCATATTTTCTTCATTCCAAAAGGAATCTTCTTCATTTGGTAAATTGAATTTAACACTTTTTAGCAACCAATTTTCACTAAAATAAGGTTGAAGTTTTTCAACAGTTTGACGATGTAAAATTGAATTGTCGTATTGCAATAACTTACTAGCAATCAGGTATCTGCATTCTTTGTGAATACTTTTTTCTTTTGGAAGATACTTAAAATTGTATTCATACATTTTTTCAAAAAAGGCTACATCAGCGAAAGTGAAATTTGATAAAATAGATTCGATGATCAATTTTTGAAAACTCAAGGGCTCATTGAAAAAATCTGCATCTAAAAGTGAATAAGCAGCATTCAAATCATTATTTCTAATTTTTAAAAAGGCTATTTTCCGTTCAGTTACCTTCCCGAATTTCCATATTTCCAGCCAGTTTGTTGAAGTTTGATAGGTTGGAAAATAGGGCAAAATAGTGGCGGCCTTTTTGCCGAGTATATTTATTGTTTTTTGTTTGATTTCACTATTTAGGTTTTCATGTTGCTTCAATATAGTAACCACCAAATTATTGGGTAAAATCCAATCGTTTTTAATCAATCTATCCAACCAAATTTCTACAAAATATAAATAATTTAGGGTAGGTAATTCTTTAATTTTCTGATAACAATATATCAAATTGGAATGGCAAATAGTTTTGTTTTCATGCTCTTCGTGGTCATTGTTTTGCAAAGCTAATTTGAATGATTTGTTACCACTTTTTTGAAAATAAAGATGGAGGTAAATCGCCCTCAATAAACTTGTTTCTACATCATTTTCGCTAAAATTTATCAATGATTTTTGAATTTGCTCTGGTAGTTCACCCATTAAAAAAGGTTTTCTGGAAGTACCCAATAATGCTATGTTTTCAATTGTTTTATTCATAATATTTGATAATTATGATCTGAAAAAATACCAAAAGGAATAAAATATTGATTGGATAACAAACCAGCGATGACACTATTTTTATCATGAATCATCATCAAATTCAACAATTTCTCTAAGGGATAGTTTGGGTCGATTTGTTTTGCATTATTTTGATAGTCAATAATATAGGTGTTGTTTTGTGAAGTTTGAATGTTTGTAGAATTTATTAAAATCGGGAAATCTTCTATCCAAGGATTTTCTAAAATAGCTGATTGTAGCTTTTGGTCAATAACTTCCCAATTATCATCAGCTTTTAAGTGTAATTGCTGGTTGGGTGGTGCAATATGCTCTTTTATAATAGCTCTTTGAGGAAAAGCTATATCGAAATAAAGCAATTCTGCATGGAAAAACATTCCTGATATCAATTGACTATCCAATGGAGCGAACCTTGTCCCAAAATTAATGATCAATGCTGGTTGGTTGCTTTGAATTCCCCACAACCAATTTTTCTGAGTAATTAAATCATCATTTTCCTCTATCATTTGACCAATTACCAACCAATCATCTTTTACTCCTTTTTGTTCAGATGCCAACAAATCTTTCGTGGATTGACTCCAGCCGATTAAATTCTTTATGGTGTTTTGTAATGGAATTGGTTGATTATCAATATTCTGATAAGCATCCATTAGGAAATATGTTTTTCCAATGATTTGTAAAGCTTCTTGATGCCATTGGTCGGTCTTGCTAAAATCTAGTTTTTGTAGTTTTCTGATGAAGTTTGCTAGTCCCGGAGCTTTTGCATCCACCAGCCTTGCAGCCATCTTTTCGAAGTAATTATTTTCTTTATAGGGCAATTGCAAAATGCCATTTTTTATTAAATCTTTTAACCAACGATCTAATTCAGCTATGCCACTTTCTACAAAAATTGCTCTTTCCGTTTTTCTTTTATCTTGCTCTTTTTCTCTTTTTTCTATAATTTCGGGTGTTAATTCTTTGGCTGGCATTTCAACCTTTCCCCTTTTTTGTACTCTTTTATCCAACCAGTCTTTTATGTCAGTTGGTTCCTCTGTATCTGTAAAGGATTGATTATCATTTGAATGTAATAATAGTAAAGCAAGTACATGGATGCAAGGAAATTTCCTGGAAGGACAGGAGCATTTATAGCCTAATGGAATTAATTCAATTTGAGTTTGATATGGTTCAATAGCTGAGCCTTTTATTTTACCCCATATTCCTCTATCACTTTTTGCTATGACTTTCCACTTCTCTTTTATTGCCATTTTTTTGCTAGTATCCAAAGATTGAGCATCAGGAGCTAAATTTTCTATATCAATATTGGATAACTGCACTTATTAAATTTATTTTTTCAATTGAATTGTGAAGGTAAAAAAATATCTTAAAAATATATTATCAATAAATTTAATAATTATGATACTTATTTTATATTCGTTCGCTATTATTATTAATTAACAAATTTAAATTTATGAAGAAAGGATTTACTTGTATTTTGTTCTTACTTTTCTTTCATCTGGGATATTCTCAAGGATTGAAAGTATTAGGAACAATTAAAGATGATGTTGGAATACCATTACCAGGAGTTTCTGTTTTAGTGAAAAATACAATTCAAGGAACAGTTACAAATAATGATGGTAATTTTGTTATTGAAGTGCCAAATACAAATTCTGTGTTGGTTATTTCATATATTGGGTATGCACAACAAGAAATATCCGTTGGAAATCAGAATAATTTTGATATTGTTTTAAAAGAATCTAATACACAACTGAACGAAGTTGTTGTAGTTGGTTTTGGTACAGCTTATCGAAAAGATATGACTGGTTCTGTTTCAAAACTAGGAGCTAAGGAGTTTGAATTACAACCTGTACAGTCATTTGAGAATGCAATGCAAGGTAGATCTGCAGGGGTTTTCATGAATTCAGGAAGCGGTAAGTTAGGACAAGGATTGAATATTAGAGTAAGAGGTATTTCTTCTGTCTCAGCTGGCAACCAACCTTTATTTGTAATTGATGGGGTACCTGTTATCTCGGATGCTCTTGGTAGTGGGGATGAGCCAGATAACCCATTGGCGACGATTGCACCAGAGGATATAGAGAGTATTGAAGTGTTAAAAGATGCAGCAGCTTCGTCCATTTATGGTGCAAGAGCATCCAATGGAGTAGTAATTGTTACTACAAAATCGTCAAAAGGTGGAAAAACAAAAGTTGAATTTGGATATTATGGTGGCTTTAGTTCCCCAACTAGAAAGAGAGAATGGTTAAATGCAGCTGAATATCGTGAACTATTTAATTATGCAGCAAAACATTCAGATTATGGCGAATTAGTTGGTTCTGAAGAATTTGCAAGTGAAACAGGTTCAAGTGATTGGGAAAAAAATTATGATACAAAATGGGCTGACCAAGCTTTTCAGAATGGAGGTGTAAATAATGCCCATCTAAGTCTAAGTGGTGGTGATTCAAAGACTTCCTTTTTGTTAAGTGGTTCGTTCAACAATCAAAAAGGTATTATTATTGGTAACTCAATGGATAGAAAAAATATAAGATTAAATCTTGACCATAAGATTAATAAAAAATTGAAGTTTGGTACGAATTTGAGTCTCGTAAGAAGTTTGAATAAAAGAGTACCTTCTGATAATGCTTTTTCCAACCCATTGCAATTGAATGCTTTGCCTCCAATACAACCTGTTAGAGATTCAGCGACAGGTTTGTTGAATAGAAATACTTTGTATTACAATAATTTAGCTGATGTTGAAAATGGCAATAATGATGCTTTGACTTATAGATCTATCAGTAGTATCTATGGTCAATGGGATATAATGGATCGATTATCATTTCGTTCTGAGTATGGTATCGATTGGTTAAATCTTCAAGAAGAGCAATATTTAGGTAAATTGACAGAAGATGGTGGTCCAAGTGGCTATTCATTTTCTAATCAAGTAACAAGCCTAAATCAAAACGTAAATAATTACTTTACCTATCAACAAAAAGTAAATAACGATTTAGAATTAAATGCAACTTTAGGTATGCAATTTAATTCTGGTGAAACCAACTCAACTTCTGCTACTGGTAGAGGATTTGCAAATGATAGATTTAAGAAAATTGCTTCATCAGCGAAAATAACAGCAGCTTCATCAAGTGGAACTGGATATGCTTTTACATCATACTTTGCAAGAGCAAACACAAAATTTATGGATAAGTTTTTGTTTGGTATTAGTGGTCGTGTTGATGGCTCATCTAGATTTGGTAAAGATAAAAGATGGGGATTTTTCCCTGCTGTTTCAGCAGGTTATATTTTGAGTAATGAGTCTTTCTTGAAAGAAAATAAAACAATAAATTTCTTGAAAATTAGAGGAAGTTATGGAAGAACAGGAAATGCAGAGATAGGAAACTTTGCTTCAAGAACTTTATGGGGTTCAGAATTTGTAGGTGATTTAGCAGGTACAGTTCCTACACAATTGGGAGTTAGTAATCTAACATGGGAGAATACAGATCAATTAGATTTAGGTGTTGAGTTCGGATTATTCAATGATAGATTGTCAGCGACATTTGACTATTTCGAAAAGAAAACTAAGGATTTACTACTAGATTTACCTATCCCATCTGCAAATGGTTATACTTTCATAACGAAAAATTTAGGCAATCTGAGTAATAAAGGGATAGAACTAACAGTAACCTCTCAAAACCTAGTTGGAAAATTCAAATGGAGTACAACTTTTAATATTTCTACTTACAAAAACAAAATTACGAATTTGAATGGAAGTACAATTGATGGGGGTTCTAGACAATTAGGAAGAATATCAGAAGGAAAACCATTTGGATATTTTTATGGTGCAAAATATGCTGGTGTAAATCCCGATAATGGAAATGCACAATATTTTGGAATTGATGGAAAAAAATATGATCAAGAAGATTTCTTATCACTTCCTGATTCAATGCAAAATCAAGTTGTGGGTGATCCAAATCCTGACTTTTTTGGTGGGATGAATAATCATTTTTCTTATAAAGGAGTTGCATTAGATATTCAATTACAATTTATATATGGAAATGATTTGTATAATACTGCTGGTTTCTTCCAATCTGTAAATGGAGATTATTTCGACAATCAATCTAAGGATCAATTGGCATATTGGAGAAAGCCTGGTGATGTTACTGATATTCCAGAACCAAGATTATATAGTGGAAATGGATCTATGAAATCAAGCCGTTGGGTTCAAGATGGCTCCTATTTGAGAGTGAAAGCAGTAACCTTGAGTTACACGATTCCAAGAAATTGGGTAAGTAGCAATCTGAAAATGGAGAATTTGATGGTGTATATGTCTGCACAAAACCTATTTACTTTTACAAAATATAATGGTTATGACCCAGAAGTAAGTACCTATTTTGGAGGAGTGAATCTTGGTCATGATTTTTATACACCTCCTCAAGCAAAAATTATTACTTTCGGTGTAAATGCAACTTTTTAATAATAATCAAAAATAAGATATGAGAAATAAAATATATTTAATTTCACTTTTTACAGCTTTCCTATTTGGAAGTTGTGTGAAAAATTTGGATATAAATCCAGAACAAAACATTGATGCTTCAGTGGCATTAGAAAACGCTGAAGATATCAGATCTGCTCTTATTGGCACTTATGCTATCTTACATGGTGGTGCTTTGTATGGCACAAATTTGAATTTAGTTCCTGAATTGATGGGATCAGAAGATTATTGCCAATGGAGAGGAACATTCCAAAGTTTTAGACAAATCATGAATAAAGGAATGTACGTTGATAATGCTGAAGCTTCCAGAACTTGGATAGCAGCATATAGAGCTATCAATGTTTCAAATAATATTATAGCAAATTTGAATAAAGTTGAGGATGAAGATTTGAGAAAAGAATTTGAAGGTGAAGCTAAATTTCTAAGAGGTGCAATGTATTTTGAACTAATCAGATTATATGCAAAGCCATGGGATAATACTGGAACTAATGATGGTGCTGGTGTGCCTTTGATCTTAACAGCCTCAAATGATGAGACTACAGCTAGTGTGAAAAAAGGGAGAGACAATATTAATGCAGTTTATACTCAAATACTTAATGATTTGAAAGATGCTGAAAAGAACTTGCCAGAAAGTTTTGATGGAAGTGAAAGGTTTAGAGCTACTACCTACACGGCAAAAGCATTTTTAGTAAGAGTTTACTTACAACAAAGCAAGTTTGCTGAGGCATTAGCTTTAGCAAATGAAATAATTGAAAGCAAAGTATTTAGGTTGAATCCAGCTATCGCTGCTACTTTTTCCAATAAATTCACGAATGAAACGATAATGGAATTGTATAATAATGACCAAAATAATGCTGGTGAAAGTAATGATGGTTTGACTACCTTTTATGCAAGTTTATCAGGGATTGGAAGATCAGATATTAGAATTTTGGCACCTTTCACGGATAAATATGAGGCAACTGACGAAAGATTAACTGAACTCACTTATGAAGGAGTTGGTAGAAGATCTGGATCAACACAATGTGGTAAATGGAAAGCATATGGGCAAAAATATTCCTGTAATTAGATTGTCTGAAATGTATTTGGTTAGAGCTGAATGTAATCTACGTTTAGGTTCTGAAATTAGGCAAAGTCCTTTAGCGGATATAAACTTGATTAGATCAAGGGCAAAAACAACACCGTTGAACAGTGTCGTACTAGATGATATTTTGTTAGAAAGAAATTTAGAATTATGTTTTGAAGGATTGAGAATTCATGATATCAAAAGAAATAAACTTAGTACGGGAATGTATATGTGGAATGACAACAATTTAGTTTTTCCGATTCCTATTAGAGAAATCAGAGCAAATAGCTTGTTGACTCAAAATGATGGCTATTAGAAAATAGTTGAAAAAAAATAAGGCTCAGTGAGAGAAATTCTTACTGAGCCTTATTTATGTTTAAGAAATTTTATTATTGGACATTTACCAAAATACTATCAATAATTTGATCATTGATTTCCAATTGATAACTTCAAAAGCAAAGTTTTTTTCAAAAGGCTATGTGAAATATTTTATCATTTGCTTCATCAAACTAAACAGTCCCTCAATAACCCACTTCAGCTAGCTTTTGAGAATACAAAAAAATATTTTTTTGAAAATCTGTAATTGGTCCTATCTTATGGCCGTAGCTGCTCCAATTTCTGTTGGTGCCACCGGGGATGCAGCCTTCATTTACATAATTAGTAATCACCGCTTTATCTAATAATGGAACTTTGTCGAAATCAATGGTTGCAGATAAATTACTGGCAGCACACATCTCAGATAAATGACCTAATAAACCAAAACCAGTCACATCCGTCATGGCATGAATATAGGGAAGCTGACCGAATTGATAACCAATTTTGTTTAATTGGATCATACTGTCTCTTGCCATAAATTCATGTTCAGGGAGCAATTTTTCCTTTTTTTGAGCAGTTGTTAGGATTCCAACACCTATTTTTTTGGTTAAATACAATTTATCCCCACTTTTAGCACCCCCATTTTTCTTTAAATTAGCGATTTTGACTCTTCCAGTTACTGCAAGACCAAAAATAGGCTCAGGACTATCAATGCTATGCCCACCAGCTAAGGGAATATTGGCAGATTGACAAGCTTTTCTGGAGCCTTCTATCACTTTTTGTGCAACTTCTGGCGGTAATTGCCCAATGGGCCATCCCAAAATAGCAATAGCTAAAATCGGTTCTCCTCCCATCGCATACACATCGCTAATTGCATTAACAGAAGCGATTTGACCGAAATCAAAGGCATCATCACAGATGGGCATGAAAAAATCAGTGGTGCTGATGATAGCTGTACCATCGCCTAAATCCATCACAGCTGCATCATCCCTTTCTTCATTGCCCACTAATAAATTGGGGAAAATGGTTTTTTGAATGTCTGAATGTAATATTTTATCTAAAACAGCAGGTGCTATTTTACACCCACATCCAGCTCCGTGGCTATATTGCGTTAGTTTGTACTCCATTTATTGTATTAATTTGAATCTTGAAGCTACTTCTAGTTCTTTTCTGCCAGCAACATAGGTATAAAAACCTTCACCAGACTTCACTCCCAATCTACCTGCTGCTACCATATTTACTAATAAAGGACATGGAGCATATTTAGGATTGCCAAAACCATCATGCAATACATTTAGGATGGATAAACAAACGTCTAAACCGATGAAATCAGCCAATTGCAAGGGTCCCATTGGATGTGCCATGCCTAATTTCATAACAGTATCTATTTCATAAACTCCAGCGACGCCTTCATATAAAGTGTAAATTGCTTCGTTGATCATGGGCATCAATATCCTATTTGCCACAAAACCAGGATAATCATTCACTTCTACAGGTACTTTGCCTAAAGCAACGGATAAATTCATGATTTTATCAGTCACTTCGTTAGAGGTGTTATACCCACGAATCACTTCTACCAATTTCATAATGGGCACAGGATTCATGAAGTGCATTCCAATGATTTTGTCTGGTCTGCCAGTTACTGCCGCAATTTTTGTAATTGAAATAGAGGAAGTGTTGGTTGCTAAAATACAATGTTCTGGAGCGGATTCATCGAGTTGCTTAAATATTTTTAATTTCAAATCCACATTTTCAGTAGCGGCTTCCACCACCAATTCTGCATCTGAAACACCAGCTGAAATGTTTGTTGCAAATGTAAGATTTGATAAAGTACTTGCTTTTTGTGCTTCTGTCAGTACTTCTTTTTTAATCATCCTATCCAAATTGGAAGCGATGGTGTTTTTTGCTTTATCTAATGCTGCTTCCGAGATGTCTAGCAGGGTAGTGATATGCCCATTCATCGCAAATACTTGTGCTATCCCATTTCCCATTGTGCCTGCACCGATTACTGATACTTTCATTTATTTAGCTAATTATTTGATTATTAATTTATTATTTTTTTAGTGCAATTTGTTAAATTTTAAGGGTAATTCAATCCTGATTTACTTTTTTCCCGTAGCAACGGGACAAAAAAGTAACAAAAAAAGTCAAGGCTTTATAGTTATTTAGATTTAATAACAATCTGATTTTAATGCTTTTGCAAATTACATTCTTCTATACAGATCTTCTAACAATTCAATTGTAATGGTTTCTTTCCAATTGGTGCCGATGGCATGATTCCACATATGAGTAAGATTGTAGGCAACGTGAGCCATAGCGTTGATTTGCTCTGGCGACCAATCTTTGGAAAGATTTTGTGGCAACTGAATGCCATGATGCTGTATCATCTGAGTGAACTCACCATAACCCTCTGGGTAATAATCCTCCAGATGTTGGAAAATAATGCAATTTGCATAACAATGTCTAGTTCCTAATATTTTGGATAATCCGTAGGACAAAGCATGGCAAACACCCACTTCAGAATAAGTCAGACTCAATCCTCCCATCAAAGATGCCACCATCAGCTTTTCGTTGTTTTCAGGAGTTTGTCCGCTATTTTCACCCAAATAAACCTCTTTGCAAAGTTTTAAAGCTTGCTCTGCATAGGCATGACTGAAGGCATTGTTGAGCTGACCATTTTCGGATTCGATACAGTGAATATAGGTGTCCATTCCAGTATAAAACCACCAATCAATGGGAACGGTGGACAATAAATCTGGATCTAATATCACTTGATTGAAAACCGTCCAATCACATTTTAAGCCGAGTTTTTTTTCTGGTCCTGTCAATACTGCGGTCATGGAAACTTCTGCTCCAGTTCCCGAAATGGTCGGTACTCCAAGGTGGTAAATTCCCGGTTTTTTAATCAAATTCAAACCTTGATAAAGGGTGGAAGACCCTTCGTTGGTAACCATTAGCGATAATGCTTTTGCGATATCCATCACACTACCACCACCAATTCCAACAATTCCTGAAGGCAAGCCTTTGGATGATATTGTTTTATCCCTCAATTCATCTATTTGATCCGTAGTAGGCTCATGGATATCCACATCAATAAAGAAAATCATATCTTCTTTTTTGGCTGGAATTTGATTTTCTAAAGGTTTTCCTTTGAAATAATGATCGACAATGAAAACAATAAACTGTTGATTTTCAGAACGTATGGGAGAAAGAATATCGTCCATCTGACTGAAACTTCCCCTACCGAAAACAACCTTATCTATATTTTTAAAATTCTTATGCATTTGAATAATAATTAATAGTGCAAAAGTACAAAAAATAATATTGCAATCATTTATTGAACTAAAAATAGCAGTTAAGAAAGTTTAATACAGCCGCATTTTAATTTTTTTTGTAACCAAAATCTCGTTTCGTCACCTTATAAATTTTTTTAATAATAAAAACTATATCTTTGTTATAACAAATTCCAGCTATTTATGATAGGTTTTATTTTAGAGGATGACATAGTGATGTCAACCAATCTAGAAAGGATATTAAAAGAGAATTACAATTTAGAAATTCAACATACTAATGACTTTAACACCTTTACGAAGATATATAAGGACGATGAAGTAGATTTTTTGATAATCGATATTATGATTGATAAAATTAATGTACTTCAACACCTGAACAAATTAGTTACTTCGAACAAACCCATTATTTTTATTACTTCCTATCCGAATAATAACCATATCGCTTTGATTAATCATTTTGAAGAATCAATTCTTTTGGTGAAGCCATTTCATGATATTAGTATTCTTTCTTTTTTGAAAAAGTATTTCAAATCAAATATTGATGAAGATAATACTTTACTAGTCTCTTATGGGAAGAGCAGAAAGATGAAATTGTATTATTCTGAAATCCAATATGTGGATGTTGTTGGAAATTATTCCTATATTTATACCGATAAAAATAAATGTGTCATGAAGAACTCTATCACGAAAATCGTACAATCTTCGAATGGAGAACTTTTGAGAATTAATAAGAACTCAGCTGTAAATAAAAAGTATATGGAAAATGTAAATATAGCCAATAAGACAATTTTTATTCAAGATAAAATACTGATTATTAGTGAAAAATATTTTAAAATTCCTTTAATAAATAAATAATATTGAAATTTAAATTATTCATATTATCTAACTTTTTATTACTCTTTTGTTTCTCAACTTATACTATTGCTCAACAAATTTCATTCAGCCACAATGATTTGTATGATATTGATAATGTAGATTCAATAGAAAAAAAATGGAGTGTTGCTCCATTAAATACAGTGGAGCATTTGAAAAGATTGTATTCTTTGGAGAATGTCTATTTGCTCACATTAAATTCAAAAAGTGGGACATTGATAGATTCTATCAAGAAAATAGAAGATAGGATTTACCCAGTGAGAAACTCCAGTTTATATTTTTTGTATGATGCAAATAAATTATTTAGAAAAGGAAAATTACTGCCAGCCTACCAGAGTTTAAATTTTGCATTGAATGAATTTATTGCCAAAAAAGATACCTTTTCAACCATATTGTGCTATTTGAATTTGTGTGATGTTCAGCCAAATGATAAGACCAATGCCGCTTATGACTTTTTGGTGAAGGGCGAAAAACTGGCGTTGAAATACAATAATAACTATTTGAAATTCAAGGTTTATCAAACCTATTATCAATATTATTACTACAATCAGAATGACCCAAATAATCAAAAGAAATTGATAGAAATCAATGATAAAATGAAAAGTCATATTATCAAAGATAAATATGAGCAATTGTTTTGGGCAATCTATTATGGCAATTTGGGTGTTTCGATAATGACAAAAGCGGATTATAAACAAGCTTTAATTTATTTGTCGAAATCTAACAAGCTGCATGCTCAGCTCCATAGTGACATTGCATTTGCCCCTGTTAAATATAATTTTGCATTGAGTTATTTCCATCTTGGTGATTTTAAGAAGTGTTTATTGCTATCAAAAGAATCTTATGAATTGGCAAAAAAAGTGAACTATTTGAAGCTGATACATTATTCACTGGAGTTACAAAAAATATCTTTAAATAGTATGTATCGATATAAAGAAACGATAGAATTGTATGAAATAATCAATATTTTTAAGGACAGTATCAGTAAAGTAGAAAGGCAGAAAGATGTAGATGAATTCAAAGTGAAATACAATGCTCAACAGATTGAAAATGAGAATATTAAATTGACTAATGAACAGTTGGTGACTCAAAGACAAAGGGATAATATTTTTATTTTATTATTGGTTTTCTTTATTTTAATGGTTATCGTCACCTATTTTAGTTTGAAATATAGGAAGCTGAACAAGAAAATTTCGATACAAAATCAATCCCTCACTGAACTCACCAAAACGAAAGATTATTTCATGTCCATCATTGCTCATGACATCAAACAACCCATCGTTTCGCTATTCAATATCAGCAAGACCATCAAGTATTTGTCGGAGAATAAGCAATACAAAAGGATTCATGAGATATCGGATACCATTGATCAATCGAGTTTGAAAACCATCAAAATTATCGACAATCTTTTCCAATGGGCTTTGATTCAAAACGAAAATAAGGTGGCTAATCCCCGAAAATTACTTTTGAAGGAGCAAATCGATCAATTGATTGCAAAATATGTATTGGATCCATCTGAAATAGCAGTCAAAATAGACATAAATGAAACGGCTACCATCTTTTTTGATAGTGTCGATTTTGAAATTATTTTCAGAAATCTATTGGATAATTCTATGAAAAACACCCCTAAAGATCGGAAAGTGATGTTGCAATTCGTTGAGAGTGAGCCGATGGTGGGGAATCTGAAAATGCTATACAGCGATAATGGAAGTGGTATTACAGAGCCGAGTCTGTCGGTGATCAATAGTGTTTTTGAGAAAAATGAATTCTACTATCCCAAAACCAATCACTTGGGTTTCGGCATCATTTTGATTGCTAAATTGATGGCAATCAATCATTCCAGTATTAAAATCCAAAACACTTCGGAGGATGGGACGACTTTCGAGCTGATTTTTAGGACGCAATAAAAATCTAGAAACTAGCCATCTGAATCGCTACCTAATTTATGATAGATTGCTCAAATTATCTGTAAAGGATTTCAATTCTTTTAGCGGAGTGGTGGACAGCAATTCTTTGATATTGTTATCATTATCTGTTCGCTGCAATGCCCTAAGTGGGTGATTCTCCGTCAGCATTTCGTTTTTGTTTGGCGTCCAGACCAACAAATCATTCGGTTCGCAAACCAGCACCTTACATAATTGCTCTATATGGTCGAGCCTGAAAACACTGGGTATTCCTTTGATGAGCCGATGAGCGGTATTGTAATTGAAGCCTGCTTTCACTAGAAAAGAAAACGGTTTTTCTATCCCTCTTGCCTTGAATATGGGTTGTAAATGGAGCGATAACATCGGTAATGCTTTAAAAAATTAAAAATATGTTCAAATATATACCAAATACATCGATAAAAACAAAAATGCAGGGGCAATAAATATAAAAGAAGTTGCAAAAAGGTAAAAATCAGTTATAAAAAGGTAAAAATATGTTGTAAAAAGGTAAAAATAAGTTGTAAAAAAGTAAAAATAAGTTGTAAAAAAGTAAAAATAAGTTGTAAAAAAGTAAAAATAAGTTGTAAAAAAGTAAAAATAATTTAAAGTAATAAGTTAAAAAGTAAAAGTAAGTTGTAAAAAGATAAAAATATGTTGCAAAAAGATAAAAATAAGTTGTAAAAAAGTAAAAATAAATTGTAAAAAACTAAAAATAAGTTGTAAAAAAGGTGAAAATACGGTTTGAGTTTTAGGGTGTTTGAAAGGAATTTCGCTAAAATTTGGGGCATCCTATCAGAAATTCATGAAAAGAAATTTGCAGCCTTAATAATTGCAAACAGATTGCGGCTTTTAACATAAATTAATATGTAAGCAAATTTGAAAAAATTAGTAGGATTTGTGATTGGAATAATTGGATAATTAGTAAATTTGTAGCATTAAATTTATTTGAAAATTATGAACGAAAGTTGTATTAAAGTTTTTTAATGTGGAAATAAATTTAAGTAATTATAATTCTATAAAGAATATTATAATTTAATTGATTAAAGCAGCAACTGAATTATTCAGTTTGAAATTAACAGTTAAACTTTTAATAAATATTCTAAAATACCGACATGAAAAAAATATTAAACCTTCAATCCCTAGAAAACAGATCTGCTCTAATTAGATTCAAGAATCAATTTGAAAGATTAGGTTAGAACAACTATCACAACTTGACTTACGAGAGCTTGGACTTTTAAATGTTCCAGATGAGGTTTGTGAGTTGAAATTTTTAAAGTCACTATATCTAGGACATGTTAAAACCAAAGTAATAAACTTCCCATTAGGTTTTACTGACTTCACTTGAAGAATTACATATTCATCAAACTGAATTAGAAAATTTACCAGATGAAATATTTGAACTTCCAAAGCTTAGACTTTTATGTGTCCATGGAAATAAATTAAAGTACATAAACCCAAAGATTTCTAAACTAAAAAATCTTCGAGCAATAAATCTTATGCATAATGCATTTCATGAATTCCCAAAAGAATTATTGGAATTAGTAAATTTGGAAACTCTAAATTTGGATGATAACTACTTAAATTCTCTACCAACTGAAATTACACAACTCAATAAGCTTAAGCGACTTCACTTTACTCGTAATAAATTTAAAATTCCAAAAGAGATATTAAATAGTAGACCAAAAGAACTAATTCAATATATTCTAGACTACCAAAATGCAAAAAACAGAAGAGCACTTTTAGAAGCAAAACTTATCTTTATTGGCTCTGGTGGTGTAGGCAAATCTTCTTTGATTAAAAGGTTAACTCCAAATAAATAACCCAAATCTTGCAAAGACAGACGGTATTGAAATATCAGATTGGACAGTAAAGAGAGATAAAATTAAAGTCCATATTTGGGATTTTGGTGGTCAAGAAATAATGCATGCTACTCATAAGTTTTTATGACAAGTAGAAGTGCCTATGTTTTAGTTTATTAAATCCCAGAACACAAGATAAATATGGTGATTCAGAACTTGAGTATTGGTTAAAGCTAATTCGCTCATATGCAGGGTTTGTTCCAATTGTAGTTGCAATTAATAAATGTGAGGTTCATCAAATGTCTATTGCAAAAGAGTAACTTATGATAAAATATCCGAATATTGTTGGTTTTGTTGAGACTTCATGTGAAAAGGAAATTGGAATTTCCGATCTAAAAAAAAATATTGAAATATCTATTGCAAAACTTGAACATATTGATGATAAACTTCCGGAGACTTATTTTGACATTAAAAAGGAACTTGAAAAAATAAATAAGGATTACATTGAATATGCTGATTATAAATTTTATGTAAAAGGATAGATCCGGAATTTAAAAATGAGAGTAAAATAACTTTAGTAGGTTTGCTACATGATTTAGGTGTGATGTTAAACTTCAGAAAATAGAATGCTAAAAGACACCCAAGTATTAAATCCTGGAATGGGTTACTCAGGAGTTTATCAATTAATCAACTATCCAGATTTAATAAAGAATAAAGATCTTAAAGGCAGTAGATCTTCCAAATATTTTAGATACTATAAAATACCCAAAATCAAAAGGAACAATTTTTATCCACAGATATAATGGGCCATTTGAATTGTCATTTCTCAGTTGGAAGGAAACCAGACACATATTTTTATAGGGCTTTCCTAAAGACAAGCCATCATTCGAGTGGAATTACGACCTTAGTAATTTATTGAGGTTTCAATATCACTATGATGTTTTGCCTAATAGTATTTTTTCAAGATTCATGGTAAAGATACATCGCTATATTAGGGACAAAGATTTTTGGTTAAATGGAGTAGTTATGGAGTATGAGAATTGTGAAGCATTGATAAGAGCCGACTTTGAAGAAAAAGTAATTTCAATAGAAGTTGGAGGAGTAGGTAATAGAAGGGCAATGCTATCAATAATTAGAGAAAAATTTGAAGATGTTCATAGCAATTTTAAAGATATAAATATCAAACGGGAGATTCCAATAGATTCAGAAAACAAAGTATTGGTCAGCTATGATGACCTTTTATTATATGAGTGTTCAAGTGAGGAATATATTTTTATACCCCAAGCAAAAACAAGATTTAAAGTAAAGAATCTTCTTGACGGGATTGAAGAGGAAGAAGCAAGAAAACAGAAAATGATAGATGTTAGAAAAGAAATGGGTGTAAGCATGTTTATTTCTTATTCACATGCTGATGAAGTTTTAAAAGACAAACTTAAGGCACACTTATCAAACTTAGCCAATAACAATAAAATTAGAACATGGGATGATAGAGAAATTCAGCAGGAGATGATTGGGAAAAAGAAATAACTCACTTTCTAGAAACTTCAGAATTTATTCTTCTTCTAATAAGTTCGGATTTCATAGCTTCTAAGTTTTGTGTATCAGTAGAACTTAAACAGCAATTGAAAGGCATACTAGAAAGGATGCAGTTGTAATTCCAATTTCTTTAGGTCTTGTGAATGGTCAGATGCTCCCTTTGGTAGAATCCAAGATTACCCTTGGACATGAAAGCAGTAACAAGTTGGAGTAACGAAGATGAAGGCTTTTACAAACATTGCTAAAATTTCAAAAGTATGAAGAAAACTTTCTAAATAGAAAATAACAAATTGTTATGCAAACTAGAAATGACTTCACTTTTGTATAAATCGATTCGTAAATTTTTTTTATTAACTCCAAATTGTTGATTTTTTATTTGAACTATCAGCATAAACTAAGAACTAAATATTTTTTGTAATTGTATTTAAAATGTTGAAAAGTTATAGAAATTAATCTTAGGAAGCGAAGAATTAACTAATACAAAAGATATTAAGATATAATAGAGTATAGATTTGAAAGTAACCTACAAACCTTACATTTAGATTAGTTAGTTAATATCGACTTTTTGGGCTTCAATTATTTACTATTTAGTTTGTATTTTTCAAATCTTTCATTTATTTTTAATCTTTAATGATAATTTTTTAAATTAAAACAAATGAAATTTGAATAAAAGTGTATACCTATTGTAAAGGATCAGTATTAGTTCAACTTGTAAAGTGGACTTTTGTGCAGTTAAATTCCTTTTCAATGAAGGGGGGACTTCATCTTTCTTTTTTGTTAACTGATATTCTAAGAACTACAGTACTACTCAATAAACATTTAAATTTATGAACTACGAACTTTTAAATAGACTATCTACAAACAAACCTAAAAATACTTTCATTAGATGGTGGAGGAATTAGAGGAGCTTTATCACTTGGGTACTTAAAAAATTGAAATAATT
>JADJVK010000003.1 GCA_016710625.1 Saprospiraceae bacterium
GATTACAAAATATTGGATGATGCTGGTCAAGATACAGAATCCACAATCCTAAAACTTGGGGTGAGCAAGCAATGATGGCTCTTAACGGGAATGGGATAAACTTAAAAAATTTCAAGATTTCTTAGTGGCGGAAGAGATGCAGCAGATTTAGCTGATAATGATTAAAAAATAGCCTCGTTGGATTTCAAGCGAGGCTATTTTTATATCTAATCTATTTTTCTTTTCTTCCTTCTATGCCCTCTTTTGTTATTTCGCTTTCAATAGTAGCTCTTGCACTGTGGAACTCTCTTACACCCTTCCCAATTCCTCTCATCAGTTCAGGGGATTTTCTTACCACCGAACAATAATAATACTACGAAAAGAATCAGTATTAATTCATACCCTCCGGAATTATCAGCTAAATTATCCAGCGTATTCATAATTTCAATTTTTACTAAAAAGAAATAATTGCCAAATATACAACAAAAAATTGTGATTTTAAAATTATACTTTTATGACTCAAGTTTGACAACAGTTTAATGAAACTACTTTTTAGACCTATTTCTCGTAATCTTTCATCAAATATTCCCAGCTATGGTGGTTCATAATGTAATGGATTTTCAGATGTAACACAATCTGCCAAACAAGTCAAATCCATCGTACTTCTTGGATGAAGAAAGAAAGGTATTGACAATCTTGGATTATGCCATTCTTCTCTTGGTGGATTTACAACTCTGTGTGTTGTCGATTTTAAATAATTATTTGTCAACCGTTGGAGCATGTCGCCCACATTGATCACAATTTCATCAGCCTCAGGCACCACATCCAACCATTACTCTTCCATAGTAAGAACTTGTAATCCACCAGCAGAAGCACCAACTAGTAGTGTAATTAAATTAATATCTTCATGCTGCTCAGAGCGGAGTGCATTTTTGGTTCTTCAGTAATAGGAGGATAATAGATGGCTCTTAATACTGCTATTTCGTATGAATTTTATCCTTGAAATAATTTTCTCCTATATTTAAATGGATTGCAATGCTTTCAATAATTCCGAACCAGCCTTTTTGCGAGTGCTTTGTATAAGCTTATCCCCAGTTTCAGTAAGATTCCTGGGATTTCAGTGGTAGAAACATTGTCAGGATATTCAGATTTTATAGGGTCATTATCTGTAACAGTTTGGCCAATTTGAAAAAACTCTTTCAAATCCCCACATTCGACTACTTTGCGTGTTCTTTTCAAATGAAGTATATCCTCTCTGCCCCGCTAATCCTGGAACTTCATATTTGGTTTGACTTCTAATGAATGAGCAAAAAATGATTTTGCATTAGTATAAAAACTATCAATTAAAGATTTTTGGAATACCATGATTAATAACTCCCACAAACCAATTTTGGGAAATGCATCACCTAGTTGACTTACAAATTCTGCTCTTTGTTGGTCATTTCCGTTGACGAATGAAGATAAATCTACTAAAGGAATTGCTCTATTTGCCATAACTTTTAGAATTTTTCAGTTAAAATAATAATTTGGTTGATTTTATTTAGCTCTCTCAGGCTTATACTTGGCTTTATCCATAATGTATTGTGCATCAGAGATTTTAAATAATTCTGATACTGTAACATTTGGATTGTGTTTCATAAAGATTCTACGATTTTCCAACCAATAAAAGTTTCCTGCTCTTCCTGGTGCTTCCACTAGGCATATTTGGAGCATTAGGGCTTGGATTTACTAATTTTTGAATTTTATCTCTATCAGTAGAATATAATATGTTTTCACTTATCAGGTGCAACCAAATATTTTGTTCGTTTTCAACACACCATTTAGTCTGTTTGTCAGTATATTCCATCAAAATACTATCTTGTTCGTTAGGCAACAAAATATTTTCTAAATAGAGTTTTCTTCCATTGTAAATCATTTGGTCCAACTTAATCGCTGACCCATTGGTTTCAACTGAATATCTTCTGCAATCGCTGCAATCACCTTTGATACTAAATGCTTTTTATCCTGACTTCTTTTGATATAATTGGGTAAAAAAGCTTCCTCAAGAGATACTCCCCACCAAGAAACATATCCAAACCAATTCCAAATTTTGATTGTGTTGAATCTCCATATGTAATAATGGCATTAGAATACTCAGAAATAAAAGATAGGAATGAAGGTGTCTTTTTTTCTGGCATATAATATTTCATATACTTCATGGCTTGAGTCAAATCCTTTTCAACATCTTGAAGATTTGGGAACACAATACCAACCGTATCTTGTAATTTTTTTATTGCAGGGAAAGTAATAAAACCTCTTACAGTGTTTTCAGGAGATTGTGGTGGTTCTGTAATGATTAAATTTTGAACGAAAATCTCTGAAAAATCAGGATATTTTTTCACTAAATTCGAAAGACCTAATTGAATATTATTGGTATCCAATGCAAATAAATCTAAATCAAATCTATCTATTTTTACCGATAGGTCAATATTTATAACATCGGGTCTTTTCTTTATCACTTTTACAATGATAAAATGCGATACCTAATAAAGAAAAAAAGAACTTACCCCATTTCATAATTTAACCAATTATTTTAAAACTTAAATCCAAACTTTGAGCACTATGAGTTAATGCTCCAACAGAAATATATTGTACCCCAGTCATCGCCACTTGTCGGATAGTATGCAAATTAATTCCTCCTGAAGCTTCAGATTCGAATTGATCGCCAATTACTTCCACCGCTTCCACAAGTAGTGGTAACTCAAAATTATCTAGCATTATCCTATCAATAGTTCCTTTTCCAGCTTCCATTGCATCATACAGTTCTACTAGATTTCTAACTTCAACAGTAATTTTCAAATCTTCTAGATGGTTTGCTTTTCTGTATTCCAATACCTTGTTAATCGCATTTTTCACTCCACCAGCAGCTTCCACATGATTGTCTTTAATCATAAATCGATCGTAAAGACCAATTCTATGGTGTTGCAGCCACCTAATCTTACAGCCCATTTCTCCAAAAACCGTATATTAGGAGTTGTTTTTCTAGTATCCAATATCGTAACTGGCAAATCTTCCACTTCAAAAAAGTACTGATTAGATAGTGTTGCGATACCAGTCATTCGCTGCATAGTATTCAATAACAACCTTTCCGCTTTTAGTAAAGCATGTGTATTTGCCTCGACCTCGAAAGCGATATCCCCTACATGAACAGGAGTGCCATCTTGAATTAAAATATTTACAATTGCATTTGGATCTACCGTTAATAAAATTTGTTTTGCCACTTCCACCCCTGCCAAAACACCAACATCTTTTACTTTCAATATTGCTTTGCTTTTGCATCCGATGGAATACAAGCCAAAAGTATGATCTCCATTTCCAATATCTTCTCTAAGTCCCCTTGCTATAAAATCCTGTAATTCAATTTGATTGATTGTTGCACTCATTATAAAATATGTAAAATTGATTTTTAATAAATTTGAGCCGCAAATTTAAGCCAGTTTTATGAGAAAAACCAATTTAATTGTACTCTAGAAATTAAAACAACACGGCTATTTTCAATAGAATATTGTTAGAAATTGCTTTTGAGGACTCTGCAACTGCATTTCCACTGTCTTGTTTGATTAGGACATTAGAATCTTTGGTTAGGTCTGCAAATCCTTGATTAAAATATAATCCTGCAGAAATTGATGTTTTTTCACTTATCTCATATTCAGAGCCTAAGCCAACTCCCCAAGATATATTCATGGAGCTAATAGCACTTTTTGCATTTTCGTCAGTTCTAGAAGTGGTATTTGTTTTCAAATCTCCAGAGGCACTCGTTAATATACCTATTGTGAAAACAGGTAGCTCTGCAAAAAATCGCCAATAACCAAAATCCCTAGTTCTCATTTTGAGTCCAAATGGCAATTCAATATATTTAAATGATAATTGATGGTAGATCCAGCCGCTATCGGAGTCGCTCCAAGTCGAAGGCTATCGGGAAGTGTCGTAATATTTGGCCAATAATTACCAGCATTATTGTATTTCAACGTGCCACCTTGATTGAAGAAAAACCCTAATCCACCCGTTACGGAATAGCTTTTTGAAAAATAATATTCAGCAATAAAACCAAACCTAAATCCTGCTTTACTGCCTCCACTTACAATTCTTTTGTCGTTAGTGGACATCCAATTGATAGTTGGGCTGCACTGAAGTCCAAAACGATATTTATAGGATGGATATTGAGCAGATGCAACTGAATAAATACACAAAAAAATGATACATAAAAAAGTGGGTTTCCACATATTACAATAATTATTTTGGTGTAAAGATAGGGAAAAGAATGCTGTAAATTATAAAATATTAATTCTGAGAGTAGTTTTTCGATTTTAATGGTTTTGCAAAATCCTGCACCCAGCAATCTCCATATCTAGCTGCACCAAAATGAGTAAATTTAGTGCTCATGATGTTTTTGCAATGGCTCGGGCTTTTCATCCATCCTACCAACACTGATTTGAAGTCATTATAACCCCAAGCAATATTTTCTGCAACTGCACTCCATTCATAACCGGCTTGGTCAAGTCGTCTTGCAGGGGTCACTTCGGTCAGTGCCTCTATGATCGTGGTGGTATGCAAATTCATATCTTTTGCGTGTCGCATTGCAACACTTTCTATTTTATTATCCCAAATTAGTGGCGGAGCTGGCGGCATATATCTGTTGCCACAATTACATCCTCTTTGGCGATAATAGTTCACCAAATCGATACGTATCTGGGTTTAGATTCTCCGTCATATCACCAACATTTTCATCTTTAAATTTACGTTCCAGAGGGTTTTACTTCCAGTATTTAAAACGAACAACACAAAACAAACAAAGATAATCCTCATTGAAATTTTTTATTTAGAAACGAGTTAGCAAAGTTAATATTATAAAACTTTTCTTATTGTTTTCTTAAAATAATAGTTATGATTTCATTTTGTGGAAAGGGTAATTAGTCCATTCTATTAGGTGAAGAACTAATTGAGAAAACAAACAACAGAAAAAACGAATTATTTAATCTGGTTTAGCTTATGATTTCTGTTTTATAGATTTTCATTTTGCAAAATGGGCATGACATTAAAAATAATACGGTATAATTAAAGTTTATATTGAGATCTTTTAATAAAATAAGATATTAAACCATTTTTTTCATTGCATCCATATTGGATTGGTAATCAAAAATGGCATCAACTGGAATTTCAAAACCTTTTATAACCTTGCTTTTGATCTCATCACCCATTCGATAAATATAGGGCTCAAAATAAATTGTATCCATTTCATTTAACAACAAATATTGCTCGATCAACCTTTTGTCAGGGTCTATAATCCAATATTCCTTAATGTGGTGAAGGGCGTAATCTTCTTTTTTGATGGTTCTATCTGTTTTCTTGGTACTTTTTGACAAAATTTCTACAACAAAGTCTGGTGCTGGAAATAACACAGCATCAGCATCCAAATCTACCAATTTATCATTAGAAAAAAAGACGATATCAGGCTCATAATCATTTCTGCTTAAAGCAATCATTGCTTTTTCAGTATAACAACGACCTAAGTTGTTTTTTCTAACATAATAACCTAAAATACAGGATAATAGCTCAGAAATCTCCAAATGCTTTTTGCTTGCAGGAGAATGAATTATTATCTTACCATTAATAAATTCCGCTTTATGATTGTCTTCTACCCAATCATAAAATGACAGCCTTTTTTGATGCTCCTGCTCTATAATTCCATTTAATTCTTGAACAATGGACGGTGCATTTGTTTTCCTCAAAATTTTTGATATCACATCTTCCATGATTACAAATATATAGGACTTTTTTCTAAAATACAATAGTTCACAGGACTACTCCACTATCTGCAATTTGGCAAACTTAAGCATGATCTTTTTCTCTTGTTCGTCGTTCAAATCCGAAAAATGAATAGTGGCGATTCGATTATCTTTTCCTCCTTCTATCCCTAACACTTTTCCTTCTCCAAATTTCAAGTGTAAAACTTTCATCCCAGTAGCAATATTCTCTGATGGCGAAGGGACAAAATTGCTGATATCTATTTTTGGCAAACTGACTTGTCGAATTGGTTTAAAATTCCCTTTTATACTCGACTTCAAACTGCCAAATGCTTCCGAAACAAGCTCTGCACCATTGCCTTTCATCGAATTGACATTGCTATCCAAATGTGATTCATTTATTTCAGAAATGAATCGGCTTGGGTCATTATAATTTAGTTGGCCAAACTTGTATCTACTATTCGAATATGTTAGAGTAAGCAATTGTTTTGCCCTCGTAATCGCAACATAAAACAATCGACGCTCCTCGTCCAGTTCCTGGGTGGAATTCATAGACATAAAAGATGGAAATAGTTTTTCCTCCAATCCAACCACAAAAACTGACTTAAATTCAAGCCCTTTGGCAGCATGGACAGACATTAAAGAAACATAATCGGTGTCGTTTTTTTCATCATCTGCATCCGTATATAATGAAACCGTTTGCAAATAATTGGAAATATTTTTTTCATCATCCGTTTCTACCAAATCGTTTTCTACATATTCTTTAATACTATCCAACAATGAATTAAAATTCTCCAATCTACCCTGTCCCTCAATGGTGGTGTCCGCCTTTAATTCATTGAGCAAACCTGACTGACGGGCTACCATTGTAGCCACCTCATATGCATTTATCACTTTGGCTTTTTGCTTAAAAACCTCCATCATTTCTACAAATCCTACCAATAAATTCTTAGTCCTTGGCGGAACTTCCACCTTTAGAATTCCATTCCAGACTGGAATTTGTTCGGCTGTAGCCAGTGAGATTATTTTTTCTACAGTTGTGTCCCCAATACCTCTTTTGGGATAATTGATGACTCTCTTCAAAAAAGCTTCTTCGTCGTTCGGGTTGATTACCAATCGAAGGTAAGCCAACAGGTCTTTTACCTCCTTTCGATGATAAAATGACATCCCTCAAAAACTCAGTAAAGTAATATTATAATGCCTTAAATATTCTTCAAAAACCCTTGATTGTGAGTTGGTTCTGTACAAAATAATATTATCAGTCATAGTCCTGATGAGGCGAATCTTGGTTCCTTCATTATTTTCTGTCCAAATATCTTTCTTTAATTGTCGACTATTATATGCTATTACCTCATTGGCTGCCTGTACTATATGGTGAGTAGAGCGGTAGTTCTGCTCCAATTTGATGGTTTTATGCCCCTATTTTTAAAGTCCTTTTCATAATCTAATATATTATCAATTGTTGCCCCTCTAAAAGCATATATACTCTGAGCATCATCCCCAACCACACAAATATTACAAGGACTTTTATCATAGTAGGTCAACAATTTTATTATACCATATTGCAATTGATTGGTATCCTGAAACTCATCTACCAAAACATATTTGAACTTATTCCTATATTTCGTAAGTACCTCTTCGTTTTTTAATAAAAAAGAGCATATAAAAGATACAACATATCGTCGAAATCCATTGCTCCTGCTTTTCTACAACAGCTCACATAAGTTTCATATATTTTATAAATATGTGGTCTTTTTGTGAAGCATCTTCTTGCAACAAAATGGGATTGTTCGCATATTTTGCTGGTGGAATGATATTGCTTTTTGCATTTGATATGCGGCTCAAAACAGCATTTGCAGGGTAGCTAGTGCTATCCAAGTTGAGCTCTTTTACGATTGAGTTAATTAGACTTTTCGAATCGTCTGTATCGTAAATAGTAAAATCGGAGGTATAATTTATTTTTTCTGCTTCTATTCTCAATATTTTCCCAAATACTGAGTGAAAAGTTCCTTCCCAAATCTGATTTGCTTTTTCTCCCTACCTTTTCTATTCTTTCTTTCATTTCCTTCGCTTTATTGGTGAAAGTCAAGGAAAGAATTTCCCACAGTGCTACACCTTTTTCAATTAGGTGGGCGATACGATAATCAATACCCTCGTTTTGCCAGATCGCAATGGACCAACTTCCGTTTGGGTAACTGCAGCATATTGTGCTGGATTCAATCCTTCTAAATAATGAGACATGTAGATTTTTTTTGTAAAAAGTGTTTTTAATCCAAATATATGGATGCAAAATTAGCTTATTTAGAGAAATTATAATTTAAAATAAGCAATTTGAGCAAATAAGCTCACCAAGAAGATATTTTAATAGCTGGTTATCTGTCACTTATGCAAACATATAAAGTTTGCTAGTCAGCTATTCTTACCCAATAGCGCCAAATTCATGAATGAGGATATCATCATAATCATCTGCTTTATGCAATAAATTATTGAAAAGTTTTAATCCTGTTTCTGGTTTCCAAATATCAGTCGTACATCACCAAAGAGATCGCAATCTCTTGTCCTAAAATACTTAATGACAAACCATCAATTCATAATTTTGCCTTAAAAGGTATTCATATATAGCTTTGATATTTTCTTTAGGCAACTTACATAGGAAAGCATCACCTGTGATCGTTCCTGTTTTTTTCGTGATAAGAAATGGATATTTTTCGCACTTCCATGAATGATGCGCAAGAATTCGGTCCCAAACGGGATAATGCCACTACATTGCCAGTTTTAGATATTATTTCTTCTATAGTTTTACATACCCCTTTTGGCACATATTCAGGGGCACTGGAGGGCAAGGCAACCTTTGAGCCACAGGATGGACAATAGTTTTGTTCAATTGTCTTTTCCGTCACCAAATTTGTACAAGATACACATCTTGTTCCACAAGTTGCTCCAGAATGCAAGAATTCATCAATTGCCTGGATCAACGCTGTGGAAGGCAACGAAAACCCAATACTATTTCCATTTTGAATGATAAATGTGTTGATTCCAATGACTTGTCCTAGTTTATTCACCAACGGACCACCACTGTTACCAGGATTCAAAGCAGCATCGTGTTGGTAATAATTTAGGGAATTTATAATGTGTTTGGTATTAGATATAATTCCTTGAGTGGCGGTATATTTCAATCCAAAAGGATGACCTACTGCAATTACGGCATCCCCTTCAGAAACGTTTATTGTATCCAACAAGTCAATATCGGGGATATTTTCTATAGAAGGTGCACTTAAAAATGCCAAATCATGTTTTTGGTCAATATAGACTACTTTCGATATTTGTCTCTGAAATAAAGGGCTCTCAATAATCACGGTTGCATTCCCCCGAATCACATGTTCGTTGGTAACTATCAAATTAGCATCTTTCACAACAAAACCAGTTCCTGTGCTATAAGGAGTAGCAATCTGGACAACCACTTTTTTATATAATTCAATAACCTCTTTCATTGGTATGATGATTCAAGAAATGCAAAATTAATGAATATCTCACCCAATCTTACTTTTCTGCGTACATCTCAGCAATTTCTTTTTCATATTTTTGTAAAATCACCCTTCTTTTGAGTTTCATGGTAGGCGTTAGCTCTGCTTCGGTGCCATCGGCTTTGTGTGGTTTCCCATGTAGTTGGCAATAGTTTAAATGCTTTTATTTGATCCACATGATTAAATTCTGGATTGTATTTATTCACCACAGATTGGTATTTTTCAATTACCGTTGGGTGCTTTACCATCTCTTTTAGGCTACTCAAATCCAAATGATGCCTACCACACCACTCTTTCAGGGCTTCTTCTGCAGGAATAATCAAAGCAGTTATAAACTTATGATTGTCCCCTACCACCATAATTTGTTCTATTAAAAAATCCTCTTTTAGCTTTCCTTCAATTGGTGATGGAGCTACGTACTTTCCTCCAGAAGTTTTTAACAACTCCTTTTTCCTATCTGTTATTTTCAAGAATTTCACACCGTTCTCTGCGGTAATTAACGTCCCAACATCTCCAGTTTTTAGCCATTGCTTACCATCTATCGTCTTCATTATTTCAGCCGTCTTATCTGGTTTTCTGTAATAACCAAGCATCACATTCGGTCCATTCACAATGATTTCCCCCTCTCCTTGCCTATATTCTCCCTCAGATGTATCAATTTTGATTTCCACTCCGTCTATGGCTGGTCCCACAGTTCCAAGTTTTGCATATCCTTTGTCAAATCGGGTGATACTGATGGCTGGAGAGGTTTCTGTCATCCATAACCTTCCCGAACTGGAATACCAGCAGCCGAAAAAACTCTAGCCATTTTTTCTGGACACTGTGCAGCTCCAGTTATGATTCCTTTTACATTACCACCTAGAGCTTCTCTCCACTTACTAAAAATCAATTTGTCAGCTATTTTTAATTTTAAAGCTTTAATTCCTGTATAAGGTTTATCATATTCAAAATCATCTACTAGTCGTAAAGCCCAGAAAAACAACCCTTTTTTGATACCTTTGAGTGCTAATCCTTTGTTGTATATTTTTTCATAGACTTTCTCCAAGAGCCTAGGTACAGTTGTAAAAAAATGGGGCTTTACTTTTTTCAAATCTCCCTCATCTCCGCCTAAGTTATCCGTACCTACAAAATTTACATTCGCTCCGATGTACAAATAAGCATAGGAGACGACTCTTTCAAACACATGACACATGGGCAAAAAGCTCAAGGATTTATCCCCAGCTTTTATAGGAATTAATGGTCGAACAGCATTGATGTTACTCACTATATTGTTGTGGGAAAGCATTACTCCTTTGGGCTCACCAGTCGTGCCAGAAGTATAAATCAATATTGCCATTTCAGCTGGATTTATCGCATCTTTGATTCGATCACTTCAGATTGGTCACCATCGTGAATCAAATCCATCCAAAATGGACGATTGGTTCTTTTATCGCAAGTATAAATGGTGGTTAGTGATGGTACTGCAGCTTGAGCTTTTTTAACCTTATCATACAAATCACCATCCCCAACAATACAGGCTTTTATTTCAGCATCATTGAAAATATATTCATATTCTTTTGAGCTAATAGTTGGATAAACGGGGACATTTATTACACCTATTTGCAACATAGCCAAATCCATAATTACCCATTCTGGTCTGTTTTTATAGGAAACCATACCCACTCTATCCCCTGGCTTTAATCCTGTCTCTAATAGTCCAACGGCAATTTTTCTTGATAATTCGAGCACTTCCTTTGTGGAATATTTCACTACTTTTCCATCTACAAAATGACCAATACAATGATCCTGAGGGAAATTTTCCTGTTGATAATAAATATAATCGAATAACTTGCTAATTTGCATAACTAACCACTTTTTATCTGTGGCTAAAGTTAAAAAATATTATGGTCAACGAAATGTTTTATTAAAATTATTTTGCAAAATTGAAATTAATGACTCCAATTCGATGGATTTTAAAAACTTAATTTGGTCATAAACGGTTTTGATAGAAATCGTACTATCATCCGTTTCTAGGAAAATGGAATCCAAATCAATGGCTGAAATATAGGTGTTTAAAATAGATTTTGGATTCAAAATAGCAGTACCAATAGAGATAACACAACCATTCTGAACCAATAAATCATAAAAACTTTTCTATGATTGAAGCCATGGAAATATCCATGGCATTTGTGGTTTTAGCTGGCGTTTTATTTGTATTATTTCATGAAAAGATTTTACACTATGCAAAATCATGGGCAAATTGTGCTGCTCAGATAATTCGATTTGGCGAATAAATACTTCTTTTTGTAGCTCCCAATTTGTTTCTATCCTTTATCCAATCAGCTTCGCCAATTGCAATACAGTTCACTTCTTTCAATAATAATGACACCTGGTCTATTTGATGTAGATAATTTTCCGCATCCAAATACCAAGGATGGATTCCTACAGAAAAGGTGGTTTTTCCTTTATTTCTATCCAAAGAATTAGGTTGGAGAAAGGTGTTTGCATCCTGTTGCAAATTCACATTTGTCCAAACATCCACATCGTGAGTAGGAATATGATGAGTATGTATATTTATAAAGCTTTCCAACTCATCTATTATTGAAAATTGAAATGGCAACAGCCAAATAAATGTTTATGATATGCTAAACGGGGGTTGTCTTAATCGCTCTTTTATATTCTCAATCAATGCAGGGGAAACACTTTTTCTACTCACATTGGATCTTAGAAAAGTTCTAAAATTTCTTTCTTGATCTAAAACTGCCTGAAAATGTGGGTTGTTTTTTACTTCATTCATCAACACTTCTTGTTCATCCATCTGAAGCTCGTTGTCTAAATATAAATCCACTCTGTGTTTAAAATCATGTCGAATCTCTGGTTGCATAGAAACATTTTTTAAACTTGTACCCAAATCGCTGAAATACAAGTTTTTATCTTAAAATTTTATTTGTGTCAATACTCAAATGCTAATTCCTCTTATCTTCATATCCTAAGGACTCAGCATAACTTTTTAGTTTCTCTTTCAGTAAATTCCTAGCTCGGTGCAATCTGATGCTTTACCGTTCCTACCGTTCTGAGTGCGGCAATTTCATCTGCACTTTAACTAAAGCCTTCCCAAATCACACAATACTTGTGACGGTCAGAAAATCTTCAGGAAGAGTGTTGGGTGCAAAAGTCCCTCGTCTCCCATCATTTTCTGAAACAAATCAGTTCTAAGGGTCAGCTGTACTAGCTAATTGAGGTGGTATCTTCTTCGTCATGATAGACTACATAGTCTTCAAAAGTTAACCTTATTCGACTACCACTGCTTTTCACGTAGTCGTTTTATAAAAGCATTTTTCAATATCCTGAACAACCAAGCCTTCGGATTAGTTTCCCACTTCA
>JADJVK010000004.1:0-52500 GCA_016710625.1 Saprospiraceae bacterium
GATGCATCCTCTGTAGATTTAAAATAAAAGTGTCTTAGGTTTATAGGAGCAATATCTAATTGTAAGGTATCTCCTGCTGTAATATCTAAGCCATTCAATTGAATATCTCCTGAAGTGTTCATCATAAAACGCCCCTTCCCATTTTTACCAGATGGGGCTGTAGTCCAGAAATAATCTACAGAATCTACAGCCTCTGCTTTGAAATTAATTTGTGTTGATGAGCTAGGGAAAAACCATTTGGTTTTGAATTCACCTTGTCC
Source organism: Saprospiraceae bacterium (assembly GCA_016710625.1). Lineage (GTDB taxonomy): Bacteria > Bacteroidota > Bacteroidia > Chitinophagales > Saprospiraceae > JADJVK01. Next base: position 261 of record JADJVK010000004.1, read on the forward strand.
CAAAAGATTTGTACTAGAAAATTGAGAAACAAAGAAAATAACGATTGCTGAAATTTTACAACAATTTTGGTAAGTTAGCATATTCATTTTTAAAGGTTTAAATAAAAGAATAGCCAAATATAAATATTTTTTTTAAAAGTAATTATAAATTTAGGTTTTGAAATTTGCTAGTAAAAAAATATTTCACCAACAATGCATCCAAGGTAAATTTTCCAAAATCGAAACTTTATGGTTGTAAGTCTTGAGACTTGTGAGTATTTATGAAATACAATACTAAATTGAAATAGTAAAAATTTCAAATAAAACTAAAAATTCCAATAATCAAAAGGTATATTTGAAAAAAGATAGATGAGTCGATATAAAATATTTGATCAACAAGTTAACTTATATTTACAAGGCAGGAGATTTGTAGCCAACACGTTACGGTTCTGAAGAACCTATTGAGCTTTGTATATTTGGGGGAAGATTTTGTGCTATCAGGTATTTTTAGAATTTAAATAATTTCTAAATATTTATTAATAATTTTAGGTGAATCCTCTATTTTTTGTATAATTGTAAATTGATTTAAGAAAACATTAAATAATAAAAAAAATATATAATGAAAAAGAATTTGACAATTGTAGTTTTGATAATAATATCAAACATTTTTTGTTTTGCACAAACTAAAGTTGAATTAGTTTCTGATTTTAACATTGGTAGTGGAAGATGGAATATTTAATGGATCTAGAGTTTTATATAGTTTTAATAATCAGTTGTATTTTAATGGGAATAAGGAAACTAACAATTATGAACTGTATAGTACCGATGGTTCTAATAACAATTTTAAATTAATAAAAGATATAAAGATAGGAAGTAGTGGTAGTTATCCACACACATTTATAAGTACTAATAGTTTAATGTATTTTTCGGCAAGTGATAATGATCATGGACGTGAATTGTGGAAAACTGATGGTACTGAACAAGGGACTTCTATAGTTAAAGATATTACTTCTGGAAGTGAAAACACTAATATCATACAAGGAGTAATTTTTAAAAATAAATTATTTTTTGTAGTTAAAAATCAAAATGCTACAACTGAATTATATTTTTCGGATGGAATAGATTTGGGTACAAATGCATTTAGACCAACTAATGATACTTCAATTTATGCAAAAGATATACAAATTTTATGTGTTACCGACTCAATGTTATATTTTACAGCTAACATATCGAAATTTGGAGTTGGAAGAGAACTTTTAAAACAAGTGGCTCAGTAAATGATATTAAATTAGTAAAGGATTTTAATCAAGGAACTGAAATACAATAATAAAACCAATTTATATTAATGGGAAAGAATTATTTATTTATACAACATACGTATTAAATAATAATCCAGATTCTATATACACAAAATTATATAAGAGTAATGGAAATGAGGATGGAACAGAAGAGATTTTTGATTCAAAATATCTATTATTAGATCAGTCAGTTTATCAATTTTTTACTTACTTAGACAAAACTTATTTTAATAGTACAAAGGGTTATGATCATACATTAATGGTTACAGATGGTACAAAATTAGGAACAACAAAGGTTGAAAAAGATTCAGGTTTAATTTCATTGGGATTTGTAGAATATAATGGATATATGTACTATTTGGATGGTACTCAACATCATAAATTAGTAAAAACAAATGGCATAATTAAGCAGAATGTATACAATACTGGGAGCTTTAATGAAAATATTGTTGAAATTAAAACTTTCATAAAGAACAATAAATTATACTATTTTTTATAATGATTTTCCCCCTCAAATTATAGTGATTTAATTGAAATTTCAAATGATACTGCTAAATCAATAGTTAGTGATATACAAAATTTTATTGAGATAAACGACATTTTGGAATTTAATAATAATTTATATTGTGTAATAAAAACAAGTAATCTTGGAAATGAACTATATAAATTGTCAAATTCTGGAGTATTAACAAAGGAGCTAGAAACTGAAAAAATACTAATTTACCCAAATCCAATAAAAAATATTAATTTAGTTAATTTTAATTCAAAAGAAACAGGAGAAATTAATATTTACAATTCAGTAGGACAAAAAGTTTTAACCCAAAAAATTGAATCCATTGGAAATCAAACAATTTCTGTTGAGAAATTGGAAGTAGGTACCTATTTCGTGCAAATGGTTGGTAAGGAAAAGATTTATATTGGGAAGATAATCAAGGAATAAAACTGGTTAATATAATAATCGATTTTTTTTTAAAAATAAAGATTATTTTAAATGAAATTGCAAAAATATTTTTTTCATTATATATTTTATAATAATTGTTGGATGCTTACAAAGTAAAAAAAATGAAGATACTACAACTAAAATTTTAATTCAAGATTCTTTAGGTATTAGTTTAGAGGTAGTTGAATTAGATCGAGATACTACTTTTATAAAAAAACTTATCAAATGAAATTATTATATTATAGAAATCAAGGTAAAATAAAGAACAATTCAACAAAACCAATTTACTTACTTACTATTATAGATGATTTTATTGAAGAGAAAAATAGATTTATCTTAATTACACCAAAATTAGTTGGTCATATAAGTTTTGATGAACTAAATCCAGTCGAAGTTGCAGCGACTATATTGAATTCAAAAGATAGTTTAACTTGTTATTTCAATTTAAATCATTACTTTGATAGTAAAATAATCGGCTATAATAACCTTACATTAGGATATTTAAAAAGGATTTTAGAGCAATTAAAAACTTACCGAAATCAAGATTTTATTTCAAAAATTCAACATTTATCTATTAATATCCAAAAACTAGATTCTGGATAAAAGTTTATAATGCAGGGGAGTAGGAAAATAACTAAAAATTTTATTAAAATCAAATTATAACTTTTTATGATTTTTAAGAATTTCTTTGACTTTTGATAGAGATATATTCGTGATATTGGCAATCAGTTGCAAAGTAATTCCATTATTAAAAGCATTTAATACTAGCTCAATTGTATTCTTTTCGATTCCTTTTTCAATACCTTTCTCAATACCTTTCTCAATTCCTTTTTCAATACCTTTTTCAATTCCTAAATTATAAAGGTAATCTTTTTCTACATCAATAGAAATAGGCATATCATTACTAATTTTAATGGTTAAATCATCTATATGTCGGAGGCGAGATAAAATTAACAATTGTTTCATAAACTTGGATAAATCCAAGTTCGAATTTGAAACTTTTTACAATCATTAAACGATAAAATTTCTTCACTTTGCTCCTTTGGTTCGTAGCTTAAAATAGCTAGAAGTACAACTTCCAGAAAAAGAAACAGGAATATTACTGTAATAATATTCCTGTTTTGATATATGCCAATAATTCAAGAAAATTTCTTTTAATAGGACAAATACATGCTTCTATTTCTATCCAACTCCCTGAAATATGAATCTTTCAAGTCCTTGATGAAATAAATGGCTTCTCCAGTAGATTTCATTTCTGGTCCTAACTGTTTGTCCACATTAGGGAATTTTTCGAAAGAAAATACAGGCACTTTTATTGCATAGCCATCCAGTTGCTTTTCTATTTTGAAATCTTTTATTTTCTTCGCCCCTATCATCACCAATGTGGCAATATTCAGGTAGGGAACCTTATAGGCTTTAGCAATAAATGGCGTAGTTCGGCTTGCTCTTGGGTTTGCTTCTATGACATATACTTTGTCGTCTTTTATGGCAAATTGGATGTTGATCAGCCCCTTCACATTCATCGCAAAAGCTAATTTCTTGGTGTATTGCACCATATCATCTAGCACTTCTTGACTCAAACTATAGGTGGGCAACATGGCAGAACTATCGCCAGAATGTATTCCAGCAGGCTCGATATGTTCCATTATTCCCATGATATGCACTTCATCTCCATCGCAAATGGCATCAATTTCTGCCTCTTTTGCTCTTTCCAAAAACTGGTCAATCAACACTTTATTGTCGGGCATATGTTTAAAAATAGATAACACCTGTCTTTCCAACTCATTGTCATTGATAACGATTTTCATCCGTTGACCCCCTAAAACGTAGGAAGGACGAACCAAAACTGGGTAGGTAACGGTATTTGCAATCGCCAAAGCCTCATCTACATCATTCGAAGCACCATATTTTGGATAAGGAATATTCAAAGATTTTAATAAATCTGAAAATTTCCCCCTGTCTTCTGCCCAATCTAGCGATTCGTAGCTGGTTCCTAATATCGGAATATTGTGTTGATGGAATTTTTCTGCTAATTTCAAAGCCGTCTGACCACCTAATTGGACAATAACACCAATTGGTTTTTCTAATTCAATGATTTCCTGAATATGTTCCCAATAAACGGGTTCGAAATATAACTTGTCTGCAATATCAAAATCTGTACTTACTGTTTCTGGGTTGCAATTGATCATTATTGCCTCATAACCCGCTTCTTTTATTGCCAATAGCCCATGCACACAACAATAATCAAACTCAATGCCTTGTCCAATTCTATTGGGACCAGAACCTAATACAATTATTTTTTTCTTTTTGGAAGGTACACTTTCATTCTCGCCATCAAAAGTCGAATAATAATAAGGAGTTTTTGCCTCAAATTCGGCAGCACAAGTGTCCACCAACTTATATACTCTTTTGATACCTAGTTTTTTTCGCTGTTTCGTCACATGAACTTCATCCACTCTCATAATCCAAGCAATCTGAGCATCTGAATAGCCTAATTGCTTCAGTTCAATGAAAAAATCTTTGGGTATATCTGCTGGAATATTGTATCTATGTAGGTTTTGCTCGATTTTTACTAACCTTTTAATTTGTTTGATGAACCAAGGGTCGATTCCTGTGATTTTATGAACCGTCTTTTCAGGAACCCCAAGTCGCAAGGCATCTTTTACCCTATAAATTCTATCATCACTTACCTTCTCTAATCGTTCTATAATATCATTGGTACTAATCCACTCTTTTTTGTCGGCTCCTAAACCTGTTCGATTGTTTTCTTGACTCTGACATGCTTTTTGCAAAGCCTCGAGGAAGCATCGACCGATAGACATTACTTCTCCCACCGACTTCATTTGTAAACCAAGAATATGGTCAGCTCCGTGAAATTTTTCAAAATTCCAACGAGGCATTTTCACAATCACATAATCTAGAGTAGGCTCGAAAAAGGCAGAGGTAGTTTTAGTAATTTGGTTTTTTAACTCATCTAAAGTGTATCCAATAGCCAGTTTCGCAGCAATTTTTGCTATCGGATAACCCGTAGCTTTGCTGGCAAGGGCTGAAGATCTAGAAACCCTTGGGTTGATTTCTACGGCGATTAATTCTTCTGTCTCAGGGTTTTGAGCAAATTGAACGTTGCAACCTCCTGAGAAATTTCCTAAGGATCGCATCATCATGATTGCATTATCCCGCATCAATTGGAATGCGGTGTCTGATAAAGTCATGGCTGGAGCAACTGTGATGCTATCTCCAGTATGAATCCCCATGGGATCTATATTTTCTACAGTACAGATAATCACCACATTATCATTCGAATCTCTCAATAATTCTAACTCAAATTCTTTCCAACCTAGCACTGCTCTTTCCACCAAAACTTCATGAGTAGGGGAGGCTTGAAGTCCTTTTTTCAAAGCACTATCAAATTCTTCTTCTTTCATCACAAATCCACCACCAGTACCACCAAGGGTATAGGAAGGTCGGATAACCAAAGGAAAACCTAATTTTTGAGCAGCCTCCTTTCCTTCCAAAAAGGAATTAGCCACAAAGGAAGGTGCTACGTCCATCCCGATGCGAAGCATGAGTTTTCTGAACTCATCCCTATTTTCAGTTAGCTCGATTGCAGCGATATCAACACCAATCATTCGAACATTATATTTGTCCCAAATTCCTAATTTGTCGGCTTCTATTGCAAGGTTGAGAGCAGTTTGTCCGCCCATTGTTGGCAGGACAGCATCAATTTTTCTTTCTTGCAAAATCTTTTCTATGCTATCAACTGTCAGGGGCAATAAATAAATATTATCGGCAGTGACTGGGTCAGTCATAATAGTGGCTGGGTTCGAATTGATTAAAGTAACCTCAATGCCCTCTTCTCTGAGAGAACGAGATGCTTGAGTACCTGAATAATCGAATTCGCAAGCCTGACCAATAACAATAGGTCCACTTCCTATAATTAAAACTGATTGGATAGAATTATCTCTTGGCATATTTTTGATTGTAAAAGCTAAAAAAAAGCCCTCGTAAAACAATTACGAGGGCTTTTAATATCAATTAGTCAATAATTGTAAAAAATTATTCAAAACAAACTGGAAGGGAACAACCCCCAAATATGCTTTTAGCAATGTTGGATTATGGTATAAAAAATGATTGTTCATTACAGCTTATTTTAAAAATCGTGCAAATATACGGCAGAAAGAATAATTTAGTAATATATTAATTACAATATTTGAATAAAAAAATATTACTGAGTTATGATTCCTTTATTTCCATACAGAGCTCGATCAAAACACTATTGGTAGATTTTGGGTGTAAAAAACAAACTAATTTATTATCTGCACCCTTTTTTGGGTTTTCATTTATTAATTGAAAGCCTTCAGACACTAATCTTTTCATCTCAGCATGAATATCAGCTACTTCAAATGCCATGTGGTGAATCCCTTCTCCCTTTTTCTCTATAAATTTTGCAATTGCACTATTGGGGTCGGTCGCAGCCAAAAGCTCTATTTTTGAAGCTCCTGTTTGGAAAAATGAAGTTATAACATGCTCTGAATCAACTATTTCTTGCTTATATGGCGATGAGTTAAATAATTTTGAAAACAACTCATTACTAGCAGCCAAATCCTTCACTGCTATGCCGATATGTTCTAATTTCATATTAGTCGTTATTTATTTCTAATCCGCCCCCTTCTTCTTTTCTTTTGTCTTTTTGAGATTCTTTTGGAATTTCAATTACTTCTTCAATGTCGTTCGTCAAACTATCTGACATGGCTGGAATTTCAAGAATTTCAGTTGTGTCATCTTCTGTAACAGGAGGAATACAGAGTAAAACGGTTTTGACAGAGTCGCAATATTCCGGGAATTTGGATTCTGCTATGTAGGCATATTTAGGATCGTGAACCAGCTTTTCCATAAAACTTCCCCAAATCGGTAAAGCAGTGCTAGCTCCCTGACCCAATTCAAGAGATTTGAAGTGTACTGCAGGTGTTTCTGCACCTACCCATGCTCCAGCCACTAAATCATTGGTATATCCAATAAACCAACCATCGGAATTGTTTTGGCTAGTACCAGTTTTTCCAGCTATGTCGAATTCTAAGCCATATTTGTAAACCAATTTTTTTGCAGTACCATCTTCCACCACTTTTTTCATCAAGTGATTCATCAAATCTGCTTCTTCGATTGAAAGCACTCTTTTTTGTTGTTCGATAGGAATTGGGCTATTCTCCAAAATAACTTTTCCATTGGCATCTTCAATCCTAGTGATCATCATTGGTTTGAGGCGTAATCCATGATTTGCAAAAGTTCCGTAGGCTTGCACCATTTCATAAAGAGGAATTTCGGCAGCTCCCAAAGCTAAAGCAGGAACAGGTAAAATCTTATTGGTGTCAATGCCCATTTCTCCAGCTAACAACCGAACAGAATCTGGAGTAACACTATCTCTCATAATCAAGTTGGCACTCACCAAATTCAACGATTTTCTTAAAGCATCTGCCATTCTATAACTACCACCACTGCTATGATCTGCATTGGCAGGTGTCCAATATTTTCTATCTTCCCCTTTTACTCTTTTTGCATATTTGTAGCTAAAGCTAGTTACATCATAGGTTTTTTGGTAGTTGGGTAAATATTCACAAGGTGTTATTCTGCTTTTTAAAGCTCTAGCATATAGAATTGGCTTGAAAGTAGAACCAACTTGTCTTCTTGATTTTATATGGTCGAATTGGAAATATTGAAAATCTGTTCCGCCTATCCATGCTTTTATTTTTCCTGTGCCAGACTCCATTACCAAAAAACCAGCATTAATCAATCGATTGTAATAACGAATAGAATCTAAAGGAGACATACTTTTCACTACAGGTCCTTTCCAAGAAAAGACCGTCATTTCAATTTTAGCTTCGAAATTCTTTTTGATATCTGCATCCGACATTTTTTGGTCTTTCAGCATTCTATATCTTTTAGATTTTTTCATTTCTAGCTCTAAAAAATCCTTTACCTCTGTGTCTGCCCAAGGGTCTGTCGTTCCCCATTCTCTATCAAATCTATTTTGTACGGTTTCCAAATGAGCAGTAATCGCTTCAGTAGCATACTGTTGCATTTTGGAATCAAGAGTAGTATATATTTTCAGACCATCCGCATACAAATCGTAGGGAGAGCCATCTTCTTTTTTATAGTCTTTTAGTAAAGATTCTACTTCTACTCGAATATGTTCTCTAAAGTATGGAGCAAAATCTTTGTCAATTCTTTCTGTATTAAATTGTATTTCAAGCGGTAATGATTTTAATGAATCGCAAGCTTTAGATTTTAGATAATTATTTTTCTCCATTTGGTCTAAAACCACATTTCTTCGCTGCTTTGCTTTGTCGGGGTTTTTTACTGGGTTGTAAGATGTGGTTGCTTTCAACATACCGATCAATACAGCAGATTCTTCAGATTTTAACTGGGATGGTGGCTTACTAAAATATCGCATAGAAGCCATATGGATACCGAAAACATTGTTGCCAAAAGGAACGGTATTCAAATATAAAGTCAGTAATTCTTCTTTTGTATGAACTCTTTCTAATCTGCTTGCAATGATAATTTCTCGAATTTTATTGATTGGCAAAGAGAGTATCCAGAATTTTTTTCTTTTAAATAGGTTTTTTGCTAATTGTTGGCTCAAGGTACTTCCGCCTCCTGAGGACTCATCCCTTAACAAAACAGACTTGAACGCAACCCTCAAAGTACTTCTAATATCCACACCGCTATGTTCGAAAAATCGGGAATCTTCAGTAGCAACTAAAGCATTTATGACTGATGGGGCGATATCTTTATAATCTACTGTCGTTCTATTTTCCAAAAAATATCTACCTAATAAAACGCCATCTTCTGTGTATGCTTCAGAGGCAGTAGCTGTTTTCACATTCCTCAATTCCTCATAGGTGGGAAGTTTTCCAAAAACACCAAAGGCTGCTAGAATAAAAACAAATGCTAAGATGGCAAAAAGCACAGAAAATAATCGAATACCGAATTTTACCCAACGAGATAATTTAGGATAATTGTTTGCAAATATCCGCCACTGGGCTCTGACAGGAACCATCATTCGCTGAATGGGCTCATTAACTTTTTGATAATAATTCCTTATCGTATTTAATGTTGAATTGTTGTTCCAAAAATCTTTGAAGGATGACATATCAATCCGTTTGTTTGTATTGTTTTGATTTAAAGCAATTGCAAATGTCAACAATTATTGACAAAAAATGATTATTTTTTGGTGAAATCTTGAAAAGATTAAGTTATAACAAAGTTATTTCATAAGCTACAGAAGCTCTTTCCAAATTCTATAACATTCAAATGGTTTAAGATTTTCTAAATGAAACTGATAGAATTTTTCTAAAGCAAAGAAAAGATCGTCTCGAATCTGTCTTTCCATTTCTATTTTATGGTAGTTTTCAATCGAAGAATTTGAAAGTAGATAAAGATTTGAACTCAAAATCGGATTCATACAACTTGTTATATTTTCATTTGAAAAAGTAAAAATGCCTTCTTTTTGATCAAAAAAAGAACCTTCAATATATTTTCCTCCTGGCGAAAAACCAAGAAAGGCAGAGAATTGTACTAAAAAATAAAGGTGGAAATTGCGAATCGAATCATTAGTGGAATCTAAATATAATAAGCAATCTGCTAAAAAGTTAAATAATACTGGATTGGGCTCAACTTCTTGAATACATTTCCCCACAATTTCCATCATCAATTGGGTGGTTGCACCTTTTTTTATATTGAAAGGAATATCTTTGAAAACTGTTTGAATATTGATTTCTTTTATCCTATTTAATTGATTTTCATACTTTTCATATGCAATAATATCCAGCATGTTGCCCACTTGAAATGCTGCTGCAGGGATTTTTGACTTTGTGCTCCTCACCCCACTAACTATATAATTTCTCAACCCTTTCTCTGCTGTGTAGGCATGAAGAATAAGGCTCGAATCGCCGTACTTTATATTTTTTAAAATGATGGCTTTTGTTGAGATAATCATTATACCAATTCTGAAAATAATAATACCGTATGATACCCTTTGCTGCTAAAATAATCTTTTGTAGTTGCCTCATCTTTACTACTAGTGGCTAATACGAAATCGCCACCCCAAGCTCCAAGTGATTTTATGGCACCCCAGAAATCTGGAAAAATCTTGTTCTTTACTGGCTCCATATTTATAAATCTTGCAATAAAAGCTTCGTGTTTTTCTATTGCTTTTTCAAATATTTCAAGTGTCGTTGCAAAAAATAATGTTTCAGCAATTTCATTCATCTGGTTGATTTCTAATGAAGTAGGAGGTTTTTTGCTGCGATAGTGTTCTATTCCAGATCTACTATTTTGTTTTTTTTCTAAATAAACAAAATAAAGATGATTTGAAAAATTTGGTGCAAAAACTTGAGGAACAATAGATTGTGAATGGTTTGAATTTTTAAACTCAATAGCAGAAGTTGCTGAAGCACATGCAATATCATAACCAGAACCACCAAAGGTGTTTTTCAATAATAAATAGGGGTCAATATTTGCCCATTGGCTAATAAGCGAAATCAAAGTAGAGCTAGTGCCTAAGCCCCAATTTCTCGGAAAATCTAATTTGAAATGCAGCTTTGTACCAATATTTTTTTTAAAGAAACCACTCTTGATGGACTCAATATATTGGAATATTTGAGCAATAAATCTAGAAACTTCATTTGTTATTTCATGAATGTTTTTCAAGAGAATAGCTTCTGAAATGATTTCTTCATGCCAAATGTTGTTTTCACAATCTAATGCCAGCCAATGAATGGAATCATTTTTTTCAGCAGTTTCTACATGAAGTGATTGCCCTTTTTTGGTCGGAATTGCATAGGCTTTTGCCCCATCGAGTACTAAATATTCTGAGGTGAGCAGTAGTTTGCCATTTGCAAAAAAGGAAGATGAACTAGAATTTTCCTTTAGCATTTCGCATTTATTTCTAGTCTGGAATTTTCTAAATAATCCCTTACGGCACTATGGGAAACCACTTTATCACTAAAATGACTCTGGCAATTAGCTTTTTCCATTTCTGTTGCTCCAAGTTGCTGTAAGATATTCCCGAGGTGCATTTTCATATGCCCCTTTTGAATGCCAGAAGTTACCAATGACCTTACAGCAGCAAAGTTTTGGGCAAGTCCAACCACTGCAATTATTTCCATTAATTCTTGTGCTGATGGATTCCCTAAAATTTCCAATGCCAATTGAGACATTGGATGCAACTTTGTCAAGCCGCCAACAGTACCTAAAGCTAATGGAATTTCTAACTCGAATCTAAAAATATTATTTTCAAGAGAACAAGTACTCAAACTTCTGTATTTTCCATCTTTTGCAGCATAGGTGTGCCCACAGGCTTCTACTGCTCTAAAATCATTTCCAGTTGCGATAACGACAGCATCGATGCCATTAAAGATACCTTTATTATGGGTTGTTGCCCTATATGGGTCAAGTTTTGCAATTTTTACAGCAGTATAAAATTTGTCTGCTAACTCGTTGGCAGACATGCTATTATAAGTTCCTAGTTTTTCGATGGGACATTCTACCCATGCTTTTACTAAACATTCAGGGGTGAAATTTGATAGGATGGACATGATGATTTTCACCTCTTTTTCCTTTCCTATAAAATTTTCATTATTTGAAATATAACTAGTTAAAGTGGTTGCAAAAGATTCGAGGATGGAGTTGATGAAATTGGCACCCATCGAATTGCAGGTCTCGAAAGTAACAAATAATTGATAGTAATTAGGTTCTTCAGCAGTCTTATCCAAAAGCTCAATATCTAAAACGCCGCCACCTCTTTTCACCATATTAGCAGTGAGGGGTTCGATATCTTTAAGTAATGCGGTTTTTAAAGTATTGAAACTTGATTTTAGCTTTTCAGTATCCCCAAACCAATAGAAATGGACTTGACCAATTTTTTTTGTATCAATTACTTTTGCATGAAAGCCTCCTCTGTCGAGCCAATATTTGGCAGCGCCTGCAGCAGCGGCAACCACAGAACTTTCCTCAATTGCCATTGGGATACAATAAGGTTTTTCATTGATTAAAAAATTGGGGGCTAAGCCAAAAGGTAGATGAAAATTGGAAATAGTGTTTTCACTAAATCCTTCGAGTATTTTTTGGATTGATTCGTTTTGATACCAGCTATTTTCAATAACTTCAATATTAAAATGGTTTTCATCAATATAATTTTCTGATAGCCAAGTTATTTTGGCTGACTTTGTAAGTTTGGAAAAACCATTAATCAATTTCGACATAAACTCATTTTATTTTGGTATCAAATAAGCATTGGCTAATTTTAGCCCTTTTATATGTTGCTGGGTGTAGTTGCTCAGGGAATCATCGTCATGGATGGCATATTTCAAAAAAGCAGAAGCTTGGCCATAAACACTTTTAAGTTTCAACTTTTTGGTGCAATAATAGCCATCTAAAAAATTTTGAATTCCTCCTGAAACAATTATTTGATTGCATAGTACTTTATCCCCTAACTCCACCACTAAATCATTCACAAAAGTAATCATTTCTTCTGCACTATGTCCAACTTTTGTTAAGGGCATTTGCACGGATTCTGATTTTTCTTGGGTTCTTAGCAATTCTAACAATGCAAAATTAGTTCCCCCACTTGCTCCAAAATCTATTGCTGCCAATGGTAATTGGAGTAGTCTTCGAAGGCTTTGTGGTCCGAAACCTTGCCCAACTTCTTTTACAATGATCGGAATAGACAACTTCTCCAAAACATTTTCGATGGTTTGTAGTGGAGATTGAATAAATCTATCACCTTCAGGTTGCAAATATTCTTGGAATGGGTTGACATGAATAATCAATCCATCAGCTTGTAATTTATCAATTAAGGTGGTTATTTTATGCAGTTCCTTTTTCAAAACTAAGTGCTCTACTTGAGCAACGCCTAGGTTTGCAAAAAGAGGATAGTTACTGCCAATGATGGGTCTTACATTAAAATCTTCAAAATATTCATCGCTATAAAGTAGGGAACGACAAGAGCCAAGACCCATACCCATACCAAATTCACGACAATTTTTTGCAAGGTTCCTATTGATTAGTTTTGCTTTTTCAGTGCCACCCGTCATGCTTGAAATCCAGATGGGAACTAGCATTTTTTTTCCTAAAAAATCTATTGATAAATCTAAATTATCAGGGTGAGCTGCCAAAAAAGGTTCGTAATAAAAGCGATTGTCAATTTCCTTGGAATTGATTTGAGATTCAAATGCAAGGGAAATATGGTCTTTTTTTCTCGAAACGGCATTCGGATCATCTATTATTTCCCTGTTATCCAGCTTATTTGAATTCATGTCGCAAATATTTATATTTCTTGGATAAACACCAACTTAATTATTATGTTTTGGTATGACTACATTTTATTTATTTTGTCGAACCAAGCTAGAATGAAATCATAATTTTCTCCGGATTTGCGACCAATTTCAACAGCTTCTTTTGTGTATTTCAAAGCTTTTGATTTTTTTCCTAATTTATAATTTAAGCCAATCAATACATCCATATTTTGCAAGGATTTTTCTTTTTTTACCGATTGTTCAGCCCATTTTAACCCTTTTTTCAACAACTTTTTTTCATCACTTGAATCAAAAATATAATAAGCAGCATCATTTAGTTCGGAAGCTGAAGCATCGTTTTTAGAAAAATAATTACTTGCCGATTCCACAAATTGGGCAGTTTTCTCATTTTCTCTAAAATATTTAATTTTAAATTTATCACTCATTTTTTCATGAGCATCAGGATAAATTTTGGTATATATCTTATCAATCCCAGTAAGTAAGGTGTCGTGGTTGGTTTCGATTTTCTTTAAAACTAAATCTTGTATTTTATTTTCAACCTGATCAAATCCAAATTTTTCTTCAAATCTATTTTTGTTTTTCAAAAAAAAGTCAAATGACTTTGAGTCAAGATTGTTTAAAAATTTGAATATGAATCGTAGATTCTTTTCTTCCCCCCAGTTTGGCTGAGTTTCCAAATAGGTTTCTGCTACATTTTCATAACTATCATCTGCCAAATCAAATCTTACTTGTGCATATTGGTAGAGAAAATCTGGATTTTTCTCACCATTTTTAAATCTATTTTCTAACGAAACCAATTGGCGATTAGGGTCAATCGCTGCCTTTCCTAGTTCCAACAATTCTTCTACGGTATGAAATCCTGTAGCTCTATGTAATAATTTTCCTTGATCATCTACGAAAAGCAAAGTTGGATAAGCTTTTACATTGAAAGCCTTGGCAAGAGCAACTCCTTCCCCTTTTTCCATATTAATTTCTAGATTTAAAAAATGGGTGTTGAAAAAGTTGCCCACATTAGAATCTGGAAATATTTCTCTTTTCAATTTTTTACAAGGTCCACACCAAGTGGTGAAAGCATCAATAAAAACGATTTTTTTGGATTCTTTAGCCGATTTTAAAGCAGCTTGATACCCATCTTCCTCAAAATCAACCCCTTTATAATCTACTTCTTGTGCAAAAAGCGAAGAAAAGGAAAGTGTCAATAACGAGAAAATAAGTAGTTTGATATTCATAAAAACGATTTTATTGCAAATTTAGGAATTGGTTTCTTTTATTTTAGTGATTAAGATATCAATTTGATGTGTAGGCAATCCTTTTCTTTGCATATTTTCCTTAGTTTTATTAGCAACCTTTAGTGCATCTTTAGTATTTCCATTTTGTAGTAAAATGGATGAATAGGTATAAAAATATTCATATACTTCACTGTTTTTAGTTGCTTTTTCAGCATATTTTTCAGCTAACTTCATAGCATTTTTATCTTTTGGAAAATTTTGAGCAATTTCCTTTGCGATAGTATGCAGCTTAGCTGGGTCTTCAGTTTTTACATCTTTGATATAATCTTTACATGCTGCACAAAAGCCATCTGCATCACCAATTGATTTGCAATAATCCATGATGGAAGTAGTAGCAAAGGCGTTAGCATTAGCATGTTTGGCTGATTCCATTTTATTATTAGCCTCTTCTATCAGGTCTTTGTTTTGGAACTGAATCGCTTTATTGACTGTTTTTTGACAAGCTTTTTCTACTTTTTCAAAATAAGCTTTTTCACCAAATAATTCGATAATTTTAGCTTTGTTGCTCAACATGAGGTCAAATACTTTTGAATCCGCTTCTGTTGCTCCTTCAAAGATTATTTTCAAATTTCCAACGGAAGTGAAATCTTTTTGTTTGCTAATGTATTCATTTACAATCTTTAATGACGGTTTTCCAGCCTTGTTCAATGCTTTTACATAATTATATATCAAGGTGGAATCTCTATTTCCTTTTTTATATTCTACTTCAAATTCTTTGCTATTGTCCACCTTGCTGGAGATAGATTTCGCCAAAGTTAAAAGCCCGTCGGCATCTCTTCCACCTACTTCCTTTTTAATCAATTCTCCTTTTGCATTCACAAAAAACAAAGTTGGATAGGCATTTACTGAAAATTTTCCCTTCAAATCAGCTGCTTCTTCGCTTTCCCAATCTATTTTTAAGTTAATAAAATTTTCATTGAAGAATTTTCCTACTTTTTCATCTCTAAAAGCAGTTGCCGCCATTTTTTTGCAGGGACCACACCATTGAGCATAGGCGTCAATAAATATTAATTTTTCAGAACTTTTTGCTTTTTCTAGTGCATCAGCCCAAGAGCCATGAAAAAATTCAATTCCTTGAGCTTGAATAGAAAACTGGCTTAATAAAACGATATTCAAAAGGACCAAAAAGTATCTCATCTAATTAAATTATTTGTTTTTTAAATATAAGTTATTTGGTGTAACTATCTGATAATTTTAAGGTTGCATTTTGTTAAACCGAAAAACATGAAATTAGTTCACATTTTTAGCATTCTTTGCTTCAAATTCTTTAATGAGTTCTTCGGGAGATTTATCGATCATTGAAAGCAATTGTTTCGCATCGTTTGCAAAAGAATGATCAGGAAAACGTTTTAGAAAGTCCATATAATATTTTTTTGCAGAATCTTTATCTTGCAAATCATTCTCAAAAGTAAAAGCTTGCATGAAAAGAGCATCACCCGCCTTTGGATGCAATGGATATTCTCTTTGGATTTGTCCCCATAGCTTAATGGAGTTGCCATAAAGGCCTACTGCTTTTGCTAATTCACCCACTTTATATAAGTGTTTCACCACATTTGCCGTGTCCTTCGGGTTTTTTTCGATGTAAGCTTCAAGACCCGTTATCAGATTTTTAGTTTCTTTTTTAATTACTGTGTCATTCACAGCTTGAGCCTGCTGAACTGCTAATTTATCAATTATCGATTTTTCTGTTTGGTCAAATTCAGCCAAACTAGATGGGATTTTGTTGCTATTTTTACAAGAAGTTAAAATAGTTATCAAAACTAAAAGTTGAAAAAAATATATTTTCATAAAAGGTATTAATTTTAATTTAAATGCAAAGGTATAGATTAAGCTTCATTAACGTAAAAAAGAAATTTAGAATTGTAAGAAATTTGACAAATAAAATGTGTTCCCTCTCATTATTAAAAAACTAGTATCTTTGCACTCAAATTTTTAAAGTAACTTTTTTATAATGCAAAAAAAGCTATCTATAATCATTCCTGCATATAACGAAGAAAGAACTATTCATCTTATATTGGATAGGATAAAAGCAGTGAAACTGATAAATGGTATTGAAAAGGAAATCATTATCACCAATGATTGTTCATCTGATGATACCGAAGGGGCAATTTTAAAATATGCAGCTTCAAATCCTGAACTTGGCATTCGCTACCAAAAACATGAGACGAACAAAGGGAAAGGTGCAGCACTGCATACTGGAATACATCATGCAACTGGTGATTATATAATCATTCAAGATGCGGATTTGGAGTATGACCCTTCAGAATATAATTTGCTACTAAAACCAATTGAAGACGGTTTTGCAGATGTCGTATTTGGCTCACGATTCATGGGAGGCAATCCACATAGAATTTTATTTTTTTGGCATTCAATTGGAAATAAATTCTTGACGTTTTTATCCAATATGTTTACTGATTTGAACCTAACAGACATGGAGACCTGCTATAAATTATTTAAAAAAGATATTATAAAAAGTATTAAATTTAAAGAAAATAGGTTCGGGTTCGAACCAGAAGTTACTGCAAAAATTTCGAGGATAAAAGGGATTAGAATTTACGAAGTTGGTATTTCATACTATGGTAGGTCTTACGAAGAGGGCAAAAAAATTGGACATAGAGATGGCTTTAGAGCTATTTATTGCATATTGAAATACAACTTATTTTCTAGATAGATGATCGAATTTTCAAGATTTATTTTAGAGAATGGACTAAAAGTATTGGTTCAAGAGGATTTTAGTACTCCTGTTGTTGCCATTAATGTGCTATATGATGTTGGCTCCAAGGATGAATCTCCAGAATTAACTGGGTTGGCACATCTTTTTGAACACCTTATGTTTGGTGGTTCCAAGAATATTAAAGATTTTGATACACCTATTCAACAGGCTGGTGGCGAATGTAATGCATTTACGAATAGCGACATCACCAATTTTTATATTACACTTCCTGTAGAAAATATTGAAATTGCTTTTTGGTTGGAATCTGATAGGATGAAATCGCTTTCTTTTAGTAAAAAATCATTGAAAACACAGCAAAAAGTAGTAATTGAAGAGTTTAAGGAGACCACTTTGAATGAGCCATATGGCGATATGTGGCATCATCTTTCAGAAATGTCCTATAAAACACATCCTTATAGGTGGCCCACAATCGGATTAGAAATTGATCATATTTCAAAGGTGACTGTAGAAGATATAAAAAACTTTTTTTATCACCATTATTGTCCCAACAATGCAATTCTAGTCGTATCTGGACCTGTTAAAGAATTGCAAATTAAGGAATTATGTGAAAAATGGTTTTCTGATATACCAATGGGAGAAATTCCTAAAAGAGCATTTTTATTTGATAAAAAAGAAAAAGAAGAAAGAAAGGAAATTAAGGCACCTGTCCCATCAAACGCCATTTATATGGCTTTCAATATGCCAGAGCGATTGCATCCAGATTATTATACCTATGATTTGATTTCGGATATTTTATCCAATGGTAGGTCGGCAAGGCTTTTTCAAAAACTAGTTAAGGAGAATCACCTTTTTTCATATATCGATGCTTATTTATATGGCTCTATTGACCCTGGTATATTTATTATAGAGGGAAGGTTGCTCGATGAAGTGAGCTTGGAGGAAGCAGAAAGGGCAATTTGGGAAGAACTTGAAAAGTTGAAAACTACTCCAATTGAGGAGAACGAACTTCAAAAACTACAAAATCAAGTTGAAAGCACTTTGATTTTTTCCGAAACAGGTGTTCAAAACAAAGCTACTAATTTAGCTTATTTCGAATTAGTTGGAGATGCAAACCTCATTAACACAGAAGCTAAGCTTTACCAAGAAGTGACTATAGAAAATATTCAAAAAGTGGCAAATCAGACTTTCAGGAAAGAAAATTTATCGGTATTGACATATTTGAAAAATTCAGATAAAAAAATTTAGATTAATCCTTCTCTTTTTAAAATAGCATTAATTTGATGCCTTTCTCAATTCCGATTTGAATCCCTTCATTTCGACCTTCTTGTTTTAATCGTTCTAACGTATTCATAATTTCCTTTTTTTGATTATTAGGAAGTTTGTCAATTATTTCAATTTCTTTTTCTTTATTTATGTTTACAAAGTTAAGGGTATAAACAATAAATTGCTGGTTTAAGTTGATGTTATTTTCTAAAAATCGAGTAAACAACTCTACGATATGGTTTTCAATCCAATGCGGATTAAAATAATGTTTCATGGTTAGGAAAGTTGAGGCTAAAAATTGGTTGTTCAAAGCCCATAATTGATCATCACTTATCTGTTTTAGATTATTGAAAATGTATTCGTAATTTGGAATATATTTTTGAATGTGGCTAGGAATTTTCCCAAAATATTCATTTATGTTTTTATAGTCCCACTGTTCTTTACCATGATAAAATAGGATGGGAATTACTAGTTTTGGTGTTTCATTTTTGTTAATTGCTTTGATCCAAATCGAAGCGATATAATATAGGATTTGAAATTGAACATTTTTGTCAACATAGCTTTTGTGTTCAAACAATATTGCTATTTCGATAGGTTCATCAAAAGATTTTATTTTCATCGAATACACCAAATCCGAAAATGAAGCAATTAAATAGTCGTCTATATAAGAATTGTCTTCAATTTTTAAAGTGTCGTAGAGGATGATATCTGATAGTTCCTTAGGTAAAAATGCACTCAAATAATCGATTGCAAGTGATTTGTCACTCAAAATAGATTTAATGAATTTGTCATGTGGATTATTTAAAGTATTCATTAGGTCTCGTTTTTTTAGTAAGGGGATGTTCTTGGAAGAAAGTAAAAATTGCCTCCTAACTCATTGATAATGAATAGACAAAGGTAATGCTTTGGATGTTTGTATATTTTTTTAAAGTTTTCAATATGCTCAGCTGAAATGAGTTGTCTGGAATAAAACTCTTCTAAAGTAGATGCATTCATCGACCATTTCCCATTTTCCAAATTATCTACTATCGGGATACCAATTTCAACTGGGGTCTTGAACAATACAAATATGGGATATTTCGAAACATCCTCATCAATAATGGTATCAGCAGCATTACCTAAAATTGCTTTATAATTCTGAAGCTCTAGCTCCAGTTGTTTCATTATTTGCTCTTGTTCCATTTTAATTCCTCAATTTTAATAACGCAACATTTTCAATATGATGAGTATGTGGGAACATATCTACTGGTTGCACCTTTATCGTATCATATTTTTTACTCAATATAAACAAATCTCTTGCCTGTGTTGCAGGATTGCAACTGACATAAACGATTTTTGGTGCTTCCAACTGTAATAACATTTCAGCAACCGCTGTATGCATACCCGCCCTAGGAGGATCTGTGATCAACACATCGGGTAGGTCAGCGAATTCCACTACTTTATCAAATAATTTTTCTGCCTGTTTCGTGGAAGTTTGAAAGAAAGATTTGGGACCAATTTTGAAAGTGACAGGTCCTAATTTCTCTTCCACAAACCCATTTCCTGAATAGGTAATGATGTCTAAGTCTAATATAAAATCATTTGCTTTTGAATTGATACAATACAATAAGGTGCTAATTTCTGGCACTCTTTTCAGCATTTCATCCAAAAACTTAATTCTTGCTGCTTTGTCCTCATAATAGAAACTAACGATGACTAAAGTTTCACCTAAGGTGGTGATTCTCAGCATGATGTTTCTTAAAAAGCCTTCTTGAGTTCTTAAATCAAAAAAGGAAAGTCCTTGCTCTAAGGCAATGGCTTTCACAGAATTCCTGATTTTATTAGAGGGATCGGGTTGCAAATAACAATGATGAATATCCACTATTTTATCAAATGCACCAGGACGATGGAATCCTAACACATCCTCGTATTTGGATACTCCACTATCTAATTCTGCTTTTTCCAACCAGCGTTTATTAGAAAATGTATATTCCAACTTATTTCGATAGTATTGGTTGTTTTCAGCTGCAACAATAGGCAAAAATTCTCCAATTTCTATTTTTCCAATCCTTTTTAAGGCATTGATTACATTATCTTCTTTATAATGCAATTGAGTTTTATAATCTAAATTTTGGAATTTGCAGCCTCCACAAATGCCAAAATGAGAGCAAAAAGGCGCAACCCTATGCTCAGAATAGTTCTTGATGGCATGAATGATTCCCTCCACAAAGCCTTCTTTTTGCTTAATTACTCTCACATCTATCACATCTCCAGGCAAGGCATCTTCGACAAAAAATACCACTCCTTCTTCATTTCTGCCCACACCCCTTCCTTTGTCAGCCAATCCAGTAATTGGAATATTTTCGATGATAATCTCTCTTCTTCGTTTTCTCATATTGCACTATTATTAGGTGTAAAGATAGGAATACTTTTTAAATTGGGAAATTGAACGAAGTAACACAGTTTTTTTAATTGAATGAAATCAACGAGTCAACATTACATAATCTCTGATGATCGTATTCAGAAAATGAATGGTTTCTCTGGGTCTTTCCACTCCCAGCTTTTTTGAACACAAATCAGCCAAATCAATCAATAAATCTTTGTAAGTATCACTATGATATTTTTTATATTTATTGATGGTTTCTTTGATTAAAATAATTTGCTGCTCATCAAAATTTTTGACATTTTCGTATGTTACCTCATAATTTGATTTGTCGATGCTCAATATGGCACTAAGATTCATATGGTCGGAGGATTTCATTCTGATAACTGTCGTTCCAGCAGCAATATCTCCCAATCTTTGATGTCGGATGGTGGTGCCAATCAAAAGTAAGCCCAATGTTCCACCCGTAAAAAAATAATCTAAGATATAAAAGATGGATCGCAACATGGATTGGTTAAAAGAAGGCAAGGAGCCATCAATGCTGAGTACTTTCAAGCCCAAAATTCTTTTCCCTACACTTTGTCCTCCCCACATCCATTCTGCAAAGATATGATAGAGTAAAAACAAAGGGAGTACCAAATAGATAATAACAGAAGGGATCATAATCATCAGGAAAAGGATAATCAGATAGAACATAAAACTATCCAAAAATAGCGCTAAAATCCTTTCCCCAATTGTAGCTAATTGATATTCAATCACTACGTGTTGTGCTGTTGTTATTTCTATTTTAGCCCTCATATTTTTTTTAAGTTTTTATAAAAACAAATTTATAGTATTTTTTTAAGTAGCCTATGAATTTTCGCAGCTAATATTTGTTATCTACCTGAAATAATAATCGTAATTTTGAAACAGATTTATTTTTTTACCTTTTTTAAATAATATTTTGAAGCATCCTTTTTTTATATTTTCAATTTTGTTCTTGGTAAGTTGCTCATTATCAGGATTCTATTTGCATCCATTTCATGTGAGTAAAAGCGATGTGAAATATAATGAAAAAGCAAAAACACTTGAAATTGCTATTCATATTTTTATAGATGATTTGGAATACACCGTAAAAAAGCAAAACAATGAAAAATTGTATTTGGCTACACCAAAGGAATCTGCAAATGCAAATTCAATAATTTCTAGTTATATTTTCAATAATTTTAGTGTCAATTTAAATGGAAAACCTACAAAATTGAACTTTATTGGAAAAGAATTTTCAGATGATAAGTTGGCTGTTTGGTGCTATTTTGAAGCTAAAGATATAGAACAATTTAAAGAAATAGCGATCAAAAACACCATTCTCTTGGATATGTATGAGGACCAAAAAAATATTGTTCATGTTTTGGGACCCAACAATCAAAAAGCACACTTTTTGCACCAAAAAGGCAGAGAAATAGAAAGTAAGATTTTTTAAAAGACAATAATTATGGCATTGACTCCTTCCAATATGTTGGAAATTGATACAGAAGCTCCAAGTTTTTCTTTACCAGATGTGGTATCTGGGAAAATATTTCAATTGGAAGATTTCAAAGAAAAAAAAGTGCTATTAGTAATGTTTATTTGCAACCACTGTCCTTATGTATTGCATGTGAACGAAGCATTAGTCAGACTGGGGCAGGATTATCTATCTAAAAGTGTTGGTATTGTGGCAATTAGCTCAAATAATGTAGAAAAATACCCACAAGATAGTCCTGAAAAAATGAAACAAATTGCTATGGAGCTCGGATATTCATTTCCCTATCTTTACGACGAAAGTCAGGCGGTAGCAAAAGCCTACGATGCTGCCTGCACCCCAGACTTTTATGTTTTTGATGCTGAAAGAAAATTGAAATATAGGGGAAGACTTTGTCCCTCCCGACCCAATTCGGATGTGCCAGTCACTGGCGAAGATTTGAGGGCAGCAATAGATGCTGTCTTAAAGGATACAAAAGTAAATCCAATACAATATCCAAGTATGGGATGTAATATAAAATGGAAATGAAAATAACAGGATTTACGATTGTTAGAAATGTGCTACAATACGACTATCCTGCCATGGAGTCCATCCTATCCTTATTGCCGCTATGTGACGAGGTGGTGGTAGCAGTAGGAAAATCTTCTGATGAGACATTGGCATTGATACAATCCATTGATAGTAAGAAAATTAGAATTATTGAAACGGTTTGGGATGAAAGTCTTAGAGCAGGAGGCAGAGTGTTAGCGGTGGAAACAGATAAAGCTTATCAGGCAATATCGGAGGATACGGATTGGTGCATCTATCTTCAGGCAGACGAAATCTTACATGAGGGAGATTATGAAAAAATTAGGAAGGAGCTTTTGAAATATAAAGCAGATTCCGAAGTGGAGGGATTTATCCTAAAATACAGACATTTTTATGGCTCCTACGATTATATTGGGGATGCAAGATTGTGGTATAGGAATGAAATAAGAATTTTAAGGAAACTAGACACGGTTCATTCTTATCGAGATGCACAAGGGTTTCGGAAAGCAGATGGCTCGAAATTGAGGGTAAAGAAAATCGAAGCTTTTGTCCATCATTACGGCTGGGTCAAGCATCCAAAATATCAGCAATTAAAGCAAAAAAATTTCAACAAATTGTGGCACGATGACAATTGGGTTGCCGAAAATGTGGCAGATGTTGCTGAGTTCGATTATAGCCAAATTGATTCTTTAAAAAAATTTGATGGAACCCATCCGAAAGTAATGCAAAACAGGATAGATGCCATGAATTGGAAATTTTCTTTTGACCCCACACAAAAAAAATTGTCTTTCAAAAATAAGCTATTGATGGCTATCGAAAAATGGACTGGCTGGAGAATAGGGGAGTATCGAAATTATCATCTGATTAAGTAATTGAATATCAAAATTTTAGAATGGAAACAAATCGAAAATTTGGGATTGTTAAAATATTGCTTCTGATTGGCTTTTGTGTTTTAAATTATGAAAGCAAGGCAACAGCATACTTATCTGAAGTGGTCAATGGAAATATGGATACCATTTATATGAAATATTCGAATACTGTGGTGCTTCCAAAAGCCTATAGAAATCTAGAGATGACCTTGTATTTTGTGGATGACAAAACGGTTACATTCAAACTGACCAAGCAAAAAGAAGGTTTTATTATTGAAGATTTGGGAAAGGAAGGCTATTATTATTTGCAACTAAAAGACAAACAAAACCAAGTTGTCTATCAGCAATTGTTATTTGCCAAAAGCTGGAGCAACCCAATCCCTACATTGAATGGAGATGCTATAATGCCATCTTATTCAAAAGCAAATCTTATTAAAAACTTTGATTTTGGACTAAAATTTATTGACAGACCAGCTAAAAATAAATGCCAGCTCCTTAGTTATGATTTGATAGTGAAGCCAGAAGGGAACGACCCACAACAACTTTCTTTGAATAAAGAAAATAATTTTGATCCAATCAGAAGGGCGGAAGCATTAAAATTATTGAACAATAATGCTCGGATTTTTATCAATAATATTATCGTTAAATTTGATGATGAACCCAATACAAGAAATATTGGACCACTATTTTTTGTGGTAAAAGATTAATTCCGCTCCTTTTCCATCCTTTTTTGAGCTATTAACCCGATTTTTAGTTAAATAATTGTTAAAAAATATAAAAAATACGACAAGTGTCGTAGTTGAATTTGTATTTACGACACTTGTCGTATATATTTGTATAAAAAATAAATAGGGATGAAAAAATACCAGCCAACGGATGCCGAACTAGAAATACTTCAGGTTTTGTGGGAAAAACAGCCAGCAACTGTCAGAGAAATTTTTGATAAAGTTGCCCAAAAAAAGGAAGTAGTTTATACGACAGTTTTGAAGCAAATTCAGCGATTGCAGGAGAAAGGAGTGTTGGAAAGGTTAGAGACCAATGAAGGGCATCAATACCGCTGTTTGTTAGATCAAGTAGATTTTCAACGCAATTGGTTACAGAAAACAGTGGATATGGTTTTTGATGGCTCTGTCTCCAAAATGGCGATGCATGCTATATCCGAAAAAGCGGATAAATCAGAATTGGAGGCATTGAAGATTTGGATAGAAAATGAATTGAAAAAACAACAATAGCAATAATCCAAAAATTTAGAATTATGAACTCCTTTTATTTGTCACAAAACATTTTAGAAGCCTTAGGTTTAACGGTTTTATATACTTTATGGATATTTTTTATCCTTTATCTCATCCTTATATTTATTGATAAGATGTTGATATTCTTAAATTTAAATATCCATATTCGATATAATGTAAAAATGATTGGGTATTTACTTTTCTTTGGTGTGAGTGTGGCAATCTTTTGGAAGCTTTACGACCCTGCACAAAATTTTACTCAAAATCCTTTAGATTATAACCCATTCCAAACAAATTCTTCACCTACTTTTTCACAGAATCCAATTTCTAATTCGAAAGAAACAAATGATTTTTGGAATAAATATTTCACTAAAGAATATGTTGGAATTATTTGGATCTGGGGACTTGTAGCAATGGTCCTTCGATTGATATTAATGTACATCCTTACTTCCAGACTGTATTTTGTTGGTCAAGCAGCCCTGCCAAATAAAGAAGAGTTGAAATGCAAAAATATTCAAAAAATATTGAAAATCAATCAGATAGTTCGATATAGATATTCTAACTTAGTGCATAGCCCCATCACAATTGGATTTTTCAAACCCTTAATTCTTTTCCCTTTCCAGTTTTTTAATCAATTGGAGGAGCGACAAGCTGAAGCAATCTTGATGCACGAATTGGCACATATCAAACGGCTGGATTACCTCATCAATCTGCTGCAATCTTTACTAGATGCCCTATTTTTCTACCATCCCATTGCTTGGATGCTAAGTAAGGAAATTAGAAAATTTAGAGAATATTGCTGTGATGATATTGCTTTCAATCATGGGATTTCGAAAATGGAATATGCTTATACCCTAACAATACTAAATATTAATTTTCAATCACATCAAAATCAATTAGTTATGAATGCTAATCAAAGCTCTTTTAGAGATCGAATCAATTTTGTATTATACAATACAACGCCAAAAAATGCCTTTTCTCCCGTTTTCTTTGCCCTGGTTTTATTACTGAGCATTGGATTTTTGGGATATTCTAGGACCTTAAATGATATGCCCTTGCAACAAGAAAAAGTAGTGAATCAGCAGAATGAAATCCTTAGAAATGAAAAGAAGATAGAATTGAACACCAAAGCTAAAGCCATTAAATCGGAGAAAAAAATGAAACAACCAATTGCAGAAATTGTTATTGGGAAAACGGATACAATAGATAGAAATAGTTCAAATAAAATACAGATTCCTTCAGAATACCTTGCATTAACGCCTGTTATTGCTCATGTGGAGAATAAAAATGCTACTGCTAGAATTACGAAATTGTCGGATGGACTTTTGGTGGATGAGATTACCAGCTCTGGCTACTATTATTTGAAATTTTTGAATAAGAAGGATGACATAATATATGAAAAATTGCTTTTTGTAAATTACAATTATGATGTAAAATATCTTGACCCAAAACCTATATTTAATGATGAGAATCGAACAGTTTTTACTAAAGATGAGTTGTTGAAAAAATTTGAAGTCGGCCTTTCACACAAGGATCCAAGTGCTAACAACCATTGTGAATTGGTGAGTTATAACGTTGTTTTTTTGGCAGTTGGTAAAGATCCTAGGGAAATATTATTTTCACAAAAAAACAATTTTCAACCCGATTTAAAGAAATATTTGATCAGTACATTATCTGATGGAGCTTCGGTTTTGATTACTAATATCGTTTGCAAATTTGATAGTGAACTGAATTATAGAAATCTAGGTATGTTATCTTTTAAAGTAAAAGAGGATAAATAATTGATTTAGTGCTATTTATGTCATGATTTTTTGACATTAAATAGCACTATTTTTTTAACTAAAACTATCCAAAATCTTTTAAAATATTCCCTCGAAATTTCTTTATTAAAGGAGTAGAATTTTCATCACAGAATTTCTTTTTTTCTACAAATATTAATTATTTCTTAAAGTTTTGTTTTTAGGCACAAAATATCTTTACTTTACGGTTATATCAAAAAAATTAAAATATGACGAATAAGTACATTACAGCTAAAATTATTGAAAATGCAAAACGGAAAGAAAGTAAGAACCCTGCTGAATGTACTATTTGTAAGTTTGTTTCTAAGCCAGTCGCTTTTTGCTCAGAAATGTATTAGTGGTGATTGCTACGATAGTTATAGCATTTGCGAATATCCAAGTGGTGCTAGATATGAAGGCAATTTTAAGAATGGGCTAATCAATGGGAAAGGTACTTTGTACTTTAGTAATGGAAATAAATACGTCGGTGATTTCAAAAATCAATATCGTGAAGGAAATGGTTTTTTAAAATACAGCAATGGCGATGAGTACAAAGGTCAATTCAAAAAAGGTAAGTTGGAAGGGAAAGGCACCTTGCATTATGTGAGTGGAGATGTCTATCAAGGGGAGTGGTTCAATAATTTGAGTCATGGTCAAGGAACCTATACCTACAATGATGGGAATAAGTATGAAGGCACTTTCGTAAATGGAAAAATGGAGGGCTTCGGTACCATGTTCTACACTGATGGAACAACTTACGTAGGAGAATGGAAAAATAGCAAGAAAAATGGGACTGGAACCCTGACAAAGGCAGATGGAAAAAAGTGGGATGGGGAGTGGAGCGATGGAAAATTCGTTTCTGACCAAGTGGTAGAAGTTAAAAAAACTAAAACCAAACCAATGGATAACCAACAGGTTGGTGAATACACCTATTTGGATGGTTCGAGATGGGTTGGTGGCATGAAAAGTGGCTACCCTGATGGCACAGGTACTTGTTATTATGCAGATGGCGACAAATATGTGGGCGGATGGAAGGAACATGCACCGCATGGTGATGGGGTGATGTATTACAAAAATGGTAGAGTGGTCGGTGCTGTTTGGGAATATGGCCATTATGTAAAAGATTTAGATGCTCCTAGTGAGACCGTAGTGAGCAACGAAATGCGAATAATGTGCCAGTAGTGAGTAAAGGCGTTAAAATATGGGCTTTGGTAGTCGGCGTTGCAGCATATCCTCATATGCCTCCTTTAAAATTTACGGATGATGATGCCAACCGCTATTTTACTTTTCTGAAGAGCCCAGAAGGCGGTGCTTTGCCCGACAATCAAATTACTTTATTGATTGACGAGGATGCGACTCACGACAATATATTGGCGAATATGAAAAGCCTGTTTAATAAAGCAGATGAGAATGATGTGGTGATGTTTTATTTCTCTGGCCATGGCATTGACGGAGCTTTTGTTCCCTTTGATTTTGATGGATATTACAATCGACTTACCCATGATGAAGTCAAAGAAGCCTTAGCCGAATCAAAAGCAAAACACAAAGTATGCATTGCAGATGCCTGTCATTCAGGATCTATGTGGGCAGCAAAAGGGTTTACGGTAGCGGAGCAAAATGCTTTGAACAAATACTACAAGGCATTTGAAAATTCAAAAGGAGGGACTGCCTTATTAATGTCGAGCAGAGGAAGTGAGAATTCTTTGGAAGATCATGGATTGAGAGCAGGGATTTTTAGTCATTTTTTAATAAAAGGCATGAAAGGGGCAGCTGATTTCAATTTTGATAGAATCATTTCTATTCAAGAAATATTCACTTATACCAATAAAATGGTGCGGGAATACACATTGAACCAGCAACAACCAACCATCAGTGGGTCATTTGACAAAAATATGCCAATTGCTGTTTCTGTAAGATAGTATACTAAAAGGCTGAATTTTATTTAGCTTTTATTGATTCTCTCGGAGTATATTTTTTATAAATACGAGTAATAATTTCACCAGCTATTTTACCAATAGTGTGAATAGTTGGTGAACTTATTCCAAATCCTATCATGCCACCAGGCGGAGGAGTTGTTGAGTAGCCATCAATTAAATAATAATGATTAAGTTTTTCTTTAAACGATATATTATTATGCGATGAAAGTAAGCCACTTCCTAATTTTATTTTAGAATAATCAGCATCAATTTTAATTGAATAATAATACCCATTTTCAATTACAAAATCCTTATTATCAATTGAAATATCCTTTGGTTTATTATATTCAGGGTTGATTACTGTTAAATTTTTTGAATTGGTTCATCTGATAATTTCTGGTAGAAATTTTGATTTAACTTATAAAAATTAAGTGAAAGTGTGTCAGAATTTTCAATTTTTTTATAATAATTCATACTCACACCATTATAACCCATTTCTCTAACTTTTTTATGGGCAAGTTCTGATAGCCGAATCAAACCATAAGTATCTTCTTGAAAAGTACTTTTTTTACCAAATATTTTTAATTGTATATAAGTAAGTACTGTATTTGTGTCATTTTTGATTGTATCACTATCGAAAAAGAAAACTCTATCTGATTTATTAAGTGGGCTATATATGTTTTTATCTGGACGGAAAATCACTATTTTCTGAGCAAAAATAGTGATGTAAGAAAAGTAAAAAATGATAAAAAGTAGCTTTTTCATGTTATATGATTTATAATACAAATGTAATTGTTTTCGTATTACTCTAAAAAAAATCCCCCAAAATTTAGTCGCTTTGGACCAAAAAATGGGGGATCAATGGGAAAAGCAGGGGGCTTATTCCTTTATTATACTCACTTTATAGGTTTCGCTAGTGCTTCCATTGGCTGCTATATTGATAAAATATAACCCACTTGCATAATTGGATACGTCCAGAGTTATTGCTGTGTTAGTATTGTAATTTTCAATTGATTTATTGGTGATTTTTCTACCATAAATATCAAAAAGATTCAAATCGACTTTACCAATTATTGATTTTTTCAATTGAACATTGATTTCAGTTGCTGTTGGGTTCGGATATACTTTTTGAATCCATTCATTATCTACACTATCTTCATTTTGTGAGAGTTTTTCAATGGTATTCAAGGCAATATTGGTGCTGATGGGTGCATTGTAATCAAAATAAATGTCAGCCAGGTTTTCTATTTTTGTCAATGGAGCTAATCCAGCCTTGACCTTTGCTGTGAAAGTGAAAAACCCTTTGCTCAACTCCTCATTCCAGCTTTTTGGCATAAGCCGAATGTTGTTAAAGGTGTAAGTCAATAAGCCAGTTTCTGAAAGGGAAATGGTGGACGGATTGGAGCTAAATATCGGTTTCAAAGTCGTCCATTCCAAATTTGGATTTAATTGACATTTTACGACCACATTTTGTGCAAAATAATTGCCATAGTTCTGAAAATGAATCATATACTCCAATGTGGAATCATTTTTTGAGATATATCCATTGTCTGTAAGCCCTTTTGGCGACACTTGGATGAAATTTGGATCAAATGATCCCACAACATTTTCTCTTAACTGATTCACATTATTCCACGGAGAATTGTCATTCAACCAATTGGTCATTGGAGCAACATAGGCTGTGCTATCTTTGAAATAAAGTTCCGTACTCAAAGGAATATTCGTCGGAACTGTATAATTAACTTTGAAAACTTGAGATTTTCCTGGCTCTAAATCTGCAATGGTATTGCTAGTATAATAACCAGTTTGCTGCAAAGAAAACAAACCGTTTGGCGAAAAATAGGGTACGCCAATCTGATTATCCGTGTAATAAGCACTAATTATGTCGTTTTCTTTAACGGTTCCAGCATTCGTAATTACCAAATTTTGAGTATGCCCAAATCCTGGAATGGGCAAATTATCTGACCAAAGAGCGATATGGGTATCATGAATTGGGTTGATGATATTTCCGAAATTGACAACTCTTGTACAACCAGCAGCAGCAGTTACTTGCAGAATATTTTTGTTGTTTTGACAATTAGAAAGTGGATACAAACTATTGATAGCCTCTGAAATTTCGTAAGTACCATCTGGAACTTTAAAGGAATAATGCCCATTTTCATCTGTATAGGTATAACCAAAACCTTTACAATGGATTTGTATGTTTTGAATTCCATTTTCCCCACTATCCTTATTACAATTCTCATTCAAATCATGAAAGACCGTTCCTTCAATGGTGCAATAGCAGCTATTTCCATTAATATCATATTTTAAATCAGTGTAAGTGTTTGATGTACAGCCATTTGCATCTGTAAGGAATAATTGATAATATCCTGCATTTAATCCACTTATTGATGCAGTATTTTTCCCATTATTCCAATTGTAAGTATATGGTGCAGTGCCGCCAAATACATTTGCAGTAATGGCTCCATCTTTAGCATAAATACAAGAGGCAGGGACGTTTGAAAATCCAACTGTTATTGGTGAACTTTCTTTAACCGTCAATGATTTTTTTACTATACATCCTTTTGCATCCGTAATAGTTACCAAATATTGACCAGAAGCTAAATTATTGATACTAGAAGTATTTTTTCCATTACTCCAATTATAAGTAATGGGTAATGCTGCTCCACTAATATTGGTGAAAATAGAACCAGTTGCACTTTTACAGACGGCATCTGATATTGAAGCATCTAAGTAAATATTCGATTCCGGATAAATAACTACGGTTCCTGTCCTTTCACAATTATTAGCATCTGTAACCACGAATGCATAGGAGCCGGGAGACATATTGGACAACGTTGTACCCGTTTGTTTTGGAGAAGTTTTCCATTCAATATTGTAAGGGGTTTTCCCACCAGATATACTTAATGTTGCTGAACCTGTTGGACTCGTACAGGAGCTTTGCTTGGTGTTTATGATGGATACCTGAACGGGAGTTAAAGTATTTAAATAGGCATAGTTTTCTCCAAAACAACCATCTTTATCAGTTGCTTGAACATAATAATTTCCAGCAACCAAATTTTTAATACTTTGAGTCGTTTCGCCATTGTTCCATTTATATGTATAAGGTGCATTACCGCCACTTGGGAAAGCAATAATTGCCCCATCTGCTTCTTTACAATTGGAAGGGGTTATCGTTGATTGAACTGATATTTGTTTGGATTGTCTGATATTAACTTCATACTTTACTTCAGAACAGCCATTGGCATCTGTAACTGTTATGGGATAATTGCCTGCTATTAGGTTTTGAATAGAATTCGAATTAGCTCCATTCGACCATTGATAGGTAAAAGGTTGTTTTCCACCTACTAAGTCTTTTACAGTTGCACTTCCGTTGGTACAATTTGCCATTGTTGTTTCTACATTGTACGAAAATCCTGAGGGTGCACTGATATAAATATAACTTGAATCTTGTTTGCTTTTGAAATTATCTACAGTACAACCATTTGCATCTGTTACGATTACCTCAAATTGACCGTTGCTAAGGTTTATTGGATTCGTCGTTCCCACTTTGGTGAGTACATTATTATCATTTTTGAACCATTCATATGAAAATGGGGGAGTGCCGCCAATTACTGTAATATTAACGGAACTAGGCTTCGGACAAGTCTCTATTTTTGTATTAAATAAAAGTTTAAAAGGTAAATCAGAATTGAAATTACCATAAAAACTTGTTCCTCCAATACTGGTATCAAAGCTAACATAAACTTGTCCGCCAGAATAGTCAATAATACTATCGGAAACCATACCACTAATAAAATTATGGGTAACACCTTTACCATTGTAATACCAATACCATTTGTTTGGGAAAGTATTCACACCTTGAACGGTAGCTTTTAGTATTCCATCACCTTTGCAAGGGGCTTTAACTATAGTAAATGAAATAGATTGGGATTTAAGAGAAACCAAAAATCCAAAAATGGATAGAATTGAAATAAAAATAATCCTCATAATTATTAAATTTTCATTTGTGATTAAAGCATTAAAACAAAACTAACTTAAAAAAGGGTAGCTACCATAATTTCAGTAATGTATTTAATATGTGATAGAGATACTTTGGATCTATAAAGTGTTGTTTGGTTTTGGAAAATTTCAAAAAAAAAGAGGCATTCAATAATGAACACCTCTCTTTAAGTATTTATAACATTCAGAATTCTAATGACTTATAATTAGCTTTCCAGCATTTACAATCTTGGAATTTTCTAATAATTGATAAAAATAATTTCCTGTTGGATGGTTTATTAATATTTTATTATCTGGATTATTAAAGTTTACAACACTTTGTAATTTACCTTGGGCATCATAAAGTACAAATTTGTAATTTCCATTTGTATTTAAGGTGAATGAAATATATTGGGATGCAGGGTTGGGAAATAATTTGATATTGTCCTCAGATACCAATTCTATTGCGTTGATAACAAATTCATTTCCAATGGTGTGGGTAACAGTATTTGTTAAAACTGGCTCATTGTAATCAAAAAAGATAGAAGCGGAGTTCAATATTTTTGATTCTAAACTAACGCCATCTTTTACTTTTATTTTGTACTTCACAAAACCATGAGATAATGCTTCATTTGCAAAGCTATCCACCAAATTGATATCACTAAATCTGAATAGTAATTTTCCATCCGCCGCAATTTCTAATCGATAGGGGTGAGAGGAACCCATTGGTTCTAATGTTGTTATGTCCAAATTATCACTAAGCTGGTCAAATATTTTAACTGTAAAAGCAGTATCGGTACCTGTGTTTTGGAATCTAATCATATATTCGATATAACTATTTTCACTGATATAGTGTTTTGAGGAGGTGCCTGTTGGAATAGCACTTTTGTCGTTCGGATCATAAGAACCTACACTTTCTTTACAATCAATATCAATAAAAGGTGGACGGTCGTCCTCTTCAAATTTAGTAACAAAACCTTTACTGAATGTAGAATTAGAAGAGCAACCTTCAATAGCTACTGTTGGATGTGATTGGAAAGGAAAAGGTTTCACTTGATCAGCGATAATTCTATATGTCTTTCCATTTGCTGGTAATTCGATACTTTCCGTTACGCCACTGCCTAGCTTAATAGGTGTTTTTGCTTTCATAATCACATCATCTTCGACGATTATATAATTGGATGGAGAAGTCATTGCAGCTCCTGTATTCGTGATTTCAAAAACCACTTTATCATTCAAACATTTACCCCCAACTTTAATGGAAGGTCCGGAATATGATGGGTAACAGTTTGTCCCATCAGTAATCGTGGCTTTCAAGCAATGTGTTTGACCAATTACAGTGGAATCACAAGATAGTTTGAAGATCAATTGAAACGTTTCTTTATCGCCTGCTTTAAGCTCATTGATATTGTAAATTAGCGTATCTTCTTGGATGGTATATCCTGATAAAGAACTACTTATAAGTTCAAAATGTGGATCTAAAATAATTTTTAATTGAATATTATTTGCAGTAATCGTTCCATTATTGTAATAATCAATATAATAGGTATTATTAAAGCATCTTCTTAATAAACTATTGGAAATACTTACACCCAGATCCGTACATAAAAAAACTGGTTTTGCTAATAAATTTTGCTCAATAATTTGAGTGATTGAATCAACTTTAATGGGGATAGACTGACATGGGGTCCATAAATTATTGACTGGATAATAGTCAAGAGTATATTCATCAACAGGCAATTTGAAGCTAAAGCTTCCATCATTTCTGGAATAACTAAAATATTCTTTTGCTTTTGTAGTCGATTTTACTTTCAATAATTGTCGAGAATAGGAGGTTTCTAATGTATCAAGTTGGCAATTTTGGTTATTATCCACAAATAGTTTTCCTTTAAGTGTTGCTCCATTTTTTGGAACCAAAAAATCATCAGATTCTACACACATTTCTCCCTTATGGTTTAGAAACTCAATTTGTACAGGATTGTCTGAAATATAAAATTTAGGTATTTCATTGCCTGTTTTTAATAGTTTTAGATAATATATATAATCATTATCTGAGAAAGAATCTCCAAAACTTGATGAAACATAAGTACAAGAAATATATCCATTATTAATGTTTTGTGTGTTAAAATGGATTTTGCTCAATTTAGGCATATTTTTATTAGGAACTACATCCAAAAACATTATAATATTATTGGAAAAGTTGAGACTAAACTGGAATCCGACTACATTTTTATATCCAATAGCTCTCACATATAATTCAATCGTATCGCCTTTTTCTACAGTTTCGAGACTTAAAATAATTTCATCACAGGCTTTTGATGAAAAGGAAAGGCAGCAAATAAAAAGGATTGCAGCAATAATTTTTTTTAAGTGGGTAATTTTTTTAAGCATCCACATGAGATTGTTAGGTTTCATTTCTAATTAATTTATGATTTCGTTTGTTATGAGTACAAATTTGTAGGTTTATTTTTGGTAAACCAAATACAAATTATTACATTTGTTTGATAGAAAAGAACGAAATATAATTTTCAAGTTATTGAAAATCAATATATAATCAAAAAATGTGTTATAATGAATGAGTTCTCCAATTCAAAATTATTTAAATTAATTGAGCTGCTTTCTCCATCTGAAATTGAAAGATTAAGCCAAAATATAGAATCTACTATTTTAAATGGGAAAAAAAGTCATTTTCAATTGCTGGAAAATATAATTGAAAATCAAACAATTACCAAAAATATTTTGTATTCAAAAGTTTTTCCACACCAACCATATAATGACTTAAAGCTACGAATTTTAATGAGTGAAACCACCAGAATCGTATCATTATATTTAGGAATTTTGCAAATGGAAAAGGAAAGTAACTATATTTCAAATGCGATTTTGCAGAAAGCAATCTTACAGAATAATACTAAAATTTATCAATCCGAATCCATTTATTTTCAGCAAATTATGGAGAACGAAGTGGTTAGGGATGCTGCTTTTTATGATAAAAAATTTGAAATTGGCTATAATAATTATTTGTTTTGGGAAAACAAAAATCGAACTTCTGATTTCAAATTTAAGGATATTATCCAAGATTTCGACCTAGCTTTTTTGATCAAAAAACTCAAATTGGCTTGTGAA
Source organism: Saprospiraceae bacterium (assembly GCA_016710625.1). Lineage (GTDB taxonomy): Bacteria > Bacteroidota > Bacteroidia > Chitinophagales > Saprospiraceae > JADJVK01. The sequence goes on from JADJVK010000004.1 coordinate 36,309, forward strand.
GCCAAAAGCCATTCGAATCTTGTGGGACAACTTTATGATGATAAATTATTAGAAAAGGTAATCGATTATATAAATGAACATCCAGATAGTTTAGAAATTCCGACACTATCGGTTTATTATGCAGCTTATCATTTGTTACAGGACCATAATAATTTAGATTGGTATAATAAAACGAAGTTTTTAGTGGAAAAACATTTTAATACAATTTCCTCCAAAGATTTGAAATCTATTTATCAGTTACTAATTAATTTTTCATTAAAAAAAATCAATTTATCACAATTGCAATTTTGTGAAGAAGCAATTTTTTTCTATCAAAAAGGAATAGAAAATGGGTTCTTATTGACGAACAATAAAATCAGCCGCTTCACATATCGAAATATCGTTAATATTTGTTTGAAATGGGGAAAAACAGAACTCGCCATAGCATCATGTGAGAACTACAAAGATTTATTATTAGAAGAAGATAGAGAAAGTAGTTTTGAATTTGCGATGGCAATGATTGATTATCAAAATGATAAATTGTTAATTGCCCAGACTCGTTTGCAAAAAGTAGATTTTAAAGATTATCTTTTTAACCTAGCAGCAAAAACTTTATTAATGAAAATTTTCTATGAAAATAAGGAAATGGATTTGTTGGAGTTTCATTTGGATGCGATGAGTATGTATTTACTCAGAAAAAAAGTAATTGGCTATCATAAAGTGAATTATCAGAATATTATAAAATGCTGTAGGCTAATGATAAAAGTGAGATATGGCAACCAAGAAGCGAAAAATAAATTGCTAGAAAAATTTAAAATTATGAGCCCAATGAATGAATTTGTGTGGTTTGAAAAACAATTGGAACAATAAAAAAGCCGCTAAAATAACTCTTAGCGGCTTCTTTGAAAAACTATAACGTGAACCTCACCGTTAATCCTCCCCGAATTTGAGTAATCGGAGTGGAAGCGGAAGTCTTAGGAACTGTTTTCGTATAATCTAAAAATAATCTTAGATTCAAACTTTTGTTCAATGTGTAATCCACTGAAGGAGAAAGTTTAACTGTGTTCGTTCCCCTTGTTGGTTGTACAATATTTTGATCTAAAACGTGATTGTATGTAACATCATCTCTAAAGCTGAAATCAACTTTGAAATTCAAATTATTTGGTTGATTCGCACCTCCAACTGGTTGTGGGGCAGAACTGTTTTTGGCATTTTTAGCATTTTTGTCTTTCTTGGTCTTTATTTTTATTGATGGATCCAAGTTGGTTAAGAAATCTAAAAATGTCAATCGGATATTTTTAGCAGTATAGCCAAAACCAAAAGTTACATCTTGAGTTTTTGTTTCTGATAATTGATAATCGATAAAACTCATAGATAGATTTCTCGATTTCTTATATTCGAACTTGAAACTCATGTCATTTTTCAACTTCATATCCACTCCAATCAATGGAGCAAATTGCTCATTAACCACCACATTAGGAATAGTCAGCCTAGCATAATAACTTCCAGTTATGGTGTTTATCTTAGTTGGCTGAATCGGGTCGTATAATAAATCAGTTGCAAATGAGGAAACCGACATTGTTGATTTATAGCTATGTGTCAAAGCGAAACTTTGTAAAATATTTTTGAACAAAGGCAATCTGGACAATCCATTATAATTCAATCGCCAGTTAGGAATTGGCAACATTTTGAATACGTTTGTCTCAAATGTATTCGGATCTTTTCCGGCATAGGCACTCAAAAATGAAGGAATCAAAACATTCAATTGAGAACGACCATATCCGTTTTTATAACCCAAATCAATTTCATGTGCTCCAGCACCTGTTCCAGCCAGTCTGTTTGAAATGACGACTCTATTATTTTCAAATTGCTTAAATAAACCAATCAGATTTTCATTTCCATCTTTGAATAATGTTCTGATGGACATATAACTAATGGAATAGGTACCTACTTCCCTTTGAGTTCTTTCATTTTTTTGGAACTCCCCACTACAATCACATTTGTAAAACTGTGTTTTATTTTGTGTAAAATCTTGTTTAATCTCCACATCAACTTTAAAATCTTTGAATGGCTCTAAATTTACAGTTCCAGAAATGGATTGAGTATGATTCGTAATTACTGGTTGGTTCAAATAAACACTTCGAGTTATCCAATCATTATTTCCAGCGTTTTTTAGCCAAGCATAATCTGGTTGTACACCAACTACATAACCAATTCCTGGAGTATTGAAGTCTTGCATACCCAAAATGGATGTTGTTGGTTTGAATCCTGGAACGACACTATTGAATTTTTCATCATAAACCAATCTAGCTTTTCTGATAGACATTAATGGTCTGATTACTATTTTTTCTAATAGTGATGGAACATATTCTTCACTTTTCTTTTCTTTTTTCTTAGACTTTGCACCAGCTTTTGCACCAACTTTTGTAGAATCTGTTGGAGCTGGAACGGCTCCTTTAGCTGGTTTTGCCCCTCTTACTGGAGAAGTTGTAGCAGAAGCTCCATCATTTATTTTCTTCAAATAGCCCCATTGATTGTATAATGTTTCAAAATTCAAATCCCCATTAATCTGGAAATTCATTGTATTTTGAATCACATTACCCAAGGTATCCACATTCAAAGCAGCAGCACTCCAAGTATAAGATGCCCCATATTGTGCTCTCAGATTCACCCATTCCATCATTGGAATATTTTTGAAAGGGACAGTATAATTCAAATTCATACTATGGTTGTAGTTTTTGTTTCTACCCCCTTTTAATAATCCTTCATTAATTTTAGAAGTCTTTTCAGCATCTGAATATCTTGATCCAGTAGTATTAAATTCACTTAATTCGTCAATTACAGAAGTATTGGATGCTTGGAATGAGAATTTCAACGATTTTGTGAAATCCCAATTCATACTATAGTTTCTTAACCAACCGTATCTTTTGTTGAAATAAGTATTGGATGCTGGATCTTCTCCTGCAAATCGATAGGTGGTTTGTTGCAATTGCCTTTCAACTAATGAATTGACATTGAATGAATTAGGTAGTAGATTCAAGTTGAAATCCGTAATAAACTTCAAATATTTATCCTTTTTAACTAATTTTTTGAAAGGAGTCCAATATTGAACATTTCTTGAATATCCATAGTCAACTTGGAATTTTCTTATCGTTAAATGATCAGATTGTATAATTGGATCTTGTTTGATAGTTTGAGTATTTGAGTAAGATAATGAGAAATTCTCAATATCCCAAGGCATTGGATTGCCAGCAGATCTACCAACTCTTTCCTTCCTTACATTATTAAAACTATATCCCTTGATATTAACTTTCGTTAATGCTCTATCCAATAAAGTATCTCTTACGGCAGTAGAGGATGCTCTTGATAATTTTTCATCTAAAGTAACATCCAAGTCATAAGGGTCATATTCAGGTCTTTTTACATTACTCGAATATTGAGTATAAAATGGCAATCGAATACCCCAACTTGCAGGTAAAAATTTACCTAACTCTAGATTAGTTGCGAAATCAAATATTTTAGTGGACTCCCTAGCTCTTTGAATCACTCTTTGGTCAATAGATCCCCATCCAACTGAGAAATAGCTACCAGAAAGGTTCAATGTTCCTAAATCTGCAAGTTTTATATCCAATTTTCCAGTTGCAGCATAACCTCCTCTTTCATCTAATCCTGTACAACGAAGCTCATTTACCCAAGCTTCTCCATCAAAAGTACCGACATCTTGGTTATTTCTAAATCCAATCATGATACCTTTTACTAAACCATAATTTGGACTTCCTTTAATTTTAACTTTAGCAGAAGGTCGTTCTGGATCTGAAAAAGTATAAATGGAGTCTAAATTAAAATTACTATTGTCTCTTTGTAATTTAAGATCTTTTAATACACTTAATTTGAAATTGAAATTATTTGAATCAGGCCAAACTAATTTTTTATAGTCATCAGAAGTATTGCTATATTTAGTAGCATCACGAATATCAGAAGCTTTCAATGGAATTTCATACTCATAATAATTATTTTCAAGGTCTCCACCAAATCTTATGAAAGCACTAATTGCAGAATCTTTCACTTCAAAACCATTAGTTTCAGCACCTTCAAGATGTACAAACATCTTCATTCTTTCGTACAATCTAAGGTCAAGTGTAGTAAGTTTGTAAATAGCTCTAGAAGATTTTGCACATAGTTTTTCAAATTTCAATGCTAATGCTTGCTCATTTTGAAGTGCATTCTGTAAGAATCCACCAATATTATTTTCTCTAATGATACCAGCAGGTAAAACATAATTAAATGGAGTTCTACTACTGTTTTCCTCTACATTCACTTTGTTTAAGTCGAATAAATTATCCTTACAATCAACTTTATCGTTTACAAATGACCTTTTATATTTTCTCCATTGGTTTCTACCTAATTCTAATTTTGCAAATCTCAAAGTAATTGGCTTTTCGAAATCTGTCATAACCAAACGAATAAATTGAATGGCTCTAAAATCTCTGATTTCACCAATTCTAGCTTTGAAATCAATCAATGGAATCCTAAAACGATACCAAGCAACATTTTTCCCAGCTACCTCATAAGAAAGGGTGTCTGTGATATAAGTACTTCCAGCAGTATTAATACCAGTTCCATCAGGAGTCAATGGAATATTATACAAATAGTAATTTTCAGATTCAGATAAAGAAAAATCTTTATTTAAGTCTTCAATATCAGGTAAATTTGTAGCTGCTTGCACAAAACTTGAGCTAGTCGAAGACTTTGAGTTACCCTCTGGGAAATTATTTCTTGAATATCTTTCTATTGCACTTGCATTTCTATCTTTATAACTTTGATCTCTAAAGAATTTGAAATTATCATTTGCTGGGTCATTCAATATCTTACTGTATGCTTCTGGGCTTAAGTTTATTTTCATGCTATCCAAAAAAGTGGAAAAATGCGTCGCTTCTTGAGCATCATTTAAACCATCATATCCAACGTCTTGCATAGTTCTAGCTAATGTATCTATATCAAAACTATTTGTAACTGGAGGAATTCTTGGTACAACGCCCCATTTTGTTGTATCAGTTTTTAATTGAGAGTTTAATGGAGTAGGTAGTGCATTTTCAAAAAATAATTTCGAATCTGGTAAAACATCTTCTGAAATTGTACCTAAATGTATTTGTAAGGTACCTGGGTTTGATTGGTCATTAACATATGGACTCATCATCCAAAAATCCAAATATTCAATATTAGCTTGCTCAAAATCAGTTTGTTGTAAAGCTCTCATGATACCACCCCATCTAGATTTAGGATCTCTTAGCAATCCATTTGGTTGCAACCCTGCAGATGCATTTATAGTTGAATTATCCAATTTGACCCCATTTGGCATATCAAAATTATATGGACCTCTCACAGTAGGATCAAAATGAATATCGAATGGATTATAAAGAGTTTGACCAGGTTGAAAATAAGTATTTTTAAAAAGAACTGCTGGGTCAATATTAGCAGTGTACGGGTCAGAGTCATCCACTCCACCATCAGATTGATCCACTCTATACCAGCTTATGGAAGCTCTATTAACACCAGATCTTAAATCATTTATTAATTTAGATTCTTTAAATCGCTCTGTTCCTATAGAATCAAATTTAATAGATCCTTTTGGAATACTAGATAAAAACCATTGAACGGGCTGTCTTAGGTCTATTGAAGATGAACTACCTTCAAAGTCATCAATATAAATAGCACCATTGCTATCATCTCTACTTTGATTGATAGCACTTGCATGACCAGGTTGGAGCAATGCACCTTCCCCAGCAAAAGTAATAGAAGATGGAGCTTTTGTACTAATCAAAGGTAATTTATCAATCAATCTTGTTATCCACGGAGCTGGTGCATTATATTGAACATCCATGCCATAGATTCTATTATTGATTGGGTCATCACCGATATTTACTTTTTGAGTATAAGGTCTTTCAAATAAGTGCATATAGGTCGCTCCAATATTCAAATCACCAATTCCCAATTGTTTTCCAAGAGCATAATCAGCTCTTACACCTAGTAGGGTTTTGGTTTGGAATCCGAATAAAGTGTTATCTTCATATGACACATTTATAGGTAAATTGGAAGTGATATAAGCATCATTCAAAATTCTTACCTTTCCAATGGTATAATCCACTTCAAAATCTTGTCCTTCAACAAGTTTGATGGATCCAGCTGTAACTGTCACAGCACCTCTTGGGATATTTATTCCTCCTAATGAAATTTCAGAAGAAGTGGATGATTTATATTGTCCTCTGATTACAAAACGATTTTTTTCAGTGATTTCTCTGGCATAAGTGATGGTATTGTCATATAATTCTTGATACCTATATTTTTTCAAATCATCTGGACTTAGCCCTAATTTTTCTAGATTACTACCAAATGGCTCTAACACAGGAAACATGATACGACCTGTCTTGGGTTGAATGGTGATTTCAGGAACATAATCAAAAATACCATCAGGTTGTGGATCACCTTGAATATTCAATCTATCCAAACCAAACAAATTAATCAAAGGTGTTTTCTCTAAACCAGGTTCCGGCAAAAATCTTTTTTCTAAATTACCTTGTTTAGGATCTTGATAAGTTACATCCAATCTAAAATCTTCTCTATTTGCCTGATATGCACCAGTAGAATAGATGTTTTTCATCATCAAATCCCAAATTGGTAAATCAACATTGGTAATTTGATTTTTCAATAATTTCAAAAATACAACTCTGCTCGAATCATTATTGCTACCAACATCATTCCCTATTTCTCCTACTGAATGTACTTCAGTCCCATTAAACAAATATCTATAACCTACTGCTAATACTTGATTGGGTCTTAAATTGAAATTTAATGAAATAAATCCTAAGTCAGGCTGGTAAGTATATTCAGATGGGTTTAATTTTCTTGCTCTCAATTTTTCAAAATCCTTACTTTGCTTATATTCGAAAGGAATTCCTTGCAATACCTTAATGACATTGTCAATTTTTCTAGAAGTATCAGATTCAGTTAATGTTCTATAAATATCATTTGCTTTATTATCTGGCAATGCTAGTTTTACTCCTGTATTACATAAGTTTAAATTATAGCTTACGGTATCTCTAGGTCTCATATTCATTGAAGTAAATTTAGAAGAATCTGCCTCTCCCAAATCTGCTAATGCCACCACATCTCTTACACTATTCGGTTCATTTCTATCATTAGTCACCCATACATCTAGGTCTGTTATTTTTATTTGGGTGTTTACTTGAGGTAAGTTTTTCATAGCACCCTCAAATAATTGACGATTGATATGGGACAAGAAAAAGTGTCTATTTTCATCGTATTGATCCGCAAATACAGCAAATTGTTGTACTTGTCCTCCTCCTTGTACTTTTATATTTTGCCTTTGTGATTTCTGTTGTGATGCTACTCCAGTCAATCTCAAATAACCAAATTGTAATTCGGTCTTGAATCCAAATAAACTTTGAGCACCTTGAATCAATGTTCCCTTTAGTGGCAAACTTACATTTCCAGCCTCGATTTTTTGTACAATAGCATCTTCACTAAAATTCTTAGTATCATAATTCAATTTCATTTGATTTTCAAAATCAAATGTTGCTTTTGTATTATAATTGGTGCTTAAGTTCAGTTTTTCCCCAATTTTTCCTGTAACATTCATACGAATGTCCATGTCAAAATCGAAATTGGTATATTTTTGAGATTGGATAGGGAATGTAGGATTTTGATTTCTTTGGTAGTTGGCTCCTAAAGTTACATCGATATTACCTTGTGTTTTAATATCTACATTTGTTCCTCCAAATAATCTATCGATTAACTGATTTTTTAAATCTATTTTTTTAAGTGGATCATTGCTACTCAATTTTGAAAGTGGGTCTTTTTTGTTTGTTCTTGTATTACTAACTCCTGTCAAACGATCAAAATAGTCTTTCTCTTGGCTTTTAGAACGCCATTTCAAGTATTCATCAAAAGTCATTGTAGATGGGTTTCTGTAAAATTCATTACCAATTTTTTCATTGATAAGGTATTTTCCAGTTTTGATATCATACTCAATTGACTTGTCTATCGAACTAGGATCTTTTAAATCGAAAGGATTCTTTTTATATGGATTTGTAAAATCGGATGGCCTGTCTTTGATGGGAACAGTATCCAAATGTGATTGCACTATTCTTCTATTCAAATAGGGATCTTCCAAATTTTTTGATTTATAGCTATATCCATTATCTCCCTTTAGAGAGGACATAGCACAAATCAATACAGACATTAAAACAAAAAAATATTTCATATTATTTTTAAAGAACATACCAACTTTTTTTTGTAGATATAATTGTTTTTGTCTAAAAACGAAGAATACTACATTTATATATTTTTATGATTTTTTTAACATTTTCAACCTCAATCATACGATAATTTCGGTTGTTTTGTTATGATTTTTTGCTATAATTAATTGTAGTATAGCAATTTTTATCTATAAAGTTTTTAGAATAAAACTTATTTATATACATTCATGAATTATACCAAAAATGGATTTTATAATGAAATATAAATAGTAATATTGTTTTATATAGATTTATTTTAAACTAACTCAATAATCTCAATGATTTTTTAATTAATTCTTCCACACTGAGCGACGTATTATTTTCTTTCATAATAGCATTTACTGTTTTTTGTACAGCTATTCGATTGAATCCTAAAGCTACCAATGCACTTAACGCTTCTTCTCTTAATGTATTGTCTTTTGTAGAAGATATTATTACAGAATTCAAGTCTCCTGACTCTTTCATCACTTTGTCTTTTAGTTCGACTATGATTCTTTTTGCTGTCTTTGGACCGATTCCTTTCACTTTGCTAAAAGTGTTTACATCTTCTTGGATAATCGCTGATTTCAATTCATCTACATTCATTCCAGAAAGTAGTAATCTAGCTGTGTTTGTACCGACGCCACTCACTGATAAAAGTAACAGGAACAAACTTCTTTCTGCTTCATTAGAAAATCCAAATAGCACATGAGCATCCTCTCTTATTTGTAGCCAAGTAAGTATTTTTATGTCAGTCATGTTTTCATAATGTATATAAGTGTTCAAGCTTATATGTATTTGATAGCCAATGCCATTGGCTTCTACTATCAGGTAAGTAGGCGATTTTTCAGTTATTGTCCCTTTGATATATGCAATCATGTTAATTATTTGTAATGCAAAGGTAGAAAAATTATTTTTCTATATTATTTAATCATTTAAGCCTATTTTTACGTTATTGTACGTTGTTACAATACTGATTTAAGTCACAAGCCTATTTTTAACTAATATGTTCAATAATTTGCCATTCAAATTACAATTACCTGTTACGGACCCAGTACTGGTTTTTGCAATCATTTTGTTTGTCATTTTATTGGCACCTCTTGTTTTAAATAAATTTCGAATTCCTGGAATTGTAGGACTTATATTAGCTGGTGTTGCCTTGGGACCTCATGGATTTCATATTCTAGAAAGAGATAACGCTATAATTCTTTTTGGCACAGTAGGCGTTTTATACATCATGTTTTTAGCAGGATTAGAAATTGATTTGTTCGATTTCAATGTAAATAAAGTTAAAAGCATTTTTTTTGGATTAACCACTTTTAGCATCCCAATTAGTATTGGTATTTTTGTTTGTCATAATTACCTTAGCTTTTCTTGGCTTGCCTCCATACTTACTGCCAGCACTTTTTCTTCAAATACACTTATATCTTTTCCAATTGCAAGTAGGCTGGGTATCACCAAAAATAGAGCAGTCAATATCGCTGTTGGTGGCACCATGATTACTGATATATTGGCTTTATTAGTTTTAGCAGTTATCACCGCTTATGTGAAGGGAAATTTCGATAGCCAATTTTTTGGAAGAATTTTTATTTCGTTTTTCACTTTCTCTTTTATCATTATTTGGGGCTATCCAAGAATTGGTAGATGGTTTTTTCGGAATGCAAATTTTGGAGGTATCTCTCAATACACTTTCGTAATGGCAATGGTGTTTTTGGCTGGTGCAATGGCAAAAGCTGCAGGGGTGGAGCCCATTATTGGCTCATTCTTAGCTGGTTTAGCTTTGAATCGATTAATACCTAGAACCTCCTCTTTAATGAATCGATTAGAATTTGTGGGAAATGCTCTTTTTATCCCATTTTTTTTAATTAGTGTGGGAATGTTAGTTGATCTAAGAATATTTTTCAAAGGGGAAGTTGCATTAATTATTGCTTTCACAATGACTTTGATTGGGATAGTCGGAAAATGGATTCCTGCTTTTATAACACAAACTTTCTTTGGATTTTCTTCTATAGAACGTAAAGTCCTTTTTGGACTAACTACAGCCCATGCAGCAGCTACTCTAGCCGTTGTAAAAGAAGGGTATGAGTTAGGCGTAATTAATGATTATGTGTTGAATGGTTCCATCGTAATGATATTAGTAAGTTGCCTCACAAGTTCATTCATTGTAGAAAAATCAGGTAGAAAATTGGCTATCATCGAAAACGAAAAAACGCCAACGATTACTGATGATAGAGAACGAATCTTAGTGCCCATCTCAAATCCAGACAACTTTGAATACCTAGTTGATTTTGCAAACTTAATTAAAAATCCAAAGTCATATGAGCCAATATTCCCACTTTCTGTAGTTGCTGACGGCGAAGGATCTGAAGGTAAGGTTATGAAGAGCAATATTATGCTCGAAAAAATAAAAAAGTATGCCTCAGCATCTGATAAGCCAGTTCAAGTTATTACAAGAGTAAATTTAAATGTTGCAAAAGGAATTGTTGGAGCTGTAAAAGATTTATTGATAACTGAAATTGTGCTTGGTTGGAATACTCATGCCTCCGCTACTGAATTTATTTTTGGAGGAGTGGTTGATAATTTGTTGAAAATCACAGAGAAAATGATTTTGCTTGGCAAATTTTCACAGCCCATCAGCACTATCAAAAGAATTGTAGTAGTAGTTCCTCCTAAAGCAGAATTTGAAGTTGGCTATGGCAGATGGCTCAATACAATTGTAACATTATCAAAGCAGAAAGGGAGTACAATCCAATTTTTTTCTAACCAAGATAGTTCTCAACACATAGCTTATTATCTAAAAAAGAATAAAATAAATATCCCAACCAAATTTTCTTTATTTGAAGATTGGGATGACTTTTTGATTTTAGCAAGAGAAATCCAAAAAGATGATTTGTTTATCATTATTTCTGCAAGAATCAACTCAATATCCCATATTCCTGCACTAGAAAATATCCCCAAACGGATTATTAAACATTTTGAAAATACGAGTTGTGTTCTGATTTATCCTGAGCAATATCCTGGAAGGATTAAAGAACTAGACTTTCAAACTCAAGGAATTGATGTGTCTCCAATTCAAGAAAATATCAATAGATTATCTAAACTAGGTAAATATCTAAAAGAGACTTTTTTGCCCAAATCTAGGCAATAAGCGGATTTGTGAAGCCATTAAAATATTTCAAAGTGGTTTTAACATTATTTTGGTCATCTATTTCGATGATTCTATAACCTATTCTATCGCTACTCATACCAAAATTATCACTAAAATCATTTAGCTCGTAAAATGTAGAAGGACAGATATGGACTTGCATGTTTTTTCTTGTTACTGATCTTGCATTATGGTAGTGCCCACAGAAAATTTGGATAGGTTTTGAATATTGCTCAATAATAGAACAAAATTTTTCCATACTTTTGAATGAATAGTTTTGATCCATAAATGGAACACCCATTTTAATCGGTGGATGATGCAGGAAAATTGCTCTTATTTCAGATTGGGAGAGTTGGTCAGTTAACCAATCATATTGAGCATCACTCATATCCCCATTTGCAGTATCCAAAAACAATAATTTTTTATTTTGGATTATTTTATCAAAATAACACTCTTTGTTCTGATGTTTTTGATCAAATATTTGACATATCATGCTGGTATCATCATGATTTCCAGCTATTAATGAATAGTGTATTTGAATTGAATCTAGTTTTTCTTTCACCCATTTATAAATCGATATTTCAGGAATATCAAAACAAATATCTCCAGAATGAATGATAAAGCTAGGTTTTTCGCTTTCAATTTTTTTTAAAATAAATTCGAAATTACGTCTTACATCTATTCCAGAAGTTGCATCTGTCCAATGACCAATATGACTATCAGATATTTGAATGATTTTCATAAAGATTAATTTTCAAAAAAGGTATTACTTTTAAATGTACCCAACACCTTTCCTTTAAATTTCATTCCAATAAAAGGGGTGTTTTTGCATTTTGAACCTATGTTTTGTAACTCAAAATTCCACTCTTCATCAGTATTAAAAAAAGTAAAATCTGCTACATCCCCTTCTGCAATACTGTTTTCTAATCCAAACAAAGCTCTTTTGTTATAGTTTATTTTATTAATAACCTCAGTAAGCGATAATTTATTATTTGAAAAAGTATTTAATGCTGGGAAAAGAGTTTCTAGCCCAATAGCTCCAAAAGCAGCATATGGAAATTCTACTTCCTTAATTTCAGTATCACAAGGTAAATGACCACTTTCAATATAATCAATTGTACCATCCTTCAAACCTTTCCACAATGCAAGTTGGTCATTTTTTGATCTGATTGGTGGAATAATTTTTAAATTTGAATCAAAAGAATTCAAATCTTCATCCGTGAAAATCAAATGGTGGAAATTCACGGAACAACTTACCTGCAAGCCATCTTTTTTTGCTTTTCTAATTAATTCAACACCTTCCTTTGATGAAATACTACTAAAATGAATCTTTGTATCAAGATATTTCACCAACTCCAAATCTCTTTCTATAATAATAATTTCAGCTAAAGAAGGAATTCCTTTCAAGCCCAAATTGGTACTCATAAATCCTTCATGCATCATTCCTCCTTTCGCAATCTGCTGATCTGTAGGTTGTTGTATAACTAGCCCATCAAATATTTTACAATATTCTAAAGCCCTCATTAAAAGACCTGTATCTTGGATTGTATGATTATTATCGCTAAAAGCAATAACCCCATTCGATTTTAGGTCATACATTTCCGATAATTCTTTTCCTTTCAATTCTGAAGAAATGGCACCTATAGGAATAATATCTACCGCTTTTCCATCAAAAGTATTGCTAAGAAATGAGATATCAGTTTTAGAAGTAATTGGATACATTTCATTTCCAGAAGTTGCTACACTGGTAAATCCCCCTTTTTTGCATGCCTCATTCAATGTTAAAACAGTTTCACGATGTTCATTTCCTGGTTCTCCAAGATAAACGCCGATATCCAACCAACCTGTTGAAACATACATGTTTTCAAAAACAATCTCTTTGCAATTTTTATTTGGAATATGATCTTCAATTTTTGTAATAATCCCATTTTCAACAAGGATATCTTTCGTAGATAAATGAAATTTAGATTTAGGATCAATAATATTTGCTTTTTTAAATAACCACATCAGAATTACCAATTTATAGCACAAACTTAGAAAAAATAGCGTTAAAACATGTTAAAATAATAAAAATATATAAAATAATGATATTATTCTTTCATTTAACAAATAAAATTCTCAAATTTGCGACTCGTTTTAAAGAAAAAATGAGAATTTTATTCTAACTTATTATAAACCAGTTAGTAACAATGAGAAAAGCAGATTTAGTATCAGTAATTGCTGAAAAAACAAGTGTACCAAAGGTGGATGTGTTGGTAACTTTGGAAACCTTTTTCAAAGAAGTGAAAGGTTCATTAGCTGATGGAGAAAATGTATACATCAGAGGCTTCGGAAGTTTTGTGATAAAAAGAAGAGCAAAAAAAATTGGTCGACATATCAAACAAAACAAATCAATCGAGATTCCAGAGCACTTCATTCCTTCATTCAAGCCTGCAAAAGTATTTGTAGAAGAAGTAAAGGACAATGTTACATCAATGCCTGATGACGAATCGGAAGATTAAATTCATTTAGCATTAAATATTATTTAAATGACTAAGCAACAAATAATTAGTGTTGTAGCGTTTTTGTTATTATTTCTAGTTTTGTTTTTGCTTTCGATACGAAGTCAAAAAATAAAGTTGCTCCTTCTAATTCAGGGTCTTTAGATAATACTAGTGTAGATATAACTAATGAATTAAATAGTGCCAAAAGTAAATTGAGTCAGGATTCATTGATGGTTATCAATAATTTTGAATCAAATTTAATTGCAGCATCAACAGATTCATTAAAATCAGAGGTTTTTAAAAAGATATCAGGTTGGTGGTATCGTCAAAAAGAATATGCATTGGCTGGATATTATGCTGAGAAAGTTGCAGAAATTGAAAAAGTTGATTATGCTTGGGCAATTGCAGGAACTACCTTCTCCGTGGGGGCAAAATCAGATAATGAGAGTACAAGAAAATATTGTATAGAGAAATCAAAGAAAGCATTTGAAAATGCAATTTCGCTTTCTCCAAACAATATTGCACACAAAGTTAATTTAGCTTTATGTTTTGCAGATAATCCACCAACAGACAATCCTATGAAGGGAATCCAGATGTTGCTTGAATTAAGTAAAGAATATCCAGATGAAAATATAGTTCAGATTACTTTAGCTAGATTAGCAGTGAAAACTGGACAATACGAAAAAGCCATTAATAGATTGTTGAAAATTTTAGAGAAAACACCCGATGATGCCAATGCAAATTGTTTACTTGCAGAGATTTATTCGAATCAAGGAGATAATGATAAAGCGATGGCATACCAGAAAAAATGCAAATAGAAAAAAAATTATTAATTTTTAAAACTAACTAATATGCCTTGCGGAAAAAAACGTAAACGTCATAAGATAGCAACTCACAAACGCAAAAAAAGACTTCGTAAGAATCGTCATAAAAAGAAGAAATAGACTTTTCTTTGTAAATTTTGAATAAAAGGTCTTATTTAAAAACCCGAATTTTGGTTTTTAAAAAATCTAAAATAGAATAGCGAACCTATCAGTAAATGTACTTTTATTGATAGGTTAGTTATTACTATATGTTAGCATTCCTTAGTAAATGATTCTCTCAATTGATGATTTGATTTTGTGGAAAAAGAACTTATAATTAATGCTACAAACTCAGAAGTTGAAATCGCCTTACTTGAAAATGGCGTTTTAACTGAACTGCATTTTCAAAAAACAAGTAATAATTTTGTTGTTGGCGATGTTTTTCTTGGTCAAGTTAAGAAACTTGTTCCAGTAAATATGAATGCTGCTTTTGTTGATATTGGACACAAAAGAGATGCATTCCTTCATTACACTGATTTAGGACCTCAAATAAGGTCACTTATTAAATATACTAATAGCACTCATTCAGGTAGTAATAATACCTATTTACTTGATAATTTCAAATTAGAACAGGATATTGTTAAAACAGGACGTGTTGATCATGTTTTAGCAAAAAAGCAAAACATCCTAGTTCAAGTACTAAAAGAACCAATTTCCACCAAAGGACATAGACTAACATGTGAGATAACTTTGCCTGGAAGATATTTAGTGCTTTCTCCTTTCAATAATATAGTAGCAGTATCAAAGAAAATTCCAAATCAAGAAGAAAGAAATCGGCTATCTGAAATTCTGGAATCAATTAAGCCAAAATATTTTGGTGTGATTGCTAGGACTGCTGCAGAAGGGAAAAAAGTGTCAGAATTACAAGAAGAAATGGCACTTATGTTAGCTAAGTGGGAAAAAATTTACCAAAAGACACGTGGTGCAAAACCACCAATAAAAGTTTTAAGCGAAATTGATAAGACTTCGAGTGTCCTCAGAGATTTACTCAATGATAACTTTAATAAAATTATAGTTAATGATAAAGAAATATACTATAATATTAAATCCTACATTGAATCAATTTCTCCTGATCAGGTTAAAATACTAAATCTATATAAAGACGGAAGACCTATATTTGATACATATGGTGTAACTAGACAAATCAAATCTGGATTTGGGAAAACAGTTACCTTAAAAAGTGGTGCTTATTTAGTAATTGAAACCACTGAAGCTATGCATGTCATTGATGTAAATAGCGGACATAAAGTCTCAGGAATTAATGCAGATTCTGAAGCTGCATTATTGGCAACTAATATAGAAGCAGCAATTGAGATTGCAAGACAAATAAGACTAAGAGATATAGGTGGGTTGATTGTCATTGATTTTATTGATATGAAAAATGTAGAGCATAAAAAGGAGCTCTATAATATAGTCTTAGATCAAATG
>JADJVK010000004.1:57500-185022 GCA_016710625.1 Saprospiraceae bacterium
TTAAAGCGGCACGCGAGCTGGGTTCAGAACGTCGCAAGACAGTTCGGTCCCTATCTGATGTGGGCGTAGAAATATTGAAAGGATCTGACTCTAGTACGAGAGGACCGAGTTGGACGAACCTCTAGTGTGCCTGTTGTGGCGCCAGCTGCAGTGCAGGGTAGCTATGTTCGGAATGGATAAGCACTGAAAGCATCTAAGTGCGAAGCCAGCCTTAAGATAAGTGTTTCACCTGAAAAGGAAAGGGTTGTGGTAGACGACCACGTTGATAGGCTATAAGTGGAAGCATAGTAATATGTTGAGCTGAGTAGTACTAATTACCCGAAGGCTTCCAAATAAAAAAATATAAACCTAACCCAATCTCTAGTCAATAAAAGATATAAATTAAAGAGAATATTGGTGGTTATAGCGGGAGGGCTCCACCTCTTACCATTTCGAACAGAGAAGTTAAGACTCCTAGCGCTGATGGTACTGCGTCAAGTACGTGGGAGAGTAGGTCGCTGCCAATACAATATTTAAAAGGGACTATCATAACGATTGTCCCTTTTTTCGTTTATTTTTTTTGATATGATTTATATTTTTTTAAACTAATCTTAGAATTATAATATTATTAGATTTCCTTTTTATATTATTAATTTTTTATAATTATATTATCTATAAGTCTTACATTTCCTAGCCAAGTGGCGATACACATAACTAAATAATTAATATCGGTGATATTATTTATTATATTAAGGCTAGTTCCATCTACAATATTTGCATATTCTACTTTAAATTCTTTATTTGCTTCAATATTTTCTATAAATTTGCTTTCAATAGTTCTGAAATCATGACCATCAAGTGCATTTTTTTTAGAAATAAGTAGATTTTTATATATTAATGGTGCAAGATTTCTTTCACTTTCGTTTAATCTAATGTTTCTGGAACTCATAGCTAATCCATCTTTTTCTCTTTTTGTTTCTAACATAACTAATTTTGTATTGGATTTTGTTTGCTTCAACATAAGATTGACAATTGCTACTTGTTGAAAATCTTTTTGACCCATAATTAATTCATCAGGATTTATTATTTCTAATAATCTATGAACAACATTTGCCATTCCTTGAAAATGTCCTGGTCTAAATTCGCCTTCCATAATATTTCCAATATTTCCAAAATCAAAGTCTATGGCTTTGAAATTTAATGGATAAATTTCCTCTACTGTCGGCATAAATAATATATCACAACTTTTTGACTCTAAGAGTAGATCAATATCTTTGGAAGGAGTTCTTGGGTATTTTTCTAAATCTTTTATATCATTAAATTGGGTAGGATTTACAAAAATTGAACAGACTTTTATATCTGTTTTTGTTTCTTTAATTAAAGAAATATGACCATCATGCAAAGCTCCCATTGTAGGAATAAACCCTATTGTTTTACCTTTTTCTTTTAATGATTCAATATGTTTTTTAATATCATTGACTCTTTTAAATATATACATCCCTTTTTTTAGTAAATATATGTTTTAGAAAGTTTATATTTTTTGTTTGAATACTACTTTTTGTAATAATAAAAACAATTAATAAACTATTTTATAGTTTACTATTAAATTGTTGTACCTTTGCAGATAGGCTTTGGTTTATTTGAATGCAAAGCAAATTTGTCATTTAATTGTTTATCAGTTTATTATGGGTAAAAAGAGGGTATTAGTTGTAACGCAGGAAATGTCACCATATACTACGGATTCAGATATAGCGGAAATAGCCAACAAACTTCCCCAATATATACAGGATCAAGGCATGGAATTAAGAATATTAATGCCTCGATATGGTTTAATAAATGAAAGAAGACATCGATTACATGAAGTAGTTAGATTGTCAGGTATGAATATTATTGTTAATGATGATGATTTTCCATTAATAATTAAAGTTGCTTCATTACCCAATTCTAGAATGCAAGTATATTTTTTGGAGAATGATGACTTTTTTAAGCGAAAAGCTTTGTTCAAAGAAGAAGATGGTTCAGCATTTGAAGACAACCCTGATAGAATGGCTTTTTTCTGTAAAGGGGTTTTAGAAACTGTCAAAAAATTTGGTTGGTCACCTGATATTATTCATTGTCATGGTTGGTTAACTGCTTTAGTTCCATTTTATATCAGAACTGCATATAAAACCGAGCCGATCTTCCAAAATTCAAAGATTATTTACTCGGTATATGATGGAGAAGAGCGTTTCCCAAATGTTGGGTTTGTTGAAAAAGCATTATCTGTACATGCAAACCTTTCTGATCTAGCTCCATATATTTCTGGGGATGTTGTTACGCCACATAATGGAGCGATAGCATATGCTGATGGATTGATTAAAGGCAGCGAAAACTTACCTGAAGACGTTGAAAAAGCATTGAACACAGCTGAAAAGCCTTATGTAGAATTTTATGATTCTAGTAATTACTTGCCAGCTTATTTTGATTTATACAAACAATTGCTAGACTAATTGTTACAAATCCTGACTTATTAATTATTAATTTATCAATGAAATATTTTTCAAATACCATTATATCTATTCTGGGTTTACTTGTATTTACTATAAGTTGCTCTGTACCAACTGAGGTGGGTTCTGAATTAATTGAAAATGAAGCTAATACTTATTTTAATGATTCATTAAAGCTTGAAATAGAAACTATTTTGGGTGACTCTGTTAAAACATTTGACTCGACTTTTGTGCTCTCAAACTATCTTTTAGGAAATTATGAAGATAAGGATTTAGGGATATCAAAGGCTGATTTGAGTATTCAATATGGTTTATCTGAATTAAAATCTACTTTTAAAAATACAAAGAATTTTAAATTCGATTCTGCAGCAGTATTTTTTTATTATGATTCGATCAATTGTAAAGGTGATTTGAAAAGTTCTCAGAAATTAGAAATTTATAGAATAAATGAAGTTTTGGATCATAAAAAAGCTTATTGGAGTAATCAAAACATATCAACGGATCCCAATCCATTTTTAACTTATGATTTTGTTCCTAATCTAAATCCTGAATATTATGACGGAGATACTAATCTTTCAAAAAAAGCATATTTGAAAGTATTGATGCCTCAAGATTTTATTAATGATATTTATAAAATTGTTGTTGATACAAATAATACAACAAGTGATGATGTTTTTACAAAGCTTTTTAAAGGATTGAAATTTAAAATTCGTGAGACAACTCCTGCTTTGTTAAGTATGAACTTGTCTAGTCAGAATTTGGCACTTAATGTAGCTCCAACATATAGTAATATTACTTTTTATTATACTGATACTCTTAATAAGGTTCAAAAATATTATTTAACCATAGGTAACACATCAGGAAATTATAATGTTCGAGCTATCAATTATTCCCATAGCTATAAATCGGATATTAATTCCATTATAAATAATGTATCTAAAGGAGATAGTTTGTTAGTTGTTCAAGGAATGAATGGTTTAAATTCAAAAATATATTTGCCAGATGTAAAAAGTTTGGGCAATATTATTGTGAACAAAGCAGAATTGGAGTTTACAGCCTTTCTTGATAATAATCAATTAATTTCAGTACCTAGAATCTTAATTATCAGGACTAAAACAGATGGATCTAAAACAGTTATTAGGGATATAATTGAAGGGTCGAGTTTTTATGGCGGAACACCTGAGTTATATGTTATTGGAAATGGAGTCCTGAAACAAAAATATACTTTCAATATTTCTAGTTATATGCAAGACTATATTAGAGGTATTGATGGAGCTACTGATAAAATTTATTTAATTGCAGATTCAAAATCTCAGAATCCAAATAGAGTTATTCTATATGGTCCTGGGTCAAAGCAGTTTCCTGCTAAATTTAAATTAGCTTATACTAAATTGAAATAATTATTTCAAATTGATTTAATAATGTGTGGAATAGTAGGATATATAGGTAAAAAAGATGCTTACCCAGTATTAATAAAGGGGTTGAAGCGATTAGAATATAGAGGTTATGATAGTGCAGGAGTGGCATTGTATAACAATGGCGACTTATTAGTTTATAAGAAGAAAGGTAAAGTTGCAGATCTTGAAAATTTTATTAAAGATCAACCAACAACAGGATTTTTGGGAATTGGGCATACAAGATGGGCAACTCATGGTAAGCCAGATGATTTGAATGCTCATCCACATATTTCTGGTGATGGGAGAATCGTAATGATACATAATGGTATCATTGAAAATTATGCAGTTCTTAAAAATGCACTCATAAAATTAGGGCATAAATTTACAAGTGAGACTGATACTGAAGTTTTAATCCATTTAATAGAAGAGCTTCAAAAAAGGGATAATTTACCCTTGGAAGAAGCTTTGAGAATGGCTTTGACAAAGGTAATTGGAGCATATGCTGTTGTATTAATTGATAAAAAAGATCCTACTAAGCTGATTGCTGCAAGGAAACAAAGTCCTTTGGTTGTTGGAATTGGTGAAGATGGTGATTTTTATATGGCTTCTGATGCAACACCAATTGTTGAATTTACGAGGAGAGTTGTTTATCTGAATGATGAAGAAATTGCAATTGCTGGTATTGATGGGAAGCTTACTATCAAAACTCTTGGAAATAAATTACAAAATTTAAATATTCAAGAACTTGATTTAGAAATCGAAGCTTTAGAGAAAGGTGGATATGACTATTTCATGTTAAAAGAGATAAATGAGCAAGTTGCTACTATTGCAGATGCAATGAGAGGAAGGCTTAGTGTGGAAGAAGGTTGGGTGAAGTTGGGAGGAATGGAGCAATACTTGAATAGAATTCTACGTGCTGATAGAATCATTTTTACGGCTTGTGGAACCTCTTGGCATGCTGGAATGGTTGCAGAATATTTAATTGAAGATTTGGCAAGAATTCCAGTAGAAGTAGAGTATGCTTCTGAATTTAGATATCGAAACCCAATAATTAAAGAAACAGATGTCGTCATTGCTATCTCACAATCTGGTGAAACAGCAGATACCTTAGCAGCTCTTGAACTTGCAAAAGAAAAAGGGGCTTTGACCTATGGTATTGTGAATGTTATCGGGTCTTCAATAGCTAGAGTTACAGATGCTGGTTCGTATATACATGCTGGTCCAGAAATCGGTGTAGCCTCTACTAAAGCTTTTACAGGACAAACAACTTTGTTGACATTGATGGCAATGTATTTGGCTCATTTAAAAGGAACGATTTCAGAATCCTATTTTCATGAACTTATCAGTGAATTGAGTTTAATCCCTGAAAAAGTAGAAAAGGCTTTAAAAAATAGCGCTATAATCGAATCAATTGCAGAGAAAATCAAAGATTCTACAAATGCAATTTATTTAGGAAGAGGTTATAATTTTCCAGTAGCTCTTGAAGGGGCTTTGAAACTAAAAGAGATTTCCTATATTCATGCTGAAGGTTATCCAGCAGCAGAAATGAAGCATGGACCAATTGCATTGATTGATGAAAATATGCCTGTAATCGTTATTGCAACTAATAAAAGTGCCTACGATAAAATTGTAAGTAATATTCAAGAAGTGAAAGCAAGAAAAGGTATTGTGATAGCCATTGTTACAGAAGATGACGAAATAATCAGTGGTATTGCAGATTACACTATTGCAATTCCTGACACAGCGGAGCCATTGACTCCATTATTATCAGTAATTCCATTACAGTTATTATCATATTATATTGCACTGAAAAGAGGATGTAATGTAGATCAACCTAGAAATTTAGCAAAATCAGTTACTGTAGAATAATTTTTATCCAAACAAAATTAATTTAAAACATGACTAATATTTTAAATATAGAATATAATACGCAAAAGGATCAATTAATTCTTCCAGAATATGGTAGAAATGTTCAAGAGTTGGTAGAGTTTGCGAAGACTATTGAGGATATAAATGAAAAGCAAGCAACCATCGAAGAAGTAATGAAATTGATGTTGCAGATGAGTTCAACAAATAAGAATTTGGATGAATTTAAAGAAAAACTATGGAAACATGTTTATCAAATTGCTAAATATGATTTGCCAGGGGTAGTGCCAGTCGGGGAGATTCCAACTCCAGAAAAGCAGATGAAAGTGCCTGGGCCATTAGGATATCCTCCACAAAGTACACGTTACCGTCATTATGGTAGTCATGTTCAGCAATTGGTTCGCAAAGCAATTGAAATGGAAGAAGGTCCTATAAAAGATGGTTTTGTAAGTGCAATCGGCTCCTATATGAAGTTGGCTTATAAAACTTGGAATAAGGAACATTATGTAAGTGACGATATTATCAAAACTGATTTATTGGCAATTTCGGATGGAAAGCTGAGCTTAGATGATGATGCTTCTATCAGTAACATTCACTACAGACCAGATAATCGAGACAATAGAAGAGGCAATGATAAGGATAGAGGTAGAAATGATAGAAGACCAAATAATAATATGAATCGCCCAAGCAATAATAATAGATTTGGCAATAACAACAACAATGGCAATAACCGCAACAACAATAATAACAATAATAAAAAGTATAAATAGCCATAAGTTTTGAGGATTCATAGAGTTTTGGTTGTTGGTGTGGTGGAAGCATTAACGACCATTTTTATTGATGGAAAATATGCAGATAAAGCAATTGAAAAACTTTTTCAAAAGAATAAAAAATGGGGAAGTAGAGATAGAGCTTTTATTGCAGAACAAGTTTATGAAATTGTCAGATGGTGGAGATTGCTCCATTATGGTTTGACAGAAAACACCAATCTTCCTGCATCTACAAATGAAGCTTATTGGTGGAAAATTGTAGCAATCAATCTTATTAAACAAGGTTTTTTTGAGAAAAATGATTGGAAAGAATGGTCAAATATTCCAGACAAATCACTCATAATCAATCGACTTTCTGATAAAACGCTTCCACTTTCTGTAAGAGTTTCAATTCCAGATTGGTTGGAGGAAGAAGGAATCCAGCAATTTGGTAAAGAGTGGGAAAATGAAATAGTCGCAATGAATAACCCTGCTCCTTTGATATTAAGATGCAATTCTTTAAAAACAAATCCTACCCAATTATCTAAAGAACTTTCTAAAATCAATATAGCACATAAAGTGGTTGGGAAAACCACACCTGATGCCATTATTCTAGACCAGCGAACAAATGTTTTTAGTACCGAATTATTCAAAAACGGATTGTTTGAAGTTCAGGATTTAGCTTCTCAATTGGTGGCTCAACAGTTGCAATTGCAGACTGGATTGAGAGTGATAGATGCCTGTGCAGGTGCAGGAGGTAAGACGCTACATATTTCATCCATCATGCAAAATAAAGGGCAAATAATTGCACTAGATAAGGAAGAATATAAGCTGAATGAATTGAAAAAGAGAGCAATCAGGGCAGGTGCTACCAATATAGTTGTCAAACCTATTGAGAATTCGAAGACAATCAAAAGATTATATGATAGTGCTGATCGGTTATTATTGGATGTTCCTTGCTCAGGACTGGGTGTTTTGAGAAGAAACCCGGATGCAAAATGGAAATTGAAACCAGAATTTATTGAAAATATAAAAGTAGTTCAACAAGAAATTATCCAAAATTATAGTAAGATGCTGAAGAATGGGGGAATTATGGTTTATGCCACCTGTAGCATCATGCCAACTGAAAACAATCTGCAAGTTCAGAAGTTCTTATCCAACAATCCAGATTTTAAATTGTTAAGTGAAATAAAAACATCACCACAAGTTGATAATATGGATGGTTTTTATATGGCTACTTTGAAAAAAAATGATTGAGCAAATTCGTTTGAAAATGAAGCAACCACTACCCGGTAGTGCTGCTCAATATAAGATGGCTGGAGCTTTTCGACAAAAAATTGACCCACCTAATGATGTAATTCCTTCCGCAGTGATGATATTACTATACCCCAAAGCAACGGAGTTTCATTTTTTGTTAATGGAGAGAACATCTACTAATCCGAATGATAAGCATAGCGGGCAAATGAGTTTTCCTGGTGGAAGAAGAGATCCTGAAGATATTGATTTTCAGGCGACTGCATTGAGGGAGTTGAATGAAGAAATTGGCATTGATGTACAAAATATTGAGATTTTAGGCAAGCTAACAACGCTCTATATCCCTGTTAGTAATTTTATAGTTCACCCATTTTTAGGGATTATCACCGAAGATTTTAACATTGTTCCACAAGCCTCAGAAGTGAAATCTGTAATATCCGTACCTTTGAATGCTATATTAACAGATGATAATATTAAGACGACAACTATCCAATTTCAGAATGGATATTCATTGAAAAATGTACCATATTTTGACTTGGAAGGTAAAATAGTTTGGGGAGCAACAGCTATGATGTTGAGTGAGTTGAGAGAAATATTAATGTGATTAATTATTGTTTTGAACCCCATTGCAAAAC
This sequence comes from Saprospiraceae bacterium, assembly GCA_016710625.1. Taxonomy (GTDB): domain Bacteria; phylum Bacteroidota; class Bacteroidia; order Chitinophagales; family Saprospiraceae; genus JADJVK01. The sequence continues at coordinate 65,867 of JADJVK010000004.1, forward strand.
AAAAAAGTGATACCAGCTGTCCACCATTTTGAATTCAAATCTTCTGTTTTTCCATTTAAACTTTTCTGTAATCCTGTGAAATTAGTAGTATTCCAAGGCCATTGAAAAAATGGTTTGATGGACAAACTCAAAACCTTATTTGCAGGTAAATCAAATACTAAAAAAACTTGGCTACTAGTACCAGTCTGATCGAGAAATGCCGTACTATTTTTATCAGTTTGTAATTTATTTTTAACTCTAGTTGTAGTGAAATCGAAACTTGTACCTAACCCAAACCATTTATTCACATAGCCAGTGGCACCAATGAACCATGCATTATAGTTGGTGATTAGCTTTTGAGACAAAGTCCCATCATTTGCTTGTCGGAAAAGGGCTTTATTGGTATTTAATCGCAAAGAAAAACCGCCTTGAATCGCAACATTCTCCCATTTGTATCTTACTCCCATCTCTAATCCATGTAGATAAGAAGGTGTTTTGAATGGACTATTCAGGGTGTCTTTATTAAAATCATTGAAGGTGTTTACAACGTTTTTTAAAGATTCATTTTTATAAAACACACTACTATAACCCATTGTGAAATTGAGCTGTGCAGTAATTATATTGCAAAAATAAAGTAAGAATATAAGAGCTATTGCAATTTTTAATTTATTCATTTTGAAAAATTAGTGAACAAATATACGTATCAATAATGGCAAAAATAAGTAAAACTTATATTGACGAAAGGAAACTTCTCAATAAATAAAAAATATATGTCCTCAATCTATTAATTTTGACGAAAATATAATAAAAGATTATGGCAAAGAAAAGTCAAATCAATAAACCAACCAAACCTATTACGAAAGCTGCAGAAGTGGCACCTAAATTGGAAAAGAAGCCAATACCGCCCTCAGATTTTTGGACAAAATATGTTATTGCCTTTTTGGTTTTTGCTGTTTTGATCGCCATACTTTATGGTGCATCCTTAAAGTATGGTTATGTATTGGATGATTCGATAGTGTTATCAGAAAATAAATATGTGAAGAAAGGTTTTGGTGGCATCAAAGACATCTTAGGCACTGAAAGTATGCAAGGATATTTTGGGGAGAAAAAAGAATTGTTGGAAGGGGCAAGATATCGTCCACTTTCCATCGTTACTTTTGCTATTGAAAATCAATTCTTTGGGAACAAACCTATTGTAGGCCATATTGGAAATTTGCTTTTTTATCTGATTGCATCCATTGTTCTTTTTCGTGTTTTATTACAATTATTTCCTCCCAAAGAAAACCAACAATGGTATGCCAGCATTCCATTTATAGCTACATTATTGTTTGTTTTGCACCCATTGCATACGGAAGTAGTGGCAAATATCAAAGGAAGAGATGAAATTCTTACCATGTTGGGGGCATTTGTTGCCATGTATTATGTCATCAAACATGCTGATTATGGGGGAACAAAATACAGAATCATTGCAGGGATTAGTTTCTTTTTAGCCCTATTGGCAAAAGAAAATGCAATCACTTTTTTAGCCGTAATTCCAGTTTCATTATATTTCTTTAGAAATGCTTCCTTTGGAAAAATGTTTTACGAAACCATCCCTTTATTCGTCGCTACATTTTTTTATATCATCATCCGTTACTCTGTAATTGGCTATTTATTGAGCAATGGTAAACCAGTATTGGATATCATGAACAACCCTTTTGCAGACATGACCTTGAGCGGAAGATTGGCAACCATTTTCTATACTCTTTTATTGTATCTGAAATTAATGATTTTTCCACATCCATTGACACATGACTATTATCCTTACCAAATTCCCAAAATGACTTGGTCGGATATAGCTTCCATCATTTCCCTTTTGATTTATATTGCATTGGGAATCATTGCATTAAAAGGTTGGAAGAAAAAAACAATGTGGTCTTATGCCATTTTATTTTATCTTTTCACCTTATCCATTGTTTCCAATTTATTTGTTTCGGTCGGAACTTTCATGAACGAAAGGTTTATATTTATTTCTTCCGTTGCTTTCTGTTTGCTTTTAGCTTGGTTGTTGGTGGAGAAAATCCCTGAATGGATGAAGAGTGTGCCAAAAGTGGCTGGAATTTCATTGGTTTCATTAATAATTCTTTCCATTTTTTCGTTAGGATTTGCAGTGAAAACAGTCACTAGGGTTCCTGTATGGAAAAATGCTTTAACCTTAAATACGGCAGCAGTAACAGTGTCTCCGAATAGTGCTAGAGCCAATTTATTTATGGGAACGGCATTATTTGAAGAATATAAGATTGAAAAAAATCCAGACAAACAAAAAGAAATTGTCTATCGAAGTGGCTTCTATGTGAAAAGAGCCACTGAAATATTACCCACTTACGGCTCTGCATTACATATGTATAGTGGTATCATAGCCGAATATTACAAGTATGACAATAATTTAGACAGCCTATTAAATGGTTTTGAAAAGTTGTTGCAAAAAAGAAACTTATTGACGATTATAGATAAAAAGACAGGTGCTGTTTATATTGATCAATATATTGATTATTTAAAAGGAAGACCAGATGCGATGCAAAAAATGCCTGGTTTCTTCCATCGAGTAATTCAAAATTTTGTCGCTCAAAAAGACAATACGAATGCCAGAAAATATTTGAATATGGCAGTATCAATATTCCCTGGAGATCCGACTTTAGCTCAAGATAGAATTCAACTTGGACAATGAAATTAGAGATTGAAGAATTGCATCATGTGGCATTGCATGTGAAAGATGTCGATCTAAGTATCGAATTTTATAAGTCGGTTATGGGTTTCCAACAAATCCTTCGCCCCTCTTTTTCCTTTCCTGGAGCTTGGTTCAGGATAGGGAAAATGCAAGAATTGCACCTAATTGGTGGAAGAGAATTGGATGTTCATAGTTCGAATAGGGGCAACCATTTTGCAATGAGGGTTACTAATATTCAGCTAGCAGATCAATATTTTCAAGAAAAAAATATAGAAAGAATGGGTCCCAAAAGAAGACCAGATGGAGCATGGCAGATTTTCATTAAAGACGTTGATGGACACACCATAGAACTATTTCAAGATTAGAATGGAACCATCTGATAGGCTTTATACCCGACAATTTTGGTTACTTTGCTTGAGCAATTTCTTTTTTGCCATTAGTTTCAATATGATGATTCCGGAGCTGCCATCTTATCTGACATCTCTGGGTGGAGGAGATAAAAAAGGTTGGATAATCGGTTTGTTTACGATAACTGCTTGCTTGTCAAGACCCTTCAGTGGCAAACTGGCAGATACTATCGGCAGGGTGCCTGTCATGGTGATTGGCTCCATGGCATGTTTACTTTGCAGTATAGCTTATCCTTTTATGACTTTTGTTTCAGGCTTTTTAATGCTCCGATTCTTACATGGCTTTTCCACGGGGTTCAAACCAACAGGAACTTCAGCTTATGTGTCTGATATCGTAACGGCTCAGAGAAGAGGGGAAGCGATGGGAGTGGTCGGGATGAGTTCGAATATAGGCATGTCTTTCGCTCCTTCCATAGGTAGTTACATCACTTCCATTAGCAGTATGAATGTGATGTTTTATAGTGCTGCATTTTTTGCTTTCCTTTCAGTAGCCATTCTTTACGGTATGAAAGAAACCTTACAAAAGCCCCAATCATTTCAATGGAAATTTTTGAAAATATCGAGGAATGAAATATTTGACCCGAAAGTTATTCCAGCAGCAATCGTCATGCTGTTGCCCTATCTTAGCTTCGGTGCAATGTTGACTCTTGTGCCTGACCTCAGTGAACATATTGGGATGCACAACAAAGGGTTATTCTTTTCCATAGCCACCTTTAGTTCACTCATCACCAGATTTGTGGGTGGAAAAATATCGGACAAATATGGAAGAATAGTGGTTTTGAAATTTTCAATTATACTCATTACTATTGCTCAAATCCTATTGGCATTTGCCAACACCCCTTTGCTGCTCACTACTGCGGCAATTGTTATGGGGCTTGGTTTAGGTACCTTTTCTCCAGCCATTATGGCATGGACAATTGATTTAAGTGATAATGAAAATAGAGGAAAATCGATCGCCACAGTTTATATTGCTTTAGAAATCGGGATAGGAACTGGTGCATTTTTCTCTGCTTGGATGTATGGAAATAACCCCAATAACTTCTATGCAACCTTTCTTATATTAGCAGCCTTAGCTTTTTTAGCGGCAATTTATTTGTGGGTAAGGGAGTGGAAAAAGGTGTAAAGGATTGAAAAATTTTATGATAGTCTCGCAAAGAAGCAAAGTCGCAAAGGGATGTAAGCTGATTTCATAGCTATTAAAGTATATATTTCAAGTTATATTTTTATAAAATCTCGCAAAGACGCAAAGTCGCAAAGGAGAAATTTTTTAGAAAAATAGAATTCTACTTTCTGATTATGATTTCTATTTTAGATAGCCTCTAATTTTATTTTACATATTTGCTGTACCTTCCATAGAATTAGCAAAGTAATTGGACATAATGGTAGTGTCCTTCGTAAAGTAAGTAATACCTTCGGTAAAGTAGCTAGTGTCCTTGGCAAAGTAAGCAATACCCTCGATAGAGTAGCCTCGGTTCTTTGTAGAATAAGCAATACCCTCCAGAGAGTAGCTTCGGTTCTTGGTAGAATAAGCAATACCCTTGATAGAGTAGCCTCGGTTCTTGGTAGAATGAACAATACCCTCGATAGAGTAGCCTCGGCTCTTTGTAGAATAAGCAATACCCTCGGTAAAGTAGGTAAGTCGCTACACTGAATTGCTTTAGTTAAATGTAGAGTGAGAAGGAATCTAAGTAGAATTGGCATAGTTCCAGCCAAAATGAACTTAAATCCAATCCCACTTGCCAGAGGATTTCATGTATTCTTCGATGATGAGGGCGGCAGCAATTTTATCCACCAGTTTCCTATCTTTCTGCTGATGCTTTTTATAGCCGTAATTTTGAATAATATGCTTTGCATTGATGCTACTATAGGTTTCGTCTTGCAAAACGATTTTAATATTTGGGTAAAGGGCTTCCAGTTTTTTAGCAAGTTCATGGACTTTGGGTGTCAGAAAAGTTGGATTGCCATCTTTGTGAGTGGGTTCCCCCAAAACAATAATTTCTACTTCGTTTACTTCTAAATAATTCTTTACATAATTCAGCACCTCTTTCGAATCAATCGTTTCGATACCTGAAGCAATGATTTGCAAATTATCTGTAGCCGCCAACCCTGTTTTTTTTAACCCGTAATCTATTCCAAAAACTCTTGCCATTTAATATTTCTATTTATAATACAAAATTAGAATAATGTTTAATAATTTGTTTTTTATTTTTTAACGTGCTTTTTCTTCTATTTTCATTATTATTGTAAAAAAAATCAATGCGACAGCTTATCATTATATTATTAGTTTTTATCTCCAATTCTCTTTTTGCACTAACTTTTGATACTACTGAAACTCAAGTCATAAAAGTTATCCAACAGCTTTTTGAAGGTATGAGATTAGCTGATAGCTCTTTGGTGAAGCCTCTTTTTGAGCCAGAAGCAACATTAGGAACTATCATAGAAGGTAGAAATGGGGAAACTATATTCAAAAATGGAGAAAAAGCTACTAGCTTCATTACTGCAATTGGGAAACCGAGAAAGGACATTTGGGACGAACAAATCCTAAGTTATGATATCAAAATTGATGACCGTTTTGCAGCAGTTTGGACACCCTATCAATTCTACTTGAATGGTGTTTTACAACATTGCGGAGTGAATCACTTTGAATTGATCCAGAAAAACGGCAAATGGACGATATTTTCTATCAACGATACAAGACGGAAAAAGCCCTGTGAAGAAAGCCCTACAGCTGCCATTAATGGGCTGATGAATGCTTGGCATAAAGCTGCTGCAGTGGCGGATGAGGACACTTTTTTTGGGAGTATGACTCCAGATGCCTATTATATTGGGACCGATGCCTCCGAAAGATGGGTGAGAGATGAGATGAAAATATGGTCGAAAAAGTTCTTTGATAGAGATACGGCTTGGGCATTTACGCCTTTAAAAAGAGATATTTATTTTACAAAAGATGGCAATACTGCTTGGTTTGATGAAACCTTAGATACTTGGATGGGAATTTGTAGAGGTTCAGGAGTTGTTGTTAGAACCAAAGAAGGTTGGAAAATCAACCAATTCGTTTTATCCATTTGTGTATCGAATAATGACGTTAACAAATATTTAGATATTATCAATAAACCAAGGAAAAAATAAACTGTTTATGTTAATTGATTTCAAATAGTCAGTATGATGATTGTTACAATGCAATCTAATACGTACTTTTGAGCTGATTTTAGATAAATAATTTTATTCAACAATAAGTTATGGAATTTTTCAAAAAGAACTTACCCTGGATAGTAAGGATTTTAATAAGTATATTATTTATAGTTTCTGGAGTTGCCAAAATGTTCCCAATCTGGGCATTCGAAAAGCAATTAGTGGATTTAGGATTGACCAATTGGTGTGTTGCACACTACCTTTCTAGAGCGATCATCGGTCTAGAAATTGCCATTGGAGCTGCTATTTTACAGCCACATTATCTTAAAAAAATTGTTATTCCAGTAACTTCATTTTTGTTAGTGGCATTTTGTATTCATCTTTCTACCGAAATGTACAAACATGGAGCAATGAATGGCAATTGTGGCTGTTTTGGTCAATTGATTCCGATGACTCCATTAGAAGCATTTATTAAAAATGTAATTACTTTGGTATTATTAGGATATCTATATAAGAAAGTTTCTTTCAATGAGACTACACCTAATAGATTCTCTAATCTTTTGTTAATCTATGCTTTGAGTGCTTTATTAATGTTTGTGGCTTTCCCTTTCAGCCCTTGTGAGGATGATAAAAAGACAACGGAAACCCCACAAATCAGTATGGATACGACTGCTATCGAAGCAGCAGCACCTATTGTTACAAAAGATACTATCAAGAAAATTGAAGATAAAAAGGCGAAGGTGGATACGGCTCAAATTGCCAAACCTGAGCCAGAGCCAACCAAAGTTGTTTCCAAATTCGCAGCATTCAATACGTTCAGTGGCAAAAAAGTGAACATAGATAAAGGCAAAAAAATATTGTGTTTCTTTGTACCTGGTTGCGAACATTGCCAAGATGCTGCTAAAGAATTGGTGCAATTGTCAAAGAAACCTGGTTTCCCAGAAGTGAATATTATTTTTATGGATGAGGAGGCAGAGAAAATTCCTGATTTTTTCAAAAAATCAAATAGCAATTTCTCTTATACAATCTTAGGGGTAGTAGAGTTTTGGAAATTGATGGGGAATGGAGCGAATACTCCGGGAGTGATTTATCTTTGGAATGGAAATGTCATCAAGTTCTACGAAGGGACTGAAGGAAATAAATTTGATCCAAAAGATTTGACAAAATTGTTAGAAAGCAAGAAGTTTTAAACAAATAAAGGTAGTTTATGGAGCGAATGTCGATTTTATGAACTTTTTTTTCAGCGGGAATGATATCTTTGCTCCATTCAATTAAAAAAAATGAACAATCAATTTTATCAGCTTTCAGTTTCAAATATTATTATTGAAACAAAAGACACCGTATCAATTTCTTTCCAGATTCCTGCGGAATTGAAAACAATTTTTCAATTTACTTCTGGACAGTATATTACGATAAAGAAGGAAATGAACGGCAAGGAGGAAAGGAGAGCTTACTCCATGTCGAGCAGCCCATTTGACCAAGATTTTACGGTGTCGGTAAAAAAAGTGAAAGGAGGAAAATTGTCAACTTATTTTCACGACAAATTAAAAGTAGGAGAAACCTTAGAGGTGATGCCGCCAACTGGTAGGTTTTTCACTCCTTTGGATGCAGCGAATAGAAAAAGTTATTACTTATTTGCTGCAGGTAGTGGCATTACACCCATCATATCCATCATAAAAAGCATTTTAGAAATTGAGCCTAAAAGCGAAGTGTTTTTGCTATATGGAAATAGAAATGAGGAAAACATCATTTTTAAATCAAAATTGGATGAAATTGAAAAAAAATATGAAGGACAACTAGAAGTCCAATATATTTTGAGTCAGCCTACAGAGACAAAAAAAGGTGGATTATTTGGAGCATTCAAAAAATCCGTCAGTAATTGGGAGGGGATGAAAGGAAGGATAAACGATAAAAATGCTGCAATCTTTTTAGATAGATACCCTTCGTCAACTGCTGAATCTGAATATTTTATCTGTGGACCAGGGAATATGATAGAAGCAGTAATCTATGAACTTACAGGTAGGGGAGTGGATAAAAAACATATTCATCAAGAATATTTTTTCACTGATGATAACAAAAAAGTTCAAACTGAATCTCATAATGGACCTTCTAAAATGAAAGTTACAATCAATGGAGAGACATTTGAAACGGAGATTGCTGCTAACAAAACAATTTTGGATGTTTTAATCGCTATGAAAAAGAACCCACCATTTTCTTGTCAGAATGGAGCTTGCTCCACTTGCATGGCTAAACTTATAGAAGGGGAAGTAGAAATGGCAAATTGTTATGCTCTCGAAGAGGATGAAATAGCCGATGGATACATCCTTACTTGCCAAGCTAAGCCAAAAACGCCCTATTTGGAGGTTAAGTATTAATTATTAGTTAACATAGTTAAGTAATAATATTCTAATCATTACATTTGTATTCAATTAAATAAACAATCTTACCCTAAGCCTTATGTCCGAATTATTAGGTTCTGTAATAAAAAGAAGTTTGCAAATTCGTCAAAAGATGGATGTCAAGTTATTGTCACCTTGGGCGATGCAAAAAATGGTTTTTAGAAGATTATTAGAAATTGGGAGTAAAACCCAATTTGGAAGATATTATGATTTCAGAGGAATCTTAATGTCAGATAACCCTGTCGAAACTTTCCAAAAAAATATTCCCGTTTTTGATTATAATAAATTATACGAAGAATGGTGGTATAAGCTATTGGAGAATGAAGAGGATGTATGTTGGGAAGGAAAAGTCAAATATTTTGCGATGAGTTCTGGTACATCTGGGGCTGCCAGCAAATACATTCCTATCACAGATGCAATGCTCAATGCAATGAGAAGGGCATCTTTAAAAATGTTTTTTAGCCTATCGAAATATAAACTGAATGCTTCCTATTTTTCAAGAGAAATGTTGATGATTGGTAGCACCAGTGATTTGAATGATTGTGGCGGTTATTATACAGGAGATTTGAGTGGGATTAATGCCAAAATGCCACCATTGTGGGCAAGAGGTTATTATCGACCTGGAACAGAGATTGCTAAAATTGCAGATTGGAACCAGAGAATTGATACCATTGCCAAACTTGCTCCAAAATGGGATATCGGCAGTATGGTAGGGGTACCTTCATGGGTGCAATTGACTTTAGAAAGAATTATTGAATATAACAAACTTGACTCTATAAGTGATATTTGGCCCAATATGGAAGTCTTTGTCCATAGCGGAATTGCCATTGGTCCTTACAAAAGCTCCTTTAATAAAATCATCGGAAAACCATTCAATTATATAGATTCCTATTTGGCATCTGAAGGTTTTGTAGCTTTCCAGAATAGACCAAATACGGAGGGGATGGCATTATTAGCCAATAATAGTATCTTCTTTGAGTTCATTCCTTTTGACGATTTTAATTTCACCGCCGATGGTGATTTGGTTTCCAACCCTACAGTTTTGACTATAAATGAAGTGAGCCAAGGGGTTGATTATGCAATCGTAATGAGTACTTGTGCAGGAGCATGGCGTTATTTATTAGGAGATGTTATCAAATTTACAGATATAGAAAAGTATGAATTGATTATTTCAGGAAGGACTAAACATTTTTTGAGTATCACTGGAGAACATTTATCCGTTGATAATATGACAAAAGCAGTCCAACATACTCAAGATACTTTAAAGATAAGTATTCCTGAATTTTCAGTAACAGCTTTGAAATCTGGAAATTTCTTCAAACACAAATGGTATATCTGCTGTGAACAAGATATTGATCCTGAAATAATTAAAACAACAATTGATAATTATCTTTCAGAAATAAATGACGATTATAAAACAGAAAGAAGTGCATTTTTAGGAATCGAACTAGAGATTGTACCTCCCAATATGTTTTACCAATGGCTCGAAAATCAAGGAAAATCATTTGGACAAAGTAAGGTGCCGAGGGTGATGAAACAATCACAACATGAAAATTGGCTAGCTTTTTTAAATGCCAATAAGCAATAATAATAAATGAATGAAATAATTGAAGGTGCATTATTAGGAATCACGTTGAGTTTTCTGATTGGACCTGTTTTTTTTGCATTACTTCAAACGGGCATCGAACATGGCTTCAAAGCAGGAGTATCCTATTCATCTGGCGTTTGGTTGAGCGACTTTTTAATTATTGTGTTGATCTACAAAAGTATGGCTGCCATTGCCAATGTAGTCAAATCGAGTGAATTTGTATTGTATGTGGGAATAGTTGGTGCTATTATTTTGATTTCATTTGGTTTGTCATCTTTAATTACCAAAGTGGCAGAGAAGAAGCCTGAAATAAATGAAAGTGCCATTCAAGCAACCCAAAATCAATCGGTGCAAAAGTTTAGAGTCAAATTATTCACCAAAGGATTTGTGATAAATACAATCAATCCATTTACCATTATTTTTTGGTTAGGGGTAAATACAGTCATATTATCAAAGCCCACCTTCACTAATTACCAAGCCATTTTGTATTTTGGCTCCATCCTGACTACTCTGGTCTTGACAGATTTACTAAAAATATTACTTGCCAAAAAAATCGGCGTTGCCCTAAAACCAATCTATATCCAAAGAATGAGACAAGTGGCAGGGGCATTATTAATCATTTCAGGGATAGTAATGTTGTATAGGGTTTTGTGAATTTTTTAGATTTGTCTAAATAATAATTAGGTCATATATGAAGCGGTTACATTTTATACTATTCTACTTAATTTTTGCAAGTTGTTTGTATGGCCATAATGTTGTAAATCAAATAGATAGTTTAGAGCAGCTTGTAATCAATTATAACAATTTAGATACTACTAAAATTAACTGTCTAATAGAACTTGAAAGATGCTATTATAATAAAAGAGTAAAAAGTTTTGGGAAATATGTAGATACAATAAAACAAGGGTCAAAAGCTTTAAATTATAAATTTGGGATTAGTAGAGGTTATTATTCTGCGAGCATATCAGAGCAATTAAAAGGGAATTTTTAAAGCTTTGATGAAATATACCAATCAATTGAATATGCTCAAAAGGACAAGAATAATATAATCAATTAGCAAGATCTTATGGTCAATTGTCACTTTTATTACAAGAAATACACAATTCAAGTAAAAAGATCACTATGAAAGTAATGCATTGAATTATCTGATGAAGGGTTGACAAGTGCCTATAAATCAAAAAATCAAATTACTATTCACATTCTTTTAATGAAAATAATATTATTCAATAATGATATTGGAAATGATTATAAAGCTGCTCGAGATCTATAAATAAAGGAAGAATTAATTTAAAAATATTAAAGGATTCAGTTTATTTAGTTGATTTGTTTAATCAAGAAGGTAGCATTTTAAATTATAAGAAAAATTACTTAAAAGCAACTAAAGCACTTCATTTAGCTCAAAATACTGCTGAGTTTCAGAATAATACAACTTTACTAGGCATAATTAATCAAAATCTTGGAACCTTTATTTAGTTTGAAAAATTATAAGAAAGCTGAATATTATTTCTAAAAAAGTTTTGAAGTTAATAATTTAAGTCACCAGATATTGAACTTATTATTATTAATTCATTAAAAATATTTATAACAAAAAGCAAGATTATAAAAAAGTTTATATTATACAGACTTTATATTCATAAATCAAGAGACTCAATCAATAAAATAAGCAGTCATCACGAATTTAGTGAATTAATGATTAAATATAATTCTGCTATAAAGATAAGGAGAATACTGAATTAAAGCTACAAAATCAAAAAAATGAAAGGAGTCTAAATTTTATTTTAGGCATATTACTACTCTTTGTAATTGGCATATTATTACTAACCTATCTTTATAGAAAACTACTTTTTACAAAAGAAAAACTTGGATTAATCAATCAGGAGTTAGAAACATCCAATCACTATAAAGATATGATATTTAAAATAGTTTCTCATGATTTAAAAATGCCAACAAATAATTTATTAACACTCACTCAACGATTAGATGCTAAAATACCTAATATATCAACAGATTGGCTAATTGATTATTCTAAGAAAATCAATTTAATAGCAGTTAATACAGTGAATACTGTTAATAACTTACTATTTTGGAGTAATAAAGAAGCAAACAATTCTGTCATTATTGAAGATATTTTTGTTTTTGATTGTATTCATGATATTTTAGAAACATTTAACATATATGCAAAAGTGTTACAAAAAACACTCAGTTTTGAATGTGAAAATAGAAATCTGACAGTTAAATGTAATAGAGTTCAGTTTTTAACATTGTTAAAGAATATTATTTCAAATGCAATAAAATATAGTGCATTAGAAAATGGAGTTATTCTCATCAAAACTTTTGCAGAGAAGGATCATGTAATTATCACTGTAGAGGATAATGGAAATGGGGATTTTGAAAATGTTTCATCAATTTTTTTCTCGACTGAACAAAACAAACTGGATTCTCATATGTCTGGAATGGGCTTTAAAATTTGTAAAGAAATAGCTACAAAATATTCTATTATTATTTCATTTGAACAATCAGAAAAACTAAAAGGCATTAAAGTTGGCATTAAAATTTAATCTTATGTACAATTTGTATTGTCTTATCACTATTACTGTCATTGTTTTATATTAATTAGTATTAATTATTTATATTTTTATGTCATTAACAAGTTAAATACATTTATCAAATTGATAAATTTTTGACTATATAGAAACTATTTTAACTTTAATAGAATTAATATTTATAAAATGCAAAGTGATATTTCTGAAGCTCAAAGGATAATAATAGTTGATGATGATGATATTTTTTCTGAAGATTTGAAAAATAAACTAAATGTTAATGGATATTCAAATGTAGTTATTAAACCTAATTTTATAGAATTCATAAATGATTTAGAAAACCTAGATGACACAGATATTATTATTTTGGATATAATCTTTGGAGTTGAAAACATATTGAATTTACCCAATAATATTAAAGAGCAACTAAAAAAGCTGAATATTATTTTTATTACTAGCTCTGAAGATTCAAATATTTATGAAAAAATTCAAGATTTTGAAGATTCCTTTTTTATTATTAAACCATTCCATTTTTATACAATAGACCGACTCATCCAAAGTTTAATCAAAAATCAAACAAAAATTCTTATTAAAGATGGTCGAAAAAAATATTATATTGATAAAATTGAAATAATATGTTTCGAGGTTAATGGGAACTATAGTGTATTGAAAACCAGAAGTAAGCAATATGTTTACAAGAAATCTTTGAAACAAATATTTATTATGTTTCACAATCTTGATTTAGTGCAAGTCCATAGAAATTTTGCTGTTCCAAAATCTAAGATTCAACTGATCAATTTCAGAGAAAAATATTTAATTATTGATGGTATTAATATACCACTAAGTTATAAGTATAAAGAATATTTGACAGACATTAATTAATAGATTACCCTTTCATGTACCCATTTTATCGCTTTGTAACCATTTGTGATATTATAAGTGGTTGTGGAATGACATTTGAACAATTTTAATTACATCTATACACATCTTATTATTTGTAATTTATAATTTATTTTAAAATGAATTTAAGATCAATAAAATTCACCCTCTTTTTCTATCTATTTATTTTCTTTACATCAATTATTTCTGCTCAAATATCTGGAACAGTTTTTAGAGATTTTAATTCGAATGGTGTAAAAAATAATTCGAGCACATTTAATGAACCATTTGTCCAAGGAGTTACAATTAAAGCATATAATACAGCAGGGGCACTAGTAGGGACTACTACTTCAGGAGCTAATGGTACCTATTCATTTACTGGCTTAACTTTGCCACTTAGAATTGAATTTACTAATTATCTTGTGGGTGATTACTCAAGCTCTGTAGGAACTGGGAATAATACAAGTGTACAATTTTATTCAGCTGCTACTACAACAGCAAATTTCGGGGTAAATTATCCTTCAGATTATTGTCAAACGGATCCAGCAATTGTTACTCCTGTATATGTAAATGGAAGACAATCAGGTACAGAAGCATTCTATTCTTTTCCGAGTAGTGCTACTGGACAAACAAGTGCTACTAATAATACTTTGTTGGCTCAATCACAAGAAATCGGATCCACTTGGGGTGTAGCATATGATAGGGTAAATCAAATAATCTATACATCAGCATTCTTAAAAAGACATGTATCATTAGTTGATAATAATGGAGATGGAAAAGAAGATATTGGTGCAATATATACCATGTCCCCTAGTGGTAGCCCATCACTTTGGCTCGATTTTCAATCTTTAGCTGATGTTGGTCTTTCATTAATGCCTTCAATAACAACAAGAGCATTGCCAACAGATAAAACACAGCCTTCTCATGATGGTGCTGTTTATGATTTAGTTGGTAAAATTGGAATTGGAGATATTGATATATCTGATGATTACAAAACATTATATTTAGTAAATTTATATGATAAAAAAGTTTACTCAATTGATATTGCAACAAAAACATTAATTGGTAGTGGAATCCCTGTTCCAAATCCATGTACTGGTGGTAGTGTTCGCCCATTTGGTTTAAAATATCATAGAGGGAAAGTATATGTAGGCACCGTTTGTGATGCTCAAACCTCTCAGTCTGTATCAGACTTAGATGCAAATTTATATAGGTTAGATGCTGGAACTTTTAATAATATCTTAAATATTCCGATAGATTATTTAAAAGGTATTGCAAGAACTGGAGGAAATGCAAATTCTGACAATTGGAATCCTTGGACGAGTACTTTTTTTACTTCTTATTATTTTGAAGGTTATCCTCAACCCATTTTTGCTGATATTGAATTTGATATAAATGAAGATGTAATTCTAGTATTTGATGATCGATATGGGCATCAAATGGGAACATTTAATTATAATACAACTACAGGTAGTAATTTATATACTGGTGTTTCATCAGGAGATATATTAAGAGCATCCTATTCGGGTGGTACTTATACCTTAGAGAATAATGGCTCTGTTGGTGGTTTAAATTCATCAGGTGGAATTGGAAATAATCAAGGTCCAGGTGGTGGTGAGTTTTATTATCAAGATCAATATAATGATTATCATAATGAAACTGTAGAAGGAGGTACGGCATTGAGAGCAGGTAGTGGACAGGTTGCAGTTGCAGCTTATGATCCATTCATAATATATTCAGCTGGAATCTATTGGATGAATAATACAAATGGTAAAACCGATAGAAAATATGAAGTAAATTCACAGGGAGAAGTTACTGGAAGTTTTGGAAAAGCTAATGGTATTGGTGATATAGAAATGTTATGTGATCCAGCTCCACTTGAAATCGGAAATAGAGTATGGATGGATACAGATAGTGATGGAGTGCAAGATGCCGATGAAATGGGTTTAGATAACATTACTGTAAAATTATTTAGTGGCACAACCTTAGTTGCTACTAAAACAACTACAAATGGTGGTCAATATTATTTTAATACAGCAGATGGTGTTTTACCCAATACAACATATACCATCAGAATTGAAGGAGCCAGTTTCCCATTAAATAAATCTGTTACTTTAAAAGACCAAACTACAGGTGGTTCTCAAGATTTAGGTGATAATGATGCAAGTTTGGTAGGTGCAAATGCTGATATAACATATACAACTGGAAATACAGGTGAAAATAACCATACCTTGGATTTCGGTTTTAAATCAGGACCAACTTGTACTCTTTCAGCAACCTGTTCATCATCACCACAAACAAGTTGTACTCCAGTAAATGGTAGTGCTTCGGTTACTGCAACTGGTGCTCAAGGTAATTTAAGTTATCTTTGGAGTTCTGGTGAAACAACTTCTTCAATTTCGAATAAATCAGCTGGAACATACACAGTTACAGTTACTGATGATATATTATCAGGTTGTACTGCAACATGTCAAGCAATAATTTCTAATAATACAACTCCTCCAACAGTTAGTTGCTCAAAAATTGATAACCCAATGTGCCCCAGGCACATGAGCGGACACCCAGTTCATGTACAAACTTGTTCTTAACAGTTACAAATACTTACACGCCACAGGAGCTTGAAGGTAGATAATACTAATTGTGCAACGCCAAATGGATCAGCAACTGCTACTGCATCTGGAGTGTCTTATTTATGGAGTAATGGAGGTACAACAGCGACAATAACTGGTTTGAATGCAGGAACATATACTGTGACTGTTACAAGTACAACCAGTTCATGTACAAATACTTGTTCTGTTACTGTAGTTAATAATACCTCCAACCCAACTGCAAATTGTACTGCTGTATCAAATACTAATTGTGCTACACCAAATGGATCAGCTTCTGTAACTACTGATGCATCCAATCCAACTTATTTGTGGAGCAATGGAGGTACAACATCGACAATAACTGGTTTGAATGAAGGAACATATACAGTAACAGTAACTAATACAGCAAGTTCTTGTACAAATACTTGTTCTGCAATAGTTACAAATACTTCTACACCACCATCAGTGAGCTGTGGTAAGGTAGATAATACTAATTGTGCAACGCCAAATGGGTCAGCAACTGCTACTGCATCTGGAGTAACTTATTTATGGAGTAATGGAGGTACAATAGCAACAATAACTGGTTTGAATGCTGGTACATATACAGTAACTGTAACCAGTACTACTAATGCATGTACTGCAACTTGTTCAGCTACAGTATTAAATAATACAACTAATCCAACTGCAAGTTGTACCCCAACAGCTAATACGAATTGTACATCACCAAATGGTCAAGCAACAGTTACGACAAATGCTTCAAAACCCAAGTTATGTTTGGAGCAATGGACAAACAACTGCTACGATTACTGGTTTAAATGCTGGTACCTATACTGTTACGGTTACAAATACAACGAATTCTTGTACCAATACCTGTTCAGCAATAGTTGTAAGTTCAACTAGTCCGCCAAGTATTTCTTGCACTCCAACACAACCAACTTGTGCTGCTCCAAATGGAGGAAGTGTAAGTACATCAGTAACTGGTGGGATATCACCATTTACCTATTTATGGTCAAATGGAGTAACCGCTTCTATTATTTCAAATGTAGGAGCTGGTACATATACAGTTACAGTTACAGATAATAATAATTGTACAGCAAGTTGTTCAGCAGTCTTAAATGCACCAGTTGGATGTTGTGAAATTAATAATTTGAATTTAGTAATCGGAAATTGTGATAACAAGGGTACATTAACCATTGCCTCCGATGATGAATATACTTTTACTTTAAACCCAACTGGGAATGGAATAGGCACGACTTATACAGTGAGTGGATTACCCAATAGCCCACAAACTGGGACTTATGGTAGCCCAACCACTTTTGGTCCATATTTAATTAGTGCAGGAGTGTTGAATATTACAGTTGTGGATAATGTCTCAAATACATGTAGCAAATCTGCCAGTGTTTCGCCACCTCCATCTTGTTCTGTTTGTAATGTTGCTCCTCCAGTTTTGACTGTAACAGACAATATTTGTCCAAGCCGAACAGGAACCATTAATTTAGTCCAAGGTTGTGGAGCAGGAACTTTCATTCAATATAGTATCAATAATGGTACATCTTGGAGTTCTGTAAAACCATTTTATTCTACAACATCTAGAACTATTTTGGCTAGATGTGTGAATAGTACGGATACAACTTGTAAAAGTCTGAATACTACAGTAACTACAGCTCCCAAAAAATGTCCAACTGATGGATCTGAATGTTCTTTAATTGCTAATGCAACAATTGATCCTTGCAACAACAATGGTACTGATAATATTTCAACAGATGATTACTTCACGATTCAAGTGAGTGCAACCGTTGCAAATGGTGGATCTAGTAATAAATACGAAGTGGTGATTGGAGCAGATCCTCTTACAGGGACAGGAGGAAATGTCTTAAATAGTGGAGGAACCAACTATGGCTCTCCAGTAACTATTGGAAATACAAAGATATTTTTAGCTGATGGCACTTCAACTTATCAATTGGTTATTAGAGACATCAATAATAATAATTGTTTCCAAATAATTAACATTGATCCAGTTGCTTCTTGCTCTAATGCACCGCCAAAAAGCCCTTGTTACCCAGTACCTTGTGTGCCGATTGGATTAATAAAAAATTAATTTAGAATGGGGTATTCGGAATATTCGATAATTTGAAATATTCGGATTATTCGGAATGGAAAAGAATTTAAAAATGTTGAGTTATAAATAGTTAATTAGGCGCCTTTAAAAAGTTAAGGGAGCCTTTTTTAATTTAAAATTTTTAATTTTGATTTATGAAAAACTATATTTTCCTTTTTTTTATATCTATTAGTAATTTATTAATTGCCCAAAATCATAATTGGGTAAAGACAAACCCAGGGGGTGGTGGAGCATTTAATGTTGTAAAAGCAGGACCAACTGGTACTATTTATGTGGGATCAGATTTAAGTGGTTTGTATATAAGTCAAGATAGTGGACTAACATTCAATTCTATTGGTGCAAAGCAAGGATTGACAAATCCACATATTGGAGGGTTAGGGTTAGACCCAAATAATCCAAACAAATTTTTTATTGGTACAGCAATCGGTTTATACAAAACTGATGATGGAGGATTAACAGTAAATAAGATTATTTCTAATGGTTATATAAGTGATATTATAATTTGTAAAAACAACCCAAATTATATTTATGTTAGTTGGCATTCTAATTATAATACCATTGATGGTCAGATATATAGAAGTGTTGACGGAGGCGTTTCCTTCTCAAAAGTTGGAAATTTAACTGCAAATCTTAGAATTATAAAATTAATTGAAGACCCAACAGATTTTAATACAGTATATTTTATCAGTGGTAATGCAAGAAGTGCTTGCAGTGAAGCAAGACTATACAAATCCATAAATGCTGGAGTTGATTTTGTAGATATTAGTAATGGGTTAGGAGAAATTTTAGATATGGATATTGACCCACTTTCTCCAAATGTACTTTATATGACTACAATGAATGCTCAGTGTGGGAGTCCATATTATTATTTGGATAGAAAAGGTAAGTTTTATAAAAGTACAGACGGAGGTGTAAGCTGGATTTTGAAATCAAATGTTACAGGTGGCATTTTTGTAAAAAAGGATAATCCATCAATAATTAGAAGAATAGATCCTCGAAATACTGCTTCTTGGAATACAGATTCTGGTACTTGGGAATCACAAGATGGGGGATCGAGTTGGACTAAAATTGGAAATGTATTAAATTGGGAAACTGGTTATCAAAAAGACGTAAGTGGCGCAACGAATGATGATATAACAGTTAGTTATACTTTGAGCATGGAAGGAATTATCAAAGGATTTGGAGTTGATTTTTCTAATGCTAATGTTATATTATGGGCTGATGAACAATGGGTTTTCAGATCAAATGATGGCGGAATGACCTTTAAGAATATTTTTACCAAAAATATTTCTCCAGGTTGGTGGCAAAGTACAGGTTTGGATAATGTAAATATGATGGATATTGAAATTAACGAAGCAAATAATAATATAATATATGCTGGATATTTTGATATTGGTTTTTGGAGAAGTTTAAATGGTGGGGCTAGTTGGCAATCAAGTAATAACCCAACTTATTCTGGAAATTGGAATGGGTTTGGCGGTAATGTAGCAACAATTCTTTCTGACCCATCAAGAGATAGTGTCGTTTGGACGAGTATGTCCCAAAACCAACTTGGTCAATCTCCTACTTATTTATTAAAAAGTACCAAATTTGGACAAAGAGATAGTTGGATACTTTCTAACACAGGATTGCCAACCAACGAAGTTATGGGGCTTTCAATTGATAGAAATAGCCCTAATCAAAATAGAACTTTATATATTACAGCAAATGGTTTTTTATATAAAAGTATAGATGATGGAGCTTCTTGGTCAAAATTATCTAATGGTTTGCCCTCAAATGGTGGATTGAGATTTACAGCAGTTGATAATTTTAATTCTAATATAGTATATGTAGGTGGTGGAAATGGATTGTTTGGGTCTAATGATGCAGGAAATTCATGGCAAATGATAGGAACTACAGAAATGAATTCGGGTGGCTCACTAGATTTTTGGCCACAAACTAAAGGACAAGGTGTCTTTGATATTTTTCCCGACCCATTGGAAAGTGAAGTAGTTTATGTCGTGGTTTATGGAAATAATAAAGGATTATATAAAGGTCAA
The DNA here is from genome assembly GCA_016710625.1 of Saprospiraceae bacterium. Classification (GTDB taxonomy): domain Bacteria; phylum Bacteroidota; class Bacteroidia; order Chitinophagales; family Saprospiraceae; genus JADJVK01. Next base: position 86,244 of record JADJVK010000004.1, read on the forward strand.
AAAACGAATAATATCTGGAACTGGACCAAACTTTATACAGATAATTTTATGAGGAAAGTAGGAGTTCAGCCCAATAATAATAAAGTTATTTATGCATCTTCATCTTCTGCATTCACAGATGGCTGGTATCATCCCAATTCAAAAGGGGTCATTTATTCGAATGATGGTTTTTTAACTTCCAATATTGTTAATGGAAATTTATCTTGGCCCTATGCAATGCAAATTGCCCTTACAAATGAAAAAGTATTTATAGGGTCACCAGGAAATGGAATATATAGTAGTGTAATAAATGGAAGTAATTTACCTTTAGCAACCATTTCCTTAAGTGGAACAATTCAAAACAATCAGAATATAATTTATTGGAATACAATTGATAATCCAAATATAAAATATTTCGACTTAGAAAAAAGTACAGATGGTTTTAATTTTAATGCTATAAAAACCAATATCCTGAATGAAAGTAATATGCTCGAACCTATTATAATAACAGATGAAAATCCATGCAATTGCATCAACTATTATAGAGTGAATATTTGTGATATTGACAATTATTGCGATAAGTCTGAAATTATAAGTATTGACAACAGAAAGGAAGAAACAAATTATTTGTATCCGAATCCAATTATTGATTTTGGAATACTTAGATTACAGGATCAAATCGGGCAAATGAAAGTTCAAATATTTAATCAATTAGGAATTCTTGAATTTGAAAATGTGATAGATTTATCAAAGCCAATTAATTTGTCATTCCTAAAAGATGGATTTTATATATTAAAAATTGTAGGGACAAAGCAAATTTTCAAATTTGTAAAATCGAATTAAAAGTTATTATTACAACTTTATTAGATTATCAAAATAAAGTTCTAAATCTATCAATAGAAGTTGATATATAGTTAATTTTGCCATAATTTATTTTATTGTTATGAACAAAGTTGTTACTATAATTCTATTGGGCATTTTTATTTTAATAGGTTGCAAATCAAATGATAATAAAGTAATGATATCAGATGATAAGGAATTTGCAAAAAATGCCATTCTTTTTAATGATAGTTCTACTATTCATATCAAAGAGTTGGACGATAGGTATGAAGATATAAAGAAAGCACTTTCCAATAAAGTTCCTGTTTTGCTTTTGAAAAATAGCGATAGCAAACAATTATTAGCTCAAAATATAGCTTTAGCGGATAAAAAATTTACTGAAAATTTGATAGATAAAGATTCTAAAAAACCATTTAGAAATGAAATATTTAATGTTTATCTAGCTAGGCCTCAAGAAATTCCAAACAATTGTAATCCAAATAGTTGTTATAAAATCGAGATGTACAATTATGCTTTGAATATTACGACAACTGCCTTTGTAGATATTGATGCGAAAAGAACTTGTTTAGTGAATTCTCAACCCCAATCTCAACCTGACATTCCAGATTATTTAAAAGATTTAGCATTAAAAATTGCGGTAAATTCGAGTACTGTCATTAAAGAATTAGGTTACAAACCTGAGGAAAAGGATGCTATGATGGCAAACACGAAAACAGCTTTGAATAAAACAAAATGTGAGCGGAGCTATCACCTATGTGTTGCACCCACTTTTGTAAAAGGGGACAAAGCACTTTGGGTAATTGTAGATTTGACAGATAATAAAATTGTAGGTTTGCGATGGACGAATGTAGGAAATGCTGCTCCTCCAACTAGAATTGGGGAAAGAAACCTGAAATTTGAGAAAATTATGGAATGTTATTGCAAAAAAGTAAATTCCATAGAAAAGAGAAACTGGAAACTTAATTATATCATTACTTCAAGTGATGGCTTACGAATTTCTGAAGTCTATTTTAATAACAGAATGGTCATTAATAATGCAAAAGTGGTGGATTGGCATGTAAATTATAGCAAATCTGATGGATTTGGATATAGTGATGCAGTTGGATGCCCCGAGTTTAGCCAAGCTGTTGTGATAGCTACTTTAGACCCTGTCATCAGTGATATCATTAAGGATGGAAAAGTTGTTGGATTTGCTATTGAGCAGGTGTTTAATAGTGAATTATGGCCATTTCCTTGCAATTATGAATATATGCAGCGTTTTGAGTTTTATGATGATGGCAAGTTTAGACCAATTGCAGCAAATCATGGTAGAGGATGTGGTAGTGATGGAACATATCGACCCGTAACGAGAATTTCATTTACAGGAAGCGATTTGACACTTTACGAATGGAATGAAAAAATTGGAATCCTTGGAAAACGGAGCAATGGAAATTACAAACGGAAACAACTCGGTTCACTCCAGAAGGATATTTATATAAAATTTCTAATGCGGAAAATAAAGGTTATTTTTTAGAGCCCAATATTGGGCAATTTAATGATGGCGGCAGGGGAGATTTTGCCTATTTGTTTGCAACCAAACAACACTTGGATAGAGATGAAGGGGAGAAAGATATGGTTTCGATTGGACCTTGCTGTAATATAGATTATCATCAGGGACCCGAAAAATTCATTGAACCCAACCCTGAAAGTATTGAAAATTCAGAGATTGTACTGTGGTATGTAGCACAAATGAAAAATGATGATAGAAAGGGAAATGAATATTGTTGGTCAGAAAGATATTTGGAAAATGGGATCTATAAATCTAGAGTATATCCATGTTTGAGTGGTCCCATGTTCATCCCTATCAAGTAAGCTAATCTATAAATTCTAATTATGAAAAGGCTATTAGCTATTTTATTTTGTATCCAATTAATTAATCTATTTTCATGCAAACCTGAAATGGAAGAGCGGGAAATCAGACAAATTGGAGTTACCCTTTGTAGAAAACCAGCAAAATTTGTAAGTAAACAGGGTTTTAATCCAAATAAATCTGCATTTAGCACCTCAGATGCTATTTATAAAGGTTTGGTTTTGGTAAGTTTGCCCAATTTTAATGGCGATACAAGTATAAAAAAATGGCAACACCCAAGTTGGAGTAAATTCGGCTGGTTAGGACCCATCACTACAGATAAAGATGGTAATGTTTATGCAGCACCCATACCTAAAATAAATACTTTAGACCATAAAACTTCAGAAATTAATAAAGTACTAAAAGTCAGTACAGAAACAGCGGAGTTAACTTTATTAACACAACTTCCTGTTCCAGATTCATCTAGTCAAGTAGTTGCCTATGGTGTTTTGGGTGTTTATTATGATTGCCATGGTGATAAGCTGTATGTTAGTTCCGTTTCTGGAAGTACAAGAGACAAAGAAAATGGTGCTTTATATGTTCTTGATATTAAAGATGGAAAAATATTGGATAAAATAGAAGGTATTGATGCAATGGGATTGTGTGTAGGCGGCATAACAGGTGAGAAAAAGTTATATTTTGGTAGTGCCAGGAACTCATCTGTTAATTCAATAATACTAGATAAAGCAGGATATTTTAAAGGAAAAGTGCAACCTGAGTTTACATTAGATCTTTTAGGTCCAAGAGGGGATGATAAGGCAAGAAGAATTCGTTTTGACCAGAATGGTAATATGAATATCCAAGGAATTGAGTTCAACTATAGCTTATCTGCACAAAGTGAGAAACCCGAAACCAACTATCTTTTCAGCTATAATAGTTCTAAGAAAATTTGGGAAAACAAAAAAGTAAATTAACAAAATTGCAATTCAGAACCTCATTTTTCATCAAAATTGATTATTTGAAGAATCCATTTGCCTTTTAACACTATTTTATTTTATTTTTGCAAAAAAATTATAAATGATTTTACCAATTTTTGCACTTGGTCAACCGGTATTAAATAAAGTGGCAGCTCCCATAACGAATGAATATGAGGGATTGAAGGAGCTGATTGATAATATGTGGGAAACGATGTACCATGCCAAAGGAGTAGGATTGGCTGCTCCTCAAGTAGGGTTACCTATTCGTCTTTTTGTGATAGATACGATTCAAATAAAAGACGAAGAGAACATAAATGATGGTTTCAAAAAGGTTTTTATCAATGCACAAAGGGTAAATGAGGACGGAGATCCATTTGTTTATGAAGAAGGGTGTTTGAGCATTCCTGATATAAGAGGAGATGTGGAAAGACCTTCAAATATCAGAATAAAATATGTTGATGAGCATTTTGTGGAACACGAAGAAAGCTTTACTGGAATAAATGCCAGAGTAATCCAACATGAATACGATCATACTGATGGTATTTTATTCGTTGAAAAACTAAAGCCATTAAAGAAAAAATTAATTGCTAGAAAGCTAGAGAATATTAGATTAGGAAAGATTAGTGCAAGTTATAAATTGAAATTTGCGAAATATAAGTAGAGATCAATCTAAAAATCATCTTAAAAAAGCAATCTGAATCTCAGATTGCTTTTTTATTTTCAATTAGTCTTCTAATTCAAAATCAGCTCTTTTTTGCTTCATATCCACTGAAATTATCTTAATATTTACTTTATCACCGATTTTGAATATAGTGTTGGAATTCATGCCTTTAGCTTTTAGCTTGGATGGGTCTAAAATGTAATTTTCACTCATGGTTTCGAAGCGAACCATTCCTTCACATTTGTTTTCTATTATTTCAGCAAAAAAGCCTTTTTCATTCATTCCATTGATAATTGCAGGAAAAGTAGCCCCAATTTTGTTTTCCAGAAACTCCGTTTGTTTATATCTAATGGATTCTCTTTCACATTCCATTGCTTTTCTTTCTTGCTGAGAAATATGTTTGCATTGTGCTTCCAATGTGCTCAAATTGGTTCTGAAAGTAGAATTTAAATTCTTCTCTAAAATCCTATGAGTCAATACATCCGAATATCTTCTGATGGGCGATGTGAAATGTGAATAATGCTCAAAAGCTAATCCGTAATGTCCAATATTATCTGTACTATACTCCGCTTTTGCCATGGTTCTAATTGCTAAAGCAATAATTGGTTTCAAAGCATCATTTTTCTCAGCTTCTTTCATCAATTGGTTAAAAGATTTTGCAATATCTTTCGTATTCATCGTGAAACCAAAATCTCTTGTGAAAGAAGAAAGATCGTTGATTTTATCTTCGTTTGGATAATCATGGATTCGATAAACAAATGGGATTTTTTCGCCCCCTTTTTCTTTTTTAGCAATGAATTTTGCAACTTCCTTATTTGCCAAAAGCATGAATTCCTCAATTAACTTGTTAGAATCGCCTCTTTCTTTCACAAAAACTGCAATTGGTTTTTTATTGCTATCTAATTTGAAACCGATTTCGTCGCTTTCAAAGTTGATTGCACCATTCCTAAATCGTTTCTTTCTTAACTTCAGAGCAATTTCATTCAGTTTTAATAATTCTTTTGCAAAATCACCTTTTTCAGTATCCAATATCAATTGAGCCTCTTCATATGAAAATCTTCTATTGGAGTGGATTACGGTTTTGCCAAACCATTTATTTATTAAAATATTGTTTTCATCAAAAGTAAAAACTGCGGAAAAAGTAAGTTTATCCTCATTTGGTCGGAGAGAACAAAGCTCATTGGAAAGTATTTCTGGAAGCATCGGATTGCACCTATCTACCAAATAAACTGAGGTGGAACGAAGGTAAGCTTCCTTGTCCATTTCTGTTCCCACCTTCAAATAGTGTGACACATCCGCAATGTGAATTCCAACTTCGATTTGTTTGTTTTTCAAAAATTTTATGGACAAAGCATCGTCAAAATCTTTAGCATCAAATGGGTCAATAGTAAAAGTTGTCGTATTTCGGAAATCTCTTCTATTCGCTATTTCAGAATCTGTAATTTTATTGGATATGCTTTTTGCCTCCTTCATGATGGTTTCAGAAAATGAAATATTAAACCCTTTTTGGATCAATATTGAATTCATTTCCAATTCATTACTATCAGATTTACCCAATACCAATGTGACTACTCCTGTTGGCTTCAATTTATTCTTTTCCCCCCATGAAGTAATTTTCACAATTGCTTTGTCTTCATCTTTAGCATTTTTTAGAGAATCTAATGGGATTTCTATGTCTTCATAAAACTTGGTACTATCAGGGATTAGCTTAGCTCTTTTCCGCTTAATTTGTATTGTACCAATGAAATACTCAGTTGACCGTTCTATAATTTTGATTACTACACCTTCCTTTTTTGTTCTTGATCTTCTACCTTCTGGCAACAGTTTAACTTTTACTTTGTCACCATTTAATGCAGTATTTAAGTTGGAATATCTAACAAAAATATCATTGCTATCTTTACTAACCACCACATATGCATCACCTGTTTTTGTTAAATCAACTATTCCAACTTCCTGATTTGCAGCATCAATGTTTGGTTTATTCGTAATGGAGTACTTATTTGTACCTTCAATATTTATGATTTTTTTCTCCGATGCTAATATTTCTAGTACATGAGATACAGAATCCTTATTATTTGCAAGTTTTAATTCTTTTATTAACTGTCTTGCTGAGTAAGAATTTGTTCTCCTTCTTTTTAGAAAATCTAATACGACAACCAATAAGTCGCTCTTTAATAACTTGTTAGACTTCTTTTTTCTAAGAATTGGTTTCAAACTGTTATTCTTTGACATAATTTTTTTAATTCTAGCAACAAATTAATTAAATATTATTACAAATCAATTGTATTTTTAATTTTAATAAAAAATATAAGATTATTAGTAGTCACAAATTTCAAATATTAAACAACTGAAAGTTCTTGAAAAAAATTATAAATATATGAAATTCAGTTGTTTACGACTTTTCGCATCATTTTTTCTTCAACTTTGTAATCAATTATCTTACAGCTATATAAATATTCAATTATTATTATTCTTAAAATAGATTCATTATTAATTAATTATTAATAAGTAATTTATTATATTTTTAAAAAAAATATTTATTTATTTTTGTTGCTTTTATAAAGAATATATTTACTTTTGCATATCAGTTTTACACAAATGGTAAATTTGTGACAATATTAACTGATTATTTATTTTAAAATATAATTCATAAAGCTGAGTTATTTAATATTTGACAAACATTTTATTGTATATTAATATCTAACCTTTGGTTTAAAATTTATTTATTAGAAAAGTTTTAGTATTTAAATTTTGGGCTTTTGAATAGCACGATTGAATTTTTTTCGGATTCACACTGGCTCTCATTAAAATTTCGGGAGACTGAACAGGAGAGTACAAAAAGCAAACATTTATGAACTTACTGGCGACTAGATTCACTATTGTCTCGCTCTGCGTTATTGTTTCCTCTGCAGTAATCGCATCACCAATTAGTAATGGCACATCATCCAGATTGCCCTCTATTGTCTTATCTAAAGATTTATCAAAAATTAATAAAGCAAATTGGTTTGAAGATTTGTTTTTTAAAGTTAGAGCTAGCCTAGATACTAAGCTATCTAAACTTGAAGTTGTTGATAAACCAAAAGTTGAAAAACAAATTGAGCTGCCTTCGGTTGTCATTTCTGACCATATGGTTAGTACCAGCTTAGATGCTAATCCAAATATTCCATTGACTCCACCTAACTGTGGTTGTGGACCAACTTGTGCTGCAGGGCAATTAGGTGGGCAAGTATGGGAAGACTACAACTCCGATGGAGTTAAACAATCATTTGAAAATACAGGTGTTGGTAGCATCACTGTTACAGCATATGATTGTAGTGGGACTGCATATGGACCAGTAACTACAAATGCTTGCGGATACTACTCTTTTGCAAATGCGATTCCACTTGCAAAATATCCAGTAAGACTTGAGTTTAGCAATATTCCAACTATGTACAATAGTTCAAGCACATTCAATGGGTCTGGATCTAGAACAACAGTTCAGAAGATTCCAACATCAAGATGCGATGCAAATTTAGGATTAACAAATCCAAATGAATATTGTCAAGTAAATCCAAATATAGTAATTCCTCAATATGTAAATGGAGATCCATTGCCTACAAATTTTGGAACGACTCCTTGTTTAAATGGAGTTCAAAATCCTGCATCAGAGGCAAATTCCCTTATAAAAATAAATGGAACAGCAACTGGAGATTATCTTACCAATCCTTATACTGCATTATCGAAAGCAAAAAATAATGGAGCTGTTTGGGGAGTTGCTTATCAGAAAAAAAGTAAATTATTATTTAGCTCAGCTGTTGTAAAAAGACATGTTGGTCTTGGAACATTAGGTTTGGGTGGTATTTATTTAACAAATACTACCACTGGTGCTACATCAAATTTTATTGATGTGAATACTTTAGGAATCAATACTGGTAATAATGCAAATTTTGAAAACAATGCCGATAGGGGACTACCTGAAGAAAGAACTTGTCCAAATGCTGATAAAATTGGATTTGATAATGCAGGAAAAGCAGGTATTGGAGATTTAGATATTTCTGATGACGGAACTAAATTGTTTTTTGTAAATTTATTAGATAGAAAAGTATATGGTTTAAATATAACTAACCCTGCTGTTGCTGGTAATGCATCATTATTTGGTTCTTGGCCTGTACCAAATGCTTGCTCAAACCCTGGAGATAATAGACCTTGGGCATTAAAATATTGGGAAGGCAATTTATATGTAGGAACAGTATGTTCTGCAGAATCTACACAAAACATTAATGATTTAAAAGCTACAGTATATAAAATTAACCCTGTAGTAGGAAGTACTCCTACACAGGTTTTACAGTTTCCATTAAATTATACTAGACCAGGATGTTCCATATCAAATAACTGGAAACCTTGGACATTACAATTTCCAAATCCTTGTTTTGATAACTATATATTTTATGAGCAACCAGTTTTATCAGATATTGAATTTGATGGTAACGGTGATATGATTTTAGGATTTTTAGATAGAACTGGATTTCAAACTGGGGATGCAAACTTTAGTCCAAATCCTGAAACAGGAACTGGTGGTTTTACTGGATTAGTAGGTGGTGAAATACTTAGAGCAGGTATGAACACTAATATGACTTGGACTATTGAGAATAACGGAGTTGTTAATGGTTGTAATATTGGAGCAGGACAAGGAAATAACCAAGGTCCTGGTGGTGGAGAATATTATGCAGATTATAGCCCTATATTTGGAGATGAAAATGTACACCCTGAAGCAACTCAAGGTGCATTAGCCATGTTACCAGGTAATGGTACAATACTTACCACAATGGTTGACCCTGCTTTTGATGTTTATTGGTCTGGTGGAATTATTCAATATGATAATAAAACAGGTAATTCAGTTACGGGTGCTGGTTATGCTGTTTATAGACAAGACCCAGGAACATTCGGAAAAGCAGCTGGTCTTGGTGATATAGAAACACTATGTGATTTGCCTCCAGTACAAATCGGAAATTATGTTTGGTTAGATACTGATAATGATGGTATCCAAGATCCATGTGAACAACCATTAGTTGGAGTTAATGTAACTTTATATAATACTAGCGGTGCTGTAGTAGCAACAACAACAACTGATGGTAATGGGGAATATTATTTCTCATCAGCAAATGGATTGTTGCCTAATACAATGTATTTTGTATCTGTTGGTACAGGTGGTCAATTTTCAAATGGTAAATTATCTTATAGTGGAAATTCATATCCTCTAACTGTTGCAAATACGGGAACAGGAGCTAATCCAGATATAAATGACTCTGATGGAGTCTTAGGGTTAGCAGGAGCTCCAGCAGCAACATTAGCATATCCAACAGTAAAAGTAACTACTGGCTCGGAAGGATCTACAAATCATACCCTTGATTTCGGATTTACAAATGTTATTATTACTTGTAATAATACGCCAATTGATGTCTGTGCTAGTAATGTTTCTAAAGCATACGATTTGTCAAATGTTGGTGTTACTTGTGAATCTCCAAGTAGAAATATTGAAATTGTTTTATTAATAAATGGTATTGGTTATCAAATTAAACCTGGGACTAAAGCCAGGTTGGTTGAATATACCAATGGCACTATGAGAGCTTACCTTGAAGTGGTAAAAACTAATGGTGTATTAGGAAATGTGGATAACACATTAGGATTTTATATAGATGTTGTTGGTTCTCAAAAGACTACAGGTAATCCTGCTAGTCCTTGGACTCCAGCAACTGATTGTTCACAAAATCCAGGCAACTGGACTTTTTATAATACCTTTACTATGAATCTTTGTGGTACTGGTACAAATATTGGACAAAATTATCAGATTGTAAATCCTGCTGAATCAATGAATCATCCATTCCAAATTGGTACTGGAGCTAATATAATTAGCAACAATTTAGGTGGTGGTTTATGGTTTACAAATTACAGTGGTGATTTTGTATTTAATTTATCTGAAATTTTAAAATTAAATTTAACTACTTCAAAAGTAGATGCAAAATGTGGCCAATCAAATGGAAGTGCTACAGTAAATGCTACTGGTGGTACTCCACAATATACTTATACTTGGAGCAATGGTGGTACAGGTCAAACAATTAGTAATCTTTCTGCTGGAACATATACGGTAACAGTAAAAGATGCAAATAATTGTACTGCAACTGCAACAGTAGTAGTTGGAAATATAAATGGACCTGTTGCTACTACTACAAAAGTAGATGCGAAATGTGGTAAATCAGATGGAAGTGCAACTGCAAATCCTACTGGAGGAACTCCACAATATACTTTTGTATGGAGCAATGGAGGCACCAGTCAAACGATAACTGGTATTTCAGCAGGAACATATACAGTAACAGTAAAAGATGCAAATAATTGTACAGCGACTGCAACTGCAGTGGTTGGAAATATAGCTGGACCTAGTGTTACAGCAACAAAGGTAGATGCGAAATGTGGTTCATCAAATGGAAGTGCAACAGCGAATCCTACAGGTGGAACTCCACAATATACTTATGTATGGAGTAATGGAGGCACTGGTCAAACAATAACTGGCGTTTCAGCAGGAACATATACAGTAACAGTTAAAGATGCAAATAATTGTACAGCGACTGCAACAGCAGTGGTTGGAAATATAGCAGGACCTAGTGTTACAACAACAAAATTGGATGCGAAATGTGGTAGATCAGACGGAAGTGCAACAGCGAATCCTACTGGTGGAACACCTCAATATACTTATGTATGGAGTAATGGAGGTACAGGCCAATCGATAACTGGCGTTTCAGCAGGAACATATACTGTAACTGTTAAAGATGCAAATAATTGTACAGCGACTGCAACTGCAGTAGTTGGAAATATAGCAGGACCTAGTGTTACAACAACAAAGGTGGATGCGAAATGTGGTAGATCAGATGGAAGTGCAACAGCAAATCCTACTGGAGGAACTCCACAATATACTTATGTATGGAGTAATGGAGGTACAGGCCAATCGATAACTGGCGTTTCAGCAGGAACATATACAGTAACAGTTAAAGATGCAAATAATTGTACAGCGACGCAACAGCAGGGTGGAAAGCCGAAGGAAAGGAGCGCAAAACCAACACTAACAGTAAAGATGCAAATAATTGTACAGCGACTGCAACAGCTGTGGTTGGCACAATTAATGGACCAAGTCTTTCAACAACAAAGGTTGATCCAAATTGTGAATCATCTAATGGTTCAATAAATTTAACAGTAAGTAGCGGAACTCCTAATTATACATTTATATGGAGCAACGGACAAACATCAGAAGATATTTCAAATTTGCCAAAAGGTAATTATACTGTAACTGTAACTGATGCTAATCTATGTACTGCAGTAACAACTGTATCCTTGGTAGATTTAAATTGTACATTTGACTTAGCCTTAACGAAAGTATTAAAAGCAGGGTCACCAGCAAGTTTCAAACCGGGTGATAATGTAACTTTCACAGTGAGTGTAATAAACCAAGGAACTGTTACAGCTACTGGAGTTCAAGTTACAGATTATATTCCAACAGGCTTAACATTGAATGATGCTTTATGGAGTGCTGTAGGAACTTCAGCAATATTAGTTACACCAATTGCAAGTTTAGCTCCAGGAGCAACAGTAACAAAAGATATTACTTTTACAATAAGTAGCACATATCAAGGAGCAACTATCCGAAACTGGGCAGAGATTAGTGCAGCAACAAATGCATTAGGCTTACAAGATGTAGATAGTACACCAGACGGTGTGAACTTTAACCAACCAGGTGAGACAGATGATTTGACGGATGATAATGTTATCAATCAAAATGGAAAAGCAGGAGGAGACGAAGATGATCACGATCCGGCACAAATCAATTTGACACAAACATTTGACTTAGCTTTAACAAAAGTATTAAAAGCAGGGTCACCAGCAAGTTTCAAACCGGGTGATAATGTAACTTTCACTATAAGTGTAATCAATCAAGGAACATTAACAGCAACAGGAGTAAATGTTACAGATTATATCCCAACAGGCTTAACATTGAATGATGCTTTATGGAGTGCTGCTGGAACATCAGCAACATTGGTAACACCAATAGCAAGTATAGCAGCAGGAGCAACAGTAACAAGAGATATTACTTTTACAATAAGTAGTACATATCAAGGAGCAACTATCAGAAACTGGGCGGAGATAAGTGCTGCTACAAATGCATTAGGCTTACAAGACGTAGATAGTACCCCAGATGGTGTGAACTTCAACCAACCGGGTGAGACAGATGATTTGATTGATGATAATGTTATCAATCAAAATGGAAAAGCAGGAGGAGATGAAGATGATCACGATCCGGCACAAATCAATTTGACACAAACATTTGACTTAGCCTTAACGAAAGTATTAAAAGCAGGGTCACCAGCAAGTTTCAAACCAGGTGATAATGTAACTTTCACTGTAAGTATTATTAATCAAGGAACATTAACAGCAACAGGAGTAAATGTTACAGATTATATCCCTACAGGCTTAACATTGAATGATGCTTTATGGAGTGCTGCTGGAACTTCTGCTACATTGGTAACACCAATAGCAAGTATAGCAGCAGGAGCAACAGTAACAAGGGATATTACTTTTACAATAAGTAGCACATATCAAGGAGCAACTATTCGTAACTGGGCAGAGATTAGTGCAGCAACAAATGCATTAGGCTTACAAGATGTAGATAGTACACCAGATGGAGTGAACTTCAACCAACCAGGTGAGACAGATGATTTGACGGATGATAATGTTATCAATCAAAATGGAAAAGCAGGAGGAGATGAAGATGATCACGATCCGGCACAAATCAATTTGACACAAACATTTGACTTAGCTTTAACGAAAGTATTAAAAGCAGGATCACCAGCAAGTTTCAAACCGGGTGATAATGTAACTTTCACTATAAGTGTAATCAATCAAGGAACATTAACAGCAACAGGTGTAAATGTTACAGATTATATACCAACAGGCTTAACATTGAATGATGCCTTATGGAGTGGAGCTGGAACATCAGCAACATTGGTAACACCTATTGCAAGTATATTACCAGGAGCAACAGTAACAAGAGATATTACTTTTACAATAAGTAGCACATATCAAGGAGCAACTATTCGTAACTGGGCAGAGATAAGTGCAGCAACAAATGCATTAGGCTTACAAGACGTAGATAGTACACCAGATGGTGTGAACTTCAACCAACCGGGTGAGACAGATGATTTGACGGATGATAATGTAATCAATCAAAATGGAAAAGCAGGAGGAGACGAAGATGATCACGATCCAGCACAAATCAATTTGACACAAACATTTGACTTAGCTTTAACGAAAGTATTAAAAGCAGGGTCACCAGCAAGTTTCAAACCGGGTGATAATGTAACTTTCACAGTGAGTATTATTAATCAAGGAACATTAACAGCAACAGGAGTAAATGTTACAGATTATATCCCAACAGGCTTAACATTGAATGATGCTTTATGGAGTGCTGCTGGAACATCTGCAACATTGGTAACACCAATAGCAAGTATAGCAGCAGGAGCAACAGTAACAAGAGATATTACTTTTACTATAAGCAGTACATATCAAGGAGCAACTATCCGAAACTGGGCAGAGATTAGTGCAGCAACAAATGCATTAGGCTTACAAGATGTTGATAGCACACCAGATGGAGTGAACTTCAACCAACCGGGTGAGACAGATGATTTGACGGATGATAATGTTATCAATCAAAATGGAAAAGCAGGAGGAGATGAAGATGATCACGATCCGGCACAAATCAATTTGACGCAAACATTTGACTTAGCATTAACGAAAGTTCTTGCAACTGGTCAATCAACTTCAGTAGTTCCTGGTTCAGATGTTAAGTTTACAATTACAATTTATAACCAAGGAACATTAACAGGAACAAATATTAAGATTTCAGATTACATTCCAACAGGAATGACATTGAATGATCCTTCTTGGACATTAAATGGAAATGTAGCATCTATAAATACACCAATTTCAAGTTTAGCACCAGGAGCATCGACTACTAGAGATATCATATTGAAAGTAAATTCAGATTTCCAAGGTTCTAAATTAGTAAATAGAGCTGAAATTAGTTCAGCTACCAACACCTTAAATATTGCTGATATTGATAGTAAACCAGATGCAATATTGGGTAATGATGCAGATGGAAAAGAAGAAACATCAGCTGATAATGCTATAAATGGAAATGGAACAGGAGTTCCTGGTGGCAGCATTGCTTCAACGGATGAAGATGATGAAGATCCAGCTGTAATTAATTTGACCCAAACTTTTGACTTAGCATTAACTAAAAAATTAGCAACAGGTCAAACTACAGCAGTTCAACCTGGCTCTGATGTTAAATTTACAATAACAGTTTACAACCAAGGTACAATTACAGCTTCAAGTGTGAACTTGATAGACTATATTCCTACAGGTATGACATTAAATGATCCAGCTTGGTCATCAACTGGAACAACCGCAATTCTAAATACACCAATTACAAATTTATTACCGGGTACATCAACTACTAGAGATATTACTTTGAAAGTAAATAGTGATTTCCAAGGTTCTAAATTAGTAAATCTTGCGGAAATTAGTTCAGCTAGTAATGCTTTGAACTTAACAGATAAAGATAGCAAACCAGATACAACACCTACAAATGACGCAGATGGCAAAGAGGAATCACCTGCAGATGATGCAATCAATGGAAATGGAACAGGAATACCTGGTGGCACTAATGCGACTACGGATGAAGATGATTCAGATCCATCAGTTATAAACTTAACTCAAACTTTTGATTTAGCTTTAGTTAAAAAATTAGCTACAAGTCAATCTGTTCCAGTAGTACCTGGACAAGATGTGAAATTCACAATCACAGTTACAAATCAAGGAACAATAACTGGAACTAATATTAAGATTTCAGATTATATTCCAACTGGAATGACATTGAATGATCCATTATGGACAGCTGTTGGTTCAGTTGCAACTTTAAATACTGCAATTGCAACTTTAGCTCCAGGAGCATCAACTTCAGTGGATATTACTTTAAAAGTGAATTCAAATTTTGAAGGAACTAAATTAGTGAATAGAGCAGAGATAAGTTCTGCAAGTAATGCATTGAATTTATTAGATAAAGATAGCAAACCGGATGCAATATTAGGAAATGATGCTGATGGTAAGGAGGAATCTCCTGCTGATAATGTTATCAATGGAAATGGAACGGGAGTGCCTGGTGGTTCAAATGCTTCAACTGATGAAGATGATGAAGATCCAGCAGTTGTAATTTTAAACCAAGTGTTAGACCTTGCTTTAAGAAAAACAACTACACAAACAACTCCAGTACAAATTGGTCAAGATGTTTTATTTACGATAACAGTTATAAACCAAGGAACACTATCTGTTCAGAATGTTGGGGTAATTGATTACCTTCCATTAGGAATGGGTCTTAGTCCAAATGATACAAATGGATGGGTGTTAGGTGCAAATAATACAACAGCAACTAAAACAATTGTTCCGATTATTGCGCCAAAAGATTCAGCGAAAGTAAATATTCTTCTAAGAGTTTTACCTACAGCTACTGCAGGAAATCTTAAAAATACTGCTGAAATTACAAGTGTTCAAGATAAGAACTTCAATAATGTATCTTTAGATGATATTGATTCAACACCAGATGGTTTCAATACAGAAACTAATGTGAAGGATGATGTTATCGGTGAAAATGGTAAAACAGGAGGTGACGAAGATGATCATGATATTTCAATTGTTAAATTAGACAAATTTGATTTAGCTTTAATTAAAACTTTGAAAGCAGGTCAACCAACTATTGTTTCTCCTGGTTCAACTGTAACCTTTACAATTACCATTACTAATCAAGGAACATTAGATGGTACAAATATTCAAGTAACGGATTACATACCAACTGGTCTTACTTTAGTTCAAAATAATGGATGGAATTTAGTTGGAAATACTGCTACTTTAACTACACCAATTGCTTCTTTGGCAGTTGGACAATCTACAACAAGAGACATAAGTTTCACAGTAAATACAGGTGTAACTGGTCAATTAATCAATAGAGCTGAAATTAGTGCAGCTACAAATCAATATAATTTCCCTGATATTGATAGCAAACCAGATGCAATAAACGGTAATGATGCAGGAGGCTTATTAAATTCTCCAGCTGATAATGCTGTTAATGGTAATGGAACTGGTGTTCCAGGTGATGGAATTGCTGCTACTGACGAGGATGATGAAGATCCAGCTGCTATCAGTGTTGGTATATTTGACTTAGCTTTGACGAAAACGTTGAAAACTGGTCAACCTTCTACAGTTTCACCTGGAGATGTAATCACATTTACAGTTTCAATCATCAATCAAGGCTCTGTTACAGGAACTAATATTCAAGTTACAGATTATATTCCTGCTGAATTAACATTAGTACCAAATGGTATTTGGATTTCAAATGGATCAAATGCAACTTTACAAACACCAATTGCTTCTTTAGCTCCTGGTGCTACAACAACAAGAGATATAACATTCAAAGTAAATAGTAATGTTGTTGGAAAAATTGTAAACACAGCAGAGATTAGTGCTGCAAGTAATGCAGAAAATTTATTAGATAAAGATAGTAAACCAGATGCAATTAATGGTAATGATGCTGGTGGGTTAGTAGATAGCCCAGCTGATAATGCTGTTAATGGTAACGGAACTGGAACACCTGGAGATGGTGTAGCTACTACAGATGAAGATGATGCTGACCCAGCATCGATTAGTGTTGGCAAATTTGACTTAGCATTAATAAAAACATTGACAGCAGGTAGTAAAACAGTTGTTTCTCCTGGTGATACAGTTTCATTTACAATTACTGTTTCAAATCAAGGAACTGTAGATGGTACAAATATTCAAATTGCAGATTACATTCCTACGGGATTAACTTTAATTAATGATGGGTTATGGTCACAAGTTGGAACGACAGCAACTTTGATTACAAAAATTCCTTCTCTAGCAGCAGGTGCTTCTATAACAAAAGTTATCAGATTTAAAGTAAATACTGCTGCTAATGGAAAAATGGTAAATAGAGCAGAAATTAGTGAGGCTACAAATAGCTTTAACTTATCAGATATAGATAGTAAACCAGATGCTATTAATGGTAATGATGCAGGTGGTTTAGTGGATAGCCCAGCTGATAATGCAACTTCTGGAAACGGAACAGGTGTTATTGGTGATGGTAATGCTACTACAGATGAAGATGATGAAGATCCTGCTTCAATAACAGTTCAAACTTTTGACTTAGCTTTAATGAAACAATTAAAAGCAGGTCAAAACTCAAGTGTAACTACTGGTGATGTTGTAACTTTCACTATTACAGTATATAATCAAGGTACAGTAAATGCAACTAATGTTCAAATTACTGACTATATCCCAACTGGTTTGACATTAGTACCAAATAATGGTTGGACTGCTGTTGGTGGAAAAGCAACTTTGAATACACCTATTGCTTCTTTATTTGCTGGAGCTTCTACAACTAGAGATATTAGTTTCACAGTAAATGCAGGAGTAGTTGGTCAATTGGTTAATAGTGCTGAAATTAGTAGTGCAACAAATGTTGATAATTTACCAGATATTGATAGTAAGGCAGATGCAATTTCAGGAAATGATGCAGATGGAAAAGAAAATTCACCTGCGGATAATGCAATAAATGGTAATGGTACTGGAACTCCTGGTGGGTCTAATGCTGCTACTGACGAAGATGATCAAGATCCAGCGGTTATAAATGTTGGATTATTTGATTTAGCATTAACTAAAAAATTAAAAACTGGCCAAGCACCAAATGTTAGTGTTGGTGATGTAGTTACATTTACTATTAGTGTTATCAATCAAGGAACAGTAACAGCATCAAATGTTGTAGTTACTGATTACATACCTAATGGTTTAACATTATTACCTAGTGCTAATTGGACAGCAGTTGGAAACATTGCTACTTTAGCTATTCCAATTACAGGTCTTGCTCCAGGACAAACGAAAGATATAGATATTAGCTTTACTGTTAATGCAGGAGTAAATGGACAATTAGTGAATAGAGCTGAAATTAGTTCTTCTTCTAATACATTAGGATTACCTGATATTGACAGTAAGCCAGATGCAACTGTCGGAAATGATGCAGGAGGTAAAGAAAATTCACCTGCTGATAATGCCGTTGATGGAAATGGTACTGGTCTAATCGGTGGAACAGATGCGACAACGGATGAAGATGATGAAGACCCAGCAACAATTAATGTTGGATCATTTGACTTAGCATTAACTAAAACATTAAAAGCTGGTCAATCTACAGAAGTTTCTGCTGGCGACAATGTAACATTTACAGTTACTATAACAAATCAAGGAACTGTTACTGGAACAAATATCCAAGTTACAGATTACATACCAACAGGATTAACATTAGTTCCAAATACAGTTTGGACACTTAGTGGAACAAATGCTGTTTTAGCCACTCCAATCCCTACTTTACTTGCAGGTCAAAGTATTACAAAAGATATTACTTTCAAAGTAAGTGGTGGAGTAAGTGGACAAATCGTAAATAGAGCAGAAATTAGTGCTGCAAGTAATGCCTTAAATTTACCAGATGTTGATAGCAAACCAGATGCAATTAATGGTAATGATGCAGGTGGACAAGTAAATTCTCCTGCTGATAATGCAATTAATGGTAATGGAACAGGATTACCTAATGGTACAGATCCAGCAACAGATGAGGATGATGAGGATCCAGCGGCAATAAACGTTTCGGTATATGATGCAGCTTTAACTAAGAAATTGGCTAATGGTCAAAGTAGTTTAGTGGCTCCTGGTGATATCGTTAAGTTTACAATTACAGTTTATAATCAAGGAACTGCTGCTTTAAAAGATATCAAAGTAATAGATTATGTTCCTACTGGAATGACATTTACAGCTCAACCTAATTGGTCAGTTGTTGGAGGTTTACCTACAACAGTAATCGCTGGACCATTAGCAGCAGGGTCAAGTACAACAGTAGATATCTTATTACAAATCAATGCAGACTATACAGGTACAGGTCTTGTAAACAAGGCAGAGATATTAGAAATGAAAAACACTTCTAATCAAGTAGTTACTGATGTAGATAGCAAATCAGATACAAATCCAACAAATGATGCTGGTGGTAAAGAAAACTCTACTTCCGATGATGCAATCAGTGGTAACGGTACAGGAATACCTGGTGATACCAATGCAACTACAGATGAAGATGATGAAGACCCAGCATTCATTGGTGTAAACCAAATTAAAAAGGAGTTTGACTTAGCTTTAACTAAAAAATTAGCTTTAGGTCAAAGTAGTTTAGTGGCTCCTGGTGATAATGTTACTTTCACTATTACAGTATATAATCAAGGAACAATACCTGCAACGCAGATTACAGTTACAGATTATGTGCCATTCGGAATGACATTTATTTCTAGCCCAGGTTGGACAATAGTTGGTGGTAAACCAACAACAACTTTACCAGGAACATTAGCTCCAGGTACAAGTACAACAGTTAATTTAACTTTAAAAGTTGATGCTACATTTACAGGAACTTCTTTAGTGAATGTTGCCGAAATTAGCTCAGCTAAAGATGATAATGGAATTAATGTAACAGATATTGACAGTAAGCCTGATACTAGTCCAATTAATGATGCTGGTGGAAAAGAGAATTCGCCATCAGATGATGCGATTGCTGGAAATGGTACAGGTGTACCTGGTGACACTAATGCAGCTACAGATGAGGATGATCAAGACCCTGCTTATGTTGGAGTTAACCAAATTAAAAAAGAATTTGATTTAGCTTTAACTAAAAAATTAGCATCAGGTCAAAGTAGCTTAGTGGCTCCTGGTGATAATGTTACTTTCACTATTACAGTATATAATCAAGGTACAATACCAGCAACTCAGATACAAGTAACTGATTATGTTCCTGCTGGAATGACATTTGTTTCAAGTGCTGGTTGGTCTTTAGTTGGTGGAAAACCTACTACAACAATATCAGGACCACTTGCTCCTGGAACAAGTACTACAGTAGATATTACATTGAAAATAGATGCTACATTTACTGGAACTTCATTAGTAAATAAAGCAGAAATCAGCTCTGCAAAAGATGATAATGGAAATACACCAACTGATATTGACTCTACTCCAAGTACAACCGACGGTGATCAAACACCAGGAGAAACTACAGCAGTTGTAGATGATAAAATTGACGGTGATGGTAAGAATGGAGGGGATGAAGATGATCATGATATATCTAATATCGGAGTTAACCAAGTTCAAAATGTATTTGACTTAGCTTTAACTAAGAAATTAGCAATTGGTCAAAGTAGTCTTGTAGCTCCAGGCGATAATGTTACATTTACTATTACTGTTTACAATCAAGGTACTGTTGCTGCAACCCAAGTTCAGATTACAGATTATGTTCCTGCTGGAATGACATTTGTTTCAAGTGCTGGCTGGTCATTAATTGGTGGCAAACCAACAGCAACTATTGCAGGTCCTATTGCTCCTGGCTCAAGTACTACTATTGACATTACTTTAAAAGTAGATGCTACTTATACAGGTACTTCTTTAGTAAACAAAGCTGAAGTTAGTTCTGCTAAAGATGCAAATGGAAATACTGCTACTGATGTAGATTCTACACCAAGTACAATTGATGGAGATCAAACTCCAGGCGAAACAACTGCAAGTGTTGATGATAAAATAGATGGTAACGGTAAAAATGGCGGTGATGAGGATGATCATGACCCAGCTACTGTGGGTGTAAATCAAGTTCAAAATGTATTTGATTTAGCATTAACTAAAAAATTAGCAATTGGTCAAAGTAGTTTAGTTGCTCCTGGCGACAATGTTACCTTTACAATAACAGTATATAACCAAGGAACAATACCTGCAACACAAGTTCAAATAACTGACTATGTGCCTACTGGAATGACATTCGTTTCAAGCCCAGGTTGGTTTATTTTAGGAGGAAAACCTACAACTCAAATTGCAGGAACTATTGCTCCAGGAACGTCGACAAATGTTGATATTACATTAAAAGTAAATAGTTCATTTACGGGAACTTCATTGACAAACAAAGCAGAAATTAGTTCTGCAAAAGATGGAAATGGAAATACAGTTTCTGATTTTGATTCTACTCCTAGTACAATTGATGGAGATCAGACTCCAGGAGAGACTACTTCATTAGTGGATGATAAAATAGATGGTAATGGCAAAAATGGTGGTGATGAAGATGATCACGATCTAGCAAATGTGGGCGTAAATCAAGTACAAAATGCTTTTGACTTAGCATTAACAAAAAGAATTGCTTCAGGTCAAAGTAGTTTAGTTTCCCCAGGTGATAATGTTAAATTCACTATTACTGTTTATAATCAAGGAACAATTGCGGCTAAAAATATTGAAGTTACTGATTATATTCCTGCAGGAATGACATTTGTATCTAGCCCAGGTTGGACATTGATTGGTGGAAAACCATCAACAACAATTGCTGGTCCAATATATCCAGGAACAAGTACAACAGTTGATATTACATTAAAAGTAGATGCAAATTATCAAGGATTTGGATTAGTGAACAGAGCAGAAATTAGCAATGCAACTGATTTGAATAATAATGTGATTGCAGATATTGATAGCAAACCAGATAATACACTTGGAAATGATGCAGGAGGTAAAGAAAATTCTCCAGCAGATGATGCAATTGCAGGAAATGGAACAGGTGTAATAAATGGTACAGATCCATTGACAGATGAAGATGATGAAGACCCAGCTTTTGTTGGTGTTAATCAGATTCAAGAAACATTTGACTTAGCATTAACAAAAAAAATTAGCTGCAGGTCAAACATCAATTGTTAATCCAGGTGATTTGATAACTTATGAAATAAAAGTTTATAATCAAGGTACTGCTCTTGCTACAAATATTGTAATTACAGATTTCATACCTACAGGAATGTCATTAGAAGATGCAAACTGGAATTTAACAGGTTCAATAGCTACGTTAAAAACGCCGATTGCTTCTCTATCAGCAGGTGCTTCAACATCAGTATTTATTAAATTGAGATTAAGTTCGACTTTCCAAGGTTCTTCAATTAAGAATGTAGCTGAGATTAGTTCTGCTAATGACAAGAATGGTAATCCTGGAACGGATATCGATAGCACACCAGATCAAGTAAGTGGTAATGATGCTGAAATAGATGATGAAATAAATAAAACACCAGCAACAGGGGATGAAGATGATGCAGATCCAGCTTCAATTAATGTAAATCAAGTATTTGACTTAGCATTAACGAAGAAATTATCGCCAATTCAAGGTGCAATAAAACCTGGAGATAATATTACATTTATAGTTAAGGTTTATAATCAAGGTACCGTTGATGCACAAAATATTACGATTACAGATTATATACCTACTGGATTGACATTAAATGATCCAACATGGAATTCAAGCGGAGCAAATGCAACTCAATTAATTCCTTTCTTAGGAGCTGGTCAATCAGTAGAAAAAACAATTGTACTTAAATTAGATGCAAATTATCAAGGAACTTCAATCGTTAATAAGGCTGAAATTTCAAGTGCTTCTAATTTATTAAATCTACAGGATAAGGATAGTAATCCTGATTCAAATGCAACTAATGATGCAGGTGGAAAAGAGAATACGAATTCTGATGATGCAATTGATGGTAATGGAACTGGAAACCCTGGCGATACAAATGCTTCTACAGATGAAGATGATGAAGACCCAGCTATAGCGATTATCAATCAAACATTTGATTTAGCTTTAACTAAAAAATTAGCTGCAGGCCAAAGTTCAACTGTTAATTTAGGAGATAATGTTACTTATACTATTACAGTTTATAATCAAGGAACTATTGATGCTACACAAATTAATGTTGTAGATTATATTCCTTCTGGTATGACTTTAAATGATCCGAATTGGACATTATCAGGCAGCATTGCTACCTATAATACTCCAATAGCATATTTGGCAAAAGGATCAAGTGTAAATGTGAATATTACTTTGAAATTGGATCCAACGTTTACAGGTACAAAAGTTAGAAATGTTGCAGAAATTTCTTCTGCAAAAGATAATAATGGAAATCCTGCTACAGATATAGATTCTTATTTTGACAATCAAAATGGAAATACATCTGGAGAGTTAAATCCAACAAATGATGTAATTACAGAAAATGGTAAGACTGGTGGAGATGAAGACGATCATGATTACGAAGACGTAACTCCATTACCTTGTACTTTAGCAATTGATGCAATTACACCAAGTACTTGCTCATGTTCAAATGGAGGTGCAGATGTTACTGCAAGTATTTCTTGGTCTGCTACAGCTCCTAAGAGAATCATCAATATTACTTTAGGTACAGTAGTTAAAACAATTGATCCTAACCTTACTGCTTCACCTACTAATGTAGTGTTTAACAATGTATTAGGTACAGTTGGAACAATTAGTGTGGTATATGTTGATGGAAGTTGTCCAACTTCAAAATCTTATACGATAGTTAAAGACACAGAAAAACCAGTATTTACAAATATACCAGCTGATAGAACTTTAGAATGTAAAGAGGTTTTATTCGAAATAGATCCTACTATTACAGATAATTGTACTAAAAATGTTCCATTTACATTTAAAATGGATACTATTCCAGCTATTTGTGGAATGACAATTAAGTGTATTTGGACAGCAACTGATAATTGTGGTAATGTAGCAACTGCTATTCAGACAGTTACTGTAAAAGATACTAAAGCACCAGTAATAACTAACAATCCACAAGATGTAACTATTGAGTGTGGAAATCAAATTCCGACATATACTCCTATTTGGACAGATGTATGCGATAATAATTTGACTTTATCATCCAAGTCATCTGTTAGTTTATTATTATGTGGTGAACTTCAAGAGTTTGTTTATACTGCTACAGATGATTGTGGAAATTCTTCATCTGTAACTTGGAAAATAACAATAACTGATACAAAAGCACCAGTTATAACAGGATGCCCAGCGAATGCTACAGTTGAATGTGATGCTGTACCTCAACCTGCAAATCCTACTGTAACAGATATTTGCGATAGAACGGTTAAATTAGTTTATAACGAGTCAAAAGCAAATGGAAATTGTACAGATAGTTATGTATTGACAAGAACATGGACAGCGACGGACAATTGTAACAACAATAGTCAGTGTGTACAAACGATCACGGTGAGAGATACAAAAGCACCAGTGATAGTGGGTTGTCCAGCGAATGTAACAGTAGAGTGTGATGCAGTACCGAATCCAGCGACACCTACAGCTACAGACAATTGTGATAGTCAAGTAAGTATCACCTACAACCAAGACAAAGCAAATGGAAATTGTACCGATAGTTATGTATTGACAAGAACATGGATAGCGACAGACAATTGTAACAACAATAGTCAGTGTGTACAGACAATCACGGTGAGAGATACAAAAGCACCAGTGATAGCGGGTTGTCCAGCGAATGTAACAGTAGAGTGTGATGCGGTACCGAATCCAGCGATACCTACGGCTACAGACAATTGTGATAGTCAAGTAAGTATCACCACAACCAAGACAAAGCAAATGGAAATTGTACCGATAGTTATGTATTGACAAGAACATGGACAGCGACAGACAATTGTAACAACAATAGTCAGTGTGTACAGACGATCACGGTGAGAGATACAAAAGCACCAGTGATAGCGGGCTGTCCAGCGAATGTAACAGTAGAGTGTGATGCGGTACCGAATCCAGCGACACCTACAGCTACAGACAATTGTGATAGTCAAGTAAGTATCACCTACAACCAAGACAAAGCAAATGGAAATTGTACAGATAGTTATGTATTGACAAGAACATGGACAGCGACAGACAATTGTAACAACAATAGTCAGTGTGTACAGACGATCACGGTGAGAGATACAAAAGCACCAGTGATAGCGGGTTGTCCAGCGAATGTAACAGTAGAGTGTGATGCGGTACCGAATCCAGCGACACCTACGGCTACGGACAATTGTGATAGTCAAGTAAGTATCACCTACAACCAAGACAAAGCAAATGGAAATTGTACCGATAGTTATGTATTGACAAGAACATGGACAGCTACGGACAATTGTAACAACAATAGTCAGTGTGTACAGACGATCACGGTGAGAGATACAAAAGCACCAGTGATAGCGGGCTGTCCAGCGAATGTAACAGTAGAGTGTGATGCGGTACCGAATCCAGCGACACCTACGGCTACAGACAATTGTGATAGTCAAGTAAGTATTACCTACAACCAAGACAAAGCAAATGGAAATTGTACCGATAGTTATGTATTGACAAGAACATGGATAGCGACAGACAATTGTAACAACAATAGTCAATGTGTACAGACGATCACGGTGAGAGATACAAAAGCACCAGTGATAGCGGGCTGTCCAGCGAATGTAACAGTAGAGTGTGATGCAGTACCGAATCCAGCGATAACTACAGCGACAGACAATTGTGATAGTCAAGTAAGTATTACCTACAACCAAGACAAAGCAAATGGAAATTGTACCGATAGTTATGTATTGACAAGAACATGGACAGCGACAGACAATTGTAACAACAATAGTCAGTGTGTACAGACGATCACGGTGAGAGATACAAAAGCACCAGTGATAGCGGGCTGTCCAGCGAATGTAACAGTAGAGTGTGATGCGGTACCGAATCCAGCGACACCTACAGCTACAGACAATTGTGATAGTCAAGTAAGTATCACCTACAACCAAGACAAAGCAAATGGAAATTGTACAGATAGTTATGTATTGACAAGAACATGGACAGCGACGGACAATTGTAACAACAATAGTCAATGTGTACAAACGATCACGGTGAGAGATACAAAAGCACCAGTGATAGCGGGTTGTCCAGCGAATGTAACAGTAGAGTGTGATGCGGTACCGAATCCAGCGACACCTACGGCTACAGACAATTGTGATAGTCAAGTAAGTATCACATACAACCAAGACAAAGCAAATGGAAATTGTACAGATAGTTATGTATTGACAAGAACATGGACAGCGACAGACAATTGTAACAACAATAGTCAGTGTGTACAGACGATCACGGTGAGAGATACAAAAGCACCAGTGATAGCGGGATGTCCAGCGAATGTAACAGTAGAGTGTGATGCGGTACCGAATCCAGCGACACCTACGGCTACAGACAATTGTGATAGTCAAGTAAGTATTACATACAACCAAGACAAAGCAAATGGAAATTGTACAGATAGTTATGTATTGACAAGAACATGGACAGCGACAGACAATTGTAACAACAATAGTCAGTGTGTACAAACGATCACGGTGAGAGATACAAAAGCACCAGTGATAGCGGGCTGTCCAGCGAATGTAACAGTAGAGTGTGATGCGGTACCGAATCCAGCGACACCTACGGCTACAGACAATTGTGATAGTCAAGTAAGTATTACATACAATCAAGACAAAGCAAATGGAAATTGTACAGATAGTTATGTATTGACAAGAACATGGACAGCGACAGACAATTGTAACAACAATAGTCAATGTGTACAAACGATCACGGTGAGAGATACAAAAGCACCAGTGATAGCGGGCTGTCCAGCGAATGTAACAGTAGAGTGTGATGCGGTACCGAATCCAGCGACACCTACAGCTACAGACAATTGTGATAGTCAAGTAAGTATCACATACAACCAAGACAAAGCAAATGGAAATTGTACAGATAGTTATGTATTGACAAGAACATGGACAGCGACAGACAATTGTAACAACAATAGTCAATGTGTACAGACGATCACGGTGAGAGATACAAAAGCACCAGTGATAGCGGGCTGTCCAGCGAATGTAACAGTAGAGTGTGATGCGGTACCGAATCCAGCGACACCTACGGCTACAGACAATTGTGATAGTCAAGTAAGTATTACCTACAACCAAGACAAAGCAAATGGAAATTGTACAGATAGTTATGTATTGACAAGAACATGGACAGCGACAGACAATTGTAACAACAATAGTCAGTGTGTACAGACGATCACGGTGAGAGATACAAAAGCACCAGTGATAGCGGGTTGTCCAGCGAATGTAACAGTAGAGTGTGATGCGGTACCGAATCCAGCGACACCTACGGCTACGGACAATTGTGATAGTCAAGTAAGTATCACATACAACCAAGACAAAGCAAATGGAAATTGTACAGATAGTTATGTATTGACAAGAACATGGACAGCGACGGACAATTGTAACAACAATAGTCAGTGTGTACAAACGATCACGGTGAGAGATACAAAAGCACCAGTGATAGCGGTTGTCCAGCGAATGTAACAGTAGAGTGTGATGCGGTACCGAATCCAGCGACACCTACGGCTACAGACAATTGTGATAGTCAAGTAAGTATCACCTACAACCAAGACAAAGCAAATGGAAATTGTACAGATAGTTATGTATTGACAAGAACATGGACAGCGACAGACAATTGTAACAACAATAGTCAGTGTGTACAGACGATCACGGTGAGAGATACAAAAGCACCAGTGATAGCGGGTTGTCCAGCGAATGTAACAGTAGAGTGTGATGCGGTACCGAATCCAGCGACACCTACGGCTACAGACAATTGTGATAGTCAAGTAAGTATCACCTACAACCAAGACAAAGCAAATGGAAATTGTACAGATAGTTATGTATTGACAAGAACATGGACAGCGACAGACAATTGTAACAACAATAGTCAATGTGTACAAACGATCACGGTGAGAGATACAAAAGCACCAGTGATAGCGGGTTGTCCAGCGAATGTAACAGTAGAGTGTGATGCGGTACCGAATCCAGCGACACCTACGGCTACAGACAATTGTGATAGTCAAGTAAGTATCACCTACAACCAAGACAAAGCAAATGGAAATTGTACAGATAGTTATGTATTGACAAGAACATGGACAGCGACGGACAATTGTAACAACAATAGTCAGTGTGTACAGACGATCACGGTGAGAGATACAAAAGCACCAGTGATAGCGGGCTGTCCAGCGAATGTAACAGTAGAGTGTGATGCGGTACCGAATCCAGCGACACCTACGGCTACAGACAATTGTGATAGTCAAGTAAGTATCACCTACAACCAAGACAAAGCAAATGGAAATTGTACAGATAGTTATGTATTGACAAGAACATGGACAGCTACGGACAATTGTAACAACAATAGTCAGTGTGTACAAACGATCACGGTGAGAGATACAAAAGCACCAGTGATAGCGGGCTGTCCAGCGAATGTAACAGTAGAGTGTGATGCGGTACCGAATCCAGCGACACCTACGGCTACAGACAATTGTGATAGTCAAGTAAGTATCACCTACAACCAAGACAAAGCAAATGGAAATTGTACAGATAGTTATGTATTGACAAGAACATGGACAGCGACAGACAATTGTAACAACAATAGTCAGTGTGTACAAACGATCACGGTGAGAGATACAAAAGCACCAGTGATAGCGGGTTGTCCAGCGAATGTAACAGTAGAGTGTGATGCGGTACCGAATCCAGCGACACCTACGGCTACAGACAATTGTGATAGTCAAGTAAGTATTACATACAATCAAGACAAAGCAAATGGAAATTGTACAGATAGTTATGTATTGACAAGAACATGGACAGCGACAGACAATTGTAACAACAATAGTCATGTGTACAAACGATCACGGTGAGAGATACAAAAGCACCAGTAATTGTTGGTTGTCCAGCGAATGTAACAGTAGAGTGTGATGCGGTACCGAATCCAGCGACACCTACAGCTACGGACAATTGTGATAGTCAAGTAAGTATTACATACAACCAAGACAAAGCAAATGGAAATTGTACAGATAGTTATGTATTGACAAGAACATGGACAGCGACGGACAATTGTAACAACAATAGTCAGTGTGTACAGACGATCACGGTGAGAGATACAAAAGCACCAGTGATAGCGGGCTGTCCAGCGAATGTAACAGTAGAGTGTGATGCGGTACCGAATCCAGCGACACCTACGGCTACGGACAATTGTGATAGTCAAGTAAGTATCACCTACAATCAAGACAAAGCAAATGGAAATTGTACAGATAGTTATGTATTGACAAGAACATGGACAGCGACAGACAATTGTAACAACAATAGTCAGTGTGTACAAACGATCACGGTGAGAGATACAAAAGCACCAGTGATAGCGGGCTGTCCAGCGAATGTAACAGTAGAGTGTGATGCGGTACCGAATCCAGCGACACCTACGGCTACAGACAATTGTGATAGTCAAGTAAGTATTACATACAATCAAGACAAAGCAAATGGAAATTGTACAGATAGTTATGTATTGACAAGAACATGGACAGCGACAGACAATTGTAACAACAATAGTCAGTGTGTACAAACGATCACGGTGAGAGATACAAAAGCACCAGTGATAGCGGGTTGTCCAGCGAATGTAACTGTAGAGTGTGATGCGGTACCGAATCCAGCGACACCTACAGCGACGGACAATTGTGATAGTCAAGTAAGTATTACCTACAATCAAGACAAAGCAAATGGAAATTGTACAGATAGTTATGTATTGACAAGAACATGGACAGCGACAGACAATTGTAACAACAATAGTCAGTGTGTACAGACGATCACGGTGAGAGATACAAAAGCACCAGTGATAGCGGGTTGTCCAGCGAATGTAACAGTAGAGTGTGATGCGGTACCGAATCCAGCGACACCTACGGCTACAGACAATTGTGATAGTCAAGTAAGTATCACCTACAATCAAGACAAAGCAAATGGAAATTGTACAGATAGTTATGTATTGACAAGAACATGGACAGCGACAGACAATTGTAACAACAATAGTCAGTGTGTACAGACGATCACGGTGAGAGATACAAAAGCACCGATAGTGACATTTACACCAAATGATATTACTTTAAATTGTAATGATAATTTGCCTGCTGTTCAAACACCAACAGGTACTGATAATTGTGATAATCAGATAACTATTACTTACAAAGGTGAGGTTAAAGAAGGATCAAATTGTCCAGGTAATTATAAAGTAATTAGAACTTGGGAATTAGTTGACAATTGTAATAATATTGCAACTGCTAAACAAACAATTACTGTAAAAGATACGAAGGCACCTACAATTACAAGTACACCAGCAAATGTAACAGTTGAATGTGATGCAATTCCAAGTGTTCAAAACCCTACAGCAACTGATGAGTGTAGTTTACCAGTATCTGTTGTATATAATGGTGAGAATAAATCAAATGTTAATTGTACGGCTAGTTATACTTTAACTAGAACATGGACAGTAACGGATGCATGTGGAAATAGTGCTACAACTTCACAGACTATAGCTGTTAGAGATACTAAATCACCAGTATTTACAGTTAAGCCAGATGATGTTTCAGTATCATGTAATGACCCATTACCAGGTCTTCCAACATTAACTGCTACAGATAATTGTGATAATGATGTTGAAATTTCAGTATCAATTACGACACAACCTGGAACATGTAATAATAATTATGTTGTCATAAGAACATTTACAGCAACAGATGATTGTGGTAATACAGCAACTTATGTTCAAAGAGTATCAATTGGTGATAATACTCCTCCAACATTTGTTAACTTCCCAGCGGATGTTAATGCTGATTGTTCAAATATTTCAATACCAGTTCCATCTGTAACTGCTACTGATAATTGTGATCCAAAAGTTGTAACTAATATTTCTTTCAAACAAGACAGCATTCCTGGATCTTGTAAAGGAAGTTATACTTTGATTAGAACATGGACAGCAACTGATGTTTGCGGAAATGTAAATACAAAATCACAAAATATTAAGGTAGGTGATGCAACTGCTCCAACAATTGCAAATATGCCAGCAGATGTAACTGTAGAATGTAGTAATATTCCAGCAGTACAGAATCCAACGGCAACTGATAATTGTGGAAATGCTACCCTAAAATACAATGGAGAAGTTAGAACTTCTGTAATTTGTATTGACGGTTATACATTAGAAAGATCATGGACTGCTACTGATGATTGTGGTAACTCAATCACAAAAACTCAAAACCTTGTAGTTAGAGATAGAATTGCTCCAATTTCAGCAACTTCTACACCAGATGTTACAGTTGATTGTGGTAATATACCAAATATTCCAAGTGTTATATTTACAGACAATTGTGATCCTGAAGTAACAGTATTCTTTAGACAAGACACAATCAAAAACGGTTGTACAGTTACTTATAGAAGATCATGGACGGCATTAGATAATTGTGGTAATAGAGCAAGTAAAGTACAGAATGTGGTGGTGATTGATAATTCTAAACCTGATTTTGTAGCACCATTACCTCAAGATATTACAATAGAATGTAATAGCCCATTACCAGTTGTACCAACATTAACTGCCACTGATAATTGTAGTCAGAATGTAAAGATTGACTATAATCAAACGATAAATGCAGGTTCTGGAAATGTATTAGAAACTATTACTAGAACATGGACTGCAACTGATGATTGTGGAAACTCAAGAGTATTAACACAAAAAATTACTAGAAAAGTATGTGAAGTATTTGACATAGCATTATTGAAGAGATTGAAAGCGGGACAACCGAGTACATTTACGGCAGGAGACAAAGTTATATTTGAAATCGAGGTAAGCAACCAAGGAAATGTAACAGCGACACAAGTAAATGTGGTAGATTATGTATCAGCAGGATTGATATTACAAGATGCAAACTGGACATTAACAGGAACTCAAGCAAACTTAAATACACCAATAGCAAGTATTGCACCAGGTGGAAAAGTAGTAGTTGAGATAACATTCCAAATAGATCCAGCATTTGCAGGAGGTAAGATTAGAAATGTTGCAGAGGTTAGTTCTGTGAAAGATGCAAATGGAAATACACCAACAGATAAGGATAGTACACCAGATAATGTAGATGGTAATACAAATGGAGAGAAATCACCAATTGCTAAAGATGGCGTAAATACTGAAGATGGTAAGAATGGTGGTGATGAAGATGATCACGATGGAACAAACATCGATGTGAATCCGAAACCAGTATTTGACATAGCATTATTGAAGAGATTGAAAGCGGGACAACCGAGTACATTTACGGCAGGAGACAAAGTTATATTTGAAATCGAGGTGAGCAACCAAGGAAATGTAACAGCGACACAAGTAAATGTAGTAGATTATGTATCAGCAGGATTGATATTACAAGATGCAAACTGGACATTAACAGGAACTCAAGCAAACTTAAATACACCAATAGCAAGTATTGCACCTGGTGGAAAAGTAGTAGTTGAGATAACATTCCAAATAGATCCAGCATTTGCAGGCGGTAAGATTAGAAATGTTGCAGAGGTTAGTTCTGTGAAAGATGCAAATGGAAATACACCAACAGATAAGGATAGTACACCAGATAATGTAGATGGCAATACAAATGGAGAGAAATCACCAATTGCTAAAGATGGAGTAAATACTGAAGATGGTAAGAATGGTGGAGATGAAGATGATCACGATGGAACAAACATTGATGTGAATCCGAAACCAGTATTTGACATAGCATTATTGAAGAGATTGAAAGCGGGACAACCGAGTACATTTACGGCAGGAGACAAAGTTATATTTGAAATCGAGGTAAGCAACCAAGGAAATGTAACAGCGACACAAGTAAAATGTGGTAGATTATGTATCAGCAGGATTGATATTACAAGATGCAAACTGGACATTGACAGGAACTCAAGCAAACTTAAATACACCAATAGCAAGCATTGCACCTGGTGGAAAAGTAGTAGTTGAGATAACATTCCAAATAGATCCAGCATTTGCAGGCGGTAAGATTAGAAATGTTGCAGAGGTTAGTTCGGTGAAAGATGCAAATGGAAATACACCAACAGATAAGGATAGTACACCAGATAATGTAGATGGCAATACAAATGGAGAGAAATCACCAATTGCTAAAGATGGTGTAAATACTGAAGATGGTAAGAATGGTGGAGACGAAGATGATCACGATGGAACAAATATCGATGTAAATCCGAAACCAGTATTTGACATAGCATTATTGAAGAGATTGAAAGCGGGACAACCGAGTACATTTACGGCAGGAGATAAAGTTATATTTGAAATCGAGGTAAGCAACCAAGGAAATGTAACAGCGACACAAGTAAATGTTG
This sequence comes from Saprospiraceae bacterium, assembly GCA_016710625.1. Classification (GTDB taxonomy): domain Bacteria; phylum Bacteroidota; class Bacteroidia; order Chitinophagales; family Saprospiraceae; genus JADJVK01. The sequence goes on from JADJVK010000004.1 coordinate 119,779, forward strand.
TAGATTATGTATCAGCAGGATTGATATTACAAGATGCAAACTGGATATTGACAGGAACTCAAGCAAACTTAAATACACCAATAGCAAGTATTGCACCAGGTGGAAAAGTAGTAGTTGAGATAACATTCCAAATAGATCCAGCATTTGCAGGAGGTAAGATTAGAAATGTTGCAGAGGTTAGTTCTGTGAAAGATGCAAATGGAAATACACCAACAGATAAAGATAGTACACCAGATAATGTAGATGGCAATACAAATGGAGAGAAATCACCAATTGCTAAAGATGGAGTAAATACTGAAGATGGTAAGAATGGTGGTGATGAAGATGATCACGATGGAACAAACATTGATGTTATTCCACTTTGTATTCAACCAACATTTACTGTATCAGCTGTAACTGTAAGTTGTATAAATGGAGTTTTACAATCTGATGCAAAACTTTGTGTAAATAACGTAACAGGTAATCCGACTAAAGCAGGATATAGCGAAGGAACAACTTATACTGGTCCTACTTTTGCTAATTCTAGTGCAATACCAGCAGGTGGTTGTATTGTAACAAATCTTCCAGACCCTGGTGCATTGAAATTATATACAGTAAGATTATATGTTTCAGAAAACTGTTATCGTGATGTTATAGTTACATTGAGACCAAATACAGATTGTAAGCCTGATTGTACTCAACCATCTTATACAGCTATAGCTTCTATTGCTAGTTGTGTGAATGGAGTTTTACAATCAGATGCTAAAATTTGTTTAAGTAATATTAGTACAAATGCAGTAAAAACAGGATATAGTGAAGGTGTAAGTTACACTGGACCATCATTTGCACTTGCAAATAATATACCTACAAGTGGTTGTTTAGTTACTAATTTACCAGACCCTACAACAGCTAAGCAATATATAGTTAGAGTTTTTGCAACTGCTGATTGTTACTTTGATCAAATTGTAACATTGTTGCCAAATACAAATTGTAATCCAAATTGTGTTTTACCAACTTATAACGCAATAGCTACACCAGTTACATGTACGAACGGAAATTCTAATGATAATGGTAGTATTTGCTTAAATAACATTTCTGCAAATGCGACAAAAGCTGGAATATCACTTGGAAGTAATTATAGTGGTCCTTCTTATAGTAGTGCAACTACTATTTCTGGAAATACTTGTTTACTTCAAAATGTAGTGAATCCATCAAATCCAGTATTCTATACAATTAGAGTTTATGTTTCTGCAGATTGCTATAAAGACACAACTGTTAGATTATTGTCTATATCTTGTAAAGAAGTTTGTACAAAACCAACGTTCAATGCAAGTGCAAGTTCAGTAAGTTGTGTGAATGGGGTATTACAAGTAGATGGTAAGATTTGTTTGAGTAATGTAAGTTCAAATGCTACAAAAGTAGGTTATAGTGAAGGTTCAACTTACACTGGAGCTAGTTTTGCTAGTGCAGGAACGATACCAACAAGTGGTTGTATCGTAACGAACTTACCGAATCCGACAGCTGCAAAACAATATACAGTAAGAGTATTTGTAACAGCAGATTGTTATGAAGATGTTGTGGTTACGTTATTACCAAATACAAATTGTAATCCTGGATGTACAAATCCAACGTTCAATGCAAGTGCAAGTTCAGTAAGTTGTGTGAATGGGGTTTTACAAGTAGATGGTAAGATTTGTTTGAGTAATGTAAGTTCAAATGCTACAAAAGTAGGTTATAGTGAAGGTTCAACATATACTGGAGCAGGATATGCAAGTGCAGGAACGATACCAACAAGTGGTTGTATCGTAACGAACTTACCGAATCCGACAGCTGCAAAACAATATACAGTAAGAGTGTTTGTAACAGCAGATTGTTATACAGATGTAGTGGTTACGTTATTACCAAATACAAATTGTAATCCAGGATGTACAAATCCAACGTTCAATGCAAGTGCAAGTTCAGTAAGTTGTGTGAATGGGGTATTACAAGTAGATGGTAAGATTTGTTTGAGTAATGTAAGTTCGAATGCTACGAAAGTAGGTTATAGTGAAGGTTCAACATACACAGGAGCTGGGTATGCAAGTGCAGGAACGATACCAACAAGTGGTTGTATCGTAACGAACTTACCGAATCCGACAGCTGCAAAACAATATACTGTAAGAGTATTTGTAACAGCAGACTGTTATACAGATGTAGTGGTTACGTTATTACCAAATACAAATTGTAATCCTGGATGTACAAATCCAACATACAATGCAAGTGCAAGTTCAGTAAGTTGTGTGAATGGAGTATTACAAGTAGATGGTAAGATTTGTTTGAGTAATGTAAGTTCGAATGCTACAAAAGTAGGCTATAGTGAAGGTTCAACATACACTGGAGCTAGTTATACTAGTGCAGGAACGATACCAACAAGTGGTTGTATCGTAACGAACTTACCGAATCCAACAGCTGCAAAACAATATACAGTAAGAGTATTTGTTACAGCAGATTGTTATACAGATGTAGTTGTTACATTATTACCAAATACAAATTGTAATCCAGGATGTACAAATCCAACATACAATGCAAGTGCAAGTTCAGTAAGTTGTGTGAATGGGGTTTTACAAGTAGATGGTAAGATTTGTTTGAGTAGTTCCATGAGTGAAGGTTCACCGAGTACCCAACAGTGGTTGTATCTCGCTCTCGCAGCGAACCGTGTTTTGTCCACTGTTATCATGTGTGGTTCTATCCAACATGTTCCACCGCAGTTCTTGTTGAAGGGGTTTCGTATGGTAAGATTTGTTTGAGTAATGTAAGTTCAAATGCTACAAAAGTAGGCTATAGTGAAGGTTCAACATACACAGGAGCTGGGTATGCAAGTGCAGGAACGATACCAACAAGTGGTTGTATCGTAACGAACTTACCGAATCCGACAGCTGCAAAACAATATACTGTAAGAGTATTTGTAACAGCAGATTGTTATACAGATGTAGTAGTTACATTATTACCAAATACAAATTGTAATCCTGTTTGTAATTTGAATATTAAAGATATTTCAGCATCAAAATGTATCTGTGCAAACAATACAACTGATAAAGTTGGAGTAACTGTAATGATAGATTGGAGTAATGCTCCAGCTGGTCAAAATATTATTGTGAAAATAGGTTCACAGACTAAAGTAATAGTACCATCAGCTACTTTATCACCAGCTTCTGTAATCTTTGATTTACCAATTACAGCATTAAGTGGAACGGTAGAAGTAGCATACCAAAATGGCTCTTGTGCATCTACTAAACAATTTAATGTAGTTAATAATACAGATAATATTCCACCAGTAATTACATTTAAAAATGCTTACTTGAATGGAATAAAATCAAATGATACTTTGACTTTTGATTGTTCTAATCCACCAAACTTTGGTTTGGCAGATGCTATGGCAATGGATAATTGTGATCAAAATCCTTTACTTGAATTCGTAGATGTGGCAATGAGAGCTGGTAATTGTCCAGTAGATGGTTACTTATTCTTAATGCATTGTAAATACGTTGCTACAGATAAATGTGGTAATAAAGCTGAGTTCCACTTCTTTGTGAAAATTAAGGATACTAACAAACCAATAGTAACTGCACCTAAAGATGTTACTGTTGATTGTGAGAACATTCCATCTGTTGGAACTCCAATGTTGTTTGATGCTTGTGATGACAATGTAAATGTTACATATTCTGAAAGTTCTACTTTATCTTCTTGTAAAGGAAGTTATGTAATTACTAGAACATGGACAGCAACTGACAATTGTGGTAATTCAGCAAAAGCAACTCAATTAGTAACAGTAATTGATAATAAAGCACCAACATTTGGTTTATCTCCAATAGATATTACTATAAATGATGGAGATGCATTACCAAATATTACTATGACTGCTACTGACAATTGTGATACTAAAGTTGATATTACGACGACAATGGATACCATATTTAGTGGTTGTGATAGAACAATAATAAGAAAATGGGTTGCAATTGATGATTGTGGAAATGCTGTAACTAAATCTCAGTATATCAAAGTGATAGGAAAACAACCTGTGGCTGGTAAGTTTAACTTGACCAATACTGGTGAATTATGTTTAAATGGTTCAACTGTTATTGTTACTGGAACTACTACTGGAAATACTGTTCCTTCTGGATATACAGTTGCTTACTTATTAACTTCTGATCCAAATCAGACAGTTAGAATGGTTAGTACAAATCCAACATTCACAATTAGTACAGTAGGTAATTATAGTGTTCATACTTTAGTTTATAATTCGCAAACATTTAATTTGAATTCGATAGTTGCAAATTCAACTACGATTGCAAATGTTGCTAATAAATTTATACAAACAGGTGGAACAATCTGTGGCGCTATAAATACATCTGGCACAGGACTTACTGTAGTTGACAACTGTTGTACAGAACCAGTAATAACAAGTGTTGATTTGAAACAACCAGGATGTAATTCTAATGATGGAAAAGCAACCTTATTAGCTGCAAATGCTGCTCAATACAAATATACTTGGTTACCTAATTTAGGTACTCCAGTGACGAATTTAGGAAATAGTAGAATTAATTTACCTGCTGGTAACTACCAAGTTATCGTTTCAGATGTAAATAATCCGAACTGTATTAAGAAGATATCATTTACATTATATCCATCTACAAGTTGTAAGGATACTGTATATGTAACTACTAATGTTAATACAAATAAAGATACTTGTATCAATAAAGTATTGAATTTGTCTAGCAAAGTAACAAGTGCATTTACTTGTAAAAATGGATCAAACGTAACTGTATCTGTTAATCAAAACTCAGATTGTATTAAACTTACACCAAAAGATAATTTTGTTGGAAAAGATACATTATGTGTAATTCACTGTGATTCTTTGGTTTGCGATACAACTATAATCGTTGTAACTGTTCTACCTAATTGTACAGATATTATTGCTGATAATAGTTTGAAAATAGAAATTGCAAATTGTAATGGAAAAGGTGATTTATGCTTACCATTATCTTCAAATGAAATAAGTAATTACTATGTATTTGATAATAATGTAGCATATTCAAGCAATTATGGTGTTTGCGAAAAAGATAGTTCATTAGTATATTTATATCAAACAATACCAGGAGCAGGTAAATCTGGACCATACAACTTATCTTCTTGGAAGGTAAATAGTAATACATATTCAGGAATATTTAATAATGTAGTTGCATTAAAAGATTCAATGAATAAATGGGATAATCTTGGTAATTGGAAGATAGATACTATTAACTTGACCATTAGTGGTGGTAAATTTAGTAACACTTATGGTTCAATGGTGATAAACCAATCAGGTATCGCAGGATCAGTTATATTACAGGCTAATACGAATATCTTTGCTAAGAAAGTATCATTGTCATTAGCAGTTGGAAATCATACTATAAAGATTGTCAATAAGTTAACAGGATGTACGGACTCAGTGAAAGTTACAGTTACTTGTACAGACAACAAATTATGTAAGGATATTATTCTTGCAAAATCTAAGTCTTTATTAACATCTAATTGTAGTGTGCCAGCACAATTCTGTTTTGAAATTCCATTAACTACAGTTCAATCTCAATACGATTTAACTGATAATGGCAAGACAATTGGAAGTTCATTAATGAAAGAATGTAGTCTGAATGGAGTGCCTGGAACTGCTTTATTATTAGGTGTAGGAGGACACAGAGTAATTATTACTGATAAAACTACTCAATGTCAAGACACAGTAGATGTAAAAGTAATTTGTATTTCAAATGACGTTGTTAAGAGTAATGTTTTAGTAGGTCAGCAGGATACAATGAAACTAGATTTAACTGAGTTACAAGGCAAATTAGTAGAGATAAAGATGATAAATATTGAAGGTTCTACTGGTGAATATGCTGATTTACACTTAATAAATGGTACAAATAGTATAAGTTGTAATGGAATAGAGGAAGGATATGAAAAGGCTTGTTTCGTAGTAGTTGATGATTCTGGAATAACAGATACGACTTATTTCGAAATTAATGTTTATTCAAGATCTGCTACACCAATTGCATTAGATGATACATTGAGAGTACATAGAAATACAGTTGGGTATGTTTATCCAATTAAAAACGACACAATGATTGGACATTATCAAGGATTACATATAGTTAAAAATGCTAGTCATGGTACTGTTCAAATAACAAAAGATGGAATGGTAATTTATACACCAAACCATAATTATTGTGGAGTGGATAAGATAACTTATGAATTATGTGGTTCTGGTGGATGTGGTTTTGCTACAATTTATATTGTGGTTGATTGCCAAAACTTTATAGTACATAATGCATTTTCACCAAATAATGATGGAGTCAATGATAACTTTATAATTGATAATATAGAATTATTCCCGAATAGTGATTTACAAATATTCAGTAGATGGGGTACATCTGTATTCAGTACAAAAGGTTATAAAAATGATTGGAATGGTATGTGGAATGGAAAGGAATTACCTGACGGAACTTATTTCTACATCTTACAAGATGGAGAAGGAAATAAAACTTCGGGGTATATTGAACTTAAAAGGTAATTTATATATGAAATAAATTAATAAATATTTTGTAACTAAGTATATAAAATAAATTATTATAATATTTTTGCGGTAAATTCCTTTAAAACAAACCATATTTTGAAAGATGTGTGAGTTTTATAAATAGTGGATGGTAGTAACAAAAGTGTTACTGCCATTTTTTTTTGAACAAATTTACAAATAATTTTTGTACTTATATATACAATTTAATCATCTCTAAAATGTTGTTATTCAATAATATATACTTTTTGCATAAAAAAATATCTTAATATATGTAATTATATACATGTCACAATTAATGACTGTCGAACTTTGTTTGTATTATATTTGGTAGTTAATTTGCATTGTATTTAATGAAAAAGTAATTAATTTATAAAATGATAGACTCACACTACATGAATAGCATTTTAAATTATTCATTTATTGATAGTAAAAATAAAGCGATAAGATTTCTCTTTATTTTTTAGAACAAGCTGGTCTTAACATTGATGTATGTTAATTCCTTTTTTTATTTATACACTTTCCAAAATGCTTCTTTTTAAGAAAAGAAGTCGTACTATTTTGACTCGACAGATAGAATTAGATTAATATTTTGAAACCATATATTTATAATAAAATAAACTCACCCTATCATGTTGAAGGGTCAAACTAAAAAAGGTATTATGAAGAACGTAAGTTTACCACTATTGAAAAAGAGTGTTATTGAAGATTTAGTTGCTTTAAAAAGCAAAAAAATCGAAAAGAGCCTTAAATTTTTTGTAGCTTTCTGTAGTCTCGTCATGCTCTCTGTGACGACAAATGCACAAATTCAAGGTAGTGTTTTCCGTGATTTAAATGGTAATGGTGTCTTTGATAGCCCTGCAGAACCTCGGTTTGCGGGTATTGCTATTAATACTTATGATGCTAATAATAACTTAATCGATACAGACACTTCAACCGCCACCGGTACCTATTCCGTAACTTGTGCGGCTGGCCTGAATAGGGTCGAGTTCATTATTCCCCCCAATCTGAGTTATTACTTCCCATCCTCTTCCGGAGGAGTCTTTGGATCAAATGTTCAATTTGTTAGTTGCAATGCGACTAATATCAATTTTGGAGTAAGTGCTCCAAATGATTATTGCCAAGCTAATCCAATGATGGCATCTCCAACTTATGTTTCATCACCAGGCAACAATGGAACAAATTCCATTGCTGCTGTTCCTGTTGGAACAAGTGGAACTGGTGCTCCTGGAAAAGTTGATTTGATTTCACCTTACAGCACCATTGGTTCTGTTTGGGGAACAGCTCAACAAAGAACTACCAATAAATTATTTACTGCAGCTTTCATGAAACGTCATGCAGCATTTGGTACAGGTGGGACTGGAGCAATTTATATTACAAATAATACAAATACTCCTGGTACATCTTCTACTCAACTGTATGTTGATTTGCAATCATTAGGAATCAATACTGGACCAAATGTTCATGATACTGATTTGACAATTGATGCAAATAATGCAAATGGTTCTCCTTACGATGCAGTTGGGAAAGTTTCATTAGGAGATTTAGATATCTCTCAAGATGGTAAGTATTTATTTGTAACCAATCTTTATGAAAGAACAATTCATAGAATTTTCATAGATAATCCAGCAAAAGCTCCTGGAACAATTACAGCAGCTGATGTAACAACATGGGATATTCCTAATCCTTGTGATGCCTCTAAGGGTGACTACCGTCCTTGGGGTTTAGGTATTTATAATGGTAAAGTTTATGTTGGCGTTGTTTGTGATGCATCACTTTCTGGTGATTTTCATGACTTGACTGCTACTGTTTACCAAATGGATCCAAATGCTGCTTCAGGTAACTTTACATCAGTTCTTAGTTTTCCTTTGGATTATACTAGAGATAGAGTCAGTTATGCAAATGGAGTTGTCAATTTCTTTTCATGGAATACAAGTTATTCTTTTGCGAATCTAAATAATTCATTAAGTTTTATTGTAAATCCACAACCAATTATCTCAGATTTAGATTTCGATAATCAAGGTAATATGATTATTGGAATTGCAGACAGATTTGGACATCAATCTAGACTTAATGGTCCAAATGAAAATGGAGGTGTTGCAAATTCATATCCTATTACTGGAGGAGACATATTAAAGGCAGGTAAATGTGGTTCTCCATATCTTTGGACTCTAGAAACTAATGCTAGTATATGTGGTGGAGCAGCAACTGCAGGTACTGCAAATGATGGACCTGGAGGTGGTGAATTTTATTATCAAGATAATTTTATTGTAAACCATTTAGAAACATCTCAAGGTGGAATTTCTTATTTGCCTAAAACTAATCAAGTTGTATTGGCAGTTATGGATCCATATGACGTAAATTCAGATGGGTACTTGTATTTAAATAACACTACTGGTGCTACAGACTTGAAATATGAATTAATTCCAAAAGATGCTGGTGCTTATGGAAAAGCTGGTGCAATAGGTGATATTGAACCACTCTGTTTCGCTGCTCCAATTGAAATTGGAAATAGGGTTTGGATGGATACCAATAATAATGGTGTGCAAGACCCTGGTGAAGCAGGAATAAATGGCTTGACTGTGCAATTACTATTAAATGGTACTGTAGTAGGAACAACTACTACTGGTACTGATGGTAATTACTATTTCACATCAGCCAATGTAACTGGTGGAATTTTATATGATACCTTGTATCAAATTAGAATTCCGAATATTAATGGTGGATCTCAACAGTCTCCATTAATAGATAAATTGTTAACAACCAACGATGTAGGTACCAATGAGTTACATGACTCTGATGGTAAAGTAAGTGGTACTTATGCCTATATCGATATTTATAGTGGTAATAGTGGTGAAAACAACTACGATTATGACTTTGGTTTCTATAAAGGAAAGCCAGATGTTAAAATCGTTAAATCAGTTGTGAATAACCCATCTCCAGCAAAAAAAGGCGGACAAGGTAAATATACCGTTGTTGTCTCAAATGAAGGAGAAATTGATGCCAAAGGTTTAATCGTAGAAGATTTAATACCAGCTGGGACGACTTTTGTGTCGTATTTGCCAGCAGGAGCTATTTATAACTCATCTACGGGTGAGTGGAACATTGGTACATTAGCTGTAGGTGCTAGTGTAACCTTAGAAATTATTGTCACATACAATCAAGTTGGTAACACCTACAACACCGCAAGGGTTAAGACATTGTCTAATGGACCCGATGGTGATACATCAAATGATACTTCTAGAGTTTGCACATCGATTCCAGTTAATATCTGCGGTACTACATATACTGCAACATTACCAGGGTCTTTGGCAAACTATGGAAGTATCCAATGGTACAAAAATTTCCTTCCTTTAGCAGGTCAAACAGGTATTTCATTATTAATTAGTGATGATAATATTACTGGTGTTGGCTCTTACTATGCTGAAATTACTAGACCAGTTGGAGATACATGTCCAATTTCAACATGTTGTCCAGTAATTGTTGAAAAACAATGTATGGACTTAGCATTAACTAAAGTTTTAGCAGCTGGTCAAACAGCATTAATGCCCTGGTGATGATGTAACATTTACAATAACAGTTTTAAACCAAGGAGATATTCCAGCAGATAGTATAGTAGTTTCAGATTATATTCCAGTAGGAATGACTTTGAACGATACTGATTGGAATAGTGTAAGTGCAACTGTAGCAAACAAATTATTAATGAAAAATAATGGTTTGCCATCAGCAGGTTTATTACCAAATCAATCAGCTACTGTAGATATTACTTTAAAAATTAATGCAGGTTTTGCTGGAGACAGTTTAGTAAACTTCGCTGAGATTAGCTCATTTAAAGATACAGTAACTACAGACCCTATCGAGCCATTAGATGTTGACAGTACACCTGATGCTGTTTCTACAAATGATGATGGAGGTCGCCCTTCAGGAGCAAATGATAATTATGTAGGTGGTAATGGATTAGCAACAGGTGGTGCACCTGGTGACAATAACTTACCAACAGATGAAGATGATCATGACCCTGCTGTAGTGAAATTAGAGCAAATTATGGACTTAGCTTTATATAAAGTTTTAGCTGATGGACAAAATTATGCTGTTAGAGGTGGAGATACAGTTAACTTTAAAATTACAGTAATCAATCAAGGTACAATTGCAGCAAATAATATAGTTGTTTCAGATTATATTCCTTCTGGATTTACTTTAGTTTCTGGTCAAGGTTGGACTGCTGGTCCAATTGCAACAAAAACTTTAACTATTGGAAGTGGACTTGGAGCTGGTGGTTTATTACCAAAAGATTCTGTTAATGTATTTATCAAATTAAGAGTAAATACACCAGTAGTTTCAGGTACTAAATTAGTTAACTTGGCTGAGATTAGTTCAATGACCGATATCAATGGAGTTAATAGACCTGATATTGATAGTGATCCTGATAATAATCCTACAAATGATACACAAATTGTTGATAATGAAGTGTTAGGTGATGCGAAAACTAAGGGTGAAGACGAAGATGATCATGACCCAGCTGAAGTAGTAGTAAATCCTTTCGACTTAGCTTTATATAAAGTGTTGGCTCCTGGTCAACCAAGTTTAGTAGCTCCTGGCGATACTGTATTATTTAAAATTACAGTTTTAAATCAAGGAACTATTGCTGCGGATAATATTCAAGTAACTGATTATATTCCTTCAGGAATGACTTTCGTTACGCCTCAAGCTGGATGGAATGTTGTTAGTGGAACAGAAGTTAATACAACTTTAGTAGCTGGAACAGCTTTACCAGTAGGTGGTTTATTACCTGGAGATAGTGTAAGTACTACAATTAAATTAAGAGTAAGTGCACCTTATGTTACTGGAACTAGCTTACAAAACTGGGCTGAAATCAGTAATACAACAGATGAAAGAGGAAATCCACAAGTGGATATTGACTCTGATCCTGATAATAATCAAGCAAATGATACTTATTTAGTAGATAACGAAGTAGCTGGTGATGGAAAGAATAGTGGTGATGAAGATGATCATGATCAAGCTACAGTTACATTAAAAGAATTTGATTTAGCTTTATATAAGCAATTGGCAGGCAATCAATTAGTTGCTCCTGGTGATACAGTAACATTCAATATTACTGTTGTTAACCAAGGAACAATTGATGCAGCTAATATTCAAATTACAGATTATATTCCTACTGAGATGACATTTGTGAATCAAGCAAATTGGTCATTAAGCGGAGCAACTGCAACAACAACTTTACCAGGTGTTTTAGCTATTGGACAAAGTGTTACTGTTTCTATTATGTTACAAGTAAATAATCCATTAGATGCAAATACAAGAATAACTAACTGGGCTGAAATTAGTGATGCTACAGATAAAAATGGTAATCCAGTTGTAGATAAGGATTCAAATCCTGATGGAACTAATGATGATAAATTCTTAGTGGATGATGATATTACTGGTGACGGTAAAAATGGTGGAGATGAAGATGATAATGATAGAGCTGATATTTTCATTTTACCTTATGACTTAGCGTTAATCAAGCAATTAGCTCCTGGTCAAGCTAGAAATGTAAATGCTGGTGATACAGTTACATTTAGAATTACAGTGTTCAACCAAGGTCAAATCAATGCAGCTAATATTGTTGTAACTGATTATATTCCTACAGGAATGACTTTTGTTTCTCCTCAAGCAGGATGGACAGGTGCTGGATCAACTGTTACTACAACTTTACCAGGTGTATTAGCTGCTGGTCAAACAACTTATGTTGATATCAAATTAAGAGTAAATAGTCCTTTAGCTTCTAATACTGAATTGAAAAACTGGGCTGAAATCTCTAGCTCAACTGATGATAGTGGAAAAACACAAGTAGATATAGATTCTAGTCCTGATGGAAATCAAACAAATGATAAATTCGTAACGGACAATGATCCATATGGTGATGGTAAAATGGGTGAAGATGAGGATGATCATGATCCAGAATCTGTTTTCGTAAATCCATTCGATTTAGCTTTATACAAAGTTTTAGCTCCTGGACAAACTGCTTTAGTAAATCCTGGTGATACTGTAAACTTTAGAATAGTTGTTGTAAATCAAGGAGTTGTAGATGCTGCAAATGTATTGATAACAGATTATATTCCAACTCAAATGAGTTTTGTAACTCAAGCTGGATGGACTGCTGTTGGTTCAAATGCTACTTATACTTATCCTGGAACAATCAAAGCTGGTGATTCTGCATTTGTAAATATCAAATTAAGATTAACTAGCCCACAACCTGCAAATACAACTATTACAAACTGGGCAGAAATAACTTCTGCAACAGATAAGAATAATAATCCACAAGTAGATATTGACTCAAATCCAGATAATAATCAAACAAATGATAAGTTTTTATCTGATAATGAGATAAATGGAAATGGAAAAAGTGGTGGAGACGAAGATGACCATGATAAAGCTGAAATTTTTGTTCAACCATTCGACTTAGCATTGATTAAGAGATTGGCTCCTGGACAATCAACTTCAGTTGCTCCTGGTCAGATTGTTAACTTCCAAGTAAAAGTAGTTAACCAAGGTAAAGTACCTGCAAGTAATATAGTTATTACAGATTATATTCCTTCAGATATGGTATTCGTAGCACAACCAAATTGGACGGCTGTTGGTCAATTAGCAACATCTTCTCCAATTACTTCAGTTGTAGCTCCTGGTGATTCTATTTTCTTGACAATTCAGTTACAAGTTAGTCCTACTTTGAGCCCTAGTGTAACTAGTATTACTAACTGGGCAGAAATTAGTTCTGCTACTGATCAATATGGAAATCCACAAGAAGATATTGACTCTAAACCAGATCAACAAAATACTGATACGTTCACAACTGACGATTACATTGATGGTAATGGTAAAAATGGTGGTGACGAGGATGATCACGATAAAGCAGTTATTACTATTAGTAAGTTTGACTTAGCTTTATACAAAGTATTAGCACCTGGTCAAGCTGATGTAGTAGCTCCTGGTGATACTGTAACTTTCAAGATTACAGTAATTAACCAAGGTGTAGTACCTGCTGATAATATTCAAGTTACAGATTATATTCCTACTGGAATGACATTTGTATCTCCACAAACTGGTTGGACAGTTGTAAGTGGTACTGAAGTAAATAGAACTTTAGTTGCTGGAGCTGGCTTACCTGCTTTAGGATTATTGGCTGGAGATAGTGTTAGCACTACAATTAAATTAAGAGTAAATGCACCATATGTGTCAGGTACAAGTTTACAAAACTGGGCTGAAATTAGTGCATCAACAGATACAAGTAATGTAGTTCAAACAGATATTGACTCTTATACTGATAATGATCAGACAAATGATACTTATCTATCAGATAATGAAGTTAATGGAAATGGAAAGCAACAAGGTGATGAGGATGATCATGATCAAGCTGCTGTAACATTGAAAGAGTTTGACTTAGCTTTATACAAACAATTGGTAGGTAATCAATTAGTTGCACCTGGTGATACTGTAAGTTTCAAAATTACAGTTGTTAACCAAGGAACAATTGATGCAGCAAATGTACAAATCACGGATTATATTCCTGCTGAAATGACATTTGTAAACCAAGCTAACTGGTCATTAAGTGGTTCTATAGCTACTATGACTTTACCAGGAGTATTAGCTGTTGGGCAATCAACTTCTGTAACGATTATGTTACAAGTTAATGATCCATTGGCTGCAAATACAAGAATTACTAACTGGGCTGAAATTAGTTCAGCAACTGATGATAATGGAAATCCAGTAGTAGATAAAGATTCAAATCCTGATCAAACTAATGATGACAAATTCTTAGTTGACGATGATATAAATGGTGATGGCATCAATGGTGGAGATGAAGATGATCACGATAGAGCTGATTTATTCATTTTACCTTACGATTTAGCTTTAATTAAGCAATTAGCACCTGGTCAAGTAAGAAATGTAAATGCTGGAGATACTGTGAACTTTAGAATTACAGTATTCAACCAAGGACAAATTAATGCTGATAATATTAAAATTACAGATTATATCCCTGGTGGAATGACATTTGTTTCTCCTCAAGCAGGATGGACATCTGTTGGTTCGACAGCAACATATACAATGACAGGAGTTTTAGCTCCAGGTCAAACAAAATATGTAGATATTAAATTAAGAGTAAGTAGTCCATTAGCAGCAAATACTGCATTAACTAACTGGGCTGAGATTACAAGTTCAACAGATGATAGTGGAAACTTCCAAATTGATGTTGACTCTGATCCAGATGCAATTCAAGGAAATGACAAGTATATTACTGACAATGATCCTTATGGTGATGGTAAAATGGGAGAAGATGAAGATGATCATGATCCAGAAACGGTTTATGTAAATCCATTCGACTTAGCATTATACAAAGTTTTAGCTCCTGGACAAACTGCACAAGTTAATCCTGGTGATACAGTTAACTTTAGAATAGTAGTTATAAATCAAGGTGTTGTAGATGCAGCAAATGTTTTAGTAACTGATTATATTCCTACTCAAATGAGTTTTCGTTACTCAAGCAGGTTGGACATTAGCTGGGACTAGTGCAACATATACATATCCTGGAACAATTAAGGCTGGTGACTCTGCTTTCGTTAATATTAAATTAAGATTGAATAGTCCACAACCTGCTAATACTACAATTACTAACTGGGCAGAAATAACTTCTGCAACAGATAAGAATGGTAATACTCAAGTTGATGTTGATTCAAATCCTGATAATGTACAATCTAACGATAAGTTTTTATCAGACAATGAAGTAAATGGTAATGGTAAGAATGGTGGTGATGAAGATGATCATGATAAAGCTGAAATCTTTGTTCAACCATTTGACTTAGCTTTAGTAAAAAGATTAGCTTCTGGTCAACCACTTGTTGTGGCTCCTGGTCAGACAGTTAACTTCCAAATTAAAGTAATCAACCAAGGAAAAGTACCTGCTAGCAATATTGAAATCGTAGATTATATTCCTGCAGAATTACAATTTGTAGCTCAACCAAACTGGACAGCAGTAGGACAAGTTGCTACAAGAACTGCATTGACAACTGTATTGAATCCTGGTGATTCAGTAATAGTTGGAATACAATTATTAGTAAAAGCTGGCATACCAAGTGCTGGTACAATTACAAACTGGGCTGAGATTAGTGCAGCAACAGATCAATACGGAAATCCACAAGTTGATATAGATTCTGATCCTGATAAGATTTTGAATAATGATAACTTCTTAGTAGATGATAATGTAGATGGAAATGGTAAGAATGGTGGAGATGAAGATGACCATGATAAAGCAATATTATTATTAGAGCCATTAAGTTTAGGTAATTTAGTTTGGTACGATACTAATAATGACGGAAAATGGGATCCATCAGAAAGTGGTGTTCCAGGTGTTCAAGTTATTTTATATGATGGAACTGGAACGACACCTTTAGATACAATGTACACAGATGCAAATGGTAAATATTTGTTCGAAGGATTAATGCCTGGTGACTATAAAGTTAAATTGAATAGTGGTATCCCTTCTGGATATACTTCAAGTACAGGTGATGGAAAATATGATTATGACCAAACTGGTCCATATGAAACTGCTCCAGATCCAGATAACAATTTCAATCATGATGATAATGGTACTCAAATGGGAAGTACTATGATCATGAGTGGTGTGATTACATTAAGCTTCGGTCAAGAGCCATTGGATGATGAAGATACCAATTCTAACAGTAACTTAACTGTTGACTTTGGAATTTACAAACTAGATACTTTTGACTTAGCATTAAGAAAAGTAATTAGCCCAACTCAAAAATATCCAATACTATCTGGTGATGATATTGATTTTGATATCACTGTATTTAACCAAGGTAGTGTAGATGCATACAATGTACAAGTAACTGATTATTTACCAGTTGGATTAACTTTAAGTCCATTAGATGTTAACGGTTGGTCAGGTAGTAGTTCAATTTTAGTAAGTGATACAATTAGCTTCATCCCTAAAGGTGGAAGTGTTCAATTGAAATTGAAAGCTAGAATTGGTGCAGGTGTTGGTAAAGGTAGTTTAGTAAATTATGCTGAAATATCTGATGCTGATGACGATACTAATCCTACTAATACAAAACCTACGGATATTGACTCTAATCCAGATGGTATCCAAGGTAATGATGCAGGTGGACAACCAAATAGTGCAGCAGATGACTTTGTAAATGGTAATGGTACAGGAATTCCTGGTGATGGTACTTCTACTACTGACGAAGATGATCATGACCCAGCATTGTTTGAAGTGGATATCTTTGACTTAGCATTAAGAAAGACAACTTCACAAACTACACCAGTAAAAGTGGGTGATATTGTTCCATTTACGATTACAGTATTTAATCAAGGAACAGTACAAGCTAAGAATGTAGTTGTAGAAGACAGAATTCCTGTAGGATTTGCATTAGCAGGTGTAGGAAATGCTGGTTGGTCTGCACAAGTTGGAGATAGAACTTCATATACAATAGCAGGTCCATTATTACCTGGAGCAAGTACAACAGTAAATATTAATTTATTGGTGTTACCGACAATAACAAGTGGTGATCATGTGAATAGAGCTGAGATTACAGCTGCACAAGATTCATTAAATAAAGATAGAACATTAAATGATATAGATAGTACGCCGGATAATGTAGATGGTAATGACAAAGGAGGAAATGTAGATGGTGCTACTAACGATTATGTAGATGGTAATGGAAAAGCAAATGGTGGTGCACCTGGCGACAACAATACTGCTACAGATGAGGATGATGAAGACCCAGCGAAAGTGACAGTTATCTTTGACTTAGCATTAAGAAAAGTAATTAATGCAAATCAAAAATATCCAATACTAGCTGGTGATGATGTTGATTTTGATATCACAGTGATTAACCAAGGTGGTACAGATGCATACAATGTACAGGTTACAGATTATTTACCAACAGGTTTAACATTAAGTCCATTAGATGTTAATGGATGGAATGGTAATGGTTCAGTATTAACATCTGCAACAATTGCGAAAATACCGTTTGGTGGATCAGTATTGATAAAATTAAAAGGAAGAGTAAGTGCAGGAGTTGGAAAAACTACTTTAGTGAACTATGCTGAAATCAGCCAAGCTGATGATGATACAGATCCAAGTAATACACCACCGACTGATATTGACTCTACACCAGATGATATCAATACAAATGATGATGGTGGTCAACCATTAAGCCCAGCTGATAACTATGTTGATGGTAATGGCAAGGCTGCTGGTGGAGCTCCTGGTGATGGAAATACAGCAACAGATGAAGATGATCATGACCCAGCATTATTTGCTGTGGATATCTTTGACTTAGCATTAAGAAAGACAACTTCACAAACTACACCAGTAAAAGTGGGTGATATTGTTCCATTTACGATTACAGTATTTAATCAAGGAACAGTACAAGCTAAGAATGTAGTGGTAGAAGACAGAATTCCTGTAGGATTTGCATTAGCAGGTGTAGGAAATGCTGGTTGGTCTGCACAAGTTGGAGATAGAACATCATATACAATTGCAGGTCCATTGTTACCTGGAGCAAGTACAACAGTAAATATTAATTTATTGGTGTTACCGACAATTACAAGTGGTGATCATGTGAATAGAGCTGAGATTACAGCTGCACAAGATTCATTAAATAAAGATAGAACATTAAATGATATAGATAGTACGCCAGATAATGTAGATGGTAATGACAAAGGTGGAAATGTAGATGGCGCTACTAACGATTATGTAGATGGTAATGGAAAAGCAAATGGTGGTGCACCTGGCGACAACAATACTGCTACAGATGAAGATGATGAAGATCCAGCGAAAGTGACAGTTATATTTGACTTAGCATTAAGAAAAGTAATTAATGCAAATCAAAAATATCCAATACTAGCTGGTGATGATGTTGATTTTGATATCACAGTGATTAACCAAGGTGGTACAGATGCATACAATGTAAAAGTTACAGACTATTTACCAACAGGTTTAACATTAAGTCCATTAGATGTTAATGGATGGAATGGTAATGGTTCAGTATTAACATCTGCAACAATTGCGAAAATACCGTTTGGCGGATCAGTATTGATTAAATTAAAAGGAAGAGTAAGTGCAGGAGTTGGAAAAACTACTTTAGTGAACTATGCAGAAATCAGCCAAGCTGATGATGACACAGATCCAAGTAATACACCACCAACTGATATTGACTCTACACCGGATGATATCAATACAAATGATGATGGTGGTCAACCATTAAGCCCAGCTGATAACTATGTAAATGGTGATGGTAAGGCTGCTGGTGGAGCTCCTGGTGATGGAAATACAGCAACAGATGAAGATGATCATGACCCAGCATTATTTGCTGTTGATATCTTTGACTTAGCATTAAGAAAAACAACCACAGCTACAGTAATTAAGAAAGGTGATATTGTTCCATTTACGATTACAGTATTTAATCAAGGAACAGTACAAGCTAAGAATGTAGTTGTAGAAGACAGAATTCCTGTAGGATTTGCATTAGCAAGTATAGGAAATGCTGGTTGGTCTGCACAAGTTGGAGATAGAACATCATATACAATTGCAGGTCCATTATTACCTGGAGCAAGTACAACAGTAAATATCAATTTACTTGCATTACCAACTGTAACTAGTGGTGATCATGTAAACTTTGCAGAGATATTAAGTGCTCAAGATTCATTGAACAGAGATAGAAGTGCAAATGATATTGACTCTAGTCCAGATAATAATAATACAAATGATGATGGTGGTGCTGTAGGTACTGCAAGTGATGATGTAATTACTGGAAATGGAAAAGATCCATTAGGAACTCCTGGTGATGGAAATCCGGCTACAGATGAAGATGATCATGACCCAGCTAAGGTGACTGTTATTTTTGACTTAGCATTGAAAAAAGTGATCAATCCTGCACAAGTATTCCCTATCCTTCCAGGTGATGATGTTGATTTCATAATCACAGTCTTCAACCAAGGTGGATCAGATGCTTATAATGTAACTGTATCAGATTACTTACCACAATACTTGACATTAAGTCCATTGGATATTAATAGTTGGAGTGGAAGTGGATCAATTATTACAAGTGATACGATTAGAAAAATCGCTGTAGGTGATTCTGTAAGATTAAACTTAAAAGCTAGATTAGCTAGTAATGCTCCAGCTGGAGATAAAGTTAACTATGCTGAAATTAGTGGAGCAGATGATGATACAGATCCAAGTAATACACCTCCAACGGATATCGATAGTACACCAGATGGTGTAAATGGAAATGATGATGGTGGTCAACCAAATAGTCCAGCTGATAACTATGTAAATGGTGATGGTAAGGCTGCTGGTGGAGCTCCTGGAGATGGAAATACTGCAACGGATGAAGATGATCATGATCCAGCATTATTCAGAACAGATGTATTTGACTTAGCGTTGAGAAAAACAACAACAAGAACTACACCTGTAAGAGTTGGAGATGATGTACCATTCAAAATTACAGTATTTAATCAAGGTACTTTAACAGCTGCTAATATAGTAGTTGAAGATAGAATACCTGCAGGATTTAGTTTGAGTCCATTAGCTGCTAATAGCATTTGGACAGGATTAGATACTGTAAGATTCAATACAACTGTTGCTGGACCACTTAACCCGGGTGATTCAACATATGTTACAATCTGGTTAAGAGCTAATCCATCATTAATACCGGGTACTCATACTAACTTTGCAGAAATTACTGCTGCACAAGATGATTTGGGTAATGATAGATCAAATGATGATATGGATAGTACTCCAGATACTAATAATACAAATGATAGAAATATAGATGATATTATTGATCAAGATGGTAAGAATTCAAATGGAGATGAAGATGATCACGATGGTGCTTCTGTAATCTCAGTATTTGACTTAGCATTGAGAAAAGTAATTTCACCAGAAGAAGAAGATGATAGAGTATATCCAACTGAGGATATGACATTTAGAATAACAGTAATCAACCAAGGAAGTGTGGTTGCTAAAAATATTATCGTAACAGATAGTATTCCTACTGGTTTTGTTCTAAATGATCCAGATTGGACTTGGGATAATTTGAGAAATGTAGCTACAATAGTATTACCTGATAACTTGAATCCTTTAGATTCTGTGAAGGTGGATATCACTTGTAAAGCAGTAAGTATCGTTCCTGGTCAAAGAGTGAACTGGGCGGAAATTAGCAGAGGAGATGATGTTGCTGGTAATACACCAGAAGACTTAGACTCTAAACCTGATGGAAACTTAGGAAATGACGATGGTGGTTTACCGGGTAGCCCAGCAGACAACTATGTTGATGGGGATGGTAAAGCTCCAGGTGGTGCTCCAAGAGATGGAAATACAGCTACAGATGAAGATGATCAAGATCCAGCGTTAACTCGTATAGCTATCTTCGACTTAGCAATGAAGAAAACTGTATTCAGAGAAAGAAGAATAGAATATGGTGATACAGTATCATTCCAAATGACTGTATTTAACCAAGGTACTGAAACAGCATACAATATTGAATTAACTGACTCTATTATGCCAGGCTTCTTATTCGAAGCACCATTGAATCCATCTTGGACTACATTAAGTTCTAATAAGGTTCAAACGGTTTATCCTGGTCCATTAGCAGCTGGTGATTCTGTTAAATTGAAAATTACATTTAGAGTAGATCCTGCATTTACTGGAAGACATTTGACAAACTTTGCTGAAATTAGCAAAGCTGATGATGATACTAATCCAAACGATGCTTATCCACCAGATGTAGATAGTACACCAGATACAAACTATGGTAACGATAAGTATACTAATGATAACATGGTTAGTGGTAATGGTAAAAATGGAGAAGATGAAGATGATCATGATCCAGCTACTATTACAGTTTGGCCTCCATTACCTCCTAAGTGTGAACCACCAGTTGTTTACAATGTAGTAAAAGTAAACTCTATCTGTGGAACTAATTATGGAAGTATTGACATCCAAATGGCTGGTCCTAGTACAGATTATACATATGTTTGGTCACCTGCAGTTGGAGTTAATAATATTGCAAGAGATTTATGGCCAGGTACTTATTTCGTTACTATTACTAAAAACAATGAAACAATACCAGGTTGTGATACAGTGATTTCAGTAGTAATCGGTAATTCAGATACTAAAGCAATAGCAAAAGTTGTAAGTACAACAGCTGCAACTTGTGATCAAGCAAATGGTTCAGCTACATTATCACCTAACGATCCAGTTTATTATACATACAATTGGAGTGATGGAGGAAGTGGTGCAGTTAGAACTGGTTTGAAAGCAGGAATGTACCAAGTTACTGTAACTAAGAGATATGAAGAGTGTCCAGATGTATTCCAAGTAGAGATTAAGAAAAATAATCCTCTGACAGCAACGATACAGGTAAACAATCCTGCAACTTGTGATTCAGCAAATGGAAAAGCAACAGTATTTGTTGGTGGTGGTTCTGGAAACTACAGTATTATGTGGGAAGATTCAGTATTCACAGCAATGAGAGATAAATTAATTTCTACTCAATACTATGTGTTTATTAAAGATAAGACAAGTGGTTGTGAATTATTAGCAAGTACTTGGATACCATCAGTACAGCCGCCAAGTTCAATTACAATCAACCCTGCTACATTAGCATTGAATTGTAAAGGAGATTCTCTTGGTACAGTTGGAATAACAGTTACACCATCTACAGCAACTTATAAGATTGTAGATAAATACGGTTATACTTATACAAATGGAAAATTAGAAGCTGGTAAATATAAAGTAGTAGCATTTAATAATCCAGATTGTGTGTATGGTGAGAAAGAATTTGAAGTAACAGAACCTAAGTTATTAGATGCTGAAATTTCAATGATTCCTGGTGATTGTAGTGGAAAAGGTATTATCAGATTAGATACAGTATTCGGTGGAAATCCAGTTTATACTTATAACTGGGGTGATTTACCTGGTACAAATGATCCTAAAGATAGATTGAACTTGAAAGGTGGTTTATACGACTTAACTATCACAGATACTAAAGGTTGTTATGCAATCAAACAAGTTCCATTACCTGAAGGTCCTGATACAACAAAACCTAAATTGGTTGTTCCAATTGTTGACTTGAAAGTATCATGTGATGAAGTAGTACCAGCACCAGTTACACCAACGATAACTGACAATTGTGATCCGAATCCAATTATTTCTTACAGAGAAGAAATTCTTCAAGGAACTTGTGGTGATGGAAAAATAATTAAGAGATACTGGACAGTGACTGACAATAGTGGTAATACTGCAACATTTGTTCAGACTGTAACAGTAATAGATAATAAGAAACCAGTATTTAGTGCAGTTACTCCATTGTTGACGGCAAATTGTGATGAGATTCCATTGCCAGATCAACCAACTGCAACTGATAATTGTGATTCTGATGTTAAGATTACAATGAGAGAAGTGAGAGATCCAAACAAATTTACATTCTGTAAGGAATCTTATAACTTATATAGAATTTGGACAGCTACTGATAATTGTGGAAACTTTGATACTGTTACTCAGAAAATAATTGTAACGGATAATAAAGCTCCTTACTTTATATCAGTTGTACCAAATGATACGATGATAGCATGTGGAAAAACTATTCCAGCTCCACCATCATTATTAACTGTTGGTGATAACTGTGATGCGAATCCATATACATATTATAACCAAGAGAAAATACAAGGAACTTGTGCAGGAAGTTATACATTGAGAAGAACTTGGACAGCAATTGATGCATGTGGAAATGCAACTCCAGTTGTTCAAAACATCACAATTGTTGACAATACTGTACCAAGATTTACTTCAGTACCAGCTAATATTACTGTAGATTGTGGTAAGGTGCCAGCACCTACTCAACCAAAAGCAACTGATGATTGTGATGGTTCTAACTTATTCATAAGTTATGATGAAAAACAAACAGCAGGTGCAAACAATACAGTTATTACAACAAGAGTTTGGACTGCATCTGATGCATGTGGAAATACTGCAACAGCTCAGCAAATTGTTACTGAAAAAGCTTGTATACCTGAATGTAAATTATTGTTAAGCAATATTAGTATAAGTGGTTGTCAATATAATGACGCTAACCAAAAGAGTGAAGCTACTTTATCAGTAGTTGTTAGTTGGCAAACACCTCCAGCTGGAGTAACTATTCAAGTTACTGCTGCAGGTCAAACTAAGTCAGTTAACTTGTTGACGACAACTTCACCAGCTACAGTAAACTTTACTGTTCCTGCTGATGGAAGTACTAACAATCCAGTTGTAATTAAATACAGTGATAATACATGTAGTGTGAATGGAACATATAATGCACCTGCACCATGTAATTGTACATTGTCTTTAACAAATGTGATAGTAGGACCTTGTGTTTACAATACGAATACTCAGAAGAGTGAAGCAACATTAAGTGTTACAGCAAATTGGACGAATGTAATAGCAGGTAAGCAAATAGAAATTACAGCAGCAGGTCAAACGAAATATATTGACCCAGCTACTTCAACTTCTCCTTCTACGATTACATTTACAGTTCCAGCTGATGGATCATTAAATAATACAGTAGTTGGAAAATTTGCTGGTAGTAACTGTCAAGGTACAGGAAAATATAATGCTCCTGCGGCTTGTGAGCCAGTGAAAACATTTGACTTAGCATTAGTTAAGAGATTAGCAACAGGTCAAGCAACATCTGTAAAACCTGGTGATAATGTTAAGTTTACAATTACGGTTTATAACCAAGGAGATGTAGCAGCTACTCAAATACAAGTAGTAGATTATATACCAACTGGATTTACATTGAATGATGCAAACTGGACAGTTTCTGGATCTAAAGCAACATTGAAAACTGCAATAGCAGGTCCATTGGCTCCAGGTGCAAATACAAGTGTAGATATTACATTAAAACTTGATGATACATTCACAGGCACATCAATAGTAAATACTGCTGAAATTAGTAGTGCTAAAGATGATAAAGGTAATACTCCTACAGATGTTGACTCTACACCAGATACAACTGATACTGATAAATATGTAACAGATGATGATACATCTGGAAATGGTAAGAACGGTGGTGATGAAGATGATCATGACAAAGCTCCAGTTAATGTGATAGTTACACCTAAAGTGTTTGACTTAGCATTAGTGAAAGTTTTAGCAAGTGGTCAAGCTACTGTTGTTAAACCAGGTGAAGATGTAAACTTTACAATTACAGTTATCAATCAAGGAAATGTAGATGCAACTCAAGTAGAGGTTACAGATTATATTCCTACTGGAATGACATTGAATGATGCAAATTGGAGTGTAGTTGCTGGTAAAGCAAAATTGAAAACTTTAATTCCTTCAATCGTTGCAGGTGGTTCTGTATCTGTAAATATCAAGTTGAAAGTAAATGCTGACTTTACAGGAACTACTTTAACAAATAATGCTGAGGTAAGTAGTGCAAAAGATGATAAAGGTAATACACCTACTGACGTTGACTCTACACCTGATGATACAAATAATGATAAATTTGTTACTGATAATGATGTAACTGGTGATGGTAAGAATGGTGGTGACGAGGATGATAATGATCCTGCTACTATCAGTGTAATACCAAATCCTGTAAAAGTGTTTGACTTAGCATTAACTAAGAAATTGGCTGTAGGTCAAGCTTCTATCGTAAATGCTGGTGATAATGTTAAATTTACCATCTCTGTAATCAACCAAGGAGATATCGCAGCTACTCAAATACAAGTAACTGATTATATCCCAACTGGATTTACATTGAATGATGCAAATTGGACGGTATCTGGTTCTAAGGCTACATTAAAAACTGCAATAGCAGGTCCGTTAGCTCCAGGTGCAACTACTACAGTTGATATCACATTGAAAATTGATAGTAATTACAGTGGAACAAGTATTACAAATAAAGCAGAGATTAGTAGTGTTAAAGATGATCAAGGTAATACACCTACAGATGTTGACTCTACTCCTGATAATATTGATAATGATACTTATGTAACTGATAATGATATTGATGGAAATGGTAAGAGAGGCGGAGATGAGGATGATCACGACCCAGCAACTGTTGGTGTGATTCCAGCTGAAACTCCAGTATTTGACTTAGCATTAACTAAGAAATTAGCTGCTGGTCAGGCTTCTATTGTACAACCAGGTGATAATGTTAAATTTACAATCACTGTAATCAACCAAGGAAATGTGGCTGCTACTCAAGTTGAAGTATCAGATTATATTCCTACTGGTCTTACATTGAATGATGCAAACTGGACATTATCTGGTGGAAAAGCGAAGAGAGTAATTGCTGGTCCAATTGCTGGAAGCTCAAGTACAACTGTAGATATTACATTTAAAGTAGATGCAAACTTTACAGGAACTAGTTTAACAAATAAAGCAGAGATTAGCAGTGCTAAAGATGATAAAGGAAATACTCCAACGGATGTAGATTCTACTCCGGATGATACAGATAATGATAAGTTTGTTACTGATGATGATACTTCTGGAAATGGAAAAACTGGTGGTGATGAAGATGATCACGATCCAGCAACCATAGGAGTGAATCCAAACGAACCAAAATTATTTGACTTAGCATTAACTAAGAGATTGGCTACAGGTCAAGCAACTGTAGTACAACCTGGTGATAATGTTAAATTTACAATTACAGTATTCAACCAAGGTAATGTTGCTGCTACTCAAATTCAAGTAACAGATTACATTCCTACTGGAATGACATTGAATGATGCAAATTGGTCAGTAACTGGTGGAAAAGCAACATTAAATAATGTTATCGCTGGTCCATTAGCTCCTGGAGCAAGTACATCTGTAGATGTTACTTTAAGAGTAAATAATGATTTCACAGGTAGTATTTTAACAAATAAAGCGGAGATCAGTAGTGTGAGAGATGATAAAGGAAATGTCCCTACGGATGTTGACTCTACACCAGACGATACTGATAATGATAAATTTGTTACTGACAATGATATTAATGGTAATGGAAAAACAGGTGGTGATGAGGATGATTCAGATCCAGCAAATGTTGGAGTTATAGTACCTCCTCCTGCAACTTTCGACTTAGCATTAACTAAGAAATTAGCAACAGGTCAATCAAGCAATGTTAAACCTGGAGATAATGTGAAGTTTACAATTACAGTGTACAACCAAGGAAACGTAACTGCTACAAATATTGAAGTAACAGATTACATCCCAACAGGAATGACATTGAATGATGCAAACTGGACATTATCAGGTGGAAAAGCTAAGAGAACAATAGCTGGACCATTATCAGGTGGATCAACAACAAGTGTAGATATTACATTGAAAGTAGATGCGAACTTCACTGGAACTAGTTTAATTAATAAAGCTGAAGTAAGCAGTGCAAAAGATGATAAAGGAAATACGCCAACTGATGTGGATTCAACACCAGATGATACAGACAATGATAAGTTTGTAACAGATGATGATACGACAGGAAATGGTAAGAACGGAGGAGATGAGGATGATAGTGACCCAGCAACTGTTGGAGTTACACCAGAACCAACTGTATTCGACTTAGCATTAACTAAGAAATTAGCAACAGGTCAATCAACAAATGTTAAACCTGGAGATAATGTGAAGTTTACAATTAATGTAATTAACCAAGGAAATGTAACTGCTACAAATATTGAAGTAACAGATTACATCCCAACAGGAATGACATTGAACGATGCAAACTGGACATTATCAGGTGGAAAAGCTAAGAGAACAATAGCTGGACCATTAGCAAGTGGATCAACAACAAGTGTAGATATTACATTGAAAGTAGATGCGAACTTCACAGGAACTAGTTTAACTAATAAAGCTGAAGTAAGCAGTGCAAAAGATGATAAAGGAAATACACCAACTGATGTGGATTCAACACCAGATGATACAGACAATGATAAGTTTGTAACAGATGATGATACGACAGGAAATGGTAAGAACGGAGGAGATGAGGATGATAGTGACCCAGCAACTGTTGGAGTTACACCAGAACCAACTGTATTCGACTTAGCATTAACTAAGAAATTAGCAACAGGTCAATCAACAAATGTTAAACCTGGAGATAATGTGAAGTTTACTATTAATGTAATTAACCAAGGAAATGTAACTGCTACAAATATTGAAGTAACAGATTACATACCAACTGGAATGACATTGAACGATGCAAACTGGACATTATCAGGTGGAAAGCTAAGAGAACAATAGCTGGACCATTAGCAGGTGGATTGTCAACAAGTGTAGATATTACATTGAAAGTAGATGCGAACTTCACAGGAACTAGTTTAACTAATAAAGCTGAAGTAAGCAGTGCTAAAGATGATAAAGGAAATACACCAACTGATGTGGATTCAACACCAGATGATACAGACAACGATAAGTTTGTAACAGATGATGATACGACAGGAAATGGTAAGAACGGAGGAGATGAGGATGATAGTGACCCAGCAACTGTTGGAGTTACACCAGAACCAACTGTATTCGACTTAGCATTAACTAAGAAATTAGCAACAGGTCAATCAACAAATGTTAAACCCGGAGATAATGTGAAGTTTACAATTAATGTAATTAACCAAGGAAATGTAACTGCTACAAATATTGAATTGTAACAGATTACATCCACAATGAGGAGAATGACATTGAACGATGCAAACTGGACATTATCTGGTGGAAAAGCTAAGAGAACAATAGCTGGACCATTAGCAGGTGGATCAACAACAAGTGTAGATATTACATTGAAAGTAGATGCGAACTTCACTGGAACTAGTTTAACTAATAAAGCTGAAGTAAGTAGTGCAAAAGATGATAAAGGAAATACACCAACTGATGTGGATTCAACACCAGATGATACAGACAATGATAAGTTTGTAACAGATGATGATACTACAGGAAATGGTAAGAACGGAGGAGATGAGGATGATAGTGATCCAGCAACAATTGGAGTTACACCTAATCCTACAACATTCGACTTAGCATTAACTAAGAAATTAGCTGCTGGACAATCTTCATCAGTAACTGTAGGTGATAATGTTAAATTCACAATCTCTGTAATTAACCAAGGAAATGTAACTGCTACAAATATTGAAGTAACAGATTACATCCCAACAGGAATGACATTGAATGATGCAAACTGGACATTATCAGGTGGAAAAGCGAAGAGAACAATAGCTGGACCATTAGCAGGAGGATCAACAACAAGTGTAGATATTACCTTGAAGATTGATGATAACTTTACAGGAACTAGTTTAACAAATGTATCAGAGATTAGTAATGCTAAAGATGATAAAGGAAATACACCAACTGATGTAGATTCTAATCCTGATGATGTTGATAATGACAAATATGTAACGAACGACGATGTTACTGGAAATGGTAAAAATGGTGGTGATGAAGATGATCATGACAAAGAATCAATTACAGTAACTCCTAAAGCTTGTAACTTAACAATCAGTCAAGTCACAGTCTTAGGCGGCGGAAGTTGTGATTGTCCAGGAACTACGGGAGGAAGCAAAGCAAAAGTAAGTGCGACGATAACATGGTTAGGAGCGCCAACGGGAGCTAAGATAAATGTAGTATTAGGATCACAGACGGTAGTAATTGATCCAGCGACACAAGTATCCCCTGTTACAGTTGACTTTACGAATGTAAGTGTAGGGACAGGAAAAGTAACAGCAAGTTACAGTACAGGTACATGTATTACAGATAAGAGTTATACAGTACCATCTAGTTCAGGATTTGATAATTTACCACCTGTATTCAGTGGCATACCATCAGATGTTACGATAGCATGTGGAAGTGCATTACCGACACCAGCGAATGTAACGGCAAAAGATGATTGTGCAGGAGTGGTGAATGTAACGATGAAAGAAGAGACAATAGGAGTGAAGTGTAACTGTACATATGGCGTAAAACGAACATGGACAGCAGTAGATCCATGCGGAAACAAGGTAGAATATACCCAAACGATAACGATCATAGATAGCGAAGCACCAGTATTTACGGCAATCCAATCCATTATTATTGAATAAGAAGAGTGGAGATACGATACATGTAGATTGTAAGAATCCGTTCATCTTTGAAGATGTGGATATGAAAGTAAGTGACAACTGTTGTACAGAGGGAGTGAAGTTAGAGTTTGAAGATTATGCACAGGCAGTAAGTGGAGAGTGTTCAAAAGATGGCTATATCATGTTGATGTTCTGTCAATGGAAAGCGACAGATAAGTGTGGCAATGTATCAACATTCCAAGTAATCATCAAAGTAGTAGATAACAAACCACCAGTATTATCAAGTTATCCAGCAGATATAAATCTATCATGTAATGGAGGGGTAGTACCGGCTGCGGCACAAATCACAGCGACAGATGATTGTGATGAGAATGTAAGTGTAATCTTTACAGAAGAGAAAGTGGAAGGAAAATGTGCAGGATCCTACAAGATCATCAGAAAATGGAAAGCAATAGACCATTGCGGAAATGCAACATTCCATACACAAACAATTACTGTAGGAGACAATACAGCGCCAGTAATCAAACCAATACATCCATTGTTGGTAGGCATACACAGTGGAGATACAGTAACAGTAAGTTGTAAGAATCCATTCATATTCGAACCAACAGATGTAAGTGTAACAGATGATTGTAACAATGGAGATATAGAAGTAGCATTTGAAGATTATGCACAAGCAGTAAGCGGCAATTGTCCAAAAGATGGCTATATGATGTTGATGTTCTGCGAATGGAAAGCAACAGATAAGTGTGGCAATGTATCTACATTACAAATCATAGTGAAAGTAGTAGATAATAGTGCACCAGAATTTACAAGTAAACCAGCAGATATGACGGTTGATTTATGTAAAGGACAGGTGATACCAACTATGCCAACATTGACAGCGACAGATGATTGTAGCGATGTAGCAAGTGTAAAATCAAGTGAGACCAAAGAAGGAAGCGGCTGTAACTATACATTGGTAAGAAAATGGGTAGCAACGGATAGCTGTGGTAATGCAGCGACACATACACAACATATTACAGTAATAGGAGCACAACCGAGCATAACGAATGAGGTGTACAACAACCACAATGTGGACCGAACGGAAGCATAACGATAGCAGCAACAACATGTGGCAACGGAAGCTTAAAATATAGTATCAATGGAGGCCAAAGCTACCAAAATAGCAATGTATTCCAAGGCTTAGGAAGTGGAAGTTACCAAGTAGTAGTAGCATCAGGAGATGGAAGTTGTACAGCAGCATACAGTGCAGCAGTAGTGTTAAACACAACGAATGGAGATATCGTATCTGATAAAGAAATAACAATCGACCAAACGAACTGTGGCGGAAGCACAGATTACTGTTTACCAATAGATAATGCAAATGCAACAAGTTATAGCATCACCGTAAATGGAGTAGCAATAACAAGTTATGCAGCATGTGCTAACTACGAAGAGAAAGCCTACTTCTATAGTACGATACCAGGCGGCGGAAATGCAGGAACGTACAAAATAGAATCATGGAAAGTAGGAAGTACAACACTGACAGGACAGTTCACTAGTACAGTAGGCTTAGTATCGTTGATGAATACCCTAGACCCAGGAGGAAACTGGAGATTAGAAAGTAGCACAAGTACGATATTAGGAGGCTCAAAAACAGTAACATACGGAGCGATGGAAGTAAGTCAAGTAGGCATAGTAGGAAAAG
Source organism: Saprospiraceae bacterium (assembly GCA_016710625.1). Lineage (GTDB taxonomy): Bacteria > Bacteroidota > Bacteroidia > Chitinophagales > Saprospiraceae > JADJVK01. Next base: position 151,116 of record JADJVK010000004.1, read on the forward strand.
TAATCTTAAATCCGAATGCAGTACAGACATCAAAAGGCTTAACGATGAAATTAGGAACAGGCTTGAATAAGATCGTGATAGTAGACAAGTTATATGGATGTAGAGATACAGTAAATGTAACAGTGAAAGCGAAGGCGAAACCAGGCAACTGTCCAGATATAATATCAGTAAGAACAGCGATACTAGTAGCGAAAGTATGTGGATCAGGAGCAGAGTTCTGTACGGAGTTACCATATAGCAGCATCAGCAACTACTTAATAGTAGATAATGGAGCAATCTATACAGGAGCGAAGACAAGCTGTAGCAAAGGAACAAGTTTGAATTTATCAGAAGGAACACATAAACTGATAATAACAGACAATACGACATGTTGTAGCGATAGTGTAACGGTGAAAGTAGTATGTATCAAGACAGATGTGATAAAAGGAAGCACGAAAGTGGGACATACAGGAACGATGATAAATGATGTAAGTGAATTGCCAGGGAAAGTAGTAGGGATGAATATCATACCGACAAATGGACCATCAGGAGCTGCATCAAATGTTATGGCGACAGTAATCCCAACGAGCAACGAAGTAATCTTCCAAGGGTTAAGAGAAGGATTACAGGAGTTCGAAGTAGTAGTGACGGATGAATATGGCATCACAGATACGACGAAGTACATAATAACAGTAACATCGAGAGCAGATACAGAAAGTAAAGAATTCGAGCTATACAATGCGATATCACCAAATGGAGATGGAGTGAATGATGTGTTAGTGATCAAGAATATCGAAAGATATGGAGATAACACGATGAGGATCTTCGACAGATGGGGCTCAGAAGTGTTGAGACAATCAGACTACAAGAATGATTGGAATGCGACATGGAATGGCAATGATTTACCGGATGGCACATATTTCTATATTTTCACAGCAGCTAACGATGTTAGACAAAGTGGTTATATCGAAGTAAAGAGATAAACTAATTAAGAAACAACCATACTGATTAATAAGTAGAAGTGTGAGTTTTATTATAGTGGTTATGGCAGTATCCTTAAGAGGATACTGCCTTTTTTGTTTATATATTTTATGAATTTTATAAAATTTGATTTGGAAATTATTAATTCAATTATAATTCATAGATTAAGGGCATTCTAAGCCCGAATAAGCTGTTAATTGATTGATAATTGTGAAGTATGTTATTAAATTAAATTTAATCTTACATGGCCTTATAACAATAATTATGAATCAGAATTGATGAGCGAAATGAAATAGGAAACTTTTTTAAAACATAATTTTCAAATTATAGTATTTAATAACATTTTCAAATTTTAATTCCTTTATAAATATTATTAGTTATTAAAATTAGTTACAATATGTAGTAATATAATAATCTTAAGATTATACATTTGTTTTGGCTTGTAAATTGGAATAAAATCTTAAGAATAAATCAGTTAAAAAAAATTATTAAATATTTTTTGCAAAAAATTTGGTAAATAATATTTAACCCGTATCTTTGCACCGCTTTTAGAAATAACTGCAATAAATAAAAATCATTCTCAAAAAGGTATGAATCAGAAAATCAGAATCAAGTTACGTTCTTACGATCACAATTTAGTGGATAAATCTACTGAAAAGATTGTTAAGACAGTTCGTACAAGCGGCGCTGTTGTAACTGGTCCGATTCCGCTACCGACTGATAAGAAAATATTTACAGTTTTGCGATCTCCGCATGTAAATAAGAAGTCGAGGGAACAGTTCCAGTTGCGTACTCACAAACGCCTTATTGAAATCTATACACCTACTCAAAAGACGGTAGATGCTCTATCTAAATTAGAGTTGCCGAGTGGTGTGGATATTCAAGTTAAATTGACTTAGGATTATCCTAAATTATTACCTTTAAGAGAAAAAGAAAAATACCAAGTAGGGTCGGTGACGGCTAAATTAAGTTTAATTTTAGTACAACCAACTTTGTTATTCAGGTCGATTTGGCTTGAATTTCTTGTCTTGAAAAAGGTGTGTTATTATTCATTTTAATGATATCATCCAAAATTAATATAAAGTGAACGGCATCATTGGAAAAAAAATAGGTATGACAAGTGTATATGATAGTAATGGCAATAATATTGCAGTTACTGTTATTGAAGCTGGTCCAAATGTAGTTACTCAGGTTAAATCAAGTGATACTGATGGTTACAATGCCTTACAATTAGGTTTTTCAGAAGCAAAAGAAAAGAATGTTTCTAAAGCTATGAAAGGTCATTTTGCGAAAGCAAATACAACCCCTAAGAGAAAATTAGTAGAATTTAGGGATTTCAACGCTACTCCTAAGGTTTTAGGAGATGAAATAATTATCACCGATATTTTTAATGAAGGTGATAAGGTGAGTGCAGTTGGAATTAGTAAAGGAAAAGGTTTTCAGGGAGTTGTTAAAAGACATGGTTTTGGTGGAGTGGGTCAAAGCACACACGGTCAGCATAACAGACTTAGAGCACCTGGATCTATTGGAGCATCATCATTCCCTTCTAAAGTAGTGAAAGGTATGAGAATGGCTGGAAGAACTGGTGGAGATAGAAAGAAAGTGAAGAACCTATTGATTGTAAAAATATTTGCTGAGCAAAATCTTTTATTGGTAAAGGGAGCAGTTCCTGGTCATAAAGGTTCAGTAGTAATAATTGAAAAATAGAAATCCTTTTAGAAAATGAAACTAGAAGTTTATAATATAAAAGGCCAATCGACAGGTAGAGAAATTGATTTACCAGTTGAATTGTTCGGAGTGGAGCCAAATGAACATACTGTTTATCTAGCAGTTAAGCAATATTTGGCGAATCAAAGACAAGGTACCCATAAGTCTAAGGAAAGATGGGAAATATCTAGAACTACTAAAAAGGCTTTTCGTCAGAAAGGTACTGGTGGAGCTAGAAGAGGAGATATGAAATCACCGTTAGTAAGAGGTGGAGGTAGAGTGTTTGGTCCTAGACCAAGAGATTACTCCTTCAAATTGAACAAAAAAGTGAAAAGTTTGGCAAGAGCATCTGCTTTAAGTAGCAAATATAGCAAAGGTCAAATTAAAGTGGTAGAAAACTTTACTTTTGAAACTCCTCGTACTAAAGAATATCTTCAGTTTTTGAAAAGTTTCAATTTGGAAAACAAAAAATCATTGTTAGTTACAGAAAATAATGATACAAAGGTATATTTGTCTTCCAGAAATATTCAAAAGTCAAATGTAATGGAAGCTAAATTTTTGCATACCTATGCGATTATGAATTCTGGAACATTATTGATAAGTGAAGGTGCGGTAAATATTTTGAAAGAATTAACAGCATAATCTTTAAAAGAAATGGCAATTAGAATTCTATTGAAGCCTATAGTTACAGAGAAATCTGAGGCTGTAAAAGCTCAAAACCACTACGGTTTTGTTGTGGACAAGAGAGCTAATAAAATTGAGATAAAAAAAGCAGTAGAAGCTAACTATAATGTTAATGTTCTTTCTGTAAATACATCTGTAATACCTGGAAAAGCTAAAAACAGAAACACTAAAAGAGGCTTAATTAAAGGATTTAAATCATCTTATAAGAAAGCTTATGTAACACTACCTGCTGGAGAAGAAATTAACTTTTTTACTACAGAGGAAACTGAAACTAATTAATAATCTAAATTTATTAGGTAAGGTCAAAATCTTAGACAATGCCAACGAAAAAATATAGACCGGTCACACCGGGAACAAGATTTAAAGTAGGGTTAGACTATTCTGAGGTAACAACTAATGTTCCTGAGAAGAGTTTAGTAACATCACTTAAGAGAACAGGTGGTAGAAATAGTAGTGGAAAAATGACTGTCCGAAATATTGGAGGTGGTCATAAAAAACAATACCGTATTATCGATTTTTGGAGAGATAAAGATGGTATCCCTGCTACTGTTAAAACTATTGAATACGATCCAAATAGAACTGCATTTATCGCATTAGTTGCTTATGCTGATGGTGAAAAATCTTATATTTTAGCACCAAAAGGATTGAAAGTAGGCGATAAAGTAATCTCTGGAAATGGAGTAGCTCCTGAAAATGGAAATGCAATGTTTTTGAGTGAGGTTCCTTTAGGAGCAACATTACATGCTGTAGAATTACAACCAGGTGGTGGTGCAACAATGGCTCGTTCGGCTGGAACGTATGTTACAATGATGGGAAGAGAAGGTAAGTATGCTGTTTTAAAAATGCCATCAGGTGAGGTTAGAAGAGTTCTACTTACATGTAAAGCAACTATTGGAGTCGTTTCAAATCAGGATCATTCATTAACAGTTTATGGAAAAGCTGGTGCTAGAAGATGGGCTGGTAGAAGACCTAGAGTAAGAGGTGTAGCTATGAATCCAGTAGATCACCCAATGGGTGGTGGTGAAGGTAGAGCTTCAGGAGGACATCCTAGAAGTAGAAAAGGCCTTCCAGCTAAAGGATACAAAACTAGAGACAAAAAGAAAGCGTCAAATAAGTTAATAATTTCTAGAAGGAAAAACTCAAAATAATAATGGCTCGTTCAGTAAAGAAAGGACCTTATGTGTTCCACAAACTTCTTGCTAAAGTATTAAAAGCAAAGGAGTCAAATAAAAAAGCCGTAATTAAGACTTGGTCAAGGGCTTCTATGATTATACCGGATATGGTTGGTGAAACTATTGCCGTACACAATGGTAAAACATTTGTACCAGTATTTGTTACTGAAAATATGGTAGGTCATAAATTGGGAGAGTTTTCACCTACACGAAATTTCCGTGGACACGGTGGCAACAAGAAAAAATAATTTGAATTAATCTAAGAATAAATAAAAAGATGGAAGCAGTAGCGAAACTTAGAAATTGTCCGATGTCGCCTAGAAAAATGCGACTAGTAGTGGATAATATTCGTGGTAAAAACGTAACTGATGCCCTCAATATATTGAAATTTACAAATAAAGAAGCTGCAATCTGGTTAGAAAAGCTTGTTTTATCAGTAATTTCAAATTGGGAAATCAAATCGGGATTAAGTGCAGATTCATATAATCTATATCTTAAAACAGCTTTTGTAGATGGTGGTACTATGATGAAGCGTTTTCAGCCAGCTCCACAAGGTAGAGCTCATAAGATTAGAAAACGTACTAATCATGTTACTATAATTGTTGAAAATAGAATTAAAATTGCAGAAACTGAGTCAACATCAGTTGAAGCATAATAGATAAAATGTCAAAATAAACCAAGATGGGTCAAAAGACAAATCCGATAGGAAATCGCTTAGGAATCATTCGAGGATGGGATTCTAACTGGTATGGTGGAAAAGAGTTTGGTCTTAAAGTAGTTGAAGATGAGAAAATCAGAAATTACTTAAAGGCTCGTATTCAAAAAGGCGGTATAGGAAAAATTGTAATTGAAAGAACTTTAAAAAGGGTTACAGTTACTATACACACTTCAAGACCTGGTATCATAATAGGTAAAGGTGGTAATGAAGTTGATAGAATACGTGAAGAGCTTAAGAAACTTTCTGGTAAAGAAGTTCAAATTAATATTGTTGAGATACGTAAGCCAGAGTTAGATGCAACCATAGTAGGGGAATCTATCGCAAAACAAATCGAATCTCGTATAAACTATAGAAGAGCTATTAAAATGGCTATTCAATCTACTATAAGAACTGGTGCTGAAGGAATTAAAGTAAGAATTTCTGGTAGATTAAATGGAGCAGATATGGCAAGATCTGAAGAGTACAAAGAAGGAAGAACGCCTCTTCATACTTTCAGAGCTGATATAGATTATGCAATCAGTGAAGCTCAAACTGTTTATGGAAAAATTGGTTTGAAAGTTTGGATTTGTAAGGGTGAAGTATTTACTAAGAGAGATTTGACACCAATTGCAGGAGAACCAAGTGACAAGAAAGACGGCTTCCAAAGAAGAAATTTTGGCAATGACAAGCCAGATAGACGTGGAGGTGACAACAGAGATAGAAAGAAAGGAGCAAATAATAGACCGGAAAAACGCAAAAAGTAATATAGTTTGCCTATTTTTAGGTACATTTTTTTAAAATTTCAAAGCTGACAGGGATGTTACAGCCGAAAAGGACAAAATATCGCAAACAACAGAAAGGAAGAAACAAAGGCTTAGCTTATAGAGGAGCGTTAGTTTCTTTTGGATCGTTTGGTTTGAAATCGTTAGAACCATCTAGAATTACTAGTAGACAAATTGAGTCTGCCCGTATTGCGATGACAAGATACATGAAACGTGATGGTAAGGTTTGGATTAGGATATTTCCTGATAAACCTGTTACATCTAAGCCTGCTGAGGTACGTATGGGTAAAGGTAAAGGATCATTAGATCATTATGTTGCCATTGTTAAGCCTGGGACTATTATGTTCGAAATTGATGGAGTATCATCAGAAATAGCACATGAAGCCTTAAGATTAGCAGCTCAGAAATTACCAGTAGCAACAAGGACTGTTGTAAGAGCTGATTACGTAGAATAAGCTATCAATTCATAATATCTAATATTAAGATAATGGAAAATAAAAATATAAAGGAATTGGCAGATGATGTCTTGTTAAGAGAGTTAAAGAATGCAGAAGTTGATTATAATAAATCAATTTTTGAGCATGCAGCTCAAGGAATATCAAATCCATTAACTTTAAGAGAAATGAGAAGAGATATCGCAAGATACAAAACTGAAATTAGAAGCAGACAAGTAGCAAATTTTACTCCTGCTCAAATTAATAAACGCTCTAAAATTAGAGCAAGAAGAAGAAAATAAACCATCGAAACTATTTTTGTTCAGTATGGAAAGAAATATTAGAAAACAGAAAATTGGAGTAGTAACAAGTAATAAAATGGATAAAACTATTACTGTTTCTATCGAAAGAAAATTAAGACATCCAATATATGGAAAGTTTGTGAAGAAAACAAACAAGTTCCATGCTCATGATGAGAAAAACGAATGTAATATCGGTGATGTTGTTCGGATTTCAGAAACTAGACCATTGAGTAAATTGAAGTCTTGGAGATTATTAGAAATTTTAGAAAGGGCTAAGTAATTAGTTTTTTGTAAGTTATAAAGTTGGTAGAAATACCTTAAATTTAATCAGTCATGATCCAGCAAGAATCTAGATTAAGAGTAGCAGATAATAGTGGTGCAAAAGAAGTTCTATGCATCAGAGTATTAGGAGGGTCTTTTAGAAGATATGCTTCTCTTGGTGATAAAATTGTGGTAACTGTTAAGGATGCAAGTCCAGGTGGTATAAAAAAAGGTACAGTATCTAAAGCTGTAGTCGTAAGAACAAAAAAAGAGGTTCGTAGAAAAGACGGATCTTACATTAGATTTGACGACAACGCTGTGGTATTATTAAATAATGCAGATGAGCCAAGAGGTTCTCGTATTTTTGGTCCAGTAGCTCGTGAATTGAGAGACAAGGATTATATGAGAATTGTATCTTTGGCACCTGAAGTATTATAATTAGTTTGATAAAAATTGAAAATTAGTATTATGTCAACTAATAAAATCCAAAATCGTTTCCAACCTAAATTAAAGGTTAAAAAAGGGGATAAAGTAAAAGTTATCGCTGGAAACAATAAAGGTGAAGAAGGAGAAATTGTAAAAGTTTATCCTGAAAAAAATAGAGCTGTTGTTGAAGGTGTTAACATGAGAAAACGTCATGCTAAAGGAAATCAACCTGGTTCTGGGCAAATTCAAGAATTTGCTGCTCCAATACATATTTCTAATTTGATGGTGATTGACCCTAAAAATGGTCAACCAACAAGAGTTGGAAGGAAAGAAGTAGACGGAAAATTAGTAAGATATTCAAAAAAAACAGGTGAAATTCTTTAGTGATGAGCTATACACCAAGATTTAAGGAAAAGTATTTAAAAGAAGTTATTCCAGCATTAATGGAGCAATTTCAATATAAGTCGGTAATGCAAGTACCTAGATTAGTAAAAATAAGTATTAATCAAGGCGTTGGAGGAGCAACAAGTGATAAGAAAATGCTTGAAGCTGCAGCAGCAGATATTACTACAATTACTGGACAAAAAGCAGTACTTACAAAAGCAAAAAATTCAATTTCGAACTTTAAGTTGAGAGAAGGAATGCCAATCGGTGTTAAAGTTACATTGAGACATAATGTAATGTATGAATTTTTGGATCGTTTTTGTACAGTGGCTTTACCAAGGGTTAGAGATTTTAAAGGTATAAATGATAAGAGTTTTGATGGTAGAGGTAATTACTCTATGGGTATAACAGAACATATTATTTTTCCTGAGATTGATATTGATAAAGTTAATAAAATCATGGGATTAGATATTGCTTTTGTTACAACAGCAAAAACTGATGCAGAATCATTAGCCTTATTAAAAGCATTAGGTTTACCATTCAAAAACCAAAAAAATTAATTAAATGGCAAAGAAATCTGTCATCGCAAGAGAAAGAAAGAGAGAAAGATTAGTTGCAAAGTACGCTGATCTAAGAAAAAAATTGAAAGAAGAAGGAAAATGGGAAGAGTTAGATACTTTACCTCGAAATTCTTCTAAAATTAGATTGAAAAATCGTTGTTTACTTACAGGTCGTCCTAAAGGTTATATGAGAGATTTCGGAATCTGTCGTGTAATGTTCAGAAAAATGGCGAACGAAGGAAAAATTCCTGGTATAACAAAAGCTAGTTGGTAATAATTTTTTAAACTTGTTAATATAAAATAACAATGGCAGTTACAGATCCAATCGCAGACTATTTGACTCGAATTCGCAATGCACAGCAGGCGGGTCATAGCGTTGTGGAAATCCCTGCTTCCAATATTAAAAAACGTATAACTGAAATCCTTTACGATCAAGGTTATATTTCTAAGTATAAATTCGCAGATGACGAAGGAAAACAAGGATTAATTAAGATTGCACTCAAATATGACCCTTTAACTAAACGCCCAGTTATTCAAAGCTTAAGTAGAATAAGCAAACCTGGTTTAAGAAAATATTCTAAATCAGATGAAATACCAAGAGTTATAAATGGCTTAGGTATTGCAATTGTTTCTACTTCTAGAGGAGTGATGACTGATAAGCAAGCAAGGAGTGAGAATGTTGGGGGTGAAATATTATGTTTCATTTCATAATGAATTTTGAATTAATTAAATATCAAATACCATGTCAAGAATAGGAAAGGCGCCAATAACGCTACCTAAAGGTGTGGAGATCTCAGTTAGTAAAAGTAATTTAGTAACTGTAAAAGGTCCAAAAGGAACATTATCGCAAAAAGTTGATCAAGATATTGAGTTGTCAATTGAAGATGGTGTTTTGAATGTAAAAAGACCTACTGATCAAAAGAGACACAAATCAATGCATGGCCTTTATAGGGCACTACTTAGCAATATGGTTTCAGGTGTATCTGATGGGTATGAAAAAACTATGGAGTTAATTGGGGTTGGTTATAGATGTTCTAACACAGGAAATCTATTAGAACTTACTTTAGGTTTTTCACATCCGATTATGTTTGAAATTCCAAAAGAATTGAAAGTTGAAACTAAACAAGATAAAGGTCAAGCACCTACTATTATTTTGTCTGGAATTGATAAACAATTGTTAGGTCAAGTAGCTGCAAAGATTAGAGCATTTAGAAAACCTGAACCGTACAAAGGAAAGGGTATCAAATTTGCTGGTGAAATAATCAGAAGAAAAGCAGGTAAAACTGCTGGTAAGAAATAATAATACTTAGTATTATAATATTAAAGTTGCTAAAATAATTAAGAATGAAAGTAACTAAAGCCGGTAGTAGAAAAAGAATTCACTATCGAGTTAGAAAAAAAGTTAATGGTACAGGTAGTAGACCTAGATTGGCTGTTTTTAGAAGTAACAAATATATTTATTGTCAAGCAATTGATGATATTACAGGAGTTACTTTAGCTCAGGCAAATTCTAAAGAAACTGAGGTTGGAACTGGTACAAAAATTGATCAAGCAAAGCAAGTTGGTAAGTTAATTGCTACTAGATTATTGCAAGAGAAAATCGAAGCAGTAGTTTTTGATAGAGGAGGTTTCCTTTACCATGGTAGAGTTAAGTCATTAGCTGAAGGAGCCCGTGAAGGTGGTTTACAATTTTAAGAATTTTCAATTAATTAATAAATGGCAAATAAAACACCAAATAGAGTTAAACCTGCTGAAACCGAATTAAAGGAAAAAATGGTTGCTCTAAATAGAGTTGCAAAAGTTACAAAAGGGGGTAGAACTTTTAGTTTTGCTGCTATTGTAGTAGTTGGTGATGAAAATGGTACTGTCGGCCAAGGTTTAGGTAAAGCAAGAGAGGTATCTGATGCTATTACCAAAGCAGTGGATGATGCTAAAAAGAACTTAGTAAAAGTTCCTATTTATAAAGGTACAATTCCACATGAACAAAATGGAAAATTTGGAGCAGGTAAGGTTTTGATTAAGCCTGCATCGAATGGTACTGGAGTAATAGCTGGAGGAGCAATGAGAGCTGTTCTTGAAATGGCAGGAGTACATAATGTTCTTGCTAAATCTATGGGATCATCTAATCCTCACAATGTTGTTAAAGCAACAATTGATGCTTTGTCAAAATTGAGAAGTCCATTAGAAGTGTCTAGAATTAGAAGTATTACGACTGAAAAGTTATTTAAAGGTTAATCCATATTTGAATTAAAATTGGATAAATACAATTAAAATGGCAAAAATTAAAATAACACAAGTAAGAAGTATAATTAAAAGGCCGAGAGATCAAAAAGATACTATGAAGGCTTTAAGATTAACTAAAATGAATAAGACTGTTGAGCATGAGGCTACACCACAAATATTAGGTATGGTCAATAAAGTGCAACATATGGTTAAAGTCGAATATATTTAATATAATATTTAATTTGATCCTTATGGAATTACATTTATTAAAACCTGCAGAAGGTTCTGTAAAGAATAGAAAAAGAGTAGCTAGAGGTCAAGGATCTGGAGCTGCTGGAACTGCTGGTAGAGGTCATAAAGGAGATGGTTCAAGATCAGGTTCTTATTCAAAGAGAGGATTTGAAGGTGGACAAATGCCTTTACATAGAAGACTTCCAAAAAAGGGGTTTAAAAATATTAATAGAGTAGAATATGTTGCTATTAATATTGGAAGATTAGAAGAAATAGCTGAAAAATTCAACGTAACTACTATTAATACAACTAATTTATTTGAATTAGGTATTATTAGTAGAAATGATAAAATCAAAATTTTGGGAAGTGGAGAATTAACAAAGTCGTTAAGTGTCTCAGCTCATGCATTTTCAGAATCTGCAAAACTTACTATTGAGCAAAAGGGCGGAAATGTTAATCTTGTTTAATAGACTAGAATGAAAAAATTATTTACTACCATTCAAAATATCTGGAAAATTGACGAATTAAGAAATCGTATTATTTATACGTTTGCTTTATTGGCAGTTTTTAGAGTTGGATCATTTATCGTTTTACCAGGTGTAATTCCTTCAGTATTAGAGAAGAATCATGGTAATTCTAATGACTTATTAGGTTTAATAAATGCATTTACTGGTGGGGCTTTTAACAACGCCGCCATTTTTGCGTTAGGTATTATGCCTTATATTACAGCATCAATTATTATTCAGTTATTAGGTTTTGCTGTTCCATATTTTCAACGTCTCCAACAAAGAGAAGGGGAATCTGGAAGAAAGAAGTTAAATCAAATTTCAAGGATGTTAGCGGTTGCAGTTACATTATTGCAGGGAGGTGGTTACTTAACTTACCTAACTTCTATGGGTGCTGTGGATCATAGTTTACCTCAAGGAATATTCTGGATTTGTAATATAATTGTTTTAGCTGCAGGTACAATATTTGCAATGTGGCTCGGAGAAAGAATTACTGAAAAAGGAATTGGAAATGGTACTTCGTTAATCATTATGACAGGTATCATCGCAAGATTACCAAGTGCATTTTTGTTTGAATTCCAGTCTGCCGTATCTGGAAATAAGTTATTCTTATTTATTCTTGAAATGGCATTCTTATTCGTAGTTATCATGGCAACTATATTGGTTGTTCAAGGGGTAAGAAGAATTCCTATTCAATTTGCAAAAAGAATGGTTGGTAGAGATGCAACATCCGTACCAGCTAGCGGTGATAGAGATTATATTCCTGTAAAAGTAAATGCTGCTGGTGTAATGCCAATTATTTTTGCTCAAGCATTAATGTTTTTACCAGCAACAGCTGCACAATTTTTTGCTAAAGGTAATTCTGATATTTCTACAAATTCAGTATTAAGAGCTTTAAATGATTATACTTCATTACCATATAATATAATTTACTTTTTATTAGTTGTTGTGTTTACTTATGTATATACAGCATTATTGGTAAACCCATCACAATATTCTGAATATTTGAAAAGACAGAATGCTTTTATCCCTGGTGTAAAACCTGGTGATAGTACATCAGAATATATTGATGCAGTAACTACAAGAATAACTTTACCTGGTTCGATATTTTTAGGACTTATTGCAATTATGCCTGCATTTGCGAAAGCATTTGGTATAAATAGTGCATTTGCTATGTTCTTTGGTGGAACTTCTCTATTGATTTTCGTAGGTGTAATTTTAGATACTTTACAACAAATTGAGAGTTATTTACTAATGTCAAAATATGACGGTTTAGTAAAATCTGGAAGAGTAGAAGGTAGATCAGGAGGATTAAGAGATATTACAACCGGAGCTTAAGAAAAATTGATGGTTTACTATAAGACTGAAGAAGAAGTTGAAAAAATTAGGAAGAGTTGTGAGTTGGTTTGTTTGACTTTAGCTCATGTAGCTACACTTTTAAAATGTGATGTTACGCCACTAGATATTGACAAATCAGCAGAAGAATTTATAAAAGACAATGGAGGTGTTCCTGCTTTTAAAGGTTATAATGGATTTCCTTCTAGTTTATGTGTTTCAGTTAATAGTGTTGTAGTACATGGTATTCCATCAGATTATAGATTTAAGAGTACTGATATAGTATCTGTGGATTGTGGAGTTAAAATGAACGATTATTTTGGTGATGCAGCATATACTTTTGCTTTTAATGATGTATCAAATGAAGTAATGAGATTGCTTAAGAATAACCAAAGAATCTTTATATAAAGGAATTGAACAAGCAATAGTTGGAAATAGAGTAGGAGATATAGGTTATGCAGTTCAATATCATACAGAGACAGTTAATAAGTTCGGAGTTGTTAGAGATTTGGTTGGACATGGAATAGGAAGAAATCTTCATGAAGAGCCAAATGTTCCAAATTATGGAAGAAGAGGACAAGGGTTGATGTTAAGAGATGGTTTAGTGATTGCAATTGAACCAATGATTAATATGGGAACTAAAGATGTCAGAACTTTACCTGATAATTGGACCATAATTACTAGAGATAATAAACCGTCTGCTCATTATGAACATACTGTTGTAGTTAGAAAAGGAAAGGCAGAAATACTATCAAATCATGATTGTATTGAGCTAGAAATAAAAAATAATTCAGAAATCAAGAATATTTAAAAAAAAAGTCGGATATTTGCACTCCGAAAGAAAAATATGGCAAAACAAGGTATTTTAAAACAAGATGGTATAATTGAAGAAGCATTGTCGAATGCAATGTTTCGAGTTAGACTAGAAAATGGCCATGTAATAATTGCTACGATTTCTGGAAAAATGAGAATGAATTATATTCGAATTTTGCCTGGTGATAAGGTTTCAGTAGAAATGTCTCCTTATGACTTATCAAGAGGAAGAATTATTTATAGATACAAGTAAAACTGAAAAAATGAAAGTTAGAGCTTCAATAAAAAAGCGATCGGCTGATTGTAAAATTGTTAGACGTAAGGGTAAGCTTTATATTATAAATAAGAAGAACCCTAAGTACAAACAAAGACAAGGATAATAATTGAATTTATTGATTTAATATAATCAAGATAAAATGGCTCGTATAGCAGGTATAGATTTGCCAAGAAACAAAAGAGGAGTTATAGGCTTGACTTATATCTTCGGTATTGGACCTTCATCAGCTTCTGATATATTATCAAGAGCTGGTATTGATGAAAGTACAAAAATTCAGGACTGGACTGATGATAATATCAAGACAGTATCTAGAATTGTTAATGATGAATATAAAGTTGAAGGAGAATTACGTTCTGAAGTTCAACTTAACATTAAGCGATTGATGGATATTGCATGTTATAGAGGTTTGAGACATCGTAAAGGTTTACCTTTAAGAGGTCAAAGAACTAAGACAAATGCAAGAACCAGAAAAGGTAAACGTAAGACTGTCGCTAACAAGAAAAAAGCAACTAAGTAATCTTTTAAAAGTAAGACAATGGCTAAGTCATCATCTAAAAATACAAAAGTTAAAAAAAGAAACGTCAAGGTCGAATCTGATGGTTTGGTTTTTATTCAGGCGTCTTTCAATAATATAATTGTTTCAGTTTGTAATAGACAAGGACAAGTTATATCTTGGGGTTCTGCTGGTAAAGCTGGTTTCAGAGGTTCAAAAAAGAATACTCCTTATGCAGCTCAAGTTGCTGCTTCTGATGCATCAAAAGTTGCATATGAAGCTGGAATGAGAAGTGCTGAGGTGTATGTGAAAGGACCTGGCTCAGGAAGAGAGGCTGCAATTAGAGCAGTTGATGGTGCTGGAATCAAAGTTGTAACTATCCATGATGTTACTCCTTTACCACACAATGGTTGTCGACCACCTAAAAGACGAAGAGTTTAATTTTTAAGAATCTATTTCTAATAAATAACAATGGCAAGATATACAGGCCCTACTACAAAAAAGTCTAGATCCTTTGGAGAATCAATCTATGGATTTGATAAATCTTTTGAGAAACGTAAGTTTCCTCCTGGTCAGCATGGGTTAAACAAAAAGAGAAAGCAAAAATCTAACTATGGTGTTCAGCTTCTTGAAAAACAAAAAGCTAAATATACATATGGTGTTTTAGAGCGTCAATTTAGAAAAACTTTTGAAGCAGCTACTAGAAAGCATGGTGTAACAGGTACTGTATTGTTACAATTGTTAGAAGCTAGATTGGATAATACTGTTTTTAGATTAGGATTAGCTGCTACGAGAAATGGAGCAAGACAATTAGTTTCTCATAGACATATTTTAGTAAATGGAATAATAACTAATATTCCATCATGTCAGTTGAAGCCTGGAGATAAAGTTTCAGTTAGAGGAAAATCTATGGAACTAGAAGTAATTCAATCTCAATTAAAGGCAAAGCACGATGTGAAAAAGAGTCCTTGGTTAGAATGGAATCCTGACAAACTACACGGAATATTTTTACAATATCCTGATAGAGATCAGATTCCTGAAAAAATTAAGGAACAATTAATCGTCGAATTATATTCTAAATAATAAAAAGTAAGCAACTTTGACAACTACCACGGTAAGTTGTCAAAGTTGTTTTATAGAATACCTTAAAATACTAAATAATATTCAAATCTTCTCAATCTTATCTACAAATGAGTATACTAAATTTTCAAAAGCCTGATAAGATTATCATGCAAAAAGCCACAGATTTCGAAGGCGTTTTTGAATTCAAACCTTTGGAGCCTGGTTTTGGACAAACTGTAGGTAATTCTTTACGTAGGGTATTATTATCATCGTTAGAAGGATTTTCAATTTCAGCAATTCGTATTGCTGGTGTTGAGCATGAATTTTCTTCTATCAAGGGTGTTGTTGAAGACGTAGTTGATATTATATTAAATATCAAACAAGTTAGATTAAAGCAAGTGCTTTATGATGAGGAAATGGTTTCTGAAAAAATATATCTAACTATAAGCGGTAAGGACAAGTTTTTAGCTGGTGATATCGAAACTCATACGAATGTTTTCAAAATTATGAATCCAGATTTGTTGATTTGTACTATGGAACCATTTGTTAGCTTAGAAATTGAGTTAACTATTACAAAAGGTAGAGGTTATGTGCCTGCTGAAGAAAACTTACCAAAAGATGCACCAATTGGAGTAATTCCTATTGATGCTATTTACACTCCAATTAAAAATGTTGCATATAAAGTTTCTAATACCAGGGTTGGACAACGAACTGACTATGAGAAATTAACAATAGAGTTAAAGACAGATGGAACTATCCATCCTGAAGATGCTATTAAAGAAGCTTCAAGAATATTGATCCAACACTTAATGTTGATAACAGATGAGAATATAACATTTGATGATGCAACAAGCAGAGAAGACAATATTGTAGATGAGCATATCTTACATATGAGAAAATTATTCAAAACTTCTTTAGAAGATTTGGATTTATCAGTAAGAGCATATAATTGTTTGAAAGCAGCTAAAATTAACTCTTTATCTGAATTAGTGAAATATGATACTCATGAGTTACTAAAATTCAGAAATTTCGGTAAGAAATCTTTAGTTGAAATAGAAGAGTTATTACAAGAGAAAGGACTTACTTTCGGTATGGATCTTTCTAAGTATAAACTTGACGAAGACTAGTAAATTTTTTTAATAATTTTTGCAATTAATGTTTTGAGCTATTTGCTCCATTGTTGCGAAGCTAAAATATCTAATAATGAGACACGGAGATAAAGTAAATAATCTCGGAAGAAAAAAATCGCATAGAGTTGCGTTATTGAAAAACTTGGCATGTTCTTTAATAGAGCATAAGAGAATTATCACAACTGTTGCTAAAGCAAAAGCTTTAAGAATCTATATCGAACCACTTTTGACAAAATCTAAGACTAATACTACTCATTCTCGTCGTGTTATTTTTAGTTATTTGCAAAACAAAGAAGCATTAAAAACATTATTCGGAGTAATTTCTGAAAAAATCGCTACTAGACCAGGTGGATATGTAAGAATTATTAAAACTGGTTTTAGAAAGGGTGATGGTGCTCAAATGGCAATGATTGAATTAGTTGATTTCAACGAAATCTTACTTGCAAAAACTGGCACTGATACGAGTTCAAAGAAAAGAACAAGAAGAAGTGGTGGTTCAGGTAAAAAAGCTGAAACTACAGTTAATCCAATCGTTGATGTTACTGAAGAAACAGAAGTTAAAGATTATCCTGTTGATAATGAAGAAGAAGCTGTTGAAGTAGTTGAGTCACAGATTGAGGAAGTGAAAGAAGATGTTTCAGAAGCTGCTGATGATGTAACTGAAGAGAATAAAGAAGCTTAATAAGTAAATTCACTATAATAGGGGTAATCGAGATATATTCGATTACCCCTTTTTTTTTAATAATCATGAGCTATAAAATTAAGGAAATATTTTACACACTTCAAGGGAAGGTGCAATGGCTGGAAGACCTGCAGTATTTTGTAGATTTTCAGGATGTAATTTATGGAGTGGGAGAGAGGAAGACAGAAGTAAAGCAATTTGTAAATTTTGTGATACAGATTTCTGGGGAATGGATGGAACTTTAGGTGGTAGTTATAATGCAAACGATCTAGCTGAAATTGTGAATAGTCTTTGGCCTAATGAAAATGGGAATAAATATATAGTTTGTACAGGTGGTGAACCATTGTTGCAATTAGATGAGCAATTAGTGGATGCTTTTAAAACACATGGATTTGAGGTTGCAATAGAAACCAATGGTACAATATTGGCACCAAAAAATATTGATTGGATTTGTGTTTCACCTAAGGCAAATACTGAAATATTACAAACTTCTGGAAATGAAATTAAAATTGTATATCCACAATCTGGAATAAACCCTCATGACTTTAAAGATTACAATTTCAATCATTTTTATATTCAACCAATGGATAATGAGAACAGAATTGAGAATACGAAATTAGCTATCGAGTATTGTATGCAAAATACAAAATGGAAATTAAGTGTACAATCACATAAAATAATTGGTATAAGATAAAAAGAAAGCGACTTAAATATTTTTAAGCCGCTTTCTTAATTATTAATGATGATGTAATGCATGATTTTCTTCCAATTCCACTTGATGGGCAGCAATTAGTTTTTGCTGTAAATCATTAGGTAAAGGTTGATAATCGGCATAAGTCATTTTGAATTTTGCTTTTCCTTGTGTCAATGACCTTAATGTAGAAGAATATTTGTGCATTTCTTTCAATGGTACCCTTGCTCTAACCACCTGATAATGCCCATCACTATCCATTCCTGAAATTATTGCTCTCCTAGTTTGAAGATCACCCATCACATGTCCCATGACATCACTATTGCAAAGCACTTCAACATCATAAATTGGTTCAAGAAGTTGTTGCCCTGCATTATGGAAACATTCTTTAAAACCAAATGTAGAAGCTAATTGGAACGCCATATCGTTTGAATCCACTGGGTGCATTTTTCCATCATAAATACTTACTCTAATATCTCTACAATAAGAACCTGTCAATGGACCTTCCTCCATTTTTGACATAATTCCCTTTTTGATTGCATTGATAAATCTAGCATCAATCGAACCACCAACGATTGCCCAACAAAATGAAAATTTTCCACCCCATTTTAGATTTTCTATTTCGATATTTTTTACGGTTAATCCATGAGGTGCAGGCATGCCATCATAATAAGGTTCTATTCTCATATGAACTTCAGCAAATTGACCTGCTCCACCTGATTGTTTTTTATGTCTATAGGCAGTACTTGCTTCTTTTGTTATTGTTTCTCTATATGGAATTCTTGGTTCTGCAAATTCCATTTTAACGCCAAAATTATTTTCTACTTTATATCTTACCAAATCTAGGTGTAATTCACCTTGAGCATTGATAATTGTTTGTTTTAGTTCCATACTTTGCTCGACTTGTAAGGTTGGATCCTCTTCTTGCAGCATATGTAAAGCATTAGCAAGTTTTTCTAATTCTGCTTTGCTAGGTGGAACTACTGTCATCCTTATTCTAGAGGATGGGAATTTCATTTTTTCAATTTTCGCATTAGATCCTTTAGGATTTAAGGTTTGATTGGTATGAGATCCTTTAAGTTTAACCGTACATCCAATATCTCCAGCCCTTAATTCATGCACCAATTCTCTGTTTTTTCCTTCGGTTATATAGAGTTGAGTGAATCTTTCAACGATTCCATTTTCAGCATTTACTAATTCATCACCTGATTTAATTGTTCCTGAGTATAATTTAAAATAAGATATGTTACCAACTTTTGGTTCATGAACCGTTTTGAAAATAAATAAGCAAGGTCTTGCATTTGGATCACAAGGTTTACTTCCTCCTCCTTCAAGACTTGCTGCAGGGCGATCGATAGGTGAAGGGCAAACATCATGGATGAAACCCATAATTCGACCAGAGCCCATGTTTTTTGCAGAAGAAGAACAGAAAACTGGGAAAAATTGTTGATGTGCTAAGCCAATGGTAAGTCCTTTCGCCATTTCTTCTTCATCAAGATTTCCATTTTCAAAATATTTCTCCATTAAACTTTCATCATTCTCAGCCGCAGCTTCTACCAAAGCATTATGCCATTCGTTTGCTTTATCTAAATATTCAGCTGGAATGGGTTTTTTCTCAGGTTTGCCACCAGAACTAGGAAAAATATACATCTTCATTCTGAGAACGTCTATAATAGCATTAAAGCTGGGTCCTTGGTTTATTGGAAATTGGATAGGTAGAACCCTGTTCCCAAATCGACTTTTTGCTTGTTCTAGTGTATTCTCAAAATCAGATTTTTCATGATCTAATTGATTAATCACAAAAAAAGCTGGTGTTTTGAATTCTTCAATATATTCCCAAATTAATTCAGTCCCCACTTCAACTCCACTTTTTGCATTTAATACTACTATCGCAGTATCAGCAACTTTCATTGCTGGAATTACTTCACCAACATAATCGTCAAAACCTGGAGTATCAAAAATGTTGATTTTGCAATCTTTCCAACTAACATGCTCTAATGTACTAAATATTGAATTTCCTTTTTCTTGTTCAATTGCTGTATAATCCGACACAGTAGTTTTATCTTCAACTGTGCCTTTTCTCGTTATAGCATGAGACTCGAAGAGCATTGTCTCGGCAAAAGAGGTTTTGCCGCTTCCTGAATGGCCCAATAGTACCACGTTGCGGATATCTTTGGATTCGTAATTCATAATGCTTAATTTTATTTAGTTAAAAAATATTAATTTGGTCATAAATTCTCATTAAATATTAATGAAGTAAACCATAGCAATATTAACTAAAAATCAGCAATTAATGAAGTAAATTATAATATTATTCTTATAAAATCAAGAAGAAAAATTTAAACAATTTTGATAAAAAACTAGATTTGTAAACTACTTGTTAGGTGACTCAAATTTTGTTTGATAGGTGCGAAAAAGCTCCTTTTGTTTATTGTCCAAATCCAATTCCTTTCCTTTAATATATGCTGATTTTACCTTATTGCCCAGATAATTTAATAAATCTCCATCACTAATGACAAAAGTGGCATCTTTACCAATTTCGAGAGAACCCACTTGATTATCTATTTTTAATATTTTGGCAGTATTAAGTGAGACACTAGAAAGAGCAGATTCTTTATCTAATCCGAATGCAACACTTTCTCCAGCCTGGAATGGCAAGTTTCTTTGTTGCCAAAAGCCAATATCACTTAAGCAATAAAGTATGCCAGCATCCTTCAGAATCTTTGCATTTTTATAACACTGATTAATATCATCGTCTTCATTCGAAGGCAAACTATGTGGTCTTCCTAATATTACTGGGATATGGTGTTGTTTTAAGAAATCTAAAATCATAAATGATTGATAGCCACCAACTATTACTGGAGTTATCGAATATTTCTCTGCAAAAGCAATAGAAGCCATCATCTCTTTTGCTTCTTCAACATGGATATATAAATTAGCTTTTGAATCAAAAACCTTTTCCATTGCTTCGAACTTCAAATTTTTAGCATCATGATTTGGGTTTTTTAAATAGGCTTGGCATTCTGAAAAAAACAAGTCTAATTCTTGTTTCTGTCTCAAATATTCAAGATTTCTTTTTTTAGAATCATTATCATCGCTAAAATTTAGAGCAGATAGCGATGGCCAATTGAGATGAATGCCTTCATCAATATTTAATGCAGCATCTTCCCAATTCCATGCATCAAGCTCCACTACACTTGAGGAGCCAGAAATTCTTCCTCCTTGAGGAACAATTTGAGCCAATAAAACGCCATTCGAACGAACAGTCCCAATTACTTTGGATTCTGCATTGTATGCTATAATGGATCTAACATTGGGATTTAGGTTGCCGACCTCGGCAAAATCTCTTGTTTGTTTTGCAGCATCTATTTCCACCAATCCAAGATTGGTATTTACGGCGATCAATCCGGGATAAATATGTTTATTTTCAGCGTCAATTATTTTTGAATAGGTTGGTATATTTGCATCAGAAATAGCTCCGATAAAATTTATTTTACCATCAATAAATCCAATAAATCCCTTTTCTATAATTTTTCCATTTCCAATATGTAAAGTTGCATTTTTGATACCAATAGCTTCTTTCTGTTTTTTTGCTGGTGTTTGACTAATTAATATGCTACTACAAATGAAGCAAATACATATTACTAAGAAATTTTTTATGTTAAACAATTTAAATTGCATATTAAAATTCGTTAATTATAGTTTTATTAAAAATTGTTTTAAAAAGATTAATTTTTTGTTAAAGTTAAAAAAAATTAGGATTTAAATATTATTTTCTGATATATTGCACTATCATTTTTTATTTATTCATTTTAAATCTGTTGATTATAGAGGAAAACCTTTACACTTTGTTATAAATATTTTTGAAAAACCATCAAAATAAAGTGTAGATATGCAGGTTATGCCCATTGTACTTGGTCAACAGACCGATCACCAGTTAATAGCTTTATACCTAGAAGGAAATGAATTAGCATTCGAAGAATTGCTAAGCAGACATAAAGCAAAAATTTATACATCCATTTATTTATTTGTTAAAGATCAAGATTTAGCAGACGATATTTTTCAAGAAGTATTTATTAAAATAATTGATACTTTAAGAAAAGGAAAATATAATCACGAAGGGAAATTCGTCCAATGGGCATTAAGAATTTCGTACAACCTTTGTGTGGATTATTTTAGAAGAAATAAAAGGAGACCAACTATTTCAGGTACGGATGATTTCAATATTTTTGATGTTCTTCGTCAGCCTGACGACAATATAGAAGATACTATTATTAAAGATCAAACTCATGATAGAATAAGGATGTTGGTCGATAAGTTACCACCTGAGCAAAAAGAGGTAATTATTTTACGACATTATGCTGATATGAGTTTTAAAGAAATATCTTTATTAACAAAGGTAAGTATTAATACTGCTTTAGGAAGAATGAGATATGCACTGATCAATATTCGAAGAATGATTGAGAATAAAGATTATATCATGCAATAAGGAATAAAAAAAGGCTGCATCCTCTAAGAAGATGCAGCCTTTTTTTAATTGCCATAATGTGGCATTGGAACATTAACTTTTTCTATTTTATAAACATGGTATTTAGTATCTCCTAGCCAACTAAAAGTATAATATTTCTCTTTATAATATAGATTGACACAACTATTTTCTAAGGAAGATGCCTCTATCTGTTTTGCAACTACTTTATCAGGAACAGAAAATGACCAAGGAGTAGGATTGTTACCCACTCTACTACAATCCAAATTCAACTCACCTTCATAGGTTTTGAAAAGCATTCCTTTATGACTAATTTTCACCACATGACCATTTCGAACGCCATCAGAATAACTACCAAAAATAAAATAGCTTAATATCAATAAGCCTAAAACTAAAATTATACCTAGCCAAATGAATATTTTTCTTCTCATAATCAATAATTAATTAAGATTTATTGTTGATAAATGTAGTTTTGTGTTTTAAAAATTTTTTCAAAGATAATGTTTGTATATTATTAACAGGAGTATTCGTAAAAAAATTCTTTATGAACTCATAATTATTCTAAAAATCAGATATATATAGATGAATATTAGACAAATGAATGATACGATAGTAGCATTAGCAACGGCACCAGCAATTGGAGCAATTGGCGTAATAAGATTATCTGGTGATGATGCAATCAAGATTTGCAATAAGGTATTTAACGGGAAAAACTTAGAGAAACAAAAAACACATACCATTCATTTTGGGACAATTATAGATGAAAATGAAGCTGTAATTGACGAAGTTTTAGCTTCTGTATTTGTGAGTCCGAAATCTTATACAAAAGAAAATGTAGTAGAGATATCTTGTCATGGGTCGCCTTATATTCAACAAAAAATAATCGAAATCTTTATAAAGAATGGGGCTAGGATGGCAAATCCTGGGGAGTTTACCATGAGGGCATTTTTGAATGGTCAGATGGATTTGAGTCAAGCAGAAGCTGTTGCTGACTTGATTGCATCCGATTCGAGCATCAGCCATGATTTGGCGATGAAGCAAATGAGGGGCGGCTTCAGTAAAAAGATAGCGGTTTTAAGAGAAGAATTAATCAAATTTGCAAGTTTAATCGAGTTGGAATTAGATTTTGGGGAGGAAGATGTAGAGTTTGCAAATAGAAAGGAATTGAAAGAAAGAATTACCCACATTCAATCTACGATTGATCAATTGGTGCAGTCGTTTAAAATGGGGAATGTTATTAAAAATGGAATCAGCACAGTAATTGCTGGAAGGCCTAATGCAGGAAAATCAACCTTACTAAATGCATTACTCAATGAAGACCGAGCAATAGTGAGTGAAATTGCTGGAACGACTAGAGATACGATTGAAGAAAAACTAATCATCAATGGGTTGCAATTTAGATTAATAGATACAGCAGGAATAAGGGAGGCAACGGATGCTATAGAAGCAATTGGCGTCAGTAAGACGATGGAAAAAATACAATCTTCTGCCATTTTGGTTTATGTTTTTGATGTAATCGCTACACCTCCAGAAACTGTAAAAGCGGATATTACAGAACTTAGCAGAGAAGGTTTGACTATCATTGCGGTGGCAAATAAAATGGATTTGAACCCCTATACAAAACAAGAATGGTATGTAAATGAAGCATTGCCTTTAGAAAATATCGTTACTACTTCTGCTATCAATGAGATGAATATTGCCTATCTTAAAGAAAAACTTGCTTCTGTTGCTACTTATGGAAATTTGATTCAAGATCAAAGTATTGTAACCAATAGCAGACATTATGAAGCATTAGAAGGGGCAAACCAAAGTTTATCTGCTGCTCTTAATGGTATGAGCCAAGGGGTCACATCAGATTTTGTTGCAATTGATATCAGAAGATCCACCTATTATTTGGGACTAATCACTGGTGAGATATCAACAGATGACCTATTAGATCGAATTTTTAGGGATTTTTGTATTGGAAAATAGAAATTCCACTTATTTGACAATCAATCCGTTTTAGAGTTTAAATTTTATTATATTTGTATATTCTTTTGGTTATGAATATGCAATTAAAAGTAGTATTAGTAGATGATGAGTTAGCTTGTACTAATAGTTTAAAACTGGAGTTGGAAGCTTATTGTCCAGAAGTAAATGTTATACAGACATTTAATTCTACTGATGATGCGATTATTTTCCTGAACAAAGAACCTATCGATGTGCTTTTTTTAGATATTGAAATGGGGAATATGACGGGTTTTGACCTGTTAAATAAACTGAAAAATACCACTTTTGATATCGTATTTGTTACAGCACATGACTCCTATGCCGTTCGAGCTTTTGAATATTGTGCCATTGATTATTTACTTAAAACCGATTCTAAAATATAGGTTGATCGAATCAATAGAAAAAATTAAGAAAAAGCAAAAAACGATTGAAAGTACATCCCAGAATTTTTCATTACTCAATAGTAGCTTCCAAAGCTTGCAACAACAATTGCCTGTTATTCCGATACCGACTTTAGAAGGCTTATTAATGATAAGAGTTGATGAAATCATTTTTATTGAAGCGGAAGGAAATTATTCCAATATAAATATGAAAAACCCTCAAGAAAAATACTTCGTTTCCAAATCTCTAAAAGAAATAGAGGCGTTATTATCTGGAAGGGGATTTATTAGGACGCATAATTCTTATATTGTTAATCCAATATATATTAAAAAGTACATAAAAGGTGCTGGTGGATATTTGGTATTGATGAATGGACAAACAGTTGATGTTTCGAGAGCAAACAAAGAAAGGGTAATTGATGCACTAGGTGGGTAGCTTGCACTTTCTTGACAATTCCAATGGTAGATTATCCTGTTATTTTACCAATTATACATTCAAAATAACAATTTGTGAACTGAAATTTTCAAAGGATTACAAATTGATTCACATTTGAGTTTAATTTACTTAACTTTCATTTTGAAATGAATGAATAATTGGTTGCTCATAGCTTGTTTTTTTGTATTCTTGTTTCAATGGAATACCCTATCTGCTCAATCTTCCGAAAATGGATCATTTGATAGCCCTTTTTTTACGAATCTAACCAAAAATGAAGGTTTAAATTGCAAAGCAGCAACTTGTATAAATGAGGACAAGAAAACAGGATTTATATGGATTGGTACGAATGAGGGATTGAATCGTTATGATGGAAAAAATATTCTACGATTTTCGCATAATCAGGAAGATACAAATTCCATTCAAGCAAATTATATTAATGATATTCTATCCAAAGAGGACGGCTCGATTTGGATAGCTAGTGTCGGAGGATTAGACCATTATCAGCCACAAAAAAATAGTTTTTCCCATTATAGAAATCAATTAAAAGGATATTTTGTAAAGTCAATCCTAGAATATAAGGACCAAAGTATTTGGGTTGGCACGATGAACCGTGATAACTTCGGAGGAGGGGGGCTCCATTTATTGAACCCTGACAAAGGGAGTTGTCAATATTGGAAACTTACAGATTTTATAAATATATCTAAAACTGATTCGGCATACCATTACAAATTCAACTCCATTACGGATATAAAATGGGATGGTGCAAACCCAAATTTTCTTTGGGTATCGGTAGAAACTGGGGTAGCTCTTTTTGATATAAGCCAAAAAAAATATACTAATTTTTGGAAAATTCCTAATTTGCAACTTTCTAAATATCAATATGTTACTTGTGTTTTGCCCGATAAAGATGGTAGTATTTGGGTAGGTGTTTGGAATGGGGGATTATATCATTTTTTCCCTAAAACGGATCGTTGGGACTATGTAGAAATAAAAGCTGATATAAAAGACAATTTTAGAATAGTAAGCTCCTTATTTGCAAAAAATGAGGAAGAAATTCTAATTGGTAGTCAATATGGGATTTTGACACTGCAAAAGCCAAATAGAATTGTTGATTTTTGGGAGCATAATTTAGTGGAAAAGGAAGAAAGTGTGGTAGGATACCTAACTTGGAATATAATGAAAGATAAAAACCAAACTTATTGGTTTGCAATGGAGAATGGGGTAAGTAGATTGGATTTTAGGAATAATTTTACGAAGTATTTTAAAGTTAATCCACAAAATAAACTAAATCCGAATATATGTAACATAACTGCTGTGGCTCATAATCCCAAAACCGAAAAAGTAATTGTTTCAGTTAATGCAGCAGAAAACCTTTATTTTATAGATTTTTCAAATAAAACATTCCAAGTCGTCAATTATTTTCCTTGGAAAAACAAGGCTAAAGAGCCACGATATTTTGAAGCTATTACTTATGACTCCTCGAACCAATTGTGGCTATTATCTCAAAAGCAACTTTTTAAATGGAGGCAAGCACCAATAAGATTATACCCATTTCGGAGTATAATGAGTTTAAAAAGGATGAAAACGAGTGATAATTATATAATAAAGTTTCAAAATAAGTCTATACTTTGGGTGGCTGGTAAAGAGGATATTTTCAAAATAGATTTAGAACATAAAGCAATATCACAATACAATTATGAAAATGTCCAATTTCTAAAATTAGGGGATAAAGTTTCGGATTGTATAATTGATCAAGAAAATTCAGTACTGTTTTCGACGAGTAATGGATTATTGATTTTCAAAGAAAACTCTTGGTATCATAGCTTGCCATTTTCAAATAATCGGGAAGATGGAATGAATAATATTCACTCGATAACACAAACAACTGATGGTAGCATATGGCTTTCTGTTTCGAATCAAGGTGTTATAAGATGCACTTACAAGGACAATAAATTGATACCTGAAAAGAATTCAAATGGGCAATTTTTTCTAATAAAAGAGAGTATATACCAAATTAGAAGCATTAAGGACCAGATTTGGATGGCGACAGCTTCTGGAATATTGAATTATGATTATGGAAATAAATCATTGAAAAGGTTCAGCTATCAACAGGGGTTTTCGAGCTCTAAAATTCCTATACTTGGCGAAAGTTCACTTTTTGTAAATTCTGAAAATAATTATTTAATATTTGGTGCAGCTAGTGGTAAAGTTGGAGTAATTGATCAAGAAAAGTTTTTAAAAATTTCAGATCCCAAACCCAGTCTTTATCTATCGCAATTCAAAGTCTTTGATAAACCAATACTTGAAAATCAAAATTTGAATGACATATCCGATATAAAACTGACCTATCAAGAAAATTTTTTTACACTAAATTTCAATGCAATTCAATTTTCAAATA
Source organism: Saprospiraceae bacterium (assembly GCA_016710625.1). GTDB lineage: Bacteria > Bacteroidota > Bacteroidia > Chitinophagales > Saprospiraceae > JADJVK01. The sequence goes on from JADJVK010000004.1 coordinate 178,617, forward strand.
ACCAAGATGTTGAATATAGTTATATTTTAGAAGGTGTTAATCCTCAATGGGTTGCGACAAATTCTCCGATTGCAAGTTATACTAATATTGAAGGAGGTACATATAAATTTCGAGTGAAAGCAAAAAACAGAGATGGGGTATGGTCAGATGAAAAAAGTATTTTAATCCATATCAAACCGCCATTTTGGAAAACCAAATGGTTTTTTGTGTTTTCAATTTTAGGGATTTTGTTATTAACTTATGCATTTTATAGGTATCGAATTGCACAAATTCAAGAAAAAAACCGAATCCAACAATTAGCACTTCAAAGCGAAGTGAAAGCACTGAGAGTGCAGATGAATCCTCATTTTATTTTCAATGCATTAAATTCTGTCAAAAACAATATTCTGTCGAATAAGCCATTAGACGCTGCGGAGTATTTAAGTAATTTCGCTTATTTACTAAGAAATATCCTCCAACAATCAAGGCTCAAGCTAATTCCACTCAGTGAAGAATTAGAAACACTTTTGTTATATATAGAAATGGAAATGGGCAGATTTCAAAAAAAATTTGTATTTAATTATTTACTCGATAAAGATATTCCTATTTCTGAAATCATGATTCCTCCGCTCATCATTCAGCCTTATGTAGAAAACGCCATTCGCCATGCTTTCAATAATATGTTAGAACCAGGAATTTTGAATTTGGAAGTTAAAATGGAGCAACCAAACATCGTTTTGTGTATAGTGGATGATAATGGTTGTGGGCGATTTGTGAAAGAAACCATTGATTCAAAGCACAAATCATTGGGTATGAGTATAACGAATGATAGAATAAAATTGCATAATCAATTAAATGAAGCTCATATTAAAGTAAACATTATCGATAAAAAGAATGCTGAAAATGTGCCATGTGGCACAAGAATAGAGATCAGACTAACTATAAATAATTAACCAAATGAAGAAAGGATTTATATTTTTATTTTTTTATCAAACATTGCTTTTAGCTCAAAATTGTCAACATATAGGGATGAATCTCCACTTTATAAGCTTTTGGAGTAGAGAAGTCCCATTTGCAAATCTGATGATGCAAGCAGCTCCTTGGGTTCCATGTGATAGTGATTGGCAATTTGATCAAACAGATAATTATTTATCATTTAATAAAATCATTAAAAATGAGCAAGGCTATCCAACACATTTGCCGCAGATAATCCCCGGACTTGCGGAACCACAGATAGTCAAAACGATTTTAGCTTGGGACAATGGAGGTATCTTACCCTCAGGCAATTATGAAATAAAATATGATGGAAAGGGAATTATCGAATTATTTGGTTTAGATACGATCAATATTATTTCTGAAAAGCCAGGCAATATTATTTTCAATCTAAAGCCCAATAAATTAATTACCAATGTCCTCGGTCATAAAGGTGGAGGATTGGGTTTGCTTATTAGACAATCAGAGTTGGGGAACCCGATTAGCAATATCAGGGTACTCTTGCCCAATTCGGATTCGAATGTCTATCCTTTCAATCCAGCTTTTATCGAAAAACTAAAGCCATTTAAAGCCATTCGATTTATGAATTGGAATGCTTCATACTGGAGTGATGAGACAAAATGGGCAGATAGAAGGCAAATGAACTATTATACACAATTTAACTGTATAGATTGGTATAGTATTGATAGAAAGAGTGTTGCAATAGAATATGCCATCCAACTATGTAATATTTTAGAAAAGGATATGTGGATTTCAATTCCCTATCAAGCAGATGAAAACTACATTGGTGAGCTTGGCAAACTAGTATTAAATACGTTGAATCCAAAATTGAAAGTATATATAGAGTATGGCAATGAAGTTTGGAATGAAGGTTTCGAAAATATCCCTAATGATGCCTTTGAACGACAGCACAATTTTGTGAAAACGAATGCTCCAGAAGTTCTTAAAACGGAGCCTTTTCAATATAGTTATGCCTATTTTGCGGATAGAGCCTTTAAAGCTTTTAATCCATTTTCTTCCAATCGAGTTATACGAGTATTAGCTGGGCAGCAAGGAGCTTGGCAAGGAGAAGTTTTGAAAAGATCTATTGAAGGAATGGCGTTTATCGGCTCCAAAGATTCATTTGATGTCGGTAGTATCGCTGATTATATGTTTCAACAAGATGCCATAAATAGTTTGCCTAACAATGCAACAGTATCTGATGTCGCTTCTGCATTTAGAAATGTGATGGATGTTTCGCTACTAAGAATCAATGAAAATATTCAACAATTAGAGATTATAGGAAAAAAAATGATTACTTATGAAGGTGGTGTTCATGCCAATTTTAATGAAGGAGATTCTAATGAAAATGCCCTTTTAGCTTTTTCAAACGATACTAGCTTTTATAATATATCTAGAGAATGGTTGGAAAAAGTGAGTAGCCTTCCTAGTGTGGAGATGCAAATGGCTTTTGTTTTGGCGGATGACAAATATGGTTATTGGCACCTACAAAATATTTTTGAAGAGAATCCCAATTCATCCTTAAAATACAAAGCAATCATTGATCATTGCAAAACGGTAGATATAGATTTTATAGAGCCAGAACCAGATATCTCTATTTTCCCGAATCCAGTCAAAGATGAGTTGATTTTTGGATTGGAATCTCCAGAAAATTATTGGATTCAAATTTTTGATTTTCAAGGAAATATGTATAAAGAGACTATTTTGAACTCAAGTAGCCCCCAAATTTCCATTGCAGATTTGCCGAAAGGAATTTTTTTAATTAGTTTAAAAAACGCTAAAAATAAAATTGTTAAAAAATTTATAAAAATTGAATAATGAAAACAATTGCTCAAGTTATTTTAATTACGATTTTTTCACTACAAAATATGATTGCCCAAACTGATTGTCCCATGAGGATGGGTGTCAATCTTTATTTCAATGAATATTGGTCTGGAGAATTTCCTTTTGCAGATTTGATGTTACAAAGTGCCTCCAAATGGAATGTGTTAGACCAGGTAATCCTGAACAAGACGAATGGGGTTCAGTTCTTTATCACGATAGTTTATCAAAAGATGCAAATGGTTATCCTTTAGAAATTCCTCAAAATTTTAAAAGCCAAGATGAGCCACAGATTGCTCGAAAATTTGTGCTATTAGATGCGAATGGTTCTTACCCAACAGGAAACTACACCTTATTGTATGATGGTGAGGGCACTATCCAATTATATGGTGGAGATATAGATAAAATTGTGATGCAAACTAGCGGAAAAATTGTTTTTACACTTAAAAATAATTATCAAGGACTAGGAGTTGAAATCAGAAAATCTTTAAAAAGTAATCCTATCAAAAATATAAAAATATTACTTCCTGGAACTGATGTTAATAGCTCCTCTTTTCCCTTTAACCCACAGTTTTTAAAACAATTAGAACCATTTTCATGTATCCGATTTTTGAATTGGGGAGGTGTAAATGATAGCAAACAAATCAATTGGTCAGATCGGAATCTACCGACTTATGTCACTCAATCTAGTAGTAGCAAAGGTGCTGTAGCTTATGAATATATGATACAATTATGCAATTTGACTCAGAAAGATATGTGGCTTTGTGTCCCTCATGCTGCTGATGCAAATTACAGAACTCAATTAGCAACCTTAATTAAGGATAAATTAGCACCCAACTTAAAGGTTTATGTGGAGTACTCCAATGAAGTCTGGAATGATATTTTTGAACAACACTGGTATGTACAGGATAATGCACCAACCAATATAGTATTTCATACTCACAAATACGCCTACCTTGCCAATGAATGTTTCAAAAGTTTTGATTCAGTATTTGGGAATAATTCGAATAGGATGGTTCAAGTTTTAGCAGGGCAGCACTATAATCCTTGGATTTTGGAGGAAGCAGTAAATAAAATGAAAGCGATAGGAGGAAAATTTGATGCCTTGAGTGTAGCTTCTTATTTTGCGCCAATTGGGTTAAGTGGCAACTTATCAGTTAATGAAATAGCAAATTTAACAAAAGCAGAAATTGCTACTAATGCTAAAAAACATATAATTAGTTTATCAAATTTAGCTAAAGCAAATAATGTTCCTGTCGTTATGTATGAAGGGGGTTCACAGGACCAAAGACCAATTTGGTGGAGCTGGACAACCCTTTGTAAATGCCTTATGTCAGGGCCATGAAAGCCAGCAAATGTATGATATATATGATGATTGGCTCGATTTTTTGAGAGATTCTGCCAAAGTAAAATTAAATAATATACTGGGTTTTCAGGATGATATTTGTTATTTTGGACACATAAAAGATTTATGGATTTTTTAATGAAATAAGATTTGAAATAACTTTGATTCATAAATAATAAAAATATGACTCGGTTATTTCAAATATTTTTCATTTTTATGGTATTGGTCGGCTGCAACAAATCTAATGCGACTACATGCAATATTAACCAAGTTCATCAACAGGATACATTCGGTTTAAAATTAATGGTATTCAAAAGGAATGTAAAGTAAATTTTTCATCCATTTCTTCAAATGGAATTTATCAAGGTGTTGCCAAGAAAACCGCAACAGACCCAAAAGAGGGTGTTGCAATTTCCATACAAAACATAGTATTAGAAGGAACAAATATTATTACATCTACATCAACAAGTATAATAGTAATAAATACTGGAGGAGGTGTGAATGATACTTGGTTGGCAGGATTAGATACGCCTAATTCGACTTTTCAATTCATTATTACAAAGTATAAATCTTCTTCCCCTACAAGCAAATACATAAGTGGTACATTTTCGGGCACACTGATAAATGAGATGACTAATGAAAAAGCTATAATATCAGATGGCATTATATATAACCCTAATGCAGAATAATTTCTTTAACACGAAACCAAATGAAATAGATTTATTTGAAGCTGCTTTTTAATTGAAAGAGGTTGTCTTCATGAGCCGTGTATTCATTAGTACACGGCTAATTTTAAAAAATTAAAAATCAAATATATGCAAAAATTTATCTTTGTTTTATTTTTATTCCTTGTCTATCAAGGCTTTGCACAAAGGTTGGCATTAACAATACGGATCCACAGACATCGTTAGATGTAAATGGCAAGTTTAGAATCAGATCCTATGGTGTGTTATAGCAACAGCTCCTACCCACCACATTGCCGAATGGTCAATATGGCTATTATTCAATATATGGTACACCGGAACTGACTTTTCGATTACGATGCCAACGGGTGTGAAAGGATCCTTTATCCTTATTGAAAATACAACACTCTTTACTGCCACAATAGTTGGATTGAGCAATATTCAATCGGCAAATCGAAATTATTTCTTTATGGTAATATCGGATGGATATTGGCGAATGATAGCGAAAGTCAACTTGAAAAAATCACAGAATTATCTACAAATGGATGGAGATTATTGGGTGCATAGATTTATCGATTTCAAATTTTCCATCTAGCGTATCTGGAGCAACAGGAAAAAATTCTATTGCAATGGGGTATGATACAGAAGCTAGTGCATCATACTCTACTGCAATGGGATATGGCACAGTTGAATGGTATAAACTCTACTGCAATAGGAAAATATACATTAGCAAGTGGGCAATTCTCTACTGCAATGGGATATAATAGTATTGCAAATGGACCATACTCTACGGCAATGGGATTTGAATCAATTGCAAATGGGAAATACTCCAATGCAATTGGATATAGTTCAATTTCTAATGGGCAATACTCTTCTTCAATGGGATATTATTCAATGCTAGCTCTCGTTCATCTGTTGCTATTGGGCAATTTAATGATACCATTGCTGGTTCAAGCAGAATTCCATGGGTAGATACTGACCCTTTGTTTATGATTGGGAATGGTATTAATACTTATTCTCTAAAAAATGCAATGACAGTTTATAAAAATGGCAACACAGATTTGAATGGTTTTGTCAGAATAGGAGAAGTATCAGATGGAGCACCAAGAATAAAAACCAAAAGATAATCGGAACTTCTCATACTGGCTATAATAGTGAGCAATCAATAGCCCATAACTTGACAGCATCTAAGATATTATCAGTGAGTGTTTTGATTGAATGGAATACAAATTTATTTGCCCCACCAATGTATAGCCAAAGTGCAAATTTACTTTACAATTATTATATCAATAGTAATAATATTGTAATTCGTAACGATGCTCCAAGTGGGGATTGCCTTATATGCAATAAACCTGTAAAGATATTGATCACATACGAAGAATAATACATTCATTAACAATTCAATTTTTTATTTAAAATGAAAAGTATGCATAAACTTCAAATTAAGCTAGTATTCCTATTTTTCTTAAATATTACTTTTATAAATATATATGCACAACTAAATATCGAAGGTTCGGCTATTTTCTTTTCCGAAAATGTTGTTTTATCAACAGATATTTCACAAATAAATAGTGATTCGGATATT
>JADJVK010000005.1 GCA_016710625.1 Saprospiraceae bacterium
TAATTTACAAATCTTTACAAATTCCTATTATAGTTTCTAAATCTTCACTATAATCTGATTTGATTTTAGAGGGTGATAATAAAGAGCTTGATACTTTATTCTTAGTTAAAAATATTAATTCTTCATTATCTTTATTGCCTAATCAATATTAAACCCTTCCAAAATTTATCTTTTTTTTAAATTTATGTTTCTAACTTAATAAAAAATCATTAATTGGCTCAAATGAAATAATTTTTAAAAATCAATAAATTATCTCTTATTTTTTTGTACATATTGTCCTTCATTGCACCAATATCAAATAGGTTTTTATTTTATATTTTTGATTAAATATTTTATCCAAAAATAACTCATTATTAATAGCATCTATTTTAATTATTTGAAAATTAAAAACTGATAATATTGATCTAACTATTTTTTAAAAAATTTTTTCATCTTTATTTATATTAAATATATTCGAATTTTTTTCCAATATATTATTAAAAGCATATTTTTCTCCCCAATGTTTTCCAATATATAATTTATATGTTCGCAGATAAAAAATATATAAAAACTTTATATATGTATTATTCATTAACATTTTTAATAAATTTATTTGCACTACATGTCTCTGTCATATAGTTAGTTATATATTTTATTAACAATTTGTGGATAAATAAAACTCACTTATTTCACAAAAAGTATTCAACTTTGTATTGATATAAAAATCAAATATGCTCTAAGAAAATGAAAGAGGCATATTGATTTATTTTTTTAAAAAAAAAAGTTTTTCAATGAGAAAAACAAGAAGTTCGAAAGTGCTTGAAATCTCCAAGAGGAGATTAGAAAGACTCAAAGCAATCAATCCTCCATTGCAAACAAGTGAGGGTATTTCAGTAACTGATTACGAAGCATCGATTAATCAGTTAGAATCTATGGAAGCTGCCTACAACACTTCCGTTTCCGACTTGGATAGCCAGTTGAGTGCTATCAAAGTGAAGGAAAAAAGTGTCAGAGACCAACGTGAACGTATGCTACAGTTAGTAGCTGCTAAATACGGTAAAGACTCTGATGAATATGTTGCTGCTGGCGGCATTCGAAAAAGTGAACGGAAGAAACCACAAAATAAAACGGTTTCTTCCGAACCCAATGGAAATAATTAATTTCTGAGATTAATTTTTCCATGAACCTCCATCCGTGTTTCTCTGACAAAAGGTGGAGGTTCTTTTTTATCGTAAAGTTTGAAATTTTATTGGTTAATCAAAGGTAGGTCTTATCACTTTATTATGCCAATTTTTTGAAAATATTTTAAAAAAAATTTCCATTTTATCTACTTTTAAGTGAATTCTCCCCCTCTTTAATCAAAAGAAATCTTAAATTTTTAAAGATTCTTTTGCAGCCTCGCTGTGTTCCTTTAGTTTATCGAAATGTTCCTTTGCAACCTCATAGTGTTCCTTTAGTTTCTCACGACGTTCCTTTGCAACCTCGCAGTATTTCTTTAGTTTCAGTTTCTCACGATGTTCCTTTGCAACCTCGCAGTGTTCCTTTAGTTTCTCACGACGTTCCTTTGCAACCTCGCAGTGTTCCTTTAGTTTCTCACGATGTTTCTTTGCAACCTCGCAGTGTTCCTTTAGTTTATCACGACGTTCCTTTGCAACCTCGCAGTGTTCCTTTAGAACACCTTAATATTTCTTAACTTTTTTTGTGGTTCTGTAAGATTTGGGTTCAAAAATATTTAATGATTATTTCAATTTTATTGAATTCAATTCAATAAATAAAGCTATAAAAGCACTATGTTTAAATCCAAATCTCCTGTAATTCGATTATATTCATGAAATATTGCTGAATATCCACCAACTAATACATATTTAACTTGTGGTTTATTTAGTGCAATCAAAAAATCTTTAAAATCATTATTGAAAATATTAATCGTTATGGATCTTTCGCATTCCTGTAAAAACCTTTTCCATTGGAGGCCACTCTTTTCCTACAAACCCATAGGCTACTTGCATCATAGTTTTGAAAATTATTGCATTTTCAACTTTTGATAATGTTTTGTAATATGCTGGATGCTGGTTTGCTTCCTTTAGACTTTGCTTTTTAAAATTGGTTTTGTCCATTTTCAATTAATCGTAATTATAGATGCTTTAATTGTAGATTAATTCATCTATCAATAATGCCCTATTGCTGAGATGATGACCACCAATCGTTCTGGTTCTTCGATGATTTCATATATGATGCGGTCTTTTCTGTTTATTCTTCTACTCCAAATCCTGCAAGATTGTACTTTAAAAGCTCTGGATTGCCAATGCCAGTAGTTGGATGAGTGGAAAGCTCAACTACAATCTTCTCAACTCTCTTTATTTTAGATAAGTCTCCTGATTTATAGATTTTTTAAAATGGATTTTAGCATCCTCTTTTATCTCTATACTATACTTTCCCAAAGTTTTTCAGGGTTTATTTTGTAGGATTTTCCTTTTTTGGATTGAGAACCATCTTCCCTCTTTTTTGGGGGGTTGTTTTACTTTTAATGGACTGGTTTCATAAGAAACTTTTTGTTGGTCAAGAAATTGTTTGACCACCAAGGATTGCTTTTTTGTAATCTTTATAACTAAAGTTTCCATAAATTTGAAGGATTAAAAATATCTTAACAATTTTACAATATTTTTCGTTTCTTGGAATTTGGAATTTACTAATTTATTCATCTATTCTTAGCATTATAGGTTATTTCAAAATTACAATTTCCAGTAATTTGAATAACTACTAGCATCCTTCACCCCTTTGATATCAAATAATAGTAATTCTCCATTCGATAAATCTTCCAGTTCAGCTTTTGATAAATTCCTAAACTGTTGATGCCCAACAGCTAAGATGATAGCATCATATTTTCCAATGGGTGCATCAATTAAAGATATTCCATATTCATGTGCCACTTCGTTCGGAGATGCATGTGGGTCTATTGTATGTACATTCGTAGAATAGGACATCAATTCCTTGATTAAATCCACCACCTTACTATTTCGGATGTCTGCAACATCTTCTTTGAAGGTTATCCCCATCACCAACACTTTGCATTGGCCCGGGTTTTTCCCTTTTTCTATGAGTGTTTGGATAACTTTTTTAGCAATAAAATGGGGGATATGGTCATTCACCCTCCTTCCAGCAGCTATTACTTGTGGGTCTAAACCAATCTGTTTGGCTTTGTGCATCAAATAAAAAGGATCTACACTGATGCAATGTCCACCAACTAAGCCCGGTTGGTAAGGATGGAAATTCCATTTTGTGCCAGCAGCTGCAATGACTTCACTGGTATCTATACCCATCTTATCAAATATAATTGCCAATTCGTTCATCAACGAAATATTGATATCTCTCTGGGTATTTTCAATTACTTTGGCTGCTTCAGCCACTTTCACTGAACTTGCCTGATGCAATCCTGCTTCGATAATAGTCCCATAAACCGCAGATATGGTTGCTAGTGCCTCTGCATCGCTACCGGAAACGATTTTCAATATTTTAGTAAGGGTCTTTACCTTATCTCCCGGCACGATTCGTTCAGGACTATACCCATATTTGAAATCTACTCCTCCCTTCAATTTACTTTCTCGTTCCAAAATAGGTAGGCAATCTTCTTCGGTGCAGCCAGGGTAAACGGTGCTTTCATACACCACGATATCCCCCTTTTTCAAAGCCTTTCCCACACTGCTACTTGCTCCCAATAATGGTTTTAGGTTAGGAACTTTATGTTCATCAATATCAGTAGGCACCCCGATAATATGAAAATGTGCATTTCTCAAATCTTCATAATTATCTGTAAAAGTGATATCACAGCCATCGAATGCCGCACTATCCAACTCCTTGGATGGGTCAATCTTCTGCTTCATCTGCTCCACCCTTGCCGAGTTGATATCAAATCCAATCACCCTAAAGTGCTTCGCAAACTCTAATGCTAATGGCAACCCCACATAACCTAACCCTGTTACTGAGATTGCTTTTGTCTTATTTATTAAATCTTGGATCATTTTTTTTATTGGTATATTCGGTGGATTTGGTTTGTAATATTTGGTGTATTTGGTGTATTCGTGTTATTTGTTGGATTTGGTGGATTTGTAATTTTAGGTATATTCGATAAATTTGGGGTATTTGGTGCAATCGGTTAATTCGTTATATTTGTTGGATTCGGTATATGCGGAATTACCAAATTAACCGAATTACCGAATTAAACAAATTAAACAAATCCTCCCGAATTCGAATCATCGAATAACCCGAATTAATCATATTAAACGAATCAAACGATTTATCCGAATTACCGAATTAACCAATTCAACCGAATTAAACAATTTTTTCAATTTCAATTAACCACAAACTTATAATATGAATTAATTTTATTTGATAATTTAGAAATATTAATTCTATAATATTCTAACTCCTCATTTGAAATATAATCAAGTCTAGCAGATAGAATAAGGAAATTAAGAACTTCGATTGTAGAGCCAAATGCTATTTGGATAAACCTCCCTTTATCTTTGTCTGATAATCTTGTACTTCCTTCTGCAATATTTGCAGAAATTGATGATGATGCTCTTCTTAGTTGACTGATAATCCCATATTTTTCCTCCTCTGGAAACTTTGTAGTAATCTTATAAATGTCAACTGATAAATCTATTGCAAGATTCCAAATCTCTAGTTTTTCAAAATTATATTTATATTCTTCCATTTCTGTTATTGGTTGTTAAAGTTTGTTGGTATAATCGGGTTATTTGGTGGATTTGGTGTATTTGGTGGATTTGTAATATTTGGAGTATTCGATGAATTTGGGGGAATTGGTATATTTGGATTATATGGTGTATTTATTTGGTGCAATCGGTTAATTCGTTATATTTGTTGGATTCGGTATATGCGGAACTACCAAATTAACCGAATTACCGAATTAAACAAATTAAACAAATCATCCGAATTCCGAATTACCGAATTAACCGAATCATACGATTCCCCGAATCATCCGAATTACCGCATTAAACGAATTACCGAATTCCCCGAATTACCAATTATTCAAATACCTCATCAACTAACAATTCAAATCCACTAAGGAAAGTAATTCCTACTTGGTCGCCTTGTACATTTGGAAGTTGTGGGACATATTTATTATTAATTAAAATATAGCGTTGCAGAACTTGTTCGGAGGCAAAAACAACCCAGTATTCTTTTACGCCAGCTAATTCATATATTTCATATTTATCTCTCATTTCCTTTTTGGAATTTCCTGGAGATAAAATTTCAACTATTAAATCTGGTGCACCGTTGCAACCTTGAACATCCAGCTTATTTTCATCACAAACGATACAAATATCTGGTTGTACAACAGTATCTATTTTATCAGAAGTGAACCCCTTTTTTTGCAAATTTTTTGGTAATGGCAATCTTACATCAAATGGGGCTGCAAATACTTTACAGGGAGATTTTTTTAAAAACCATGAAATTTCCCTTTGAATATTACTCGAAATTTTTTGATGTAAAACATTAGGAGCAGGTGACATTTTGAAAATTTTACCTCTCAACAATTCTACCCTTTCTTCTAATCTCCACATTAGATATTCACCATATGTATAGTGCTTTTTTAAATCTAATTGATCAAGACTTCTGATTTCCATAATATTAGTTTTTATTGGTGTAGTCGGTATATTTGGTGTATTTGGTGTATTTGTTGGTGGGTTATTTGTAATTCGTATTTGGTGTATTTGGTTTGGATTGGGTGTATTCGTTGTATTTGGTGGGTTGGTGGTTTGTATATTTGGGGATTTGGATTCGGAGTATTTGGTATATGTGTAAATTCCGAATTACCGAATTAAACAAATCAAACGAATTACCAAATTAAACTCCCGAAACTTCGGGATCAAACAATTTTCCCAATTTACCCAATTTCCATTCGGCACATTTTCTCAATTATCTCCACTACTTTCATCCCATCCAAAGCATTTACGGCTATTGCACTTTTTCCTTGGACTACCTCAATGGCATTTTTGATGACTTTTTTGTGGTTGATATTTGGAATGTTTTTGCTGCCGCTACTGATGGATTCAAAAGAATTATCTCCTGTAATGGTAGAAAAAACAACTTCATCCATGTATTGTCCTGCCACTTTTATCGTTCCTTTTTCGGCGATGATGGTTAGGGTACTTTCTAGGTTTTTTTCATACAAAGCTGTTGAATATTGGATGGTGCCACTTCCACCTTTGATGAAATCAAAATAGGCAATTCCAGTATCTTCCAACTCGGAATGGGATCGATTGGCAAAATTATAAACTTTGGAAGTGATATTTTTCAGGTCTCCAAATAGCCAATAGATCATATCTACAAAATGTGAAAATTGGGTAAACAATATGCCGCCATCCAAATCTTTGGTGCCTTGCCAGCCCTCATTGGTGTAATACCTGTCGTCCCGATTCCAAAATAAATTGGTCTGTACAAAATATATTTTTCCTAAAATCCCTTTATCTACTATCATTTTCAACCATTTCGAGATGGGTGAAAATCGATTTTGCATCACACAAAAAACTTGCTTGTTGTGGTTGAATGCAGTTTGCAAAATATGCTCACAGCTTAATTTGGAAAGTGCCATCGGTTTTTCAATAATCACATGGTAGCCAGCAGACAATACCTTCACTGCATGTGCTTCGTGCAATCCGTTGGGTGTAGCAATCACAACGATATCTAATTTGTATTGAAACAATTCATTTATTTCTTTTAATAACAATGAATTATACTCAGATTTTTCTACTAATGGATCAACAATAGCTACTAATTCAGCTTGCTCTATCTCCATCAGCAATTGTTCGTACCGTTTGCCAATTTTACCGTAACCTATAATTCCGAATTTAACTTTTTGCATCTATCCGAATTTAAATTTCTTTATTTTCCAAATTCATTTTGGTTGTTATATATAAAAAATGATGATTCAATTTGGGGTATTTTATTATGCTCAAACATATTTTATCCTTTTACCACTTGTATTACCTTATCCACTATTTGCTGATTATCAATGGTTTTCATACATTTAAAATGACCTAATGGGCATGTTTCTTTGCCAAATACACTACAAGGACGGCAAGCCAAATCTTTGCCGATGGCTAATGCTGGATTTTGCCGATAACCATAAAATCCCATGTTTGGATGTGTTCCTCCCCAAATGGATACTACAGGCACTTCGACCAAAGATGCCAAATGCATATTGGCAGAATCCATGCTAATCATCACATCTAATGTGGACATGAGCTGCATTTCTTCTTGTATCGATTGACAATTTGCTACAGCAACTTTATCAGAGGTGCTTAAAGATGCTAATTTATCCTGCTCCGACTTTCCACCAAATAATAAAATATTGCAATCGAGCTGCTCAAGTAAACTATTAATCAATGTTACCATCGATTCTTGAGGATAAGTTTTGGTGAAATGTAAGGAAAAAGGCGCAATCCCAATAGTAGGATTTTCCTTTTTCTTTTTTTTCTATCCACTGATTTTCTTCTGTTTGCAACTGAAAACCAGCTGTTTCTATAGCAGCTTTATATCTCAAAAAGGAAGATTGCAAGGGCTTCAGCAGCTTACTTTTATCCAAAAGAGCAGCTTTCTTTTCCTTCCTTCCTTTGTCAAAAACAACAGTTTTTATTGCTTTGATAGACAAAACCTTTCTGAAAAGCTTCGATCTGAGTACGTCATGTAAATCAATGACATGAGTGAAATTTTCTTTCCACAACTGATCGAAAGCAAATCGGAATGTTCCCATGAACCCAATGTATTTCTTATCGTCAAAAGGGATGAAATGTACTCTGGGTATTCCTTCGAACATAAACTGATGAAATGGTTTTGAAACAATGGAGATTTCAACAGTTGGATATTGATTTGATAAAGCTTTTACTAAGGGAACAGCGATTGCAACATCTCCAATAGAAGAAAGCCGTATTATCAATATTTTTTTAATACCAGCCAAAGATGCTATATAAAGTGCTGATTAATTATTTTTATACAAAATAGGATTCAAATTCGGGTCATTGTACATTTTCATTTGTTTATACACCCTCATTTTTTTCACACCACTACTATAATCTTCAAACAATTGGCTAATAGCAGATTTTAGGTCATTCAATTGTATGTTCAATATATCTAATTTCAATTGGCACTTCGCAATATGCTCCAAACTAGCTTCTTCCCTTTCTACTTCTATTTGCATATGATATATTTTCAAACACAAAATAGACAATCTATCCAAAGCCCAAGCTGGACTTTCCGTATTAATAGAAGCATTGCTTTCTGGAATAAATGTTGAGAAATGATGAAATAAATAGTCATCCAACTGCTCCACCAAATCTGTCCTTTCTTGGTTCAAAGTATCTATTTTTCGCTTGATTTTTAAAGCTTCCACTGGCTCAATCTCTGGATTCCGAATCAAATCCTCTTGATGCCATTGCACAGTATCTACCCAATTTTTATGGAAAAACAGATTTTCTAATGAACCTTGCTCAAAAGGATTCTCATAAGGTTGATTGACATCATCCAAAACGTGATATTGATTGATCACTTCATTGAACAATTCAATAATTCTATCTAGATCTTTGATAACCAATTTCAAAAAAATTTATTTTATACCTTCTCTACCAATGCTATAATATTCAAAACCTACTTCATGCATAGATTCTAAATCATATACATTTCTACCATCAAAAATCACATTGTTTTTCATCAATTTTGACATAATAGAAAAGCTTGGCGTTCTAAATTCACTCCATTCCGTCACGATAGCTAGTGCATCCACTCCGTCAACTGCCTCGTACATTTCGTTTACTAAAGTAATTTTGTCGCCGTAAATCTTCGCCACATGAGGCATCCCTTCTGGGTCGAATGCAAGAATCTTCGCTCCATGAGCCAATAATTCATCCATAATATACAAGGCTGGTGCTTCTCTGATATCGTCCGTATTCGGTTTGAAAGCTAATCCCCAAATCCCAATCGTCTTGCCTTTCAAATCTCCACCAAAATAGTCAAATATTTTTGGATAATACCGTTTTTTGCCCCGTATTTACATTCATTACTGATTTTAGAATTTTAAAATCGTAATTATATTCGTTAGCCGTATGCACCAATGCTTGGACATCTTTTGGGAAACAGCTGCCACCATATCCCACTCCTGGGAACAAAAATCTTTTTCCGATTCTACTATCACTGCCCATTCCCATTCTGACATTATCGACATTCGCTCCTACTTTTTCACATAGGTTCGCAATCTCATTCATAAAGGAAATTCTAGTAGCCAGATAAGAGTTAGCAGCATATTTTGTCATTTCAGCTGACCTTTCATCCATAAAATAGATCGGGTTGCCCTGACGAACAAATGGGTCATATAATTGACGCATCAATTTTCTTGCTCTTTCACTATTAGTTCCAATCACCACTCTATCTGGCTTTAGAAAGTCATCTACCGCCACCCCTTCTCTCAGGAATTCTGGATTGGAAACGACATCAAATAAGCTCTGATCCAATTTATTAGAGAGAACAGATGACACTCTCTCAGCAGTCCCAACTGGTACCGTACTTTTATCGATAATCACTTTATATGAAGTGATGATATCCCCTAATTTGTCCGCAACATTCAAAATATAGGACAAATCAGCACTACCGTCCTCACCTGGAGGTGTAGGTAATGCTAAAAATATAATGTCAGATTGATTCACAGCATCTGCAAGGTCAGTCGTAAAAAACAACCTTTTTTGCTTAGTGTTTCGCTCAAATAGTAATTCTAATCCTGGTTCAAAAATCGGCACTTCGCCATTTTTCATTCTTTCTACTTTTGCGGCATCTATATCCACACAAATTACATGGTTGCCAGTTTCTGCAAAACAAGTTCCAGTAACCAATCCTACATATCCTGTACCAACTACTGCTATATTCATAATTAGCTTATTTTCTCTACTTTATTATTTGATAATTTATATTTTTCCTTACTCAAGGGGCAAATAGCGATTTGATCGTCCCCAAATTGTAGTTTTTCTCCTTTTTCACTCATCCAACCTATTTGTCGGGAGGGATTTCCTACCACTAAAGCAAAGGGAGGTATGTTTTTAGTCACCACTGCCCCTGCACCAATGAAGGCATATTTTCCAATCGTAATGCCACAAACGATAGTGGCATTTGCACCGATCGTCACCCCTTCTTGGACGATGGTTTTTTTATATTCATTTTTTCTACTGACTCCACTTCTGGGGTTCATCACATTGGTAAACACCATCGATGGTCCCAAAAAAACAGCATCAGCACATTCAACGCCCTCATAAATCGAAACGTTGTTCTGAACCTTTACGCCATTCCCTAATTTGACATTTGGAGCAACGAATACATTTTGCCCAAAGTTGCAATCTTTTCCAATAATAGTATTGGAAGAAATATGACAGAAATGCCATATTTTGGTGTTTTCCCCTATGATTGCCCCATCATCTACGATGGAACTAGGATGTACAAAATAGGAATTATTCATGGAAAGTTAAAAATAAGATTTAACTCCATCAATAATCTGATTCAACAATACCTCATCCATTTCAGTATGAATCGGTAATGAAATCACTTGATCGCTCAACAAATCTGTAACTGGAAGGCTAAATCCTTCTTGGATCATCCCTTTAAATGCCCCTTGATTGTACAATGGAACAGGATAATAGATCATCGTTGGGATATTCAGGGCTTGTAAGTGGTCTTGCAAATCATTTCTATTTCCATTCAAAACCCTTAAGGTATATTGGTGATAGACATGAGTACTATTGTGCTGTTTTACAGGGGTTTGCAATTCCATAATATCGCTAAAAGCCTCATTGTAATAACGAGCAGCATAAGCTCTAGCGGAATTGTATGTATCTAAATATTTCAATTTTACATTCAAAATAGCAGCTTGAATGCTATCTAATCTGGAATTGATACCTATTTTATCGTGATAATATCTTCTGGACTGACCATGATTGGCAATCATCTTTAATTTTGCTGCCAAATCGTCATCATTCGTAAACATGGCACCCCCATCCCCGTAGCAACCTAGGTTTTTGGAAGGGAAAAAAGAGGTGCAACCAATATGTCCAATGGTACCTGTTTTTTTGATGGTGCCATCATTGAAAGTATAATTGGCTCCAATGGCTTGTGCATTGTCTTCAATGACAATAATGTTATGTTCTTTTGCAATTGCCATCAGTGGTTCCATATCCACCGATTGTCCATATAAATGAACGGGTACAATTGCTTTTGTTTTGGGCGTAATAGCAGCTTTTACTTCCTCCAAATTGATTAAGAAAGTGTCTGGATCAACATCTACCATCACTGGTGTCAATTTTAACAACCCAATCACTTCTGCAGTGGCAAAATAGGTGTGAGCTGGCAAAATCACTTCGTCTCCCGGTTGCAAATCTATTGCCATCATGGCAATTTGTAAAGCATCCGTACCGTTTGCACAAGGAATAACATGCTTCACATCCAAGTACTTCGCTAAATTCTGAGCAAATTCGCTCACAATAGGTCCGTTAATGAATGCCGTAGAACGAATACAATTCAATACTGCATTATCTATTTCTTCTTGTATGTGTAAATATTGTTTTTTTAGGTCCACCATTTGTATCATACTCACTCCTAATTATATTTTATTTGCAATCGATTGAATATATTGTCCATATCCACTTTTTATTAATTCTTCTGCCAACTCAAGTAATCTTTCTTTATTGATGAAGCCCATTCGGTAAGCAATCTCTTCTATGCAACCAATTTTCATCCCTTGTCTTTTTTCAATAACCCTTACAAATTCAGATGCATCACTCAATGAATCGAATGTTCCTGTATCTAACCAAGCAGTACCTCTATTCAATACACCCACTTTCAGGTTTCCCTTTTCTAAGTACACTCTATTTACATCTGTGATTTCGTATTCACCTCTTGGAGATGGTTGAATATTTTTTGCTATTTCCACCACATTTTTATCGTAAAAATAAAGACCTGGAACAGCATAATTCGACTTAGGTTTTTGTGGTTTTTCTTCAATAGAAATTGCTTTTAAATTTTCATCAAACTCCACAACTCCGTATCTTTCTGGATCATTTACTTCGTAAGCAAAGATAACTGCACCATCTGGATTCGAACAAGATTGCAATAATTTGCTCAAACCACTGCCATAAAATATATTATCGCCTAGAACCAAGGCGGCGCTGTCTCCATTGATAAATTTTTCTCCAATGACGAATGCCTGAGCTAATCCATTCGGCACTTCTTGTACTGCATATTCGAAACGGCAACCAATCTGAGAGCCATCGCCTAATAATCTTTGAAACTGTTCGCTATCATGTGGTGTGGTAATGATAAGCACCTCATTTATCCCTGCCAACATCAAAATCGATAAGGGATAATAAATCATTGGTTTATCATAAATCGGCATCAGTTGCTTACTGATAGCCTTAGTGATGGGATACAATCTCGTACCAGAGCCACCTGCTAAAATGATTCCTTTCATGGATTATTTTTTTTGAAAATGAAGTTTTTTTTAAAAATAGCAATTTATTGAAATACAAACTGCTTTTTCTCACATTCATAACCATCTGTCAAATAACGAATTAAATGGAAAATGAAATGGTATGGATATTTTTTAAAAGGCTTCGCCGTTGATAAGTCGCAATGATTTATCAAAGATTTTGAAGCCCACAAAAAACCAAAAATGGAGGAATTCCATTTTTAGCTGATTTAAAAATAACATTGTAATCTATAGCTACACAGCTAAATAACTTTGTTTTCGCAAATTCTGGGTATCTATTTCTATCATCAAACTAAGCCCTAAGGACTTAATTTCAATTAAAACTTTATTTTTTTGCTTTACTTCTACCAATCTGCCTCTGGTTCCAGCCAAATTTCCGACCAATATCTCCACTTCTTCCCCTATTCCAAAATCTGATGAAACCACCTCAACTTCTCTGTTTTCACCCGTAATTCTTTTCATCAAATCGATCTCTTCATCGGAGATTGCAATCAACTCATTCGCAAATTTGACAAAAACCGTAACCAACTCCGTTTCCAAAACACTAACATATTGTTGCTTCACTATTTGAACAAAAATATAGCTAGGTATCAGCGGCATTTCAACCTTTTTTATCTTCCTTTTATACCTTCTTGTCAAACTCAACAAAGGTAAAAATGAATGAATCCCTTTGTGCTCAAATTGCTTAAAAACTACTTTTTCCGCTCTAAATTTAGTCCTCACTGCAAACCACCTTGGTTCGGAAACATCTAACTGTACTTCATATGTGCCTTTCTGTCTATCCATATTATTTAGCCCACAAAAGCAATGTTTTTGTATTTAAGCTAATAATTTGGGCATCATTTTGCACTAAAGTATATTTTATTTTTCGGTGAATATGTTTTTCCACTTTTTGAATGACGTTTGCAAGATACTCACTATCAATTACCCCAACAAAAATCAATTCAATATTTTCGCTATCCAATCCTTGAGCAAATTTTCCTGTCAAATACACCTTTTCCAAAATACCCAATCGTTCAATCACATTTTCTACAATCTGATCAATTCCGATATTTTTCATCAAAATACTTCTTATCTCTGAAAACAAAGGGTATTTTTTATTGGCTTTAAATATCTTCTTATTACCCTCGGCAAATGACTGCAAAAGCCCCGCCTTTTCTAAATGATTCAACTCCAACCTGATAGCATTTGTCGAATCGCCAAACTCTCCCTCTAACGACCTAAGATAGGCAGTGGTATCACTATTCAAAAAGAACTTTTGAAGCAATTTTATTCTAGTTTTGGAAGAAATTAAGGTTTCTAACATGATAATATTACATTCGGATTTAGCTAAAATATTAGACGAAAATCGAGCAACAAAGTTACTCAATTTGTTTGAATTTATTCAAAAACTTGATCGTAAAATAAATCCATTCTTATTGATATTGTAAATTCTAATTTGTACATTTGAGTAGTGAAACAATAAAATATTTTAAAAAAACCAAATTGAAAATCATGTCAGTAACGTATGAACAAATCGAGCCATTGATTGTAAATCGGTCATTGGAAGGATCTAGAATGATCTGCTCTTTCAAAACCCCGTCCGGTAATATCGTTGAGTCGCAAGCTACCTTAAAAAGGGAAAGAGATATTCAAAGCCAAATCTCTCAAAGAGTAACAAGACTAGCCGCAACTCAAACTAGAATGGCAGTTACGAGAACATTATCTCAAGCATTAGGGGGAGGAATATTTGGCAGAACTGCCTCCATGATTGTCAGAACTGCCTCAACTCCTCAAGCTTTAGGCATCAATTTTTCAGAATCTGAAAAAAGGAATGCAGTTATTGAGGCTTTTGAGAAAGTTCAACAATATTTTGAGTTGGATAATCATTCTGGCAATTGGAAATCTCCAGATACTTCTACTGTAAGTTCAAACAATCCATCATCATTATTTGAGAAACAATTAAAAGATCATCCTATCCTCAACCGATATGATAAAGAAATACTTGCAAGAATGTTGGTGGAAGTTGCAAATGTAGATGGCAGTTTAGGAGATACTGAAGTTGACTTTATCGAATCCTTTATTTCATCAGATGTGGGAAATGTAAAATCGTTACTTCATAAAGATCCTTTATCAGAAATCGAATGTGAAGAAGTGAGTTCGTCTGTCAAAAAAACAATTTATATGTTAGCTTGGGTGGTAGCTTTAGTCGATTATGAAATAGAGCCAGCTGAAAAAGAAAAATTAATGGAATTTGCTTCGATGTTAGGCTTAAACGATAGTGAGACGAGAGAAATGATAAAGATTTCGAAATATTATATTTTGGAAAATGCAATGAACGAAGATTTAAATAGAAGTGAATTAACCGAATTGGCAAAATGTTTGCAAATAACTAATGAAGAAGCAGAAAGATGTTTGATTCAGTATAAGAAAAGATTGTAGCAGAAAAAAAATTGAAAAAATTGAAAAAAAAATTATCTAAGTACTGGATTTGAATATCAAAATAATGTAATATTGCCCAAATATTTAACTAACAATTATTAAAATCAAATTTTTGTTTTAGAACTTTTAACAATGAACAAGAAAGGTTTAAACTCAAACAAGTCTTTTGGCGACCAAGAAGGATTTCGTCCTCGAAGACTTCAACCAGCTGAAAATGAGAAGTATAACAAATACATGCTCAATGATGATGATGACGATGAAGATGATGATTTCGATGATTTCGATGACGATGACGACGATGACTTTTTTGATGGAGACGTCGAAAATGATTATGATGACGACGATTTCGAAGACGACGATTTTGACAACGATGATTTCGACGATGACGATTTCGACGATGATGATGACGATGAAGACTTTGAAGACTAGTAATAGTTTATTCTAAAAAAGATAGAGAAGTACATACTTAACAGTTGTTACTTCTCTATTTTTTTTTATACATATTCCTTTGTCATTCACCTTTTAATAAAAAAATATTCTTAATTCATAAATTGATTAAACAATTGTAAATCAATATCTATAGCTTGGCATTGTGTTTGCCATATAATTTTTGTTATAAATATAATAAACTACTATGGGAAATAAAGATAGTAAAGAAATGACGAGTAATCCTTCACCTGGGTTGGGCGATATAGGGATGATAAGAGACATCCTAATGGGGCAACAAATCAATGAATTTGACAAAAAATTCAATGAATTGGAAAGTTCGCTTCATCAAACGGAGTCAAATCTGAATGATAAAATACTAAATTTAAAAAACCAAACTGATCAGCGATTTTCAAGTTTAGAGAAGGAAATACATGAAAGATTTGATTTACTAGAAAAATTGGTGAAAGAAAATACCAACATGTTGCTGGAAACGATCAAACAAACCAGCAAGAATGACAGACACAATATGGGTAAAATATTTTCTGAAATGAGCCAAAAGCTATTGCAATAGTGATCGAAACTCAAGTAAAAAATAATTTTGACGAAGAAACTTTTTTAGCAAATAAGCTTAGGGATATATTGCTAAAAAACGATAGGGCTTCAATTCACAAATTGGAAGGGATTCTGGATAATCAAGACGAATTAGCAGAAAGAATATCTCCTATTGTGGATTACAAAATAAATTTACTTAAACAAAAATTTCCGAAAGAATTTCAGTTGGCTGTCAACCAAATAGTGGAAAAGAAAATGAAAGAATCTCAAGAAGAGATTCTAGATTTGATTTATCCAGTTTTGGGTAGAATGATAAAAAAATATATTGTTCACCAATTCGAAGAGATTAAGGAAAAAATAGATAATCAAGTAAGCAGTTTATTTACATTGAAAGGTTTGAAGATGAAAATCAAATCCTTAATCTATGGAATAGACGACACAGAGCTACTTTTGAGTAATATTGACAAACCCAAAATAGAGGAGGTGCATATTATAGAAAGAGATAGCGGTATCCTATATGGTAGTGCAACTTTAAGACCAACCATTGATAGAGATGTGATTGCTGGAATGCTTACTGCCATCAAATCTTTCGTGGAAGATGCTTTTCAAAGAGAGCAAGAGGAATTGGAAATGATAGAATATGGTAGCTACAAAATATTTATCCAGAACTTCAGAAGCTATTATTTTTCGATAGCAATGAGTGGTTCGCTATCCGTTTCCCA
This sequence comes from Saprospiraceae bacterium, assembly GCA_016710625.1. GTDB lineage: Bacteria > Bacteroidota > Bacteroidia > Chitinophagales > Saprospiraceae > JADJVK01. The sequence goes on from JADJVK010000005.1 coordinate 16,645, forward strand.
AAGGCATGAATTATCAGCTTCCATACTTACATTTGCCGAAAAAGAAATATTACAGCTCTTATCAAATGATGGAGCAGAAAAATATGAAATAATTTCTGAGAAACTAAAACTACATTTTTATGATACAGAAGCAAAGATTTTTAATTAAATATTCATTATCTTAAATTTTTCTTTTTTTCAATTAAATTAAATTAGTATATTTACACCTATATATTCGTGCATCTATGATTTCTAAAAAGGTTATACTTACTGGTAGTTTCGGAGTTGGTAAAACTTCCTTATTCAACCAATTTATCTTCAAAACATTTAGCGATAAATATTTGACTACAATTGGGGTAAAAGTTAATAAAAGAGTCGTTACGATAGATGACCAAGAGGTTTCGATCCTCTTATGGGATATTGCAGGTGAAATTTCTCAAGATAAAGTACCTAACTCCTATTTTTTAGGAGCATCTGCTATAATTTATGTTGTTGATTTGAATCGACCTATCACTTTTCAAAATGCAAAAACCGATTTAGATCATTTAAAAAAAATCATACCAGATAGCCTAATAAAAGTAGTTGGAAACAAAATCGATTTGATCGAAGAAGACAAAATAGAAGATTTAAAAAGCATTATGCCAGTTCCATGTGACATTTTTACTAGTGCTAAAAATGGAATCAATGTGGAAGATTTGTTTAGCCAACTAGCTTCAGAGTTATTAGCAAATAATTAAATGAGAAGCTTTATAAAAGATAAATTCATAGATTCCTTACATAATGGTATGCAGCAATTACTTATAATAGATAATAATGGTAAACTGTTACATAGTGATGATACATTATTTAAAACAGTGACATACAAAGACAAATCAGTTTTTGAAATAAGTGTATTTGTTGAAAGTATTTTCGCATTACTTAAAAATATTGAACCTAAAGAAATCTATGAGTATGAGATAGAATCTGACATCCCATTCATCAAAGGCTTGCATACCTACACTTTTCAGAAATCAAAATATGAAAACCAAGAAGTAATATTTTGGAAAATAAGAGACATTTCTCATTCATTAGAAGAAATAAAAGTCTATCAGCAAAAATATAACGAGGCTGAAATCGAACGTCATCTCAATAGCTAATTATAAATACATAAAACATTTTCCTTCTCGATACTGTTTATTTGTATATTTATTGCAATTCTATTATCTTTAGGTTCTAATTCATTACAATGGTTAAATTCCTATATTATATCATTATCTGTTTGTTTTTCATGAACAATCTGAATGCTCAGTCAGTCAGTAATGACGACCAAGAGCTAAAAGGGATAATATATAACCATGAAGGTATTCTTACAGGTATCATTCATCCTTATGGTTGGGCAGTTGGTTATGAAAAAGGGAGAATGAAAACCTATTACAAAACCAAATTTTGGTCAATTGAATTTGGAGAAATTAGAAATAATAAAGAATACAAACAAAGAAATGAGTTCAATTTGCCATTAGTGATTGGTGGAAGCTCTTCACCTAAATCCTTTTCTTATGGCAAACAAAATAATTTCTTTATTACTCGATTAGGTTTTGGTGAAAAAAGATATTTGACCGATAAAGCTACCGTAAAAGGAGTTGTTATTGGCTATTCTTGGGCCGCTGGTCCTGTTTTAGGTTTCCTAAAACCTTATTATATAGAACAAATAAATAGATTAACAGACCCACCAACAATTATTGCAATAAAATATACTGGAGACAATCAATCTCAGTTCTTAGACTATGCATCCATTTATGGATCTTCTAGTTTGTTAAAAGGAGTTGGGGAAACTAAGCTCCTTCCAGGGGCTTTTGCTCGTCTTTCAGTGCATTTTGATTGGGGTGCTTTTGATGAATTTATCAAATCCATAGATGCTGGAGTAATGCTGGATGTATTCCCTAAAAAAGTACCTATTATGGTAAATCAAGAAAATAAACCCTATTTTTTAAATCTTTACTTAAATTTGCAGCTAGGCAAAAGATGGTAAATCTATGATTGAACTTCCGATAGTTGATGCAAACAACGCAAAACAACGTAAACCAGATTGGCTTAGAGTAAAATTACCGATAGGCGAAGAATATAAAAAAGTTCGTCAATTAGTAGATCAATATAAATTGCACACCATCTGCCAAAGTGGTAATTGCCCAAATATGGGCGAATGCTGGGGAGAAGGTACTGCCACTTTTATGATTTTAGGAAATGTATGTACTCGTTCCTGTTCTTTTTGTGCCGTGAAAACTGGCAGACCAACCGAATATGATATCGACGAACCTAGAAGAGTTGCAGAAGCAGTGCATCTAATGCAAGTTAAACATGCCGTTATCACTTCAGTGAATCGAGATGAACTCCAAGATAGGGGTGCTGAAATTTGGTATCAAACCGTCAGACTTGTCAAAGAATTATCTCCTAAAACTACCATAGAAACGTTGATTCCTGATGTAAAATCCACTTGGAGTGCATTAGAAAGAATGATAGAAGGTGGACAAGAAGTGGTTTCTCACAACATGGAAACCGTAAAAAGTTTGTATAGAAAAATTCGTCCACAAGCTAAATATGAAAGAAGCTTAGAGCAAATCAAACGAACCAAAGATTATGGGAAAAGGACTAAATCAGGCATCATGCTAGGTTTGGGAGAAACCAAATCCGAAGTTTATGAAGCGATGGATGATTTGGTGGAAAATGGCTGTGATGTTTTAACTCTTGGTCAATATCTTCAACCCACCAAAATGCATTATGATGTGGTGGAATTCATTCATCCAGATTTATTTCTACACTATAAAGAAGTAGGAATGTCAAAAGGGTTTGATGTGGTGGAAAGTGGACCACTAGTTCGATCTAGTTATCATGCAGAACGTCATTTATAATATATCATGAATTTGAACAATATTGGAATAGTGGGTGCTGGAGCAATGGGCTCAGGTATAGCTCAAGTTGCTGCTCAGGCTGGTTGCAAAGTGCATATCCACGACAGTTTCCCAGAATCACTTATAAAATCTAAGACGACCATTCAGCAAAACTTTAATAAGCTAGTTGAAAAAGGGAAATTAGAAAAATCTATTGCAGATTCCTATTTCAATAATATTGTTTGGACAGATAATATTCAGGAATTATCGGCTTCTGAATTAATCATTGAGGCAGTAATTGAAGAAATAGCAATAAAAAAGAAGTTGTTTTCCGAATTGGAACAAATTGTTTCTGAACAATGTATCCTCGCTTCTAACACTTCCTCCCTTTCCATTACTGCTATTGCATCATCTTGTAAAAATCCAGAAAGGGTGATAGGCATCCATTTTTTCAACCCAGCTCCAATTATGGAATTAGTTGAAATAATCCCTGCCATTCAAACAAAGTCTTCAATTACGGAAATAGTGCTCCAAAACATACAATCTTGGAAAAAACTACTGTTCTTGCAAAAGACACCCCAGGATTCATCGTCAATAGAATTGCAAGACCCTATTATAGCGAAGCTTGAGAATCTATGATGAAGGAATTGCAACTATTGAAACGATAGATTATGCAATGACAAATTTAGGTGGCTTTAAGATGGGTCCTTTCACATTGATGGATTTCATTGGTCATGACGTAAATTTCAGAGTGACGGAATCTGTGTATCAATCCTTTTATAATGAGCCTCGATATAAACCTTCCTTTTCACAAAAAAGATTATTTGAAGCAGGTTGGTTGGGTAAAAAATCGGGCAAAGGCTTTTATGATTACACCAATCCATCAACGAATACACCCCATTTAGATCCTACATTAAATAAGATTATTTTCGAAAGAATCTTATTCATGTTAATCAATGAAGCTGCGGATGCCTTGCACTGGCAAGTAGCTAGCAAAGAAGATATCGACTTAGCAATGCTGAAAGGTGTCAACTACCCAAAAGGTTTACTGAAATGGGCAGATGAAATTGGAATTGCCCACTGTGTCAGCGTTTTGGATACCTTATATGAGGAATATCACGAAGATAGGTATCGTTGTTCTCCAATACTTCGTAAGAAGGCAATTCTCTGTGAAACATTTTATTGATTTTTCAGTAAATAGTGTCCTATCCAAAAGCATAATTCGCATTACTTTTTTTCAAATAATTAATAATGAAACATTTACACATTAATTTATTTTTAGTAATATTTTCACTAGCTATTTTCAGTTGTAATAATGCAGCTAGTTCACAGAAAGCAAATAGCAATTTAGCAACAGCTACTGGAATTGAAAATAACGGAATGTTATATAAAGGGATAATAATGGGTGATGCCTCTCTTTTAATGTGTGGAGTTGGCAAAAAAAGTAATTCGGAAGAAAAAGATGCCTTGTTGGTAAAAACCAATAAAAATGGTATCGTTTGGAGCAAGTTTATCGGAACTGAGGGCATTGAAGAATGTTTCAATTTTGTCACTTCCAACATAAAAGGAAATATTCTTGCTTTGGGCTACCAGAAGCAAGAAAACAATAACACTTTATTAATCAATCTTCTAGATAATGATGGCAAGGTAAAGTGGAGTACTGCCTCGATTAATTGCAATGGAATGGAAAATCCACAAGGGGTGATTTTATCTGACGAATCTATTATGATTGCTGCAAGAAATGCTCATCCAGACCCTAGCAATACGAATGTAATCAATATCTTAAAATTAGATGCATCAGGAAATTTGGTTTGGAGCAAACAAATTGAATCCGTTATTGGTGTAGTCAAAATGATCTATTCTAACAATACTGTAAAATTGGTATGTAAACAGAAAGGTGTTTTCTTGGATTATTCATTGAATGAGAAATACCATAATTTCCCATATTTCACACTGACAGAAGAGGGAGAAGTTTTCAGTTCAGCAAACTTGTTGACGCCAAAATCTCCAAACTCAGCTGCTGAAATGTTTGATGCTTACGAAACAAATATGGGAGATATCGTTCTTGGTGGCTATACTTTTAATGATTTATCACCCAATAGAGCACTTTCATTACTGTGTTTTGACTTGAATGGAGTGAAAAAATGGGCGAAAAGATTTGATTTCCCTCAAGAATCTATGGCAAAATCCATCGATTTTGATGGCGTGAATAATCTATTAGTTTGGGGAGATGGCTATGGAAAAGGCGAAATGTTCTATTTCACTAAAATTGATTTGAAAGATGGCAATGCTGTATCGGCTAGCTCACTGAAAACTGCAAATACAAAACAAGTGAGATCCATCGTAAGCAAAGGAGATGATTATTGGTTATGTTGGGACAATACGAACCAATTTGCATGGTCTGCTTCGGATAAAAATGGGAGTTTAGCTGTGGCTCAAACAAAAGAAAATCCTAAGGTGGTGGATATTCAATGCAGAAGAAAAGAATCAAATTATAAAACAATACCTGCTGATTTCAAACTTAACACATTGGCAATCAATAGCTCAGATGCCAACCTTAGTTCAAAAAAGCTATAATATGCAGCCCGAGGCTATCGTTCAGAAAATGATGGATCACGATGGATTCAGTCAATGGCTAGGCATCCAAGTATTGGAGGTCCGATTGGGATATTGCAGGCTAGAAATGAAAGTGACTGAATCCATGCTCAATGGCTTTGGATTTGCTCATGGTGGCATCACTTATTCTCTTGCAGATAGCTGTTTTGCCTTCGCCTCGAATAGTCATGGCATTCAAGCAGTCTCCATCGAAACCAGCATTAACCATCTGAAACCTGTAAAAGCAGGTGACACCCTTTTTGCAGTTGCCGAAGAGTCCAACAGGACACGAAAAACAGGGCTTTATCTTATCACCATCACCAATCAAGAAAATGTCAAAGTTGCCTTATTCAAAGGACTGGTCTATTTGCTAGATAAAAATTGGGAATAAGGAAATGGTTAATTTTCACTCCCGACAATCATAATTGATATCTCTTTTAAATACGGTTTCAAATGCAATTACTTTTCGAATCCCCTAGACTTTATTTTAGAAATATCACCGTGGCGGATGCTCCTATGTTTTATGAGCTCAATGTAGACAATGATGTGATTCGATATACGGGGGATGCTGCATTTGAAAATATCGAAGCAGCCAAAACATTCATCCTGAATTATAAGGATTATGAGCTGCATGGCATTGGCAGATGGGCGATGGTGCTGAAATCTACCCACGAAATATTGGGCTGGTGTGGTTTGAAATACTTGCCAGAACTAGCCGAAGTTGACTTAGGCTATCGATTATTTAAAAAACACTGGAATCAAGGGTTTGCAACAGAAGGAAGTTTGGCTAGTTTGAAATACGGTTTTGAAGAAAAAAATTATGCTGAAATCGTCGGTAGAGTCTGGAAAATCAATGGCGCTTCGATAAGAGTTTTAGAAAAATGTGGGTTGATTTTTTGGAAAGATGCTATCTTTGACGGACAATCTGGTAGTTATTTCAAGATGACAAAAGATGAATATTTCAAAATATAATACTAAATGGAGAATTTTTTAATATTCTGTGGTGCAAACAAAGGCAACCACCCAAAATATGCCGCATTAGCAACAGAAATCGGCAAACAACTAGCAAAATCAGGGAAAACCATTCTTTATGGTGGCGGTAGTGTTGGTCTGATGGGTGTGTTAGCAGACGCCGCTTTGTCTGAAAATGGAAAAGTGATTGGTGTCATTACCGAACAATTGGATAAAATGGAAGTGGGACATCATGGAATAACTGAGATGATTTTGGTGCCTGATATGCAAATCCGCAAAGTAAGGATGTTGGAGATGTGTGATGTAAGTATTGCAATTCCCGGTGGCTATGGCACTTTGGATGAGATTTTCGAAGCATTAACGCTATCGCAACTCGATGTCATTAGAAAACCAGTGGGTATCTTGAATTTCGAGAATTTCTTTTCCCCCTTATTACAACAAATTGATTTGATGGTAGAAGCGGGATTTATCCATCCTTCTAATAAATCCTTATTTGTTGTCGCAGATGATTTTGATAGCTTATTAGATAAACTAGCATCTTGGACTTTTAATCCTTAATGGTCACTTTGCTCAATAAAAACATACCAATTATAAAGAAAATAGAAAGGGAAAGGGCACTATAACGGATGCCCCCAGTCAGTTGCTCCACAAAGCCAAAGGCGAAAGTGCCTACCACCACGGCAATTTTATCCATTACATCCATAAAACTAAAGTAGGAAGTCATATTCTTCGTGTTGGCAGGTATCAATTTTGCATAGGTGGATCTACTCAGCGATTGGATGCCGCCCATAACCAACCCAACTAATCCAGCCAGCAAATAAAAAGTGATTTTATCTGTAATTACAAATGCCCCAAGACAGATAATTATCCAACAAACCAACATGAAATTTAAGGAAAATTTATTTCCTTTTTTGTCAGAGATTTTCGCAAACAAATTGGCTCCAATGGCAGCAACTATTTGTAAAATAAGAATTAATATAATCAATTCGGAGGTTCCGAAAGCCAATACTTTTGAGGCAAAAATGGAAGCCATAAATATTACCGTCTGAACACCAGCATTATACAATAAAAAGCTATATAGAAAAAACTTTAAATTGGTAGTACTTTTTATTTCCCTCCAAACATTTTTAAGCTCTACCCATCCTTCATGAATTAATAATTCGGTAGATGCCGTATTTATTTTATCCGCAGGAAGTCTTTTAAAAGGAATTTGTGAGAACCCTATCCACCATAGACCCACCATGACAAATGCAATTTGTGCTGCGAATTTTGAGCCCGATGCTCCATCTGGCAATCCAAACCAAGTGGGGTTTAGGATAATGACCAAATTGATTACCAATAATATGATACTACCAATATATCCATATACAAAACCTTTTGCACTTACTTTGTCATATTGATCGGCAGTAGCGATTACGGGTAAATAAGAATTGTAGAAAACCAGTCCGCCTGCAAAACCAGCAGTGGCAAAAATAAATCCTAACAAACCAACCCATAAGGTGCTCATTCCTTTAAACCAGAATAATGCAATACAGGCACTAGCACCTAGTACCGTAAAAAATCGCATAAACTTTTTTCGAATTCCTCCAAAATCTGCAATTCCAGAAAGAGCTGGAGAGGCAATAGCAATCAATAGATATGCAACAGCAATAGCATAGGAATACAATGCCGAGTTAGAAACTTTCCATCCTAAAATGTAGATTGTTTCGTCTGTATTATTGGTATAATATCCAGGAAAAATTGCGGCAGAAATCACTAAAGCATAAGCTGAATTTGCCCAATCGAAAAAAGCCCAACCATTAACAATTCTTTTATTATTTTGTAAAGTCACTACATTTTCCATTAATAGACAAGTTGTATTAAAAAAGCTGCTAGGTTGGGAAGCAATTATATTTTAAAATATAAATTTAATCTTTTAGTACTTTGATTGTCTTAGAAGATATTCCATCAGTAATTTGCATTAGATAGATTCCATGACTAAGATTTTCTATTGCTATAATCCCTTGATTATTTCCACTAGATAATTCTAAAGGCTTAGTAAATACAATGTTTCCATCTAATGAAATTAATTTTAAATTATATTTACCAGATTTTTCTAAATCAATATTATAATGAACAGTTTCATTTATTATAGTTGGAAAAATGGAAAAATTATTAATATTGGAAATTTCATTATTAGATACTGTACCTTCTGCAACAACTAATTTAGCTATTGAAGCACCATCGCCAGTTTGTAAGCTATTGCTATTGACTCCATTTCCACAGGCATAAAAAGTAACGCTACCACTTCCTGTATTAGGTGCAACCCATTTCGTTTCAAAAAAGTTTGATGTGTTTTTTTTGGTTTGTTCTACATACATTCTTTTCAATCCCATTGTTAATTCAACAATTTTCACTCCAGCCCCCGGGAAAACAAATCCTTTCACATCTTTGTCGCCATTATTTAATAACGATACCATTTGGAAACCATAAGCTGCAGGAGTTCCAGAAACTTTGTTAACTGTCACTTTTGCTTTATACATTTTTTTGGGTTGATATGAAGTAACTACTTTATTCGTAACTGTATCTATCAATTCAATAATGGTTGAAGTTTGTATGGTGCTAGCACTTCCTGCCGTATGACAAGCCTGACAAGATATTTCATTTGGAGCAAACGTACCTGACCCAAACTGTACAGTAGCATAACCTGCGTTATTGCTCATCCAAAGTGTACTTCCTAATAAAAGAAAAAAAGTATAAAGTATAAATTTCTGACTCATAATAATGTTTTAATAATTAATTACTTGCAAGATATAGTATTTTTATAATTTCGAAAGTTTTTTTATATAAGAAATTTTATTTTTAAATATTCCTTTATATAAAAAAATAAAGGGTTGTCAAATTGACAACCCTTTAAAATTTACATCCAATAATTGATGTAAAATATTTTAACAAAAAATCTTAGTATTTAACTCCTAATGATTTTAATGTTTCCATATCTAAACCACCGATAGGTAATTTGTTATCTTTTTGGTATTTCACTAAAGCAGCTTTAGTATCTTTACCCATGATATTATCAGAACCTCTAGCTCCTACGTTATAACCTTTAGCTGTTAAAGCATCTTGAATTTGCTTAACTGTATAACTAGTTACTTTAGAATCACAAAGAACTTCTCTCCACTCAGTAAATCCACCAGCTTTTACTAATTTAGTTTTAGTAATTGTTGCGAATTCAGCAGGAATAGCGATTTCTTTTGTAGTAGCAGCAGCTTTTTGTACTTTTTTAGTAATAGTAGCATATTCAGCTGGTACAGTTTCTTCTTTAGTTGAAGCTGGAGCTTTGATTACTTGCTTAGTAATAGTAGTATATTCAGCAGGTACATCTTCTTCTTTAGTTGTAGCAGCAGATTTTAATACTTGCTTAGTTACAGTTGCATACTCAGCAGCGATAGTTTCAGATCTGTAACATGCATTTCCTTTAAAGTTAGCATCATTACATCCTTCAATTTTAGTTGCATTAGCACCAGAACCTGATCCTGATACAGCAACACCACAACAAGCTTTAGCAACTTTTTTAGTGATTGTTTTGTATTCAGCAGGAACGATTTCTTCTTTTGTAGAAGCAGGAGTCTTTAAAACTTGCTTAGTAATTGTTTCATATTCAGCAGCAATAGACTCTTCTCTTGTAGAAGCAGCAGCTTTTAATCTTTGCTTAGTTACTGTTTTGTATTCAGCAGCGATAGTCTCTTCTTTAGTAGTAGCAGCAGACTTTAATACTTGCTTAGTTACAGTTTTATATTCAGCAGGGATAGTTTCTTCTCTTGAAGTAGCAGCAGCTTTTAATTTAGAAACTGTACGAGTTCCCATTTTAGCAGCAACATCTATAACTTTAGTACAACCAGCATTAGCAACACCTGAACCATCACAACCTTTATTCACTTGTTTAGTGATTGTTTTGTAAACAGCAGGAACCTCAACTAAACACTCTACTAAACAATCACCAGTTAAACAGCTAGGATTAGTAGCTTTCTTAACCCACTTTGTAGTAGCAGGAGTAACTTCGATTCTTTCAGTTACAGTTTCGATTTTAGGTTGTAAAACTTCAACTTTCTTAGATGGACCTTCCATTTCATAAGATTCAGTTACTGTTTCATATACAGCTGGAACAGTTACTTTTCTAGTTGAAGCAGCTTTTACTTCAATTTTTTCAGTAACAGTCTCATAAACTGCAGGAACAGTTACGATTCTTTTAGAAGCTGGCTTCACTTCTACTTGCTCAGTATAAGTTTCGAATAAGTCAGAAGCAGACCCTAAAGCTGCATAAGAACCAGTGCCTTTTGCACCTTTTGCTCCTTTTGCAGCTCCTGAATTAGCACCATTAGCATCAGCAGCAAATGTTCCAGATACAGGAATTACTCTTTTAGAAGCAGCTTTAACTTCCACTTTTTCAGTGATAGTTTCGAAAACAGCAGGTACATACACATAACGTTTGCTAGCTGGTTTCACTTCGATTTTTTCAGTTACTGTTTCATATTCAACAGGTAATTGAACTAATCTTTTAGAAGCTGGTTTCACTTCTACTTTTTCTGTCATTGTTTCATAAACAGCAGGAACAGAAACAACTTTTTTAGAAGCTGGCTTCACCATTACTTTTTCAGTAACAGTTTCATAAACTGCTGGTACAGCAGTCAATCTTGTTGATGCAGCTTTTTCTCTACTTTTTCAGTAACAGTTTCGTAAACAGCTGGTACAACTTCTGTTCTAGAAGATGCAGGCTTAACAGTTACTTGTTCAGTAGAAGTTTCGAACTGATCAGGAATAAGACATTTAGAGTAACATTTCCCAGGTTTTGCATTCGGTGGTAAGTCAGTTTGTGCATTTGCAACAAAAGTTACCACACTTAGAAAGAAAGCAAGAATAACATTTAGTTTCTTCATAATGATTTGATTTTTAATAATATACAGCTTTTATGTGTTTAAACAATTGAATAAATAATTGTTATTAGAAAAAAAATTTAAAAACATGGCAAATTTATAACATATTTTTGGGAAAACAACTATAAAACTTCGTAATAATTTTCGATTTTATGTCCAACTCTTCAATCTCTGATATCGAAATTATCTCTCCCGCTTTATTTAATATCTTGATTTCCTTTTGCTCATCGTAAGCAACGTTCTTTTCGGTGCCCGTAAAGAAAAAGTAAGGAAATAGTTCTTCGCCATAATTTCTTAAAATCCTTTGACGAATATCTGTTATATAGTCACTTTCCATTTCATTATTTCTATATTTTAATTTGAATAATTTTCTATTCAAAAGTCCATCAGCATGTTCTCTTAATACTCGGTCAGAAGCGTCCAACATCATTTTTATTTGATATATCACATCATAATCATCTAATAATGAAAATCTTTTGAGTAGAGCACTATCATTTTTCAAATCATCAATAGAAAAATTGTTTTTCAAGAAAAAAAGCAAATTGTTATCAGAACTTATTTTTCCTTCCTGACACAATGATTTTAATCGTTTCAGAAAATGAATCATCATTAATTCGGCAGACAAAGTGGTTTTGTGGAGATACACTTGCCAATACATGATTCGCCTTGAAATCAAAAAATTCTCTATAGAATAAATCCCTTTTTCTTCCACCACTAAATCATTCTCCCTGACATCCAACATCTTAATGATTCGATCATATCCAACTATTCCTTCTGAAACTCCTGTATAAAAACTATCTCTATTCAAATAATCTAACCGATCCATATCCAATTGTCCAGAAACTAATTGAAATAAAAAGGGTTTGTGATATTCGTTTTTAAATATTTTGATTGCCAAAGAAAGTTTACCAGCAAACTCCTTATTTAGTGCATCTAAATAAACTTCTGTAATGGATTCGTGGTGTGCATTTATGATCAATCCTTCCAAGGCATGAGAGTAAGGACCATGACCGATATCATGGAGCAGAATAGCTATACATGCTGCCTCGACCTCTTCCTCTGTTATTGCTACTCCTTTTGATTTCAAAATATCTAAAGCTTGCATCATCAAGTGTAATGCTCCAATTGCATGATGCATTCTAGTATGAGTAGCACCTGGATACACATAACTTACCGTTCCAACTTGTTTTATTCTAGAAAGTCTTTGAAAATAGGGATGGTCTATTAATTCCAAAATAATACCATTCGGAACTTTTACAAAACCATAGACTGGATCATTGAAAATCTTGATGTGGGAAATCATTAAAGCTAATTGTTATATAAAAGATACGGCAAATCGGGTGAATGGATGCAATTTGAAGCAGCATAGTAAGCAAAAAAAAAGAGCAAATGATCGCTCAATTGCTCTTTTTCGGAATTTTATTATATGTTATTGCTTCGTGATGATTGTTTCAAAATTCTTTTTTGCTATTGCTCTTCCTGATTCTAGACCAGCAATATTATCAAAATCGTAATGTATTCCACCATAAAGTCTTGATAAAGCAGCTTCTTCAGCAGCACTCTTAAATGATGAAAATGTTCTAGGTTCGAAATTTTTATCGCCCTGATCAAATTTCAATTTATGACTATTGTCAACAAAGGTGTAGTTCTCACCAAAAAGGTAAGTCAACATATCAAAACCTGCACCTGAACAGCTAGCATGACCGGATGTGTAAGATGGAAATGGCGGTGTGTTTAGCTGTGTTTTCCAAGTTGGGTCAATATATTTTTGAATATAACTTACTGGACGCAATAAATTATTATCATATTTAGTTTTCCAGCAACAAATAAAAGCATCACCAACACACATTCCAACTCTTGCAATTGCTTCTGCTGCTCTGCCTAAATCTAATTTTTGTTCTTTAATGATTTGAGATGTAATGGAAACAACATGACCCGGAGGTGTGAATGTAGTTCCAGCATCATCCGCCCAATAAAAGGCTATTTTCATGTATGTTGGATTTTTTTCATTTACTGTTGTATAAACATCATGTGCTTTTTCGAAGAAAAGTGAATTTATATCTGTACTAAAAGTAGGGTTTTTAGGTATCGTGATTTGGTTTACAATATTAGGAATAAAAGATCTAGCTTGTCCCCAATACGGTTGTAAAGGTATTAATTGAGCCGAGGTAGGCACCCAAAATGACTCTCCAACTGGCGTCACATACGAAGCAGGGAAGTTTTTCAAATAACCTTCATTCCCAATATTATCTGTAGTTGACCAATTGTAAACTGTGTTAGCAACTGATTTACCCAAAACAATGGATTGGTCAATAACTAATGGATCCAAGCCTGTTTTATATTTTGACAAATTATTTTCGTAAGTCAACTGCATGATTTTCTTCATATCATTATTTGCTGTCGGAAATAATTTAGTTAAAATTTCATAAGCGGCTGCATTTGCACAGATTGACCAATGATATAATTTATTTTGATCAATTTTAGGCATCGTTGGCAAGTTAGTAACTTGTCCGCTTAAGGATTTATAACCAGACATTCCTTGCACAACTGATTCGTACATAGTAATTCCTAATAATCCAAAAGATCGAGAAGCAACTGGAGGCGAATATCCGGGAGTAGTTCTTACAAGGTCCAAACTAATATCAACCCAATTAGTAACAATGTCATTAGTGAATTGATTTGCTTGATAAGTTGGTTCATTTATATTTGATTTCTGACAAGAAACAATCAAAAAAACCAAAACTATAGAAGCAATTTTTAGAAATGAAGTAAATTTGTACATCTTATAATACTTTTACGTTTAGTATAATGATACAATTAATACGCCACAATGGGGTAGATGGGTACAATTTGCAAACATTTATTTATTAGTTATATGTAAATAACTAATTGATTAACAAAAATATATGAAACATATAACATATACTATAAATTTGATTTTGTTATTTGCAATAATACTTGCAAATGATAGTTGCTATACATTAAAAGGGTTTAGCATATCTCCAGATACAAACACTTATTATGTTAAAACTTTTGATAATACAACGCCAAATGCTCCTCCAACCATTGGCCAACAATTGACTGAAGATTTTAAAACAAAAGTTCGGAACCAAACTAGGTTAACTTACAATGACTTGGATCCAAATATTGAATTTATCGGCACTATCACAGATTATATAGTTAGTTCAGAAGCCCCACAGGCTAATGCCACCACCGCATTTAATAGATTAGAAATTGGTATCCAGATAGAATATATAAATCATAAGGATGAAAAAAAGAACTGGAAACAAAAGTTCAGCCGTTTTTCGAGCTTCCCTGCCGAAACAAACCTTTTGGATGTTCAAAACCAATTAATTACCGATATATCTAAACTTCTTTTTGATGATATCTTTAGGAAATCCTTTGAGGATTGGTAAGGAGGGGTTAGAGGTGTTGGAGTTGTTAAGTTGTAGGAGGTGTGGAGGTGTTGATCCCGATACTTCGGGAGTGGAGTTGTGGAGAGTTGTGGAGTTGTTGAATTGTAAGTGATTTGGTGTGTGAGTTGCAGATGTGTTGATTCTGAAATTCCGATAATTCGGAACGGAAGTGGATCCCGATACTTCGGGAGTTGAGGTAATGAGAAGTTGATTTAATTGTAATAGGTGAGGGAGTAGTTACATCACTATTTATATTGAAAAAATTGAAAAAATCGAATTTTCCAAATCACCCAAATATATCATATCAACAACTAACCTCCCGAAGTATCGGGATCAACAAATCAACACCCGACTTGTCGGGATAAACAAATCAACCAAATACAACAAATACAACAACTTTACCATTTTCACAACTTTCCTCCATTTTTCAAATGGGTAATTTTCATCGTAAATGAAATATTGAAATCTCTAATAGGCTGTAAACCAATCTTTTTTCTTCTTTCATTTACTGCTGTTTCACTATCGTAAGATGCTAAAATATATCTATTTGGCATTTCAGGATCTTTCATATATTGAGTACAATACTGTTGCAAACGACCACATTCCTTTTCTTTTCTGTCGAAAATAGTGGCATAGTCTCTCCAATCAGCTTCTCCTTCGATACATTTTTTCTCAATTATTGGGACGTACTTTTTAAGGGAGTTCGTATCCAAATTATGGTCAATAATATAATATGCTGCTTTGCTTGGCCTATCTCCCATTTCACTTTGGTTGGGCCATCCATTCTTATCGATATATTGACTCATAAACAGATAATTCAAAGTGTCCAATTGCTTCCATTCTTCGTTCGTAATCTTGGGAAAAGCAAAGATATCTTCCTTTCTTGAATCATACATTTCTGCTAATTCCTCAATTCCAATTTCTAATGTTCGATATTTTTGGTCTTCTTGATACATCGAATCTAACATAAAGGCTTCCTTTGGATTTTTATACTTATTATACATGGATTTTATGTCATTTACGACGAAGTCCCATTTTTTATTTTTCTTTAAAGTATCTAATCTAGTATCAAATAAAGCAAATATTTTATGCTCTGGATTAACTGCTAATAGCCACAATTTCAAATAGATAAATGCAGAATCGCTGTTTAAAGAATTTAATGCTTTTTTATAAAAAATTTGATCAATTCTGTAGTTAGACAATTTCAAATCTACTTTTCTGTTTTTCTGCCGAATGTTTTCATCTTTGCTTTTTTCGATATTTCCAACATAGTTGGTCAACAATCTATACTTGCTAATTTTATGATTTTCAATCAAATATTTAATTACAGCATCCACTCTATTTTTTGAAAGCTCCTCATGATTTGTCCCTACTTCATCGGTGTAACCACTTACTTCAAAAACGGAATTTGGGTATTTTTTCAAATACAAAACCAAGCTATCCAATCTTAATTTCGATTCCTCAGAAATATCAAATTTATTGGTTTCGTAATAAACACTTTGTTCATTGATGGGCTGATTATATGGCTGATTTGCATCTTTGCATCTACAAAATGGAGTAGCAGTAATTTTCATTGAGTCCAAATTTTTCTCTTCTACTTCCTCTAAAGAAACATTATCCATATAATATTCAGCCCCTTTCCTATTTTCAACAGCATAATCTGGCCAATTATTTGTATAGGAAGCTCCCAATACAAAATATTCTAATTCGCATAAAGCTCTAAAATACCAGGTTCTTTTGAACCATTGATCATAAACTATGGTGTCATTTACAAATTTCCAGTTTTTAAAAGATTCAGGCATAACTGGCTTGGTTTTTAAAACATTAATGCCAATATGTCGATATAACGTACTATCATTCAGCTGAATAGAGGGAAAATAGAAATTCACTTCTGCCTTATAGATTTTACCAACTTTCAATTTTTGTTTTAGCTTTATATAGATATAACCACTTCCTGATCTTTCCATTCCTTTGAACATTACAGCATCAAACCATATCTTTGTTCTACCTTCTAAGTATTTATAATATTTGGGGTCACACCTTCTATCCTTCCCCATTTGAGTATTATAAAAGTTAGTATTATTATCATTACAATTGTAACATAAACTACCTAAATGCCAATCCTTAACAACTAAAAAATCATAATTATTATCAGTTCGGACTAAAGATTCAAAGTTACCATTGCTTAATAAATTTTGAGCAGACAAATGAAAGTTTGCAAAAAGAAGAAAGTGTAGAATTATATATCGCATAACAGTTCGTTTAAAAGAAAATATGCTAACCGAACGAACGATTAGCATATTTTATTGTCTTTAAAAGGAATATTTTAAAAAAAATTACACTTTGGGTGCTGCGTCCAAACTACCCGATTCAATTTCCTTTTCTTCAGAATTACCTCTTTTTTCTTTATTAATAAAATTTTCTCTTTTAGCTCTTGCAATCTCATCTGCTTTATTATAGGCTTTGATGATTTCTTTTACCAATCGGTGACGGACAACATCTTCTGTGGATAGCTCCACTATCGCTATTCCTTCTATATTTGTCAACAATTCCATTGCTTGCTTCAAGCCAGATTTTTGGTTATAAGGCAAGTCAATTTGCGTCAAATCACCCGTAATGATGCACTTTGCAGAGGGACCAAGTCGAGTCAGGAACATCTTTACTTGTAAAGAGGTCGCATTTTGTGCTTCATCTAAAATAATAAATGCATTATCCAACGTTCTTCCCCTCATATAAGCAATCGGTGCCACTTCGATAGTTCTATTTTCCATGAAATAGGACAATTTTTCAGAAGGAAACATATCGTCTAAAGCATCATATAATGGACGAAGATAAGGATCCACTTTATCTTTCAAATCGCCGGGCAAAAACCTAGACTTTCACCAGCTTCCACAGCAGGCCTCGTCAATACAATCTTTTTTACCAATTTATTTTTAAGTGCTCTCACTGCCAAGGCTACCGCCGTATATGTTTTTCCAGTTCCAGCAGGTCCAATTGCAAAAACAATATCATTAGCTTCTGAGGCTTCCACCAATTTCTTCTGATTTCTCGTTTTTGCTTTGATGGGTTTGCCATCCCTACCATGAACGATGACACTATCATTTTCATAAACAGGAATACGAGTTTCGAATGGATTATTGCCTTGCAACAAATCTTCAACTGTCTGGACAGACAATTCTTTTTGTTCTTTGAGCATCCTAACCATTTTTTCTACTTTTTCTTTTGCATCTTGGGCTAGTTTTTTTTCACCCTTGATTTTCACACTGTCTCCTCTACTGGTAATCGTTAAATCTGGAAAAGCTTTTCTTAATAAATTGAGTTTCACATTCTTCTCGCCGTAAAGGGCAACCAAATCTACTCCTTCAATAGTTAAAATAATTTCGCTCAAATGTTCTTTTTTAATAATTTTTCAATTTTTGATGTAATATATATGTTCTTCAATTGAATAAGCAAGAAAATTAAAGATTTATTCTACAGAATCGTTGAGTATATTTGCATTAAATTTCTAATATAATTAATAATCTGAAATAATTTAATCGATTTTATATATGGCGATACTAACTTTTATCTCGGACTTTGGCAATCAGGATTATTACACAGGTGTCATAAAAGGTGCCATTATCAAGCAGTCTCCAAATATCAATATTGTGGATATTTCTCATGAAATCGAGCCTTTTAATATCGTAAATGGTGCTTTTGTTTTAAAAAATGTGTATAAAGAGTTTCCTGAAAACACCATTCATCTGGTGGCTGTAAACAATTTTTACAGCAGCGAAGACAATCGCTTTATCGCAGTATTTTATGATAATCACTATTTCATAGCCCCTGATAATGGAATTTTGTCGCTAGTTTTCGAAGAAGAGATGCCATATGAATGTTTTGAGCTTGAATATATTGCATACACCAATTTTCCATTGAAAGAAGTGTATTCCAGAACAGTTTGGCATCTGACTAGTGGTCGCCCTTTCCATGAAATTGGCGATGCTTTGGATTCTATTAACCAAAAAATATATTTACAACCGGTTATTAGCCCAAATCAAATCAAAGGCTCAGTCATTTATATTGATCATTTTGAAAATGTGGTGATTAATATTTCAAAAGCATTGTTCGACAAGGTAGGACATGGCAGAAAATTTCATATTTATTTCAAAAGAAATGATGCCATCACCAAAATATCGCACCACTATTACGATGTAGAAGTGGGCGAAACAATTTGCCTTTTCAATTCATCAGGATTTTTGGAATTAGCAATCAATATGGGAAAAGCCGCCAGTATGCTAGGCTTAAAAATCGAAGATATTGTTCAAATAGATTTCACAGTTGTATGATAAAAAGAATTGTAAAATTGACATTTAAACCCGAGCTACTACCCAATTTCATGGAAGTTTTCAACAATAGTGCACCGCTAATCCGTTCGTTCGAAGGCTGCCACCACATGGAATTGCTACAAAACACTACCGACCAAAGAATTCTTTTCACCTTCAGCCTCTGGGAAAACGAAGCCGCCCTAGAAAATTACCGCAATTCAGATTTGTTCAAATCCACTTGGGCAAAAACAAAGATTTTGTTTGATGAAAAAGCGGAAGCATGGACTGTGGAAAAAATTGGGTGAGGTGTGGGAGTTGTGGGAGTTGTTGATTTGTTGATTTGTTGATTTTGGAGTTATTAAGGTGTGGAGTTGTTGAAGTGTTGATTTCGTTCCGAATTATCGGAACTTCGGGAGTGGAGTTGTAAAGGTGTTGAGGTGTTGGTTTGAATTTTGGTGGATATTTTGGAGTAGGGAGGTGTTGGATGTGTTGATTTCGAGGAAACTGAAGCTAAAAATAGGAAAGTTTAGAATTTGTGAAATAAATATATATTTTATATAGTAAATGAATTATATTAAATGAAAATTTCTTAAAAATGGAATATACATATAGTTTTGAAAAACTGGATATTTGGAAAATTTCAATAGAATTATCAATGAGGATTTATAAATCTACTACAAATTTTCCTAGAGAAGAAAAATTTGGTATTGTCTCACAATTGAGAAGGGCAGTTACTTCTATATCTGCAAATATTGCAGAAGGGAGTTGTAGATTTGGCGAAAAAGATAAAGCTAGGTTTTTTCAAATTGCTTATGGATCTGCGATAGAAGTATTGAATTTCTTAATCATTTCGGAAAAACTTAATTATATCAATAACGAAGAAGTGTCTTCTTATAGATTAACAATCAACGAATTAACAAATAAAATAAACAGTTACAATAACAAAATTGCTAAATAAGAAGATAATCAAACCATTAATTAATAAAATTATTAACAATTAAACAAATCAACAAATCAACTACCGATTTATCGGTATCAACAATTGGTAAGTCGTTTAAAAATCTCGATGGTTTACGATTTTTTGCGGCAATCTTTGTGGTTGCTGGACATTGTCAAGCGGTGCTTTTCGATCAGGAAAAGATATCTCCTTATTCTCCATTTTTTAATAAACTAGCTAGTTTTGGGGTAGATTTTTTCTTTGTTTTGAGTGGTTTTTTGATCAGCTATATGCTTTTAATCGAAATCAAGAATACTGGAAATATTAATATAAAAAACTTCTTGATTAGGAGATCCCTCAGATTGTGGCCACTCTATTTCACCGTGGGGATTATACTTTTATCCATCGCTCCTTACTATCTGGAATTCTTTGGATTGGACGCCACCGCTCCCACCAACAATGGGATAATTGGCAACTTTCTATATTTATTAGGATTTGGGATTAATTTGCAAATAATGATTGGGCATATGAATGCATATAGCACCCATACCGTTGCCCATTTTTGGTCATTGAGCATAGAAGAGCAATTTTATTTATTGTGGGCTCCCCTGTTGTTTTTATTTCGGAAAAGGACGCTAATTTTGATACTACTTTTTATTTTTATTGGAATTTTTGTCACCTATTTTCCCCCATCATTCTATCAAGATTGGTTCCAAACCAATGCCTATGCGGCACCCTACTATTTCACTTTCAATCGATATTTCCATTTTGCCACAGGAGCTTTATTGGCATGGTTGGTCATAAATTTTCCCAAATTATTCAATAATGAAAAATCGCCAATTTTACTTAAATTCATTTTTTCAGTAGCTTTAGTCCTCATTATCAGGTATTTATTCGGACCATTTTATTACGATGCCGATGAAAGATATATCAATGGAGGAGTTTCTTTTCTCCTATTAGTTATCGCAATTGATAGCAATTCGATATTCAACCTAGAATATAAATGGCTAAAATACCTAGGGAAGATTTCATTTGGCATCTATATTTTCCACATAATTGGCGTTTATCTCTCCTTGAAAACACTCAATTTGATGGGATTAGCTCACCAATCGATTACCTTTTGGGTTTGTTTTCCATTGTTTGCAAGTGTTTATGCCACTTCTATTGCGATTTTATCCTTTGAGTATTTTGAAAAATACTTTCTCAACTTGAAAAATAAATTCAAATAATTTTTTTGTACTAAATTGAATTTCAATAAAGTAACTCTTTATAAACTATTTATTTCTAAATATTCTGACCTTAATGTATTTATTTTATCATAAAACAATCATATATTTGCATCGCATTTGAAAAAATGCAAGATGGAGGATGTAGCTCAGTAGGTTAGAGCGTCGGTTTGTGGTTCCGAAGGTCGTGGGTTCGAGACCCATTTTCCTCCCAAGATTCCCTGTTAGGATTTTCCTCAGGGATTTTTTGTTTTATGAATACTATGTCAACAAAAAATATATTTTCAATCCTCATTCCCACTTGGAATAATTTGAGTTATCTAAAAACTTGCATTGAAAGTATTCGTAAAAATTCCACTTTTTCACATCAGATAATTGTTCATGTCAATGAAGGGGCTGATGGCACCATCGACTGGCTTCAACAAGAAAATATCGAATTCACTCAAAGTGAAAAAAATATAGGCATTTGTTTTGCCGTCAATCAATCAGCCGCTTTAGCAACCGCTGACTATATCTTATATATCAACGATGATATGTATGTGTTGCCAGATTGGGACAAAAACTTGATGAGTAAAATCAATGCAATTGGGCATTCTGATTTTATGATGTCTGCTACGATGATAGAGCCAAAAGATACGGGCAACCCAATTGTGGTTTGTAAAAATTATGGAACTGATCTAGCCTCATTTGAGGAAGCCAAAATAATAGCAGAATATAAAACTTTGGCTATTTCTGATTGGAATGGCTCTTCTTGGCCACCTGTATTGATGCCAAAATCTTGGTGGTTAAAAATTGGTGGTTTCAGCTCTGAGTTTAGCCCAGGTATGTACTCCGACCCTGATTTAGCTATGAAAATGTGGCATGCTGGATGCAGAATATTTATTGGAGTAGGAAATGCTTTCGTGTATCACTTTCAAGCAAAATCCACTGGCAGGGTGGTGAAAAATGATGGTAGAAAAATGTTCAAACAAAAATGGACTATTTCAGCCAATTTCTTTTACAAAAATTATTTGAAAATGGGAACTCCATATACTGGAAAACTCCCTGATTATGAAAGCAATATAAAATTGGCTTTGGAGAAATTAAGAAATAAATTTTAGTAAAAAAATCTTACCAATCTCCACCAGCTCCACCGCCGCCACCGCTACCGCCACCGAAATCAAAACCTCCAAATCCGCCGCCTCCACTATCGTCATCATGACCACGACTTCCTCCGCCATCCCAAAAAATAAACGGTGGAGTATAGCCTCTTCCCCTATTTCTTCTATCATTTTCTTCATCCCAGCCATCGCTAGACACGACTACGCCTCTACCGCCATTTCGTTTGCTAGCTTTATAGAATATGAAGAAAAATAAAAATATGATTGCTAAAAGAATGAGTAAAAATATGAAAGCATCCGTCGCATCCCCTTTTGGGCTTTTAGGATCTGCATTAAATTCGCCTTTTAATGCAGATTGAATAGCAGTCAATGCACTAGAAAATCCCTCGAAATAGTTGCCTTTTTTGAAATTTGGCTTGATATAGGTATCAACAATTCTTTTGGTAAGCAAATCAGGCAAAGCCCCTTCTACGCCATAACCTGTTGAAATCCATATCTTTCTATTTTCCATGGCAGCCAAAATGACAATACCATTGTCTTTTCCTTTCTGCCCAACTCCCCAATCTCTCAATATTTTCAACGCAACATCACTTATATCATAAGCACCAATATTCTTGATAGTCACCACTACGATTTGAGTAGAAGTGGTGTCCATATCTCTTCTGAGTTGGCTTTCTAATTGATATTCTTCACTATCTGATAGGACATCTGCCAAATCATTCACCAATTTTGCTGGAATAGGCCTATCAGGAATACTCTGAGCAAAAGTGGATAAATGAAATCCAATAATAAAAAGAGTACAAAATATTTTAAACACT
The DNA here is from genome assembly GCA_016710625.1 of Saprospiraceae bacterium. GTDB lineage: Bacteria > Bacteroidota > Bacteroidia > Chitinophagales > Saprospiraceae > JADJVK01. The sequence continues at coordinate 39,772 of JADJVK010000005.1, forward strand.
TGTTTCATTTTCAAAGCTATCATTTTAGTCTAGCATATCATCTCCAAATACAATATCATTTGGCAATTCGTTCCTATCATTTGCAGTAATTGGGAAATATTTGGCTAATTTTTCACCTAAATCATGAATACATTCTATTAACCCAGAAGTATATCTTTTTTTCTTGAATTTTTGAATTAACTCTTTAATTGTATCATCCCAATATCCAAGCCCTAAAAGTTGGTGAATGGCAGTGTCGCCATAAATTGCAATTTTTCTAGATTCGAAAGCTACATAAATTAATATACCATTTCTAGCTTCCGTTTCGATCATTTTGAGTTCATGAAATACTTCAATAGCTCTTTCCAAAGCATCTTTTTCACATTTTGCTTCCATAAAAAGTCGGATTTCACCAGAAGTTTTCTTTTCAGATTCGGTGATTGCTTCGACTAGTTTGACTTTATCTTTCGAAGAAAAAATGCTAGAAAACAATAAGGCCATGATTAAGATTTAATTTAAAATATAGATTCCTCAAAATTACCAATTTATTTTCAAATAATATCATCCAAAGCATTTTTATAACGATCTACTCTCTCCAAACTCTCCACAGTTGCAGCAACAGCTGAAAGGCTTGGGGCGAAAATCAATCCCAAACCAGGGATGAACAACAAAATAATATAGACCATTCCATTTCCAAGAGCTAATCCACGATGCCTTTTCACGAATTCATTACTTTCTTCCACTGAAAGATGACGTTCTAAAGTGTAATCTAGATTTCCTGCACCAGCATAAAAAGCCTGAACAATAAACAAAGCCAATATTTTAACATGAAAAATACCGCCAATGATCAGAGCAAAAAGACTATAAATCATTTCTTTAACAAAACTCCTAAAAGTAACTCTTACTGCCCTTTTCAATTCACTTATGAATTTAAAGAAAGTTAGTTGTGGAGCTTTTCTTCCAGATAATTGCTCTTCGATTTTTTCGGAAAGCTGGCTCATAAAAGGGCTATTAATAAATAATATTGCATTTTTAAACCCTAAAAAACCAATAAAGCCAGAGAAAATTTTGCTAAATATTTTTGAAGTAATAGAAATCAGCTTTACTCCAAATTTGAAGGGCCAATAACTAGTGAGATAATTGGCAATTTCGTCACTAAAACTGAAAGCAAAGCCAAAAATAGAAATACCAACAATTAAGCTAATGATTCCTGGAATAATAAGATAACTCCAAAGTTTCATTTTCGTTATCAGCTTCCATGCCTGAATATAGGACACCAACCCGTCCAAAAAATCACTCACCATCTTTTTTCGTTTGATTTGTCAAAAGTAATCATTAATAATTAGCAAAATGAATGATTAAATCTAGTAATGAAAATTTTTTCTATCAGACAAGAATTGACATCGACGAAATATTAATTTTCACTCATTTTATTGAAATACAGAAATTGATTTCGAAATTTTACAGTTCAAATTGTCATCATATTTTCGTTATTTTGTATAAAATCTATTTCATGAAGTATTATTTAATTCTATTGTTGTGCCCTTTTATTTTATTTGGTCAGACCAATCCGCAATATCCAAATGCTAAAAAAAGTGCTACTGGCAAAAAAGGGATGGTTGTTTGTGCCCACCCTATAGCTTCTGAAGTAGGTTTGGATATCCTGAAAAAAGGTGGCAATGCTGTGGATGCAGCTATTGCCGTTCAATTTGCCTTAGCAGTGGTCTATCCTCAGGCAGGCAATATCGGTGGTGGTGGATTTATGATTTATCGCCAACCCAATGGACAGTGTTTTGCCTCCGATTATAGAGAATCGGCACCTTTGGCAGCTACAAGGGATATGTTTTTAGATTCTCTAAAAAATGTGATTCCCAACTTGAGCATGAAAGGCACTTTAGCTGCTGGTGTTCCAGGTAGTGTTGCTGGAATGTATGATGCATTTGTGAAACATAGCAAGCTTAAAAACTGGAAATTGTTGATTCAACCTGCCATAAATTTAGCACAGAAAGGATTTGTGATTACTCATCAAGAAGCGAATAATCTAAATAAGCTAAAATCGGAATTCCTGAAATATAATACTTACCGACCTGCTTTTGTAAAAGATTCAACGTGGTATGCTGGGGAAAAGCTAGTTCAGAAAGATTTAGCAAAAACTTTAAAAGCCATAAAAAAAGATAAAAAAAATGGTTTTTATAAGGGGGAAGTTGCTGAATTGATCGTTGCAGAAATGCAAAAAAGCAAAGGACTAATTACATTAAATGATTTAGGTCAATATACAGCAAAAGATAGACCGGTGATTTCCTTTAAATATAAGGGCTATGATATTTATTCCATGTCGCCACCATCCAGCGGCGGTATTGCACTATTACAAATTCTTAAAATGATAGCACCATATCCCATTGAGAAATGGGGTTTTCATGATGCTCGAACGGTTCATGTGATTGCAGAAGCAGAAAAAAGGGTATATGCTGACCGATCAAAGCACCTCGGAGATATTGACTTTTATCCAGTACCGATAAGTGGATTAATTGATAGTCAATACATTGCAAATAGAATGAAAAATTTCAACCCTGAAAAATCTACACCGAGTACACAAATTCAGGCTGGAATACCCTTTATCGAAAAAGAGCAAACAACACATATGAGTATTGTGGATGAATTTGGAGGTGCAGTTTCGTTGACTACGACTTTAAATGATAGTTATGGAGCTAAAACAGTCGTTGAAGGAGCTGGATTTTTATTGAATAATGAAATGGATGATTTTAGTTCAAAACCGGGTGTCCCTAACATGTATGGACTAATTGGTGCAGAAGCAAATGCTATCTTTCCTAAGAAAAGGATGCTCAGTTCGATGACACCAACAATTGTCTGTAAAGATGGCAAATTGGTTTTAGTGGTAGGTACTCCAGGCGGTTCTACGATTATCACATCAGTTCTTCAAACAATTATAAATGTTATTGACTTCAAAATGAATGTTTTAGATGCTGTTCATGCACCAAGATTTCATCATCAATGGTTACCCGATCAGATTTTTATAGAAAAAAATACTTTCAATGAAGAAACCAGAAAAAAGTTAGAAATGATGGGACATGTTTTGAAAGAACGAGAATATATAGGTAGAGTAGAAGCCATTTTTGTACATCCTGATGGAAAAATCGATGGAGCAGCCGATTTCAGAGGAGATGATGCAGCAGCAGGATTTTAAATAAGTTTAAACACATATTTTTTTTATTAATTGATATAAAAAGCAATATTTAAAATTCCACATCATTAACAACTTATATATTATAAAAATTATTATTTAAACCACTTATCCTATTTTTCCATTTATACAATTGATTTACAGTAACTTAATAATAAAAATGGAATGACTATTGCAATATGTAGCTTTAGATAATATTTTCGGGTATTTTGAAAAACTATAATAAAATTTACACATACAGATTAAGAATTGCTATTAAAGGTACGATTCCTTTAATTTGGCGGCTCATTGAAGTACCGTCCAATATTAGCTTAGAAAAGCTTCACCACATTCTACAGTTGTCATTTGGATGGGATAATGCAGAAGATTTTGAATTCACAGCATTAGGATACACCATTTGTAATCATGATTTTAATGAAAGGAATGAGATAATTTTAGCCAAGGAAGTTGAAATCAAAGATGTTTTTACATCCGTAAAAGACAAAATTTATTACAATTATAATTTATTCAACAACTGGAATCATGTAATAAGACTTGATGGAATTTTTCCGTTTTCTGGAAAAACAGTAAAATGTTTAATTGGAAAAAATGCAAGTCCACTGGATGAAGCTGGAAGTGTAATTGGTCATAATAATTTAGTTCGAGCTTTCTTTTCAAACAATTCTATTATTAGGCAACAACTTGAATATATCAATGAAGATTTCAATCCACTGTATTTCAATATATTAGAAACCAACCTAAAACTCCTAAAATTGGAAAGCTATATAAGAAGTTGGGAAAAAATAAGAGCAAAAGTTTAAAAACTATTTATTTAAAACTGACTTTACTTTCTCTAATTGAACCTTAGATTGTTCCAATTCTTTGATTTTGAGTTTATATTCATTAGAGATTCTTGTATTTTCTAAATATAATGAGTCAATTAACTTATTTTTTTGAATAAGCTCATCCTCATATCTTTTAATTTTACTTTCTAATAACAAATCATCTCCATTACTTTTTGCTACTTTTGGCTTTTCTTCATCAACCTTTTCTGAAGATGTATTTTCTGACTTATTGAATAATGATTTTATTGCTCCGAATCCATCTTCCCCTCTATAATAAGATGCTCCAAAAAAAGCTAAAGGACCTACAATAATCATTAATAGTAAAAATTTTGTAAAACCTGTCATTTTTGCTTTTGGCATATTCGATTTTTTATTCAAAATTAAAGGATTTTTTGTTATTGTAAGCAATTTTTAGAAGTTCATTCCATTTTTATCGGTAGAAATATATATTTTTAGATTACTTTTTTTTGAAATCTGTCATTACAATTTGCTGCTTACATAAGAAGTAATCTTCTTCTACATTGCTGGCAATAAGCACCAACCTATCATTTGTAAATTGACTAACCAATTGTTGATACCAGCTTACACCCTGTTTATCCAGATTCGTGGTTGGCTCATCCAACAATAAAACTGGAGTTTCAGAACAACAAGCTAAAACTAATTTTAATCTTTGTTTCATTCCCGATGAATAGAATTTTATTTGTTTATCTTGGGTGTTGGAAAGTTTCAAAATATCTTTGATTCCTTCTATTGTCAAATTCGGGAAAAAAGGTTTGAAATTTTGATGAAATTGAAGCTGCTCATCCAAAGTGAAGTCCTCAACTAATTCAATATAGGGTGCGGCATAACTGATAAGTTTGTAAATATTGTCTTCAGAGATTTTTTGATTGTCATTAATAAAAGATATTTTTCCAGTACTTGGCGTAAGATGGCCACTAATCACTTTCATAAGTGTCGATTTTCCAGAGCCATTATGCCCCAAAATCGCAAATGCTCCATTATCCAAAGTACAAGTTACATTCCTAAAAATCCAATCATACAAAAATCGCTTCCCAATATTTTCTAGTGTAATTGTCATTTAAACTATTTTAAACCTCTCATAATTCCTCTTTTGGAATTGCCTAAAAACCTCAAAATTGTTTCTTTTTCATTACAATCAGGTATATTGGCTTCGATAGAAGCGATGGCTTGGGTTGTATTATTGCCTCTGACAAATAATATTCTGTAAATATCTTGAATATTGTTAATTTGTTCAGCAGTGAAATGTCTTCTTCTCAAGCCTAGTCCATTTATTCCTACATAGGACAATGGCTCTCTTGCAGCTTTCACAAAGGGAGGTACGTCTTTCCTAACCAAAGATCCGCCACCAACCATACTATGTTCACCAATCTGAACAAACTGATGCACAGCGGTTAATCCGCCTAAAACGGCATTTCTACCAATTTCAATATGGCCAGCTAAATTGACATTATTTGCTAAAATGGAAAAATCGCCTACGATGCAATCATGAGCAACATGAACGTAAGCCATTAAAAGACAGTTATTTCCAATTTTTGTAACATGATTCGCTTTTGTACCTCTATTCAATGTACAATATTCTCTAATCACCACATTGTCACCAACTTCTACTACTGAATCTTCGCCACCAAACTTTAAATCTTGTGGAACAGCTCCAATTACAGCACCTGGAAAAATCTTACAATTATTTCCGATTTTTGTACCACTCATGATAGCTGCATGAGGGCCTATCCAACAATTATCCCCAATTTCAACATTTTTTTCAATGTAAGCAAAAGGCTCTATTACAACGTTTTTGCCTATTTTTGCTTCTGGATGTACTACTGCTAAGTTGTTATTATTCATTCCTAAAAATTGGGAATTATCAAAATTATTTAATTGTTTCGTTTGACTATTTGAGCAGTCAATTCAGCCTCGGAAACTACTTTATTACCAACATAAATGGTTCCTTGCATTTGTACAATTCCTCTTCTAATTGGCATTAATAATTGCATTTTAATAATCAAAGTATCACCTGGAAGTACTTTATGCTTAAACTTACAATTATCAATTTTTAAAAAATAAGTATCCCAACCTTTAGAATCCTCTTGCAAACTTAGGGCAAATAACCCACCAGTTTGAGCCATTGCTTCTATTTGGAGAACTCCAGGGAAAACAGGATTGTTGGGGAAATGGCCTTGGAAAAATCCTTCGTTCATTGTGACATTCTTAAGGCCATATATACAATCATGAGTTATATCCAAAACTTTATCTACGAGTAAAAATGGATAACGGTGGGGTAAGAGCTCCATTATCTCATTTATATTCATTTTAGGCGTTGCATTCAAATCGTATTTAGGAACACCAAAATTCTTTTTTTGTTCAATTGCTAATTTTTTTAGTATTTTAGCAAACTCAATATTGATTGAATGGCCAGGCTTGGTAGCCACAATTTTTCCTTTTATTGGTTTACCTATCAATGATAAATCACCAATAACATCCAATAATTTGTGTCTAGCTGGTTCGTTTTTATATTTCAAATCGGTTGTGTTTAACACTCCTCCTTTTCTACTTTTACGTTTGGTTTATTTAGTTTTTTGGATAACTCTGCTAATTGTGCCTCGTCCATTTTTCTATCTACTATCACAATTGCATTATCTAAATCTCCTCCTTTTATCAACCCTTGGTTAATTAGCTTTTCCAATTCATGCAAAAACAAAAGTTCTACAGGCTGCTATTTCCACCACATAATCATTCATGTGATTTAAAGTAGCATACTGCTGACCCAAAACTGGAGAGTTAAAATCAATCATGGAGGTGATATTAAACTCATCATCTGGCAAAGCAACTAATTCAGAACCTGTCAATTCATCTTTATAGGATATAGGTTCTAAAATCTCAAAATACTCTCTTTCAGCATCTTGTTCTAATATACCAGCTTTTTGTATCGCCTTAACAAATTCTATTGCAGAGCCATCTAAAATAGGAATCTCAGGACCATCCAACTCAATCGTTAAATTATCAATACCTAAGCCCATTAAGGCAGATAAAACATGTTCTACAGTATGTACTTGTGCATTCCCATTTTGAAGGGTCGTACCCCTATTTGTGGTAATAACTTTTGAAATATCAGCTGGAATTACAGGTTTATCCTCCAAATCAACTCTTACGAATTTGATTCCAAGATTAATTTCTGCAGGTACAAAGGTAATATTAACAATCTTACCTAAATGTAAACCAATACCAGATAATGAAATTTCTTTCCCAATTGTACATTGTTTCATTTGATCTAACTTTAGTCTTTTTCCTTTAACGCTTCTTCTAATTGTTTGATTTTCTGCTGAATATCTGGAAGTTTTTTAAACAAAACGTATGATTTCAGAAAATCTCCATAAGGCAATGCTGGTGATCCGTATAAAGCAGTTCCTTCCACTTTTACGGAAGAAGAAACACCACTTTGAGCTTGAATTTTTGTATTATTAGCAATCTGAATATGGCCAACAATACCAACTTGCCCACCAATCATACAGTTTTCACCAATTTTTGTACTTCCTGCAATACCAGTTTGAGCGGCGATTACAGTATTTTTCCCGATTTCCACATTATGGGCAATCATTATTAAATTATCCAATTTAACGCCACTTCTGATTATTGTAGAACCCATTGTGGCTCTATCAATTGTAGTATTTGCTCCGATTTCAACATTATCTTCAATTAGTACATTGCCCAATTGCTTTACTTTTTTGAAAGTACCATTTTCGTTTGGTGCAAAACCAAAACCATCTGCCCCAATAATTACATTAGAATGAATGATACAATCATCACCTATTTCACAGTCTTTATAGATTCTTACCCCAGGGTGAATGATGCAATTTTTACCAATTTTTACATTTGCTTGAATGGTAACATTGGAATGGATAAAGGTATTTTTCCCAATTTTGACATGCTCTTCAACCACAGTAAAATGTTCGATATTACAATTTTCACCTATTTCAGCAGTTTCATGTATGAAAGCATTTTTTGAAATAACACCCTCTTTCTCATTTTCTTTTCCAAAAGTGTCCAATAAAACAGCTACTGAAGCATACACATCAGAAACACGAATCAACGTAGAAGATATTGGATTGGCTGGAACAAAATCATGGCTAACTAACAAAATACTAGATTTTGTAGTATAGGCATATTGTTCATACTTTTCGTTGCCCAAAAAACTAATTGTACCCTCAGTACCCTCTTCGATTCGAGCAGGCTTAGTAACTACAACTTCAGGGTTTCCTTCGACCCTTCCGTTCAATAAAGATGCTATTTGGCTGGCTGTTGCTTGCATTCGGCAAAGGTAAATAAATATTGGATATTTTGATAATTCAACTATTGAATACTATTTCATTCTAGCGAATTTTTTCTAATTTTTTTCTATAAATTTTTAAATATCTATCTTTTGTTTGGCAATATTCAGTCGAATACCGCCACTAAAAAAGGTAGTATTCAAATTATTTGCAGGATTATCACTTTTCTCTATTCGATATTTTGTATTGAAATCAATATAAAATTGGTGGTACAATCTATAGCTAACATCAAAATTGAGTAAGAAAATTTTGGATTTCACCCCTTGCCCAATTTCATTCCCCAGCTCAAGACTTCTTGAATTATAATCTTTTATAATATTTCCGCCCCAATTACTAGAACCATCATCAAAACCTTTTACAATATTGAAACATCTTAATTCGAAATTCCAGTTTTTTGAGGGTCTATATTGAATAATCCCAATCATTTCCTTGAAATTTGCACCAAGTGGATGTGCTAAAGGTTGGTTGTAATGTACATAATTGCTGGAGCTATCGAAGTGCATATAAGTAAATGGGCGGACAAAATTATACTCCAATTGCATATCTAACTGATTGATTCCAAAAGCATTGACGTATTTCACACCAATTTGAGCACCATATTTATTGGTCCAACTACCATTTTGACTTTTTATATTCTTGAAAATAAATTCGTCTAAAAGAAACTGTCCATAAAAAGAAAACTTTGAATTCAAGTCATATCTAGAATTAAATCCAATCATTGCATTATCTGGGCTACCGACAAATAGCTCTACAGTTCTATAAAAAATTAATGGATTCAAATACTGAAATTCAAATTGTTTGCTTCTATTGAAAATAACACTTTCAAACAATCCAATATTAAGCTTTTTATTAATATTATAACTCAGCATATGAAATGCTCCATATTTTTTACCCAACAATTGATCGCCAGGAAAAATAGAATGTGAGGATAAATCTGTCAATTCTGCAAAAATATTTTGATAATGGAACTTCCATACTTTGGTATTGAGCTTCAAATAAAAATAATTGTGTGAAAAATCGGATAGCAACAAGGATCTGTAACCATCTCCTAAAAAATTCCTGCCATGTCCTAGCTGAATTCCAACATGTTTTGACACATTAAATCCGATATAACCTTGGGCGTTCATGTAGTCAAATCCACTTACCTTTCCAAAAACACTACTTTGATAATATCTCAAATTCCCATTTCCAGGTACTGCATTGATAAATTGTGCATATTTCGAAATAAAATTTGGAAAACGCTGTTGGCTTTCTACCAAATTAGAATAAAAATAAACTTTATTATCCACATCCCCATATAATTCAATGCCTCTTTGGTTCGCAAACATTAATCCATCTTCCTCTTTAGATTTCCCAATTTGTAAATTCAATAATGGGTTGATTGCTAATCTAAAATATTTTTCTTTCACTTCCAGCAGGTTTGCAGGGGTTTTATAAAAAACTCCGAAAAGCGGCTTTTCATTTGTGGTGTATGTCGGTTTTACAAATTCGTTGGTAGTTTCTAATTTATAAAAAGTATGGGTACTATCAATAAATATTTTTTTCTCCGTCTGCTTTTGTCCGATATTTTGATCTGCTGTTAGCCAAAGCTGATTATTGTCAATGAGATATTGAAGGTCTTGTTTGTCTCTTTCTGTAAACTCATTATCAGAATTTAGTAGTGCAATCGCACCATTACAGACATCTATACGATTATATGGTTTGAGAGTAGTATGTATTTCTGAAAAACTTTCATATTTGATTTTTAGTCGTTCTACTATTTGATAATCAGGGGATCCCATAGGCAGAATGCTTCCTTGGGCAAATACTGAATTACAAAAAAATAGAAAACTTATAAATGTATATAATCCCTTCATCTGTAAATTATTTAGATTAGATATTAGACGCAAGACCTAATACAATAGGTAATATAAATATCAAAATTATATCAATGAGTAAATTTACAATTTGAAATGAATTGTAACATATTTACAATCCTTAATTTCTAGTAAGATCCAAAATATCTTCTCAAAAACCACTCTAATCCCAACAATACGATCAAGGAACCAAAGAGCCATTTCAAATTAATTACAGAACGAGTTTTATTGGTGGTGTAAATGGTTGGTTTCACCACCCCTTTTTCTTCAATATTTTTAACAATCTTATCCAATTCATTAGCATGAACAGTGATACCATCATATTTTTGACTTAGTGCCCTCAAAACAGAATGATCCGCAGTAGTTTCAAATAACTCTTGTTGAACGGGTTGGACACTAAACTGCCCAGCATGTGTTAATGTAGTACCATTTTGTTTCACACTACCTTTATATGAATATTCTCCTACTGGAAACTGTCCAATATTTAAGACATAAGATTTGCCTTGTTTATTGAAAGTGAAAACAAAATCCTTTTTATCTTGATTGGTCACCGTCAGAGCAACATCAGCATCATTTATCAATTCATAGTTGTCATTATACAACTCAGCTGTAAAGTCAATAGTCTCATTTTCTTTGAAAATATTTTTTACAACATTTGTTCTAAACTTTCTTTTATCTTCTTTAACCGTTAAATATTGGACCGTTTTATTCACTAATTCATCAATTTGGTCATGAGATTTATGTTGTAAATAATCAAACATTCTCCATTTCCATATTCCCTCTGCCGACAACACAGCCTGTCTTAAACCACTATATTCCCCAATAGTCCAAAGTGGAAATTTTGTATCCACCTTCCCAATTTTTTGATAAAAAAGTACTTGCCCATTTGCTCCTGACTTATAATCGCCAAAAGGAGAAACTAGAGGTGGGTAGTTAGGTATTTCTTGTAAAAGTCTTTCGTTTAAGGTGAAATGGTTGAAATTTCCAGAAAATTTTCCTGTTACATCATTACTTGATTGCCCATTTGAAATAATCGTTGTCAAACTTTGATAGGAAGCTAATTTAGTAATTTCCGATTGACCACCTAAAATAAACCAATGTGGAATTTTCTTATCCATTATTTGCCTCAAAAGCACAGTTGCATCACCTGTTTTAGCAGGAATTTGGTGTAAAACCACTAAATCATAATCACTAATTTTGATATTTGGGTCATTCACCTGTGTGGCAGTTACTTGAAAGTTTTTGTTGCCACTCAATGCTTGATTCAATGCAGAAATATCAGGATGAGGAGAATTGTACAATAATGCAATTTTTTGTCTTGCATCCAGCACATCTATAAATATTTCCTTAGAATTATTTAATGTCGTAGCCTCACCATTTACCCCTGATAATGAAATCAGATAACGTTGAACACCAACGGCATCCGCATTTAGAATTATTTCTTTTGTAGTAAAAAAGTCATTTCCACTGATTGAAATTGGGAAAGTATTGATTGCTTTTCTTTCTTTACCATTTACTTTTGATACTGTTAAATTCGTGTTTTGACCACCACAGTTTTTTGCTGCGACATCAACCTGTATGCTAAATTTATCTCCCAAATAAGCAATATTGTTACTTAAAACTTTTTTAAGCACTAAATCTTTCTTCGGTATTGTATCCCCTAATGCAATAGTATAAATTGGTGCCGTATTTTTTTCAGCGGCATACATGGGGTGTGTACCTTCATTATAGATTCCATCTGAAGCAACTATGATCGCTCCTAGATTTTGGGTGTTATACAAATCGTATGATTCCTTGATGACTTTAGCAATATTAGTTGATTTCTCATTGAATTTAAAATCAATACCCTCATTTACTTCACTCCCAAATGACACATTTTTCACATCATATTTTGATGCTAATTTTGCTTGCAATCCCTCTAAATTCGTTTGGTAATTTTTAATTTGCTCTTCACTCATTCCAGCTCTTATCGATTCTGATAGATCTTGAGCAATCACCACCACAGGTTTCTTGGTTTCTGTTACTATTGATTTTAAAAAAGGAGATAAAAGAAGTGCTGCTATTATGAATAAAGACAAGAACCTTAGAGCTACTAATGACTTTCTCAAAATAGGCTTTTGTTCTGAGAATGTGGTATCTTTATAATACAACACACCAGTAAAAATAACAGCAAATATCAAACAAAACAACAAATACCAGAGTGGGTATTGGAAATTAATATCCATATAGTAAATTCAAATCGTAAGCATAGATAACGTAATTTTTGGTCTTCTGTTGCATTTCTACCCTTTATTACGATTTTTACTATTGTCGATAAAGCATAAAATCTCCTTTAAGAACAATTATTTTACCATTATCTTTCTCTATTTCAGCAAAGTAAATATAAACACCTTCGTTCATCAATTTCCCATCTACTGTTCCATCCCAACCTTGATCGTCTGCATTAGGAATTGTGTTAGTTGAACTAAACAAACGATTTCCCCACCGATCAAATATTGAAAAAGTCTTTATTTTCGCAATAGATTTCCCAGCAAAAATAGTAAATCGCTGGTTGAGTAAATTACCACTTTCTGGCGAAAATATATTTGGAATATAAATATCATCAAATCTTTTGACAGAAATCTTGATTTCATCTTCAGCCATACAGCCAAAAATATTGGTGGCTTTCACAGAATAAAGTTCGTATTCATAGTTGGGCTTTGCATAGGGTCTTAAGCACAAAGTATCAACACAGATAGCATTTGAAGACCATTTTAAACTATCGATTGTTTGATTGGAAACTAATTTCAAGAAAATGCTATCTCCAAAATTAATAATCGTATCATTCCCTAACGAAATACTAAAAACTTCTGGATCAACTATTTGTGTCGAAAACAATTTCTTACAACCATTTTTATCAGCTATTGTAAGCTCATATTTTCCAGCTATTAATTCATCATATCGAGGTATTGTTCCAAATACTTGATTGTTCATCTGGTAAGCATAAGGTGGTGTTCCACCATTCATGTTTTCAAAAATTAACGACCCAAGCCTCAGTCCAGGACAAGGAGGATTAACCACTTTTAAGTTTGCTGTTAGCTCCTCAGGATTTTTCAACTCTATAGAATCGACCGTAGTACAATTATCTTTATCCGTCATTGTTACCGTATAAAATCCTCCTTTAATGTTTTTGTTAATATCCCCAGAAATATTATTACTCCATTGATAAATAAATGGTGGCGTTCCATTGATATTTTTCACCGAAAGGATTCCATCTGTTTTATTGAAGCACGAAACTGGTTGCAATATACTAATAGAAGGCTTTGCATTTGAAGGGCAACTACAGTCACCAAAACCATTAACTATCAATTCTTTACAACCATTAGCATCTGTGATAGTCACTGAATAATTGGTACCTGATGCAATTGCATTGCTCAAAAATGTATTATTCGACCAATTTCCAGTAGCACCTTTTGTGACTAAAGTTGCTATCTTATCACTTTTAACAACTACTTGTAGCTGGAAAGTTTGTTTATTAGGAGCACAAATTATTTTTGAAGAAAACAAGGTAGGGGCATTCAAAAAGCTAATCACCAATTCGGTTGAATCAATTTGTGGTTTGCAAATTATTGAACTATTGATTGGAACAATATCCACTAATTTTATCTTAGACAACAAATTTGGTTTCACTTTAAACACCGAACCAGTTGATAAATTATTGAATTTATATACTTGATTATCAAAAGATAATGAAATATTAAATTTATTTATATCATTACTTATATTTAATAAAATGGGTAATGAATCCCCTTCACATATCGGATTGAGTGTTGAAATCGTCGCTAATGGCAAATCATTGAATCGAATAAAAGCAGATTTTGATTGCTCCACACAATTACTTTTTGGATTAACGATTCCATTTTTTACGGGATAGGCAACCATTGTCACTTTATAAAATGTATTTTTATTCATATTCGACAATAACACAAATCTAGGTTGGGTTTGAATAGTGATTAGGTTATTATTTAAATCTTCAATTTTATAAAAAATAGAGTCATCCTTATATTTGGTTTGACCTACTATTCCCATCATTATCGTGTCCAACAAACATGTCTGGAAAGTATCTACACTAAAAGTTCCGATGGTCGTTTTTCCTCTCAAATCTGTTTTGTAAATATTATTAAAATCAGTCAAACAATTATTTTTATCCGTAATTTTAATTGAATAACTTTTAGCATTGATTGCAACTATTGGGATGGTGAAATTCGATTGATTGATTACATAGTTTTGGTTATCAATCAAAAACTGACTTGGTAAGGATCCAGTATAATTTCCAATAAGCTTTATCGTATCATTCGGACAAATGGTATCAATTGTATTCACCAAAGAAAGGGTTGGTTTATCCAAAAATATGATTTGCTGGGGCAATGTTTTTACATGACAAAAAGATAAATCTACAAAAGGATAATTCGCCAATTTATTACCAGTCACTAATGAAATATAGTAAGGTTTATTGGCAACCAACCCACCAATCGTATTTTGATTCAGCGTTAATTTACTTGTTACCCTACTAAATCAGTAAGATTTGCATCATTAAAAAATGCAATTATTGTCGTGTCGTTTTTGTCAACTTCATTGTTTTTCAGAATGTTCATCAATAAGGAGTCGCCAAAACAAATATTTTTACTCGTTGTATCGATTTTTCCAGCTAATTTATTGCAATCACATGTTTTAGCACCAGTTAGCTTTATGGTATCACACAAAAATTGATCTTTTACAATAATTGAATAGGACAATCCACTTTTTATTAAATTTGAGGTGAAATTATTACCCACTAAATTTCCATTCAATCCAGTTACCTGAACAATTGATTTTGCATCGGCATCAACTATAAAATTCACGGAATAATTCTCATTCAGTGAATCACAAGTGATGGTCAGAGAATTTGTGGAAAGCTTTTTAATAACATCTAAATTCTGTTCAATATTTCCAATTTCTAATGGACATAAATTAAGATCAACAGCACTAATAATATCAATTGTTTTTAACCCATTAATTGTCAAAGGAATACCTTTTGATAAATCAAAATTTGACAAGGAATTACTTGTACCATTTATAGTATATTCCACATCAACATTTTGTATTTTATTTGTATTGAATTTTAAATTAATTAAAGTCCCTAAACAATAATTCGTATCAATACCCAATGAAATGGTATCTGGAGTGAGGAAAATCACAGGTCGTCCTGGTGCTACAGACAAGCAAATATCATTTTGATTGACAGTACCGTCAGTAAGGCTATCTCCAACAATTGTTGAAATATAATACACTTTATTGGTGATGATATTCGGATTATAGGTAAAAATTGGGTCAATGCTTTTGGAAACAATATTTCCAATTTTATTGGTTGGGCTATCGTGAAGGATAAATTCAATTTTATCTTCAGGGTCTAGTACATAATTAATGGCAGTAGCGAAAGCGACATCTGTTTTACATAAAATCATCGTGTCTTTTTCGTCTATAAAACCCGCTGAATTGGTGCAAGCACAAGTAGCTACTCCTTTCACCGTATCTGGAATACATTTATTAATATCTTGTATTAAAAAATTATAAACTGAATCATTTAGAAATGTATTGCTTAGAAAATTATTGCCAATAATATTTGTTCCGTTCACTAAATAATTCCCATTTCCACCTTCTATTTCGATGGATACTTTATATGATTTTCTAGTTGAATCACAAATGATGCTTGTGTTTTTCACTTTTGGTTGTGCGATCTCTTTTACATCAAAATTTCCACTAACCCTTCCATTATTGCACAAATTGATGTTTCCATCTTTTAAAGCAATTAAATTAAAGTTTGTAGCCTTATTTACAGTGATTTTTTTAACCAAATTACCAGTAATGCTTACAACAGAATCCAACTTTGAACCATCAGAATATATTGCAGTAAATGGAGATGTTCCACTAAAGTTGAAATTCAATTGTACTTCTTTGTCTATGTTTTTACAAATAGAATCAATACCAGATAATATACAAGAGGAAGGTTCGATTTTAGTAATATCCAATTGAGTAATATCATAACAACCATTTGCTGCAATAACTTTTACGCCAAAAGATTCACTTTTACAAGACAGTACATTTGTAATCCTTCCTAAATCTAGCTCGGCAAATGCTACTGATGGGAAAATTCTAATACTATAAGGTTTCATTACACCATTAAAAGCAAATGTATCTAATAGAATACAGCTATCGCATAAAATAAAATTAGTTGAAGCTGCTAAATTGGGATAAGGTAAAAATTTAATCACTACTGGCGAAATCAGATAACAGCCCTCTTTCGAATCCCCTCTAATCCAATAAGTTCCAGTCGTTTTTACTAGTGGATTTAAAATTTGATTTTTCTTTTGAGCTGCTGACAAACTATCTGGATAATAAGTAAAAATCAATCCACTATTCCCATTCAATTCTATCATAGGTAAAGTATCAAGTCTAGTTTCGTCGCTACAAATGTTAAAAGTGTCTCTTTTTAATTCCAAATTCTGAACAATAACATCAACTGAAGCAGTATCAAAACAAGCCAAATTAATGGTCTTTCTTACAAAATATTTACCTGATTTAGTGATTATGCTTTGAATAGAATCTGTATTCGTAATAGAAGAATCTCTGTTGTCAAAATAATTTATATTCCCAAATGTATTTCTACTATCTGTAATTTTCAATTGTGTCAAATCAAAAAATTGATTATGGCATGGCGTTGTATCTATGACAGAAATATCTGGAATGTCTGTGATATCAATCTTTTTACAAATACTTTTGGGTGCATAACACCCATCTGAGGCTTTCAAACATATGTCACCTCCAGAAAGTCCAAAATCAGCTGAAACATTTTTTAAGCTATCATTATTGAAAGTTATACCATTATTTGCTTTCCAATAATATTTTATTGGGTAACCTAACGTAGAACTAGCATTACCATTGTACCCTACATTTTTTTGGTTCATACATACTCTATCAGGACCTGTAAAAGTCAAGTTTTGGATACCGAAATCATTGTCATCGACTAAACCTATATTTGCAGTACCTCCAAATTCAAGTGAAAATCCAACATTATTAAATGGATCTAATGATGCAGATATGTTATTTAAAAGAAGAAAATAAGATTTTCCAGCGACCAAGTTTATAGTATTTGTAAACTCCAAAGCATCAATAGGGAGGACTCCAAAACTTGCAAGTGGATCAGTAGCAATACCAGTTGGCTTAAAATTAGTAACAATACTTCCAACCCATTTACATGCAATAATATTTCTATTAGTATCACAAGGGCAAGCATCGTACATAATAAAATCGTAATCTGCCATTAACCCATTTGGAGTGAGTTTGAATTCAAAAGTTCCAGAGCTAAGTGCTTTAAATTTTAACCAGTAAGATTTATTTTCATCCCCTTGAAAACATTGGGTAATATCTTCAATAACTGGATCCATTACTTGTCCAGAACTATTAACGGATGCAACATTAATTGTAGATTTATTTGAAACATTATATGCAGAATTACAATCTTCATATTGACTATATAATAAAGTTTGGCTAAATATAAAAATAAAAATGAATGTGAAAAATCGTAAAAATTGCATAATATAAATTAAAGGGTAAAATTATCCTCATTTCACCAATAAATAAAATTTTAAGCTTAATTATGTATTTGTAATGTTTAAAATGGCAATAAATATTACTTTATAACGAATTCAAGTTCTAAAAGTCACAAAAAAAAGAGGTTGCCTTAAATTAAGACAACCTCTCTTTATGTTTTTTGTTCGTTTCTTTCTTTTCTTTTCTAATTCTACTTTCTTCTTATCTTATCAACGTTACATCTCCTTTGAAGAGCTCTACCGTGCCATCCTTGAACTTTATCTTCGCCCAATATACATACACTCCCGGATCTAATGGCTTCCCTAAAAACGTACCATCCCAGCCATAGGCAGGATCGTTCGGTTGGAAATTCTGTATCTTATACATCACATCTCCCCATCTGTTGTATATCTCAAAGTCTTGTATCTCCTCTACATAATTCGAATTCGCAAATATACTCAATCGCTTATTCAACGCCGTCCCTGCTCCATCTCCATCTGGTCTGAATACATTCGGTATGTACACCGGTCTCTTATTGTCTATACTTATCTTCACACAATCTGTCGCCTTACAACCACTTGTCGTTATCACCGTTGCACAATAGACTGTACCCTCCTTCGGTGATATCGTCAATGTATCTCTCACTTTTACATTGAACGTGTCATTCGGTGATGGCTCCCAAATAATCGTATCTATGTATTGGATTGGATAATTCTTATCTACATATAACTGCTTGCTACTGCCTAAGTCGATCGTAACATCATCCCCTGCAAAGATCTCTAGTTGCGGTGGATCTACTATCGTTATCTTCTTATTCACCACACAACCATTCGAGTCCTCTACCATCATCGGGTATGAGCCCGCTGCTAAAAACTTGAATTGTAAACTATCCGTCTTCTTCGTATATACTCCTTCGATTCCTACAAAATTGAATATATATGGTGGCTTTCCACCTGCTATCTTTAAGATTACGCCTCCATTCTTCTCTCCTGTACACTTCGGATCCGTCTGTGTCGTATTGATTTGTGGATCTGTTATTGTCTTACTGATCACTACCGTATCTCTATCGTAACAGCCTGTACCGTTATAGGACACCGTCAAAATGAATGTTCCTGAATCCGTAGCCGTCGTTATCCTCGCCGTGTCTACCTTTATCTCTGACAACCTGCCGCTCCACTTGTAGTCCAGTTCTTGATCTATTGTCGTTCCGCTTCCGCCCAATGTCGCTACCTTCACCTTACAGCCTAACCCTTGGTCAATACCTGCATCTGCATTCGGTGTCGGATTTACATTTATTTGGATCTTCGACGTGTCTCCATCACATGGTGGTGCTGAAAACTTAGGACTGATCGTATAGGTGAATACATATTCATTCGGTATCGCTACTTTAGTGTTAAATGTCCCTTTTGTCGCATCAAAGCCTGACGTTAGCGGTAGTACACTCCATACTCCTCCTGGCTCTTCTCCTACTAGCAGACTATTTAACTGTATCGTCGTATCTAATCCCTCACATACTTTTACTACCGGTAATGGATTCCCTGCATTTGCTTTGCATTCACATAAATGATCTCCATCTATTACCGTAGAATCACAGGATTTCGCATCCTTTATGATGAATTTGTATGGCAAACTACTCTTTATCGGATTCGATGTGAATTGATTACCTGTAATGACTCCTGCTGTGGATCCTGCCATCAATTGGAACGGTGGATTGCCACTCAACGTGAAGGTTACTACATAAGAGGTATCTTTTCCAAACTTGTTACAATCGTACACTACTGGAGTGTAGGCTGGCGATGGAAACTTATTGAACTTCACATTTACTAAGCATTCATCCGTACATCCTTTATTATCTGCAAACCACTTAAAGGTATAAGAGCCTGTATCATTAACCATTACTTTCGTCGTCCCACTATTTACATTATCAAATGTCGGGAAGGTGCCTGGAGGGGAGCTTACCGTTGTCCATTTCGTATTCCCTACATTCGAACCTGCTACTAATGTATGGCTCAAATTACAATTTACTACCGCATTTGCTGGGCAATTCACCACTGGGTTCTGATGGAATATTACTGGTACTGATTTTGTCAACAAACATTTGTTCCCTGCACTCAAATCTACATTCCCATTCGGTAAACTATCTCCTATCGCTCCTACTATATAATATGTCTTATCATATTGCATCGTCGCTCCATTGAACGTAAATCCGCCTGTCTTATTCGTCGCTATTATTGTTCCGATTCCCGGGGTCTTATCTGTTAGGATATACATGTATGTATCGTTTGCATCCAATTTAGAATCGGTCATATTTGCTGATACCGTTCCCTGTCCTTGGGCATTTACACATACTTTCTCTACTCCTACATTTAAGTTCCCATAGATCGTCCCTTTACAATTACAGTCTAAACTTCCTGTGATTACTTGTTTACAGCCATATACGTCTACTACAGTGTAGCTATAATCTATCGTTCCTGCATTGATCGGATTGGATGTATATATGTCTCCTACCAAGTTCCCTCCTGTCATCCCTGTTATTGTATAAGGCGCTCCGCAGCCTTCTACTTTGAATTTTACCGTATAGTTCGTATATATGTTATTACAATTAGCATCTATTAGCGTTAAGGTAGGTGGCTGGCTGAAGATAATCTGTACTGTATCTGTACTTGTACAGCCATTATTATCCTCCGTCCATACAAATTGATAGATTCCACAGATGCTTACCGTTACATCTGTCTTCGGATTCGATCCATCTGCAAAATCTGCTGTCCCTGTTCCGCTTATTTGTTTCCAGCTGCCTTGGCTCTTCCCTAATGGCAAACTCAACGTGCCACTCAATGGATAGGTCAATCCACATATCTTATCGTCGCTGCCTGCATTCGCTATTGGCAACTCTACAAATCTTATGATCGAGCATTCTGTTGAATCTAAGCAGATATCTGTAAAATTAATTTGTCCATTTGCCAAACTATCTCCTGCTATCAAGGTAATGTAATAATTCTGGTCATAGTTCATCCCTGGTAAAAAACCGAATGACCCTGTCTTATTTCTATCTATTATCTTCGTCGCTGTCTTTGGTCCACATTCCCCTGCTAATATAAATTCGTAATTATCTTTCTTCACCAAATACATATCTTTTGGCAATGTTATCACTGGTGACTTCTGATTACTACATAAATTTAATTCCGTTGGATTTAATGTCCCTGCATCTGTTACACATTCACACTTCTCTGAGCCCGTTACTAATGTCTCACACCCAAATGCATCTACCACTGTATAACTATACGGCGTCGGTACATTTAAACTACATTTTATCGAATCTCCTACATATACATTGCCTACTATTTGTTTGCCACTCACTGTGTATGGCTGCATTCCTTTTGTGATATTCAAGGTGATCGTAAAGGCTGTCGTATAGTCATTTTCCGCAGCTGTCGCATTGACTGCAGGTTGTTGTCCATAGCTTATACTTATCGTTGCAGCATCTTTACATCCCTTATTATCTACTGACATCAAATAGGTATATAAGCCCGGCTGTGTTACTGTCGTTGTCGTCTCTTGGAAATTCGGACTGCCAAATATCGTAGTACTTGGTCCACTTACTTGGGTCCATGTTACATTCCCTACATTTGTCGATCCTAGTATATTATAGCTTAAATCACATATCGTATCGGATAATCCTGGTATCGCTTTCGGCTGACAGTTATACACTACTGGTTCTGTTATTACATCTGAACATAAATCATTGAAATCTACTGTACCCGCTACTGTCTTACTCTGATTCCCTACCGCTACACTTGCATAATAGGTCTTTCCACATTCCATGATACTGTGATCTAACGTGAACTTCCCTGTCCCATTCCTTTGTAATATAGACCCTGGGTTTGTCTTTATGTTCTGTGCACTTGAGATGATGTATTCTACTATATCATTCGCATCTTTCGTTACTTGTGAGGTCAAACTCAATGTATCATTCTCACATAACACTGTGTTTTGTATCGTTATCCCTTGGGCATCTGAGATACAATCACAGACATGATATAATGGAACTTTCAATAATATACAATCACTGGCATCTTTTACGTATAGTGTATCATGAGACTGGGTGGGTATCCAATATGAAGTATAGCTATTCCCTACTATTGGTGTCGTACCTACTCCTGGTAAGCTATCTACTCTATATGGTGCCGTTCCTCCACTGAACGTTAAGGTGATTTTATAAAATTCTGCCGTCGGATCACATACATAATCCGCCTTTACAAATGGTTGTGCTGGACTTGAGATCGCTAAATCATTCGGGCGGAACGTTACCGTTACGTCATCACTTCCGATACACCCAAAATTATTCTCTTCCCATGTGAATACATAGGTACCAAATGTTGTAACTGTTACTACAGCCGTCGGTGACCCTTGCGGACTATAACTCGCTGTAGCTCCTGATGGTCCTGATTTTAATTTCCAGGTGCCGCTTCCTACATCTATTTTTGCCTTCATCACATAGCTCTTACCACAAGTGTCTCCTACTGGACCTGCATCTGGAATAGGGTTCTTATGCCATACCACTGGTGTCCCTGGTGATACTTGTAAACACTGCTCATTTAGATCAACCGAATCCGTTGGCGAAATTCCTAATTGATTACCAGCTATTGGTGATATATAATATACTACATCATATTGCATCGTTGTCTTATCAAATCCAAACGTTCCTGTCTTGTTCCTTCCTAAAAATGGTGGCTCTATTGTAGAACCGCTTCCGCCGTGCATCACAAATTCTTTTGTATCATTCCCATCATTTACATAGCCTCCTTTACTGATCGCTGTCAACGGCTTATCTTCACAGGCATCCAGTTTTACATTACTTACTGTATCTGCCTTCGTCGTACAATCACATTTTCGTTTACCACTTAATGTGTCTCCAAAACAGCCAAAGGCATCTTGGGCTACAAATTTATAGGGCGTCTCGTTTGCTATCACTCCTGAGGTGAAACTATAAGGCGATACAGTCGCAGTACCTACTTGTACTCCTGTTATTGCATCATAGATCTTATACGGTGGCTTACAACCCGTTACATTAAAGGTGACCGTATAGGTGAAATCTATTAGATTACATTTCTCTTTTGAGTTTACTATCGTTGGTGGCTCACTAAAGTCTAGTGTGACTGTTGCACTATCTATACATCCAAAATTATTCTCCGTCCAACTAAATACATAAGCTCCACATACGGTTACATTCACTCCTGAGGTCGGACTCGTTGAATTCGCTATATTTGCTAATCCTCCTACTGGTCCACTTACCAATTTCCACACTCCTGTTCCTACACTTGGTATTGCACCAAAGGTTCCTGTAAATCCACATATCTGTTGGGCTATGCCTGCATTCGCTTTCGGTACTTCATTTATCGTTACTGCATAATCTACCTGTGGTGTTCCACACTCATTTATCGCAATTACGGATACCGTCTGTGACCCAAACGTATTCCAATCTACTGTGATGCTTTTCGTCCCTTGACCTCCAGTGATGACACCTCCTGAGGACACCAACCACGAATACGTTATTCCTGGTCTTAATGTGTCTATACTGTAAACCGCTCCCTTCGTTCCTGCACATAATGCTTTTGGGCCATCTATTACTGGAGGCACTGGCGGTAGCTTTACTTTTACATTGATATTGAAAAAGGGGCCCTCTCCACATGGGTTTACCAATTTTACACTTACATCTCCTGCTTTTATCCAATTGATCCTTACGGTATCTGCTATATCAGAGCCGATTATATTCCCTATCCCTGATGGTACTAATACCCATTTGAAATTCGCATTTGTCGTATCATTCGTTATGGCAAAATACGAACTCGTATCTCCCAAACATACATCCGTTGGTCCCTCTATCTTCGTTATATCTCCAGGTAATCCCAATATCCTTATCGGTATATCTCTTATTCGTTCTGCACATATATTCGTCGCCTTTATACTTATATTCCCTGGCAAAGCATTGTTTGGCCAATCTACTGTGATACAATTCGCTCCAGGGCCCGATACAAATGTCGCTGGGGTAGGGACACTCCATACATATGTCGTATTCTTCTCCGGATTTGTTATACAATATACTGTCTGTGACCCTGCACATACGCCTAATGGTCCACTTACTTGTGGTACCGCTGGCAAGCCTGTTATTGTTATCGTATCACATAGCATTGCACTCTTTTGTCCACAGGCATTTATTGCCTGTGTACATAATATCTGTCTCGGCGCATTCACGATTAATGTCGCTGTCGTTGTCTTACTTATCGTATCATTTTGCGGCTTCCTTAACCATCGGTATTGTAGATTCGGATCCGGATTCGTTATATTAAATGTATAACTCTGTCCAGCACAATATGTCCCACTATAATCAAAAATAGGCCCGTTGGGTGGCTGTGAATCTGATGGATCTACTATCGCTTCCTTCGATATCCCTACACAGGTCTTCGTCTTTATTACTCCCTTCCCATCTTTATAATTGATGACCAACGTTATCTTTAATCGATAGCGACCTGATTGCGTCACCGTAAACGTGTCCTTCGTCGCTCCTACTATATCCGCCCATCCAGGTCCAGGGGCAGGGGTGTAATTCTGCCAATTATATGTTACTGATTTAACAGCTAATGGATCATCTGGTATCCAATATGAACTTTTGCCATCTAATTTTACCTTCGAATTTGGACATGGTAACTTGTAATAGGCCGGCGATACTACCGGCGATATCGATATCGGTATTATGAAAAATATCTTCGTCGTATCACATTTTGATGGATTTAAATTCCCATTTTGGGATGGCTTTGCTTTACAGATTACCTCATGTGGCCCTGACATCGTACTATCATATTCTATATCACATATCTTTATCTTCTCTCCAGGACACAATGGTATCTCTCCTAAATCTATTATAGTATCACATATCTGTGTAACCTTTAAGTTTACTATATACAAACAGCCATCTTTGTCTGTTTTATCTATTTTATAATATTCAGGATTCAAACATGGATTCCCCGGCACAAATGGACCTCCAGGTAATGTGTCATTTTCATAATATGGCTGATTGGGACATAACTTAATTGCTATATCACGGTCTGGTGGCATCTTGACTGTGATCGTAATACACGTCTTACCAGTCGTAAAGCACCCATTCGAACCCTCCGCACACAATCGTACCGTTCCTGTCGATCTAAATAATATCTTTTACTTTGAATCTATCCGGTCCTGTGATTGACACATTTGTACCCGGGATTACTGGATCATTATCTATAAATTGATCTCCTTGTGTATTTATTATCTCTGCATCTCCTGATTCTATTGTCCAGTTAATTACTGTTGCACATGGCTCCGGTGGAACAATAATAAAATTCTTTATCAGATGGACACGGATATTGATTCTGCCAGCTAGTAAATGCTAAAGGTGGCCATTTAGGTAAATTATTCGGCGGATTTGATATCGCTCCTACTGGGCTTACTGTAATTTGTACAGGACATACAGCTCCATTACAACCGTCAATCCTTAAATAATAAGTTTGTCCAGGTATAAATGTAACTGCACCTCCAACGGTTGGAGTACCCCCACAATCTACATCACAATCTAATGGTGTAGCAGCACAGTTATCATGTATTAATGCCTGTACACCATCTCCTGATGAACAACTTCCAATTATCGCTACTGTAATCTCTAGATTTGCTTGATTTGGCATAAATGCTATCCATAAATCATTATGTACTCCCCATGTTTGTCCATTTG
Organism: Saprospiraceae bacterium; assembly: GCA_016710625.1. Lineage (GTDB taxonomy): Bacteria > Bacteroidota > Bacteroidia > Chitinophagales > Saprospiraceae > JADJVK01. The sequence continues at coordinate 65,346 of JADJVK010000005.1, forward strand.
GACATGTTATAGGTTCACCGCCTGCTGAAAAGCCCGCTGTAGTAGTGATAAATCCATCCATACACAACTTCGGTGCATTTGCACATGCATCTGATGGCGTACAATTGTTTTGTCCTATAATATCAATTGATACAATAAATAATGAAAATAATAAGAATAAAAGTCGTTTCATATATACAATATTGAAAGTGTTTGTGGATAAACTTTTTGAACAAATTTTCAAAAAGTTTATTTTACAATTAAACTTGAATTAATAGTATTGATACAATAAATTGAATATATGCTGCCTTCCTTAAAATAAAAAAGGTGATAGTTAATTAAAACTACCACCTAGAAATTATCTATAAAATAAAAATTATATACTTGGATCTGCCGGTGTGTTTGGATTGTTATCTCTTTCAGAATTAGGATATGGATAGAAATTTCTATTTCTTTCAGCTCCAGCATCAGTTGGTCCTGGTCTGCCGAATCTTCTACTATCATCCAATTTTAAACCAGAATTGAATAATTCTATACATCTATTTTTATAAATTTGAAGCAAAACTGCATCTTTATCAACAGCTCCAGAATAGTCTGAAAGATTTGCATTCACATTAAAAATATCAGTTTTTTTCGTCAATACTTTATTTAACTCTGTAATAGCACCAGGTACATCATTATTTCTAGCTAAACATTCTGCTTTAATCAATATTATCTCTCCAGGTAGATACAAAGGAATTTTATCTACATTTGATGTAAAAAATCCTTTTCCTTCATTAGCAGTCGTGGTGAAAGTTAATGATTTTAAATAAAACAACAATCTTCCATCCGTTGCATCAGGGGCTAAAGCTCCTGTTAATCCTAACTTATTATCAACTGGTTCACAAACATTTACATTCGAATAATGGGTTTCGAAAATTGGATTTTTACTAACTGCATCGAATGTAAATTCAGATTTCTTTGTTAAATCCACTTTATTCGCAGCAGCAAATGCTTTGTCATAATTATTTAACATTAAATAAGTTCTAGCTATCAAAGCATTAAAAGTGGAAGGAAAATCAATACCCCCTTGTAAGCCTGAACTAAATGTTGCTTTTGATGAAGCGGTCAATCCAGATTCAAATAAAGAAACTGCTTCTGCCAAAACTTCCGCCCTAGGAGAAAAAGTAGCAGCCTTTCCAACATTTATTGGAGCTTGCTCCCAAAAAGTTCCTAATTGCAACAAAGACAATCCTTTATAAAGATTAGCATAACAAATCAATCCATTTCGAGTTGCCGTATCGCCCACAAATCCTAAATTATTTATAATTAGATTTGCACTCGATTTTACTAAATTACATTGCTCCCATAATCTTGAAACTACGGCATTGTTACCAATTACATTACCCTTTCCAGCTTGAAGGTTCGCTTCATCCGTATTTCCTTGATTCAAAACCAACCACTCATTGGTAGTTAGTGCATTTGCAGTGATATAAGAATAGATTGGAGAGGTTCTACTGACACTATATCGGTATTGCAATCCATTTGCCAATGCAATCAATCCATTCACATCTTTTACAACCGTAGATTCCGTTGCTTGACTCGGATTGAGATATTCTTCCTTTGTACAAGATACAATTAATATACTTGAAACGAAAGTTAGAAAAAATAACTTGAATATATTTTTCATATTTTTAATTCAATTTAATTTTAAAATTAGAAACTAGCTCTTACTGAAAATTGGAAAGTTTTTGGTACTGGAACATTTCCAAAATCAATTCCTTTTAACACATCTGAAACACCACCAGCATTTGTTTCTGGATCATAGCCACTATAATTATCAAAAGAATATAAATTTCTTCCAATCAATGTTATTGACAATTCTGATACACCTTTAATGGTTTTTTCAGGGAAAGTATAACCAATTGAGATCTCTCTCAATTTTGTAAACGAACCAGATTCTACTCTCCACTCTTCAACTGGATATATCGAATGAATATATCCTCTAGGTAATTCGCCTTTTAATTCTTTCTCTGAGTAATCCCCAATTCCAACTCCTTGACGAGTTCTCTTATCAGCATTGAAAACGTCTGCACCATACACACCATCAATCAAAAATCCGAAATTGAATCTTTTATAAGTGAAATTAGTTCCTACTGATAAGGTGAAATCTGGATTCGGATTACCGATTATTTTTCTAAGAGCTGTACCTGTTGGCAAACCATTAGCGTCTCTTTTAGGTGTATATAATACGCCACCAAGAACATAACTACCTGCCGGAATTGCATCTCCAGCTTTATAATTAACAGCTGTTCCTTTTTCAGTTTGCTCAAGTCCCCATTGATTTTTAATTGTATTTCCATTGGCATCTCTTGCAAAGTAGGTGCCATAGAAGACAGAAGAAGGTTGTCCTTCTATCAAAAATATTGGTGCACCACTCACTGTATTAATAGCAACAACAGGCGAACCAAGACTCACAATTTTATTTTTATTTGTACTATAAGCACTATAAATATTCCAATTGAAAGACTTATTTTTTATAATATTATAATTTAAAGCAACTTCATAACCATTGTTTGTCATTTTTCCTAGATTATCTAATTTACTCGTACCACCTTCAGAAGCAGCAAGTTGTCTATTGATAATTAAGTCGAAAACATTTTGTGAATAAGCTGAAAAGCTCAGATTCAATTTGTTTTTAAGAAAACCTAAATCCATTCCACCTTCCAATTCTCTAGTTCTTTCAACTTTTATATCATTATTACCAATCTTCGAGTTAGTTACAAAGGTGTTTTTTCCAAGATATGGTGCTGAATTTAAAGAAGTGATTCTATCTTCTGGGAAAATGGAATTTAATCCACCAGATTCTCCAAATGAAGCTCTTAATTTAAAGCCATTCCACCAATTTGACATCTTACTATTTTTCCAAAAACCAGACTCAGATAAAACATAACTCAAACTTCCTTTCGAATAAAATTGATTTCTATTTTGTACAGAAAAAGCAACCGAGTTATCTAATCTTCCAGCAAGTGTTAAAAACAATTGGTTATTGTAACCAAAAGTTTCTTGTAAGAAATAGCCATCTACCCATCTTCTTTTCAAATCATATGTAGTTTGTCTATTGGAAGAACCGACAACTGTAGAAACTGTTGGTAATAAATTTTCACCATTAGATTGAGTATAATCAAATCTTTGGTTTTGGTAATTGTAACCCATTACCGTATTAGAACTAAAGTTTCCAAACTTTTTATTATAAGTAATATTTATATCAGTATTGTAAATAAAGGAAAGATTATTTACTGTTGAAGCATAACCATTTGCATAATAAGCTGGATTCACCCCTGCATAAGGATAAATGGGAATGTATTGATTTCCTAACTGAGAAAATGCATCGCAACCAACTATGAAATCCACTTGCAAACCATTAATCGGGAATAAGCTCAATTTCGCATTACTCATTACTCTATTTACAATCTGATTCATTTTGAATGTTTCGATAATAGATAATGGATTGATCCTGGTTGGCTCCAATCCTTTCAGATTCCCGTTTGCATCTCTTGCAGTCGCATCCCAAATGTTATTGGTAATATTAATTCCATTAATTGGGCTATAGAATACATTTCCTGTTGGAACTTCTTTTGCATTACTTCTAATCAAATTTAATCCAACGGATACGGATGCCCAAGAATTAATGATTTGGTCAATATTTGCTCTTAAACCAATTCTTGAAAAATCTGTATTTTTGATAATACCTTGGTTATTCATATAGGATGCACCAATAAAGTATTTTGTTTTTTCTGAGCCTCCAGATACATTTACATAATCATCTGTCCCAATTCCAGCTTGAAAAATATTGTCTTGATAATCGTATCTAGTAACATCCACCAAATTAGTTGCCAAATCAGCGACAGCACCATCTCTAGTTATAGAAACAAAAGTAGCTGATGGATTGGCAGCTTTTTGTGCTGCATTTAGACCAGTAATATTCCCTAATCTCAAAGAAGCAAACCCAAATTGTTTGCCATAAGTTGAAATATACACTTTTTTTCTCAATTCATTGATATTCATACTCATACCAACAGTTACTTTAGGTTTCCCTAAAGCACCTCTTTTGGTTGTAATCAAAACTACACCATTTGCAGCTAATGAGCCATAAATCGCCGCAGCAGCAGCACCATTAATAATATTAAAAGACTCAATATCATTTGGGTTGATGTCTGCTAATCGAGGCGTACCAACTTGAGCTTCACCTGAAGGGTTTCCTGTTTGAGTGACAGCCACTGAACTATTACTGACAATAATTCCATCAATTACGTAAAGTGGATCAGAGCCTCCAGAGATGGAATTCACCCCTCTCAGATTCACATTAATCCCACCAGCAGGATCACCAGAAACTTGAGTGATTTTAGCACCAGGCACTCTACCTTGTAAAGCTGAAATGACATTCCCAGTACCAGATTTTTCAATATCTTTTGCATTTACAGAATTTACCGCATTACCTAGTTGCCTTCTGCTTGATGTCAAAGTAGAACCAACCACTAGCACTTCATCCAATTTCATTGCATCATCAGATAAAACCATATCAACTGTAAGAGAAGTGTTATTATCGTTTATATTGACACTAGATTGTTGGGAGGAATAGCCTAGATAGGAAAATTTTAAGGGATATTCCCCACTCTTGACGGAACCTGTGAAAGAGTAATTACCATCATAATCGGTAATTGTTCCTACTCCAGTGCTCCCCAAAAGGATATTTACACCAATGAGCGGTTCGTTTTTGTTGTCGGTTACTTTTCCTTTGATCATAAATGTAGTTTGCGACCAAGCAACATTACTACAAATTATGACAAGACCTAAAGTGATTGTTGTCAACCAAATTTTGTACATTTTTTGCATAAATAACTAGTTTAAAATAGATTAATATTTTTCAATAATAGCAATTACGCAAATATAATTTTATAAAACTATATATTTATAATTTAATTAAAATAAAAATTATCAAAAAATAAAATGTTAATTTATGTTAAAAATAATTTATAATATTTGAATACCATAGTTTATCTTTGTGTTTAGATTCTATTCTATTAACATATCCATTTTTTTAAATTGCCAGATTGGCTTACCCATTTCCATTTGAAAGTTTTTTAATAAAAACTAACTAAATTATAATTGTATGTTAATTATTGGTATTGTAGCTTTCGCATTTTTAGTATGCGGAATTTTGATTGGACTAAATAGAGTAAGTGTCGTAAAATATAAAAGATAGAATCAAATTTATTCTAATATAGGTTGGACATATTTATAACAATGAGAAAAAATTAAGACTCATCATATTGATCGTTGTCTGATTCTTTGTTTTTTCTAAGTTTGTCAATGATTTCATTAGTCATGATTTCAGATGGGAAGAATCCATTGGTAACAAAAAAATTCTTCAAGAAAATATTAATCAATTCATTACATCTTGCTGTAATATCATCTATAATATTTGCTAAATTCTTTTCTAAAGGAACTAAAGCAGTCACCGACAAATGGCTATTGTAATAATTGATGGTTTCTATTTCGCAATTATTTTCTTTTAAAATTTCATCCACTTCAGCAGTAAGTAATCTTTGAATCGCATTGCTTAACTCTTGATCAGAAGTCAAAACAATCATAAAGAAATACCTTAAACGCCTGCCTTTCCCACCTAAACCAGTAATAATCAAGCCAGCATTATTATCTGTCAGTTGATTTTCGATCAGATGACGACTTTGATTAAAAGCCAATGCAGAAAAGGGTTTTTCTTCCTCACTACAATTTTGATAGTAAGCTTCTACAATTCTGAAGGCAATTACATTCTTAATGGTGGCTAATTTAGCTAAAACTTTTTCCTTTACTTTAACCGAAGTTTCAGGATCCAATAACTTTTCTTTCAAAGGCAGGATCTCGTCATCTCCCAATTCATATTTGTTCAGCTTATTAGAAATACTAATAAATCGTTGCATAATATCTGGATGAACCCCATGTTCAGCGACAGTGAAATTTCCAGATATTTGATTTAAAAAGTATTCTAAATTCTGATTGTTATCCATTTATGAATTAAATTTCTGCAAACCTAAATGAATTATTTAAATATATCAACAATTTAGTTTTATAAAAGTTATTTTGGAAAAACTATATTTTGATTACTTTCTTAATCAGTTGATTGTTATTGAATAAAACCTTTACAAAATAAATTCCACTATCCACACTGGAGAAATAAATTAAATTTAGATTATAATCAATTGGAATTTCAATATTTTTCCCAGCTACATCAATTACTGATATTTTTGCTTTTGAAATATCGAAATTATTATCCATTCTAACTATACTTGAAGTTGGATTAGGATATACTTCCAAATAATTTTCGGCTAAATCATTATTAGCTGATGATCCAATAAATAATTTTTTAACAATGGTATCAGAACAGCCATTATCTGAAGCAGCAATTAGAGTGATATCATAAGTACCATTAACATTATATATATGTGATGGATTGGACAATTTAGAGTTTACACCATCACCAAAATTCCAAGAATAGCTATTTGCACCAGTCGTTGTATTTGTCAAATTTACTCCTTTTGCTCCCACCAAACTCAAATCGAAGTTCGCATCTGGGGCATTTAACTTTTTCACATAAACAAAATTAGAAAATCTTACACATTCGTTTTTCGAGATTTCGATTCTGTAATTTCCTGTGCTATTTGCATCATAATTTTCGTCATTTGCTCCATCTATTTGAACATCATATTTGTACCACTGAATATTCCAACCAGACTGGTCAGTTAAATTAGAGGAAATTAATACTGTTTCATTTGGGCAAAATGATGTCTTTGGCACACTTAACTCTACTGTAGGAAAATCTATGGTTGTGACAGTTATTTCTTCAGACCAAGCTGTACAATTAGGGTCAGCAATACTTGTAGCTAAAACTTTATAAACACCAGGTGCATTGATATATGCAGAATAATTATCTGCAAATTCAAATACATCATTATTTTTATACCATACTATATTGGAAGGGACATTTACTTTGGGTTGCACTAAATAATTTGCTCCTTTACAAATCTCTAACTTTGATTTTGTGTTGGTAGTAATTTTAAGATCACATTGACCAAATAAGTTGATTACACTAATTAAACCCAAAAAAGTGAATACTAAGTTTTTCATAATTTATTGATTTTATGTTTATTGAAATATATACTTTTTAAAAATAGCCAAATAATATTCCGAAATTTTCAATTATTATCAGTTTTATTATTTTATTTTCAAAAAGTAAGTAATAAAAATTTAATCTAACAAAATAATATTCCGATAATAACAACAAAGTGTGTTCAATTCGGAATAAAATACTTAAATGTAAACGAAGTGAAGTTTTGAAAGAATACAAATGAAACGTTAAGATTATTTTAAAAATTTGTTAGTAAAATGAATATATCTTAATTTTTTAATAATTTTCAACATAAACACTAAATTCTTTATCTCTAATTACCTATTTTTGTAACAAAATAATTATAATGAGCAAATCCATACACGATGTAATTGTGCAACAAAAGTTTAGCAATGTCTATCAAAAAGGATATATGACATTGATGTTTGTTTCTAATCAAGTATGTAGCTTTCAACAAAATTATTTCAAAACACACAACATTACCCAAACACAGTACAATGCCTTAAGAATTCTTCGAGGGCAGATTCCGAATCATTGCTCCATTAATTTGCTCAAAGAGCGGATGATTGACAAAATGAGTGATGTATCTAGATTGATTCAAAGACTACAAAAAGTAGGGCTTGTGGAGCACAAAAGAAGCAAGATTGATAAAAGAAATGTTCAGGTTAAAATATCGCAAAAAGGGCTAGATTTATTAGCTGAAATTGATAAAGATATGCATATCTTTGACTTCCCTTTTTCTGAACTGGAAGAAGGGGAATTGAATCAACTAATCAGTCTTTTAGAAAAGTTAATCGTTTGATAAATCAAGAAAAAATATTAATTACAGGAGGTTCTGGATTTCTAGGCTCATATATCTTAAAATATTTAATTGCCCATAACTACGAAAATATTTTTGCAATCCGATCAAAAGAGAACACTGAGTTATTGTATAATCATCCAAAAATAATCTGGCTGACAGGGGATATTTTGGATTTTGGCTTCGTAGAATCTAGTGTGGATAATAAAGATTTTGTAATCCATTGTGCCGCAAAAGTTTCCTATATCAAATCTGAAATCAGCGAAATATTTAATACGAATCTTATTGGCACAGAGAGAGTTGTGAATGCTTGCTTAAATGCAAATACAAAAAAACTGATTCATGTTAGTTCTATCGCTGCATTCGGAAATCCTGAAAATCAGCAATTAATTAACGAGAATAGTGCTTGGTTCGAAAATAAAAAGAATTCGAACTATGCCATTAGCAAACACAAGGGTGAACGTGAAGTTTGGAGAGGCATCGCTGAAGGGTTAAATGCTACCATTATTTGTCCCAGCATCATGATTGGTTCAGGAAATTGGGAAAGAGGGTCTTGCAAACTTTTCACTACTATTTCCAACGGATTAGATTATTACCCAACTGGATCAACAGGTTTTGTAGATGTGAGAGATGTTGCAAAATTTATTGTTACATCATTTGATACAAGATATAATAATGAAAAATATATTCTGAATGGAGCGAATCTGAGTTGGGAAACTTTTATTGAAAAAGTTTCAAAAGCGATTCAGGTGAAACAGCCCAAAAAACCACTTTCGCCACTATTAATCCAAATGTTTTGGCGCCTTGAATCTCTAAAATGCTTATTCACCAAGAAAAAGCCAATTGTAACAAAAGAATCTTTGCAAAACTCAAGTACCAATTTTCAATATGATGCTTCCAAGAGTACAGCAATGGGGTTTGAATATACCCCTATCGATCAAACAATAAATGAATCAGCATCTATTTTTAATTCTAAGTCAAAATCGCTTTTAGAATTTTAAAATATATTTTTCCACATCATACTTTCTACAGGCTTTAGGCTTCTTTGGTTGTATTTTGCATTGGGTTTACTGTGGTACATATTTTGTACCTCGCCATCAATTTTAAAATAAATCAATTGCCCAATAGGCATGCCAGCATAAACTCTTACAGGATGGACACAAGAAATTTCCAAAGTCCAAGCATTACAAAACCCAACATCCCCTTTCCCAGCAGTTGCATGAATGTCGATTCCTAATCTACCAACACTAGATTTTCCTTCAAGGAAAGGTACTGAATTGTGTGTTTCGGTATATTCTTCAGTAACCCCAAGATATAAAGTACCTGGCATCAAGACAAATCCTTCGTCACCAATGATAATTTCTTTTATTTTATTATGCTTTTTGGCATCCAAAATTTCATCTTCATAAACTGCCAAATATTTCCCCAGATGAACATCATAAGAATTTGAACCAAGAGATTTTATATCAAATGGCTCTATCACAATTTGTTTTTGTTGGATGGCTTCAAGTATCGCTTTATCTGTAAGAATCATTAATTTCTAGATTTGAATGCAATTTTACAGCTTTATTTCTAATAAAAGTTGATTTGATTTTAATAAATAATAAATATAAAAAAATAAATTGTGACATAATACTTGACTATTAAAAAAATATACTTAACTTTGCATCACTTATTTAGGATTATACAAAACAAACATTATTTATTATTTAACAAACACTCCATATTTTCAAAAACTACCCATTATCGATAAAATAGGCATTTATGTAAAAAGTAACATAAATGCCTATTTTTATTTAATTCAATTCCTTATCTTGTAGTCAATTAAAAACAATCAATGAAAACCTTGTCTTTTGATACTCCGATTGGTATTTTGACAATTACTGGAGACGAATCTGATGGGATTAGCTCAATTAAAAAAACGGAATTTGCGGTAGAAAATTCAGATACTTGTGATATATTAGAAAATGCTAAACAACAATTATTAGAATATTTTGAGGAAAAAAGGAAAGAATTTAACTTAAAACTTCATTTCGGTGACTCCCCAGCCTTCCACCAATCCGTCTGGAATGTATTACTTAGTGTACCATTTGGCAAAACAATTAGTTATTCTGAAATAGCAAATCGTCTAAATAACCCAAAAGCAGTTCGTGCTGTGGGGATGGCAAACAAACTCAATAGGTTTGCAATAGTAGTGCCTTGCCACAGAGTTATTGGCAAAACAGGAGATTTGACTGGTTATTTCTATGGTTTAGAGACAAAATCTATGTTATTAAGACTTGAAAATCCTGAAAAATATGTTGTCCAAAGTAATTTAAATTTCATATAATATATTTTAGTTTCCATTCAATTTTAATTTATTTTCCACTTAACTTTGCTATCAAATTTTTGACATGCATTCATTCGAAAATAATCTTCAATATGCCCTATCAATGGATCAAGCTGATTCGTTGAAAGACCAAAGAGCTAAATTCCATTTTCCAAAATTTGAAAATAAAAATTGTATATATTTTTGTGGCAATTCCCTTGGTTTACAACCATTTGGAGTTGAAGAAGCTTTACTTTACGAACTAAAACACTGGCAAAAATATGGTGTAGAGGGGCATTTCGAAGGAAAAATGCCTTGGAAATCTTATCATCATTTTCTAAAACCTCAATCTGCCAAATTAGTGGGTGCAAAAGAATCTGAAGTGACCGTAATGAACGTACTTACTGTCAATTTGCATCTTATGATGGTTAGCTTTTATCGACCTACAAAACAGCGTTTTAAGATAATTATGGAAGGTGGGGCTTTCCCATCTGATCAATATGCTATTGAATCTCAAGTAAAATTTCATGGCTTCGATCCAGAAACAGCTATTGTCGAATTGAAACCAAGAAATGGAGAGCACTACTTGAGATCAGAAGATATCCTTTCGAAAATTAAAGAAGAAGGGGATTCGGTAGCTTTAGTAATGATGGGCGGCGTAAATTATTATTCTGGACAATACTTTGATTTAGAAAACATTACAAAAGCTGGTCATGAGGCGGGGGCTATCGTCGGATTTGACTTAGCCCATGCTGCTGGAAATCTACCCTTGCAATTACATGATTGGAATGTGGATTTTGCAGTTTGGTGTAGTTACAAATATTTAAATTCTGGTCCTGGTGGTCCAAGTGGTGTGTTTGTTCATGAACGACATGGAAACAATCCAGATCTTCCAAGATTTGCAGGTTGGTGGGGTTATCGAGAATCGGATAGATTCGAGATGAAAAAGGGTTTTGTGCCAATGGAAGGAGCTGATGGTTGGCAATTGAGCAATGCTCAAATTTTCAGTTTTGCTGCACACAAGGTGAGCTTAGACATGTTTGAATCTGTAGGGATGGAAGCATTGAGAGCAAAAAGCTTGAAATTGAGTGGCTATTTGTATTTTCTTTTGAATAAAATTGAAACAGAGAAGGGTATATTTAAAATCATATCCCCACCTGACGAAAATAGTAGAGGTGCTCAAATTTCTCTATTAACAGACGATAAAGGCAAGGACTTATATAATTATTTAAGTAAAAATGGCGTAATTTGTGATTGGAGAGAGCCAAATGTGATAAGAGTTGCACCTGTACCTATGTACAATTCTTTCGAGGATGTTTGGCGTTTCGCTGATTTAATTGATAAATATTAATTTTCTATTTATGGTAAATATTAAATTTGGTACGGACGGTTGGAGAGCAATCATTGCTGATGATTATACCGTTGATAATGTGAAAAGAGTAGCCGAGGCTACTGCATTATGGTTAAAAAAGAACCAAAAATCAAAGGTTGTGATTGGTCACGACTGTCGATTTGGTGGAAAGATGTTTGCTGAAACGACTGCCCAAGTTTTAGGAGCACATGGAATAACTTCTTATTTAGCAGAAGGGTTTGTGTCCACACCGATGGTGTCACTTGGGGTAGTTCAAAATAATGCTGATTTAGGAGTTGTAATTACTGCAAGTCATAACCCTCCTTCATATAATGGTTATAAATTAAAATCTAATTTAGGCGGACCATCATTGCCTAGCCATGTGGCTGAAGTTGAGGAATTAATACCAGATGTTTGTAACACCTCCTTATCTTCCATTGCAGACCTAAAGAAAAGTGGTTTGGTACAAATCGTTGATTTAGAAGGAGCTTACATTGCCCATGTTCGCAAAAATTTTGATATAGATGGTATCAATGCTTCAGGATTGAAAATAGCTTATGATGCCATGTATGGAGCTGGACAAAGATGTATGATGCAATTGTTGAAAAACACAGTATTGTTGCATTGTGACGACAATCCTTCTTTCAGAGGTCAAGCTCCAGAGCCGATTCACAAAAACTTATTGGAGCTATCTGAAACAATCAAAAATGACCCTTCAATCGTTTTAGGAATTGCTAATGATGGTGATGCAGATAGAATTGGAATGTATGACGAAGACGGAAATTTCGTGGATTCTCATCATATTCTCTTATTGCTTTTGATGTATTTACATAAATACAAAGGGATGAATGGAAAAGTAGTGATTACTTTTTCAGTGACGGATAAGATGAAAAAAATGGCTCAAATCTATGGTTTGGACTGTGAAGTGACAAAGATCGGGTTCAAATATATTGCTGAAATCATGAGTAAAGAAGATGTGATAGTTGGTGGCGAGGAATCCGGAGGATTAGCAGTGAAAGGGCATATACCTGAAAGAGATGGTGTTTGGATTGGGTTGACCATCTTAGAATTTATGGCTAAGACTGGAAAGACATTGAAGCAACTGATTCAGGAAGTGTATGACACAGTTGGTTCATTTGCTTTTGACAGAGATGATTTGCATATCACAGAAGCACAAAAACAAGCAGTAATTGAAAATTGCAAGACCAATAAATACACTAGTTTTGGAACCTTCCCAATAAAAGGAACCGAAAGTATTGATGGATTTAAATTCATATTGTCAGATGATGAGTGGGTGATGATACGTCCATCTGGAACGGAGCCCGTTTTGAGGGTTTATGCTCAGGCACCTACTTTAGCCAAGGCAAGAATATTATTGGATGCAGCAAATGCAACCATTTTATAAATAAAATAATGCATCCCCAATAAAGTAGCTTTTTTGCTGCTTTATTGGGGGGTTTTATTTCCTTTTTTCAACACCAATGATATGATTTTTAAAAAAATACTATTCCTCCTTTGCTTTTCAATTCTATTTTCCACCATATCTTTTGGTCAATATTTTGTTGAAAAATCCTTTCTAGATGATAATCAAGATGTTATCAAAGACTCTACTAAAGCTTCATTTATACTGAAACAATTTATTTCGATAGTTTAATGTGTAAAGGTGTCGTAAAAAATTATGATAAAAATTATACACTTATTACAATTAATGAATGCGAAGATGTAAATAAAATACATTTTTCTAAAAGAACTCAATTCTATAAAAATGGAAAAATCAAAAATATTAGCAACAATACAAACAAAGGATTTGATGGAGTATTAAAGAGATTTTATGAAAATGGAAAAATCAAAAGGGATGAAGTTTATAAAAATGGAGTAAAAATTTTTGGCATATATTATTCAAGCATCGGTCTCGATACAGTTTTACAGCCTTTTAAAATAGCAACTGAATATCCTGGAGGAAATGCTAAGTTTAAAACTTTTTATAAATTCTAAATTAAACTATCCAAAAAAAGCTTTAGACAAAAGAATTTGCAGGGAAACAATTCTATCCATTTCATAATTAATGAAGATGGTTCATTATCAGATTTTAAAATATTAAATCTGTTAGTCAATAAATTGATAATGAAGCAATAAGAGTTAATTAAAAAATGCCAAGATGGAAGCCGGAATTTTAGACGGTGAAAAATGAAATTTAAATTTTATTACCTATTAGTTTTTCAATCAAATAAACCTTAACCCTTAACGATACATATTGCTATGCTGAATATATTCGAATACTTTATCGGGCACTAAATATTGGATAGATTTTTTTTGAGCAAGACAATCTCGAATGTAGGTTGCAGACAAATCTAACAAAGGTGCATCAACGATAATTACATTGGGATGATTTCCATATTCTCCTACCGCTACATTTGGTCTTTTATATACGTAGATTTTGTGTTCTAAGATTTTCTCGAAATTTTTCCATTTGTTTATCGTCGCAATATTATCCCCACCCATTATCAATGAAAAAGTTTTGTCAGGATGTTTTTCTTTCAAATGGGTCAATGTATCAATGGTATAGGATGGTTTTGGCAAATAAAACTCCACATCGGAAGGCTGAATCAAGGTGTTTTCACCAATTGCCAAATGTACTAAATGCAATCGGTCATGATCTTTTGCTAATGTTGCCTTTTGCTTGAGTGGATTATGCGGTGAAACCACCATCCAAACTTTATCCAATTCTGTATGGGTTGCAATGTAATTGGCAATAATCATATGACCCACATGGACTGGATTAAAAGAGCCAAAAAACAATCCGATATTCATTATTTAGTATTATTGATGAGATGGTTTGGAAGAATCCTCATCTTGATCCAAAAATATATCCTCTTCCACCACTGGAGGAACACCCATTTTCCAATTCCCTTTCACTCTTACTAATTGAAAAGAATCCTTTAATAAATCTCCTTCTATTTTGATTAAATAATAGCAAGTACAGCTATCACCGATTGGTTTACAGTAAATTGTATCGAAAACAGTCTTCGTAAAAACAGTATCACTTTTGGTAGATGTTAGCATTTTCGCATAAGTATCCAACCAAGATTTGGCACTATCTGTAGCGATTGATTTGGCATCTTCGATTTTGTTGCTATCCAAAAGTTGCGACCACTTCATACAAATATACTCTGGAGAATCTTGCTGAAATAGGGTATCTTGCTTAACCTCAGATGACTTCTGCTCATTCTTGCAAGACATCGCTACCACTACCAACAAACACAATAAATAGCCTTTGATACTGAGACTCATAAGAAGATAAGATTATTACGATTGCAAAATTACATAATTATACTTCAAATTAGAATTTTCAATCATATTTTTATTACAATCTCCTTTGCATTTTTTCTACCATTTTGTTTTTCCAACCTAAAAAAGTTCCATTTTTTATTTGAATCCTAGCTGCTCTGACTAACCACAGGAAGAAACTCAAATTGTGTAAAGTGGCAATCTGGCAGCCCAAAAGCTCTCCACAAACAAATAAATGGCGAAGATAAGCTTTGGTATATTCCTGACTAGCATAACAAGGCGTTTCGATATCTATCGGAGAAAAATCATCTTTCCATTTTGCATTTTTGATATTGATAATTCCCTCAGCTGTATATAACAACCCATGTCGTGCATTCCTAGAGGGCAACACACAATCGAACATATCAATTCCCAATGCGATACTTTCCAAAATATTCATTGGAGTACCCACACCCATCAGGTATCGTGGTTTGTCTTTAGGCAGGATTCCGCAAACCAACTCTGTCATGGCATACATATCTTCCGCTGGTTCCCCAACTGATAACCCACCAATGGCATTCATGGGGCGATTGTGGCTAGCAATGGTTTCCGCAGATATTTTTCTCAATTCAGGATATGTACTTCCTTGCACAATAGGGGAAAGGGTTTGTTGATAACCATATTTATCTGGAGTCGCATCAAAATGGTCAATACATCTTTTCAACCATCGATGGGTCATTTCCATCGATTTTTTTGCATATTTGAAATCACAAGGATAAGGAGTGCATTCATCGAAAGCCATAATGATATCGCCGCCTATACTCCTCTGAATATCAATCGCTTTTTCTGGACTAAAGAAATGTTTAGACCCATCAATATGTGATTGAAAAGTTACTCCTTCTTCCTTAATTTTTCTACGATGAGCCAAAGAATATACTTGGTAGCCACCGCTATCGGTCAATATCGGTCTATCCCATCCAATAAATTGATGCAACCCACCAGCTTTTTCTAAAATATCAGTGGTGGGGCGTAGATATAAATGATAAGTATTTCCTAAAATAATTTCAGCATCAATATCATTTTTTAATTCCCTCTGATGAATACCTTTCACTGACCCAATCGTACCAACTGGCATAAAAATAGGTGTCTCAATAATACCATGATCCGTATGCACTTTCCCACTTCTTGCATTGGATTGTGGATCCGTATGTAAAATATCAAATTTCATAATTAAAATTTAATCCCCCAAAATATTAGGATAGGATGATTGCTTTTTGGATATAAAAAGTTGCAAAAATATAAAAAAATTGGATGGTTAGACATTGTATCTAAAACTATCTAATTTTAATAGCACAGAAATTAACAAAGTGAAGCCTAATAAAGAAGAGCCACCATAGCTTATGAATGGCAAGGGAATACCAACCACTGGCAATAATCCCATCGTCATCCCGATATTGAAAAAGAAGTGAAAAAACAAAATTCCCATCAAACCATAAGCATAATTCTTGGAGAAATTTGAACGTTGCCGCTCTGCAAGAAATTGAATTCGCAATAATAAAGCGACATATAGGACTATAACTGCCATAGTGCCAAGAAATCCATGCTCTTCGCCGATAGTACAAAAAATAAAGTCGGTATTTTGCTCCGGCACATAGTTCAGTTTGGTCATGTTCCCTTGCAGGAAGCCTTTTCCTATCAATCCACCTGAACCGATTGCCATTTTGGCTTGTAATAAATTATACAATGAGCCTCTTGGATCACATTTTTCTGGCTGAAGCCAAACGTTTATTCTGTCTTGTTGGTGGGGTTCTAAAACATTATTGAAAACAAAATTGGAGGAATAGGATAAAAAACTTCCTATCACCAAACCAATATAAACTATCGAAACGATTCTTCTGACCCCTCTAAAATAGGCATAAGCCCCTAGAATTAAATTATAAAGTATCGTGATTGCTAATGCATAATATGAGTAATTATATTGAATCAGAAGATATTGACTTACAATTAAAGCTGCAAATAATAAAAATTTCTGAACCGTATTTGCTTTAATATTATATAAAACTATAAATGAAGCAATATTTGACAATACCAATACAACAAATAAAGGTTCGAAAATTAATGAAAAGATAAACAGTGCTACACAAAGTAATGCAAGCAAATAAGGAGTCTCGGCAAATCCTTCTCTATAAAATAAGATGAAAAAAGATATAAAAACCAAAGATGACCCAAAATCTGGTTGAAGATTGATGAGTAAAAAAGGAAATATAACTAATCCAACAGCATATATTTTGTTGATATTATTCTTCAAATTCACACTATAGCTACTGATGTAACTACTGATTGCAAGGCAAGTACCAAATTTGACGAATTCCACAGGCTGCAAGAGAAACCCTCCAATAGAAAACCAAGCCCTAGCCCCATTTACTTTAGTTCCAATAACCAAAACAGCTAATAATAATAGGATTCCAACGCCATAAATGGCATAAGCAAAGACTCGCCAGAATTTCCAATCTGTCACCATCACGATTCCATACAGAATGATGGATGCAAATACAAAAATAGCTTGCTTGCCCGTCGTTGACTTCATGAAAGC
Source organism: Saprospiraceae bacterium (assembly GCA_016710625.1). GTDB lineage: Bacteria > Bacteroidota > Bacteroidia > Chitinophagales > Saprospiraceae > JADJVK01. Next base: position 82,811 of record JADJVK010000005.1, read on the forward strand.
AGGAAGGTCTAATTTTGCTTCTTCATTATAACCCACTGCATAAATCATCATCCAACCAATAGCAATCAAACTAACGACCATGGAAAATGTAACCCAGTCTATTCTTTGTGTACCCGATTTATTATCTAGATTTGAAAATTGCATTTTTAATTTTCAATAAATAAGGAGATATCTAATAAGTCCTGAGCTGGATAGGAAGCAGGAAAGCTGCTTTTTATTTGACTTATTAGTTTTAATGCATCAGATTTCTTTTTAAAAGCACCTGCTTTTAGTTTATAATAGGGTTTATCATGAGACCAATCTGCAAATATTTCTGGAAATTGGTTTAAAAACAATTGTTTTTGGTCTTCCACCACTTTTCTTTCAGTCGTAGAGGTCACTACGACTGTCCAACCTTTTATTTTGGTATTTGTATTATTGTTATTTACATAAATCTCCATCAATTTAGCAACTGCCGCATCTTCTTCAATATTTAATACCCCGACTTGAGCTTTCAAAAAGAAAGCAGCGAATAATAAATAAAGAAAAAAAACGTTCCTTTTCATTAGCTAAATATTTTTTTTGCTGATGAAGTACCAATTCTATTGGCTCCAGCTTCTACAAGTTCCGTAATTTGATTTAATGAAGAAATCCCACTAGATGCTTTTATTTTTATAGTTGGCTTAAGCAATGATCGAATGAATTTGATATCTTCTGGTTTTGTAACATATCCATTATTTCCAGTAGAAGTTTTCACAAAATTTGGCTCGACATCATTACAAATATTAATGATATGCTCCACTTCCTCCATAGTACAAAGCTCTTTCTCAATTATTATTTTGACTAATTTGCCTCTCATATGAGCAGCTCTAGTAGTCGTTTCGATATCATGCTTCACATAATTCCAATTGGCAGATTTTATAGCATTGATATTGATTACAATATCTAGCTCATCAACCCCTTCGTCCATGGCTCTTTTAATTTCTTCTACTTTTGCAGGAATACAAGAATATCCTAATGGATAACCAATTACAGTCGCAATTTTTACGTCTTTATCCTCCAAAAATCTAGCACAATCTGCAACAAAATAGGGCGAAACACAAACTGCTCCAAACCCTAACTCCACAGCTTCATTACATAATAATTTAATATCATTAATTGAAGTTGAAGATTTTAAAGTTGTATGATCAATTATTTTTTTCAAATCCATCACATCAGAATCTTTCACCTAAAGATAGCTAAAATTTATATGTTATTTACCATGACATTGTTTAAATTTTTTACCACTTCCACAAGGACAGGCATCATTTCTTCCAATAATAGTCTGTGAATTAATCACTTGTGATTGTTTCTTAGCTTGTTGATTCCCTTGTTGACCACCTTCCTGACTGCTTTGTTGGTTAATATTTTGGCTCAAATTTCTTTGTGGCTGTTGTTTTCTTACAGGTGGTGGTGGCGGCAATTCAGATGAGTCTTGCGGCTCGAATGCCAACATTCCTTTAGATAAATATGCTGTTACTTTTTCATTAATGTTATACACCAATGTTTCAAAATATTTATAAGCAGACATTTTATAAATTACCAAAGGGTCTTTTTGTTCAAAAGAAGCAGACTGAACGGATTCTTTCAAATCGTCCATATCTCTCAAATGCTCTTTCCAAGCCTCATCAATCAAGGATAAAGTAACTGTTTTTTCAATATCTTTAATAATGGATTTTCCATTAGTTTTCACTGCATCATCCAATTCTGCAGCAATAGGTAAAATATGGGTACTTCCATCTGTAAATGGAATTGAAAGTCTTCTATATTTATGTCCCTCGTTTTCAAAAACATTTTTTGCAATTGGAAACAACACCTCTATGATCTTGGCGTTTTTGTGTTCGTAAACCTCAAAAACTTGTTGTTGATATTTATCTATAACTGAATTTGCATCTTTACTCAAAAAGAAATCTTTATCCATATCAGGGTCAATTCCTAATTTAGAAATTGAAGCAATCCTAAAGCCTTCCCAATCGCTATAATGTCTGTAGTCGTCCACTAAATTAGCCGTCAGACCCATAAACATTTGGTTGATATCAATATTTAATCGATCCCCTTGAAGTGCATTATTTCTCTTCTTATAAATCGCCTCTCTCTGAATATTCATTACATCATCGTATTCCAACAATCTCTTACGAATACCAAAGTTATTTTCCTCCACCTTCTTTTGTGCTCTCTCGATTGACTTGGTTACCATTGAATGCTGAATCATTTCACCATCTTTATGACCCATTTTGTCCATCAATCCAGCAATCCTATCAGAATTGAATAATCGCATCAATGCATCTTCCAATGACACGAAGAACTGTGAAGTTCCTGGATCCCCTTGTCTTCCAGCACGACCTCTCAACTGTCTATCTACCCTTCTACTATCATGTCTTTCAGTACCAATTATCGCCAATCCACCAGCTTCTTTCACTCCAGCTCCCAACTTGATGTCAGTTCCCCTACCAGCCATGTTAGTAGCGATAGTCACATGACCAGCGATACCAGCTTCAGCTACTACCTCTGCTTCTCGTTGATGTTGTTTTGCATTCAATACATTGTGTTTGATACCTCTTAATTGGAGCATTCTGCTCAATTTTTCGGAGATATCCACTGAGGTAGTACCAACCAATACAGGTCTTCCAGCTTGACTCAATCTTACGATTTCATCAATAACTGCATTATATTTTTCTCTTGCAGTTTTATAAACTACATCTTCTAAATCTTTTCTAACTATATTTCTATTGGTTGGAACAGTAACAACATCCAATTTGTAAATTTCCCAGAACTCATGTGCTTCCGTTTCAGCTGTTCCCGTCATACCGGCAAGTTTGTGGTACATTCTGAAGAAATTCTGCAAAGTAACTGTAGCATAAGTCTGAGTGATTTCACCAACTTTCACATTCTCTTTCGCTTCAATAGCTTGATGCAAACCATCAGAATATCTTCTGCCTTCCATTATCCTACCTGTCTGCTCATCTACTATTTTCACATTTCCTTCCATCACAACATATTCCTCATCTTTTTCAAACAAGGTATATGCCTTAAGCAACTGACTTACAGCATGTAACATTTTAGATTTAACGGAGAACTCCTGAGATACTTTTCTTTTAGAAGCTTCTTTTTCTTCTAAAGTCAGATCAGATTTGTCGATATCAATCATTTTTTCTGCTATATTTGGCAGAATAAACATACTGTTATCTTCATTTCCTTTGGATAGGTATTCCGCACCTTTTTCCGTTAATTCAACGTTTCTATTTTTTTCATCTATGGTAAAAAGTAAGGTTGCATCCACTTTGTGCATATGCTTTGATTGCTCTTGCATATAGTGGTTTTCTGCCTTTTGAAGCATTACTTTCACCCCTTCTTCACTTAAAAATTTAATCAAAGGTCGGTTCTTAGGTAATGCACGGTGAGAACGCAATAATGCTAATCCTGCTTCCCCTTCATTATATCCTAAAATATTGTCATTGACTAATTTTTTAGCTTCTGCTAAATATTCTGTAGCTAATTTTCTTTGCTCTGCAACCAATCTTTCCACTAGTGGCTTTAGCATCTGATAATCTTGATCTTCAGCATCACCAGTGATAGGTCCAGAAATAATCAACGGTGTTCTTGCATCGTCAATCAAAACTGAGTCCACCTCATCCACCATAGCATAATGGTGTTTTCTTTGAACAACTTCATCAATACTACCCACCATATTATCTCTCAAATAGTCAAAACCAAACTCATTGTTGGTTCCATAGGTAATATCACAAAGGTACGCCTGTCTTCTTTCTTCAGAATTAGGGCGATGTTTGTCAATACAATCAACAGTTAGTAATAAAAATTCGAATATCGGACCATTCCACTCACTATCCCTTTTTGCTAAATAATCATTAACAGTGACTATATGAACGCCTCTGCCAGAAAGTGCATTTAGATAGGATGGCAAGGTAGAAACCAAAGTTTTTCCTTCTCCAGTCGCCATTTCGGCAATTTTTCCATCATGAAGCACCATACCTCCTAATAACTGTACATCATAGTGTACCATATTCCAGGTTATCTCTCCACCAGCAGCAGTCCATGAATTTTGCCACACAGTAGAATCCCCATCAATTTGAAGGTATTTTTTTCCTTTTGCTACCAAAGCTCTATCGTAATCAGTAGTTTTTACAGGTATTTCTTGATTTTCCGAAAATCTTTTAGCAGTTTCTTTCACCACTGAAAAAGCTTCTGGAAGTATTTGTTTAAGCACCACTTCTAGATGCTCATTTCGCTCTTTATCTAGTGCATCAAGTTCTTTGAAAAGTGCTTCTTTTTTATGAATATTTTCCTCTTCGATTGCATCATTAGTTATTTTCTGAATATCTGCATCAATATTAGACAGATAATTTGCAATTATCTCTTTGAATTCCAGTGTTTTATTTCTAAGCTCATCATTAGATAATAATTCAATACTTTTATGTGCATCTAAAACTTTTTGAACCAATGGCATATAAGCTTCAACATCTTTATCTTGCTTCGATCCAAAAATTTTCTTCAAAAAACTTAACATATATTACAAATTTTATAGCTCTCTAATTTAGTTACAATCACTATATTGTTTAAAAATCTTGCAAAATTAGTTTAAAAAAACTATTCAGCCGCTTTTTTTTATTAAAGAACCATTATTGATAAAAAATTATAGATAAGAGAGATTGCAGAAATTATTCCATTCTGGTTTTTGTGTATAAAATAGACAAAATGGCACTAAATTAAATTCCAATGCTGACAATTAGACAAAAAAAACAGGGCGCCAACACATTCGAAGACACCCTGTATAACCCCAAAAACCAAATGAAAACAATCTACTTTATTTGAAATGCTCAAAAGAGCTTATTTCCGCTTTATTATTTATCTTTGTAAAGTGTTTTAACACCTTATAAGAAAACAGCAACAAATATAAGACTTTTAATTGATTATAAGTCACATTTGTTATACTTTTTTTACACTTATTTTCTTTTTTATAAAAATCAAATGCAAAAAAGAAGGCTTTCGATAAATGTTACAACACAAATTCAATTTTTAACAAATATTTAACAACTTTGAGTAAAGTAAAATCTGCCTTTATTTGCACGAATTGCGGTGCAATTACTCCAAAGTGGGAAGGCAAATGTAATTCCTGTGATAGTTGGAATACTATTGTGGAAGAAATAATGACCAAAAACACCATTCAGGAAGAAAAGAAAAAGGTCTGGCAGTCGAAAAAACAAAAAGACCAACATACCAAACCAGTTTTAATTAATAAAATTATTATTGGGGACACCCCTCGATTGTTGACCAATGATTCAGAGCTAAACCGAGTGCTGGGAGGTGGAATAGTTCCTGGTTCTTTAGTACTTATTGGAGGGCAACCTGGTATTGGTAAATCAACTTTATTTGCAAGTAGCCATGAGTTTGCCTGCCAGAATTCTATATGTCAGCGGGGAAGAGAGTGATGAGCAGATAAAAATGAGAGCTGATAGAATAGGCAATTTTAGCTCAGAATGTTATATTTATACAGAAACTAACTCTGACAAAGTGCTGTCTTTAGCCAATGAATTGCAGCCCAATTTACTCATTATTGACTCCATCCAAACCATTTCGTCTCCTTATATCGAATCCACTCCAGGTAGTGTTTCTCAGGTGAGAGAATGTGCTAGTGAGTTACAGCGATTTGCAAAAGAGACTGGGATACCTGTTTTCATTATTGGTCACATCACCAAAGAAGGCACTTTGGCAGGTCCAAAGCTTTTGGAACATATTGTGGATGTTGTTCTGCAATTCGAAGGGGAGCAACATTATACTTATCGGATTCTGAGAACCCTAAAGAATAGATTTGGCTCTACGGATGAATTGGGCATCTACGAAATGCAAGCCAATGGGCTTAGAGAAGTGAGTAATCCTTCTGAATTACTTTTGTCTCAAAAAGATGAAGATTTGAGTGGAAGTGCCATCGCTGCCACAGTGGAAGGTATGCGGCCAATGCTAATTGAAACACAGGCATTGGTTAGCAAAGCAGTCTATGGCAACCCACAAAGGTCGGCGACTGGGTTTGATTTGAGAAGATTAGGAATGTTATTGGCTGTCTTAGAAAAGCGATGTGGTTTCCAATTTGGGCAAAACGATGTTTTTTTAAATATTGCTGGTGGCATCAGAGTGGATGACCCTGCTATAGATTTGGCTATCGTTAGTGCATTGGTTTCTTCTTTGGAGGACATTTCTGTGCCATCAAAAGTCTGCTTTGCAGGAGAGGTCGGCTTGTCGGGAGAAATCAGAGCAGTCAATCGAATTGACCAAAGGATTCAGGAAGCAGACAGGCTGGGATTTCAAGAAATTTATATCTCCAAATACAATAAAGGCTTGGATTTGAAAAAATATGGTATTCGAGTGGTGACTCTTGGAAAAGTAGAAGATTTATACCGAATTCTATTCAAATAAGAAATTATGCAATCAGAGATAAAAACTTTGCCTTCTCCAAATGAAATAGAAAATATCATTTTTGATTTAGGGAATGTGCTCATCGACATCGACATTGATGCTACAAAAAGAGCTTTTGATAAAATAATTAGAGAAGATGTTGCTCCCAAACTAATTCACGACCTATTCCTACAATATGAAGTGGGTTTGTTTGAAGAATCTACATTTGTCCATGAAATTTCGGTTTTTTGCAAAAAAGAGATTTCTCATCAACAAATAATTGATGCTTGGAATGAAATTTTGGTGGGTGCAAATCCTAAAAGATGGGATTTTCTGAAAAAATTAAGAAAGAAATATCGCCTTTTTGTCTTGAGTAATACGAATGCCACCCATATCGATTGGGTACACAATGATTTGAAAGTCAACCACAATATTGACAATTTTGAAGGTTTTTTTGAAGTAGTCTATTACTCTCATGAATTAAAAAAAAGGAAACCCAATTTGGATATTTACTTAAAAATAATCGAGTTAGAAAATTTTGATCCGAAAAAGACACTTTTTATTGATGACAATTTAGACAATATCCTTGCCGCAAAAAGGACAGGTCTTCATGTGTACCACCACACCATTGGAGCTGAAATCATAGAAGTTTTATCGGATTGGATATAGTATTTTACTTAAATTTTATTTTCTTAAAACTTTGATAATCAATGAAATATACCAATTTTATCGAAAAATTATTATTTTGCGGCAAGGTTCCCAAAGCTTTGATAGTTTCCAAATATTTGAATTGATAATCTTTGCTGCCACTTATAGAGTTTTTGTAAGCAACTATCATATCACTTCCTGGAGCAAAACGCCAAGTATAAATCAAATCGATGTTAAAAAAATTGTACACACCACTATACAAAGGTGCTTCTGAAGTATTTAAAGATTCAATTCCTCCAGTTTCATTTAATTCATAAATAGATTTGTAATTTACTTTTGTCCAATAGTATCTTCCGACCAAAGAGAGATTCATTTTGCTGTTAAAAGTATATTTCGCCGTCAAGAGATGTTCGTAGGTATTTACATTTCTTTTACCAAAAACCAATTTATTTGGGTCGATTGAAGAATTTAAAGGTGGAAAAGTACGTCCCACATCGTTTAGTGCATTTGCAAAATTGATATCATAAATAAAACTGAGGTGGTCATTCAATCTCCATCTTGGACTCAGGCTATAAGTGTAAGTTTCCCTAGCCAGTTCATCAACTTTCCTGTAATAAAAATCAAAGTCAATTGCTACTTTTTTTCTGTAGTCACTAGATCCCCAACCTCCAATTTTATAATTTCTGGGAATAAAATAATAACGAGAGAAGTCGGTAGTCCTAGGCTCGAAATAATCGTTCGTTCCGATGGGTTCCACATATCCAATAAAACTATAGGCAAAGAATTTTTTGGTCATTGCAAAATAAGTTGCATTGAAATACATAGTGTTATAAACATCTGGCTTTTGAAGACGGGTGTAATTTCCAGTTAAATTTACACTCCATTTCACATTGTGCTTTTTGGGTTTGAAGTCGATATACGTTAAAGAACCTCTGACTGACCGTTCATTGGGGCTATACAAATAACCCAAATCATTCGGATTATAATTGTGGCTTTCTTCGTTATAAGCAGTATTCCACTGCCAATTTCCATTTGTTTTCTGTACATTCAAAGAATACTGGTAGCCAATATCGTTTTTTAGGGGGTTAAATCTTTGGCTTAATGCCGAGTTTCCACTGATGGCATAGGCATTTGATTTGTTTCTCAACGTAAAAAGCAATCCGCTGACATTGGCATCTTGCACTGAACCATTCCGTAAAACATTGGTATTTACGAAGGTGATTGAAGAATTATTTTTTAGATTTTGATCCAAAACAATCACATTGTAATTTACCAAGGGGCTGGTCTGAATTTTTCGATTAGTATTGTCATCAAGATTGTGAATTGTGGCATAAGTTGCTCCAGTGATCGCATTGAAAACGCCCAATCCCAGCCCATTATTGAGCCTTCCAGAAACTTTTGTAGCATTCAAAACGGGAGTGGTGGAAGGGTTATTTGTCACTTCTTCGTTGTTTTTCAAATCAGAAAAAGCTGAAGAATAGTTGATAGGCGTAGCTCCAATCCTTCTGGAATAGAATAGATTGCCTTTATTAAATAACTCTGTCCCCTCCGTAAAAAATGGTCTATTCTCCTGAAAACGAACTTCGTAGGGCGTCAAATTAAATACTCGATTATCGAACTGAACCTGACCGAAATCAGGAATCAAAGTCATATCCAAAGTGAAAGCATCATTGATGCCATACTTGATGTCCATACCAGCATTTATGTTCGAATTCCAAATATTCGGAGTCGAAGGATCTTTGTAATGATTGGCATAGCTGGCAAGAAATGGATTGAACTGCAATCTCGTTGCCGACTGAATATTCTCCAAATTCGTCAAGGTGCCAGATTGATTGATCACCCCTCTGACAGTGGGCAAAATGGTATTCCAAGAAGATTTTTCTCTTGATCTTCTGATATTTCTAAAAAAATTGATATTCCAATTTTGATTTTGTTGGGTCTTGAATCGCAGGGCAGAATAAGGTATTTTCATTTCGCAAACCCAGCCATTTGTGGTGATTTGAGCTGCCGACGACCATACCGCATCCCAAGTAACGTCCTCTGTGTAATCGCTCAATCCGCTAGGTATTCCTGAAAATTTTGCATCAAATTGAATGCCTGCTGGGGTCAAAATAAATTCAACACCATTTATTCCATCTTGGTAGGCATCAATGATGACCCCGAACCAATCGGTATTCCCTAGTCTGTCCCTTTGCGAAAGTTCGTTCAAAATACTATCTGGGTGGCTATCTTTCAAAAAAGCACTAATATATAATGCTTCATTATCATAAAGAATTTTGATTTCGGATGGTTGAGAAGGTTTTTCTCCTGGTATAGGTTCGATATTGGTGAATTCATTAGCGATGTCAGCATTTTGCCATTCTGGCTCATCCAGTTTCGCATCTATTTTTATTTTGCTTTGAATTTTAGTTGCCGCCATAGATTTTGTGTCTCCCAAATATTGGGCAGCAGCATGAAAAACCAGCCAAAAAGTACAAAAAACGAATCCAACAATTCTTTTATTCATTCTTTTATATTGAAAGACAAATATAACGATTGAAAATAATATTAGTTTAATGGTATAACATCTTTTCTCTAACTGATTGATAATCTAACCAGTAACTAATTTTAAGATTTAAATTTTGATTCAATACATTTGATTTGAAAATTAACCCAAAATCATTAATCATATGTTGATAATTTATGGTCAAATCGCTTCCAGGGGCAAATCTATAAAATAAATTGAGCCCAATATCATTAAAATTAGATTTGTCGTTTTTTAACGCAAATTGATTATTTGGTTTCAGTTCTCCATTTGAAGCATAATTAAAGGATTGAATAGGGGTGAGAAAATTAATATTATTTTTAAAATATAACTGAAAATTTAAATTTTTATTAATTGTATATTTCACTTTTAAAACCTGGTTATATTCCTCTTTTTTATTAAGCTCAATATAATTTAAATCTTTAAAATCAACTACAACATATTTATATTCTAGGTAATTGGAGTAGATATATAAATAAAAATTATAATCAAAACTCAGCCTGTTATTCACCTGAAAATGAGGGTTGACTTTCAATTCTATATCTTTAGATTTATATTCATTTTTATAATTTCTCATTAAGAATTCATACTTTATATATATTTTTTTCCTAATATCACTAATAATTTCAACTGAAAAGTCATTATTTTTATATTTGCTAATATTGGTTAAGTTTAAAGATGATAGTTCAAATGGACTCATACTATACCTTAATGAAATATTCCAATAAAACTTGGTCAATACATTGAATGAGGCAGCTATTTTGTTACGACTAAACCAATTATCTATACCTAACAGAGCAGCTATGCTTGCAGACCATCTATTGACATTGATTTTAGGGGTATAATCTGTAAAGGAAACCTCATTAAAAAGGTATTCATATTTTATATTTGAATTTTTTTGAAAGTTAAATAAATTATTATCAATCAAATAATTGGATTGCCATGTCCAATTACCACTAATTTTTGCTATACCAAGGTTATAACTTTCAAAATAATCAATTGTATTATTTGTTTTTGAATTGGATAAATTAGCTAATCCGAAAAGGGAATACATATTTTTTTTACTATTCAAATTGAATTTCAACCCCGTTGAATTAAAATCACTATTATTTCCACCTCTTTTTAAATTATTATTAAAAATAGAAATAGACGAATTATTTTTTAAATTTTGGTCAACTGAGATTGAATTATAATTTGCCATTGAATAGACACCCTTTATTTCAGTCTTTAGTGTACTCAAATTTACCACTCTAGCCTCAGAAACATCAGTAATGGAATTAAAAATATTAACTCCAAGCCCATTATTAAATCTACCATTAATATTTACTGCATTTATGAGTCTAGAAAATTTAGGATTTGATTCAATAATAATTCCAGGGATTCTATTTTCAATCAAATAATAATTATCTCCAATATAATCAAAAAAAATATTTTTGTTGTTATTATTATCTGATGATTCACTATTGAAATAGCTTGTACCTTTAAAATCCTTACCGAAAGGAACAAATTTCAAAATATCCTCTTTTATTTCAATACCAACATCAGGCATTAAATTCATGTCCACTGTGAAAGCACTGTTTATTCCAAACTTAACATCTCCTCCAATGGCTAAATTTGTTACCTTTTCAGATTCATTAGCAATCGTTTGTTTTTTAGAAGTGCTGTATAAATAAGGATTTAGATGAATCCTTGGTCTACTTTGTTCAATAGAAATATTGGATAAGATGCCACTTTGGTTGACAATGCCACTAATGGCTGGCTGAATAGGATTCCAAGAACTCAACTCCCCTGTCCTTCCAATAGCCCTAAAAAAATTGATATTCCAGTTTTGGTTCGGTTTGGTTTTATATCTTAGTGCTGCATAGGGAATCATCATTTCACACACCCAACCATCTTTGGTAATTTTAACCGCAGATTTCCAAACGGCATTCCATTTAGGATCGAAATTTGAAGTGTTCGTCACTTTCGAATCAATTTGGATTCCTGAGGCAGTCACTTTGAATTCCACTGCATGAATGCCATCCTGATAGGTGTCGATGAGGACCGAAAACCAATCTGTATTTCCTACCTCATCCCTTTGAGTCAATTCTTTCAAAATCAACTTTGGGTCAGCATCATTCATCACAGCGCCAATATAAATGCCTTCGTGGTCATTTAAAACTTTTACTGTTGTAGTTTGAGCTGAAATTTCTCTTGGATCAGGGAAGTAATTGGAAAAATTATTTGCAGTCGAAGCGTTTTGCCAATCTTTTTCATCGAGTACTCCATCAATATCTATAGAAGCAACAGTTTTTGTAATGGAAAGCTCCTTATTTATAGCACTATTTTGAGCAAAAAGTGAAATTGAAGCAAATAGGATTGCAATAAAAGTTAGTCTTTTCAAGAAGTTACACATGTCTTTTTGTAATTTGGTACTAAATTACCTCAACTTTCTTAAAATAAAATGGATTGTATGAAAAAAATTCAAGAGATGGGATTATATGCTAATTCTAAGCTTATATAAAAAGTCAAAAGTTTCTTTCATGACTTGTTTGAGTATTTTTTAATAGAAATTAAATAATAATAATGATATGAATTCTAATATTTTAATCAATTAAATTTCGCTATAAAATAAAAATTTCTAAATTTATAACTTAAAGAATTTTAACACTATATTTTTGAAAAAAATTTAATTTAAACAAAAAACTTAAAAATACTACCTTGCAACATAAATATATTAAAGGCAGCAATAGCAGTCAATGAGCTTCTTTCAAAGAAAATCATAACAATAATAAATGATAATTGAATACAATTAAATATGGAAAATAATACTTTTTTTAATAGGAATGTTGTTTTAATTGGCTTGATCATTTCAATAATTTTTTTAATTATTGCAGCATTATCTTATCCTGGGGGGAATCCCAAAAATATGAATTCCATTGGATATAGTTTCACCGAAAATTATATAAGTAATTTATTAGAGTATAAAGCAGTAAATGGTGCCACTAATACTGCAAGACCTTATGGAATAATTGGTGTAGTAATTTTAGGACTTAGTTCAGGATTTGCATTTGTTAGACTATCTCGAAAAGTTGAACTTAAAAAATTCTCAATTGTAATAAAGTATTTAGGAATTATCTTAATTTTTCTATCTTCACTAATCACGATTCCATCCCTACATGACATTATGGTAACCATGAGTAGCATTTTTACTTTATTATTAGTTTTTTATGTTACAATTTTGCTAATTAAATCTAAACTTCAAGTTCTCAAATTTACTTCGATAGTCTTATTGGTTATTTTTTATGCCGCTGCATATATGTATTTTACTAAGACAGGCTTAGATTATTTGCCATTAGTACAAAAGATAATTCATATCCTTCAAATAGTATGGATTTTAGGACTTGAATATGCAACTAATAAAAAAGATTTTGACCATATAAAAAGCTAATCTGATGAAAAAAAACTTATTAAAACCATTGGAATGAAGTTATTAATTGAATAGTTCATCAATATTAATGAAGTGATTTAGTTCAGATATGATTTTATAAAATATCCTAAGTATAAAAAAACCAAATTTATTTCAGCAAAGAATTTTAAATTACTTAAGAAGTATCGATACTACAATATAGGCTAAAATCGCTCTCTAAGCACCTCTATATGAAGCCTTTGAATCAAGCAGTATTTCATTAACTTTAGTATTTTTTTAATTAAGAATCCTTTTAATTCAACAAATCTTTTCTTAAAATTTTACTTCACTAATTCACCACCACTTTCTTAAAATAATATTGATTGTTTGAATAAACTTTTATCCAATACATCCCTTTTGGATAGTTGGTCAGATTTACTCTTCCTCTATTTGAGTTACCAACTTGAAAGGATGCAGCTTCCATAATATATTGACCTGTGCTATTATAAATCTGAAAAGCTAAATCCTCCTCATAAAATTTCCCACTAAAAATGATTTCAAAAAAACCATTCGTTGGGTTTGGAACAATATCTAATGAGACTGTTTTATTTTCTAATTCTTGATTAGCAGTTACTCCCAATAGCACTGTCAAACTATCCGTACACCCTCTGTCATCTTTCACTTTGATAGTATAAATCCCTTTTTCCAAGTTACTGAAAATGTTACTTTTCCCTATCACATTATTGATGCTGTACTCAAATGGTCCCGAGCCACCATTTATTTTGACTTCGATGATTCCATCTTTTGCATTTGGACTCGTAGGCAAAGTAGTATTTACACTGGCTTTTAAAGCACATTTGTTGGTGCAAAAATAATTGGATTCCTGAAAGCCAAAACTTGGATTGATGATACTGAAAAGCTTTCCAAGAGCATCACTTCTTAAAAAATAGGTGCCACTGACCATACCATCACCTCTGCTATCAAACAAATTGAAGGTAAAACACTCATCTTTGGGCAAACAAATTTTATGTTTATACAATTTTGTTCCAATATCATAAGGTCCTCCAGCAGCCACTACTTTACCTTTGGAATCCACGAAATTCCAATAATTTTCAGTAGGATTGCTATTGGTAAAAAATGTCAAAGTTGTACTCAATAAATTAGTGTCATTCACAAAACTCAAATTCATTGTGTCATTCATGGTCCAAATCTCATTGGTTTCATTCACTTTTGTAGGAATATAGCAAGCTGGTTCTGTCCATTTTGAATTGTATTTAATGTCAACTCAATTTCTTTATTATTATCTTTCAACAATGAAGCATAAACAGTTTTAGTGACTATTGTATCTGTATTCAGTTGATAACCAATTTGTAGTGTTCTGATGGTATCAAAACCACTATTATTCACAAACACTTTAAAAGTATGTGGATTACCACAGCTATAATCTCCCAAGTCTTTTACATCAGTTATCGCAGCGTCAATCATCGGTCTATGACTGATTACAGCATTCAATGTGTCATTGTTTGGGTAATTATCGCTTAATAAACTTGTGAAAAACTTGAATTTATAATCTTTATATTGATCAAAATTAAAAGATTGATTGAAGGTATAGTACATTGAAGAATCAACTGGTAATATCGAATTAATCGTTTCCTTTAGGATATTTCCATTTTCATCCACTAGACCTACTACAAAATTTTTCAGATCTTTTTTTCCAAAATTCTTTACTTGTATGGTTATTTGTTCCGAATTTGTCAATTTATCTGACGATTTAGGATTAACCACTACAACTGGGCTTAGGTCATTTTCTGATTGGTTCATTCTGAATTGAACAATTTTCGTTGCCCACTGACCATTCGAATTCATATATTCCCCTGTAAACCAAAACATTGAAGAATCCACTGGATCCACCGACATATGGTGATAATCGCCCCATCTTTCGGTGCCGCTGTTGGATAATCCAGTTGCAAACTGGTACTCATTTGCACCCATTTCACCTAATGGATCGCTATTTCTTCTCCCAACATACCTTAATGATGGATAAGAAGATTTATTTAAAACAGAATAAGCTAAAGCGATATTTCCAAAACCATCAATGGAAATGCTGGGATAGAATCGGTCGCTACTATCTGGTGAAAAAGTTCCTTGCTGATAGATAGACCAATCATTTTTCCCTTGTTTTCTCAGTTCGTACCATCGGATTCCTGCATGAGCTACATTTTTGTCATTTACATTTACATTATGGCAACAAACGACAGATTCGTAAGTCCCAAAATTTCTATAATTCAAACGAAAGGACAATAATTGATCAATTGCTGCAATATATCTGCCATTGGATTGTTGGATACATTCATTCCAGCCAATACAAATATCTGAATTAAAATCAGCAACAGGCAATTTGATTGGACCCATCATTAATGAATTTGACGGTTCTTTCCAATCCACCTTTAAATTGTATATCTGCAACCTATCTTTCTGGTCATCCCATTGATTATCAGCCACCTGCATTATCATCGGCAAACTATTTGGGTTTGCTCTCCCGTCCCAATCGACTCCCATAGCAATCTGAAAACCAATATTTAATCTAGGTATTCCAAATTGTAATTTTTGAGCCGTTTTACCTTCCAACATCGCACTTCTTTCCAATGCATATACAGGTTGCTCTCCCACATATTCATTGGTCGTAACATAATAACCATTATTCCAAATAAAAAATTTGGGGAAATCTGGGAAACTTGGTGTATTTAATTCGTAAGCATACCAAGCTCCTAATGGGTTGGCACTTACAGATACTGCTATCAATAATTTATTCAAATCGGTTGTGCCCCTATCACACATCTCAGCAATCAACCATCGTTCAGCAGTTTCATCATATAGTACAATCGGGTCGCCTAATCCAATAACACCGAATTGCTTCCACAAACTATTTAAACTTGATTTTTTTCCAACTTTCTGCCCAGCTCTGTTGTACACTTGATAAACTGCACCGCCACCAGCATTCACCATTTGCATATAAAATTCCTTACCTATATCTCCCGATGGGTCTGGCGGTACTACATTTGTCATCGAAATTCCCTCTATCAACGAAGTGGGAAGTACATCATACTTATTATTTCTACCATTTTGAACCAAAGGATCTATCAACTTTTGATTCGGATATTTTATTCTAGAAAACCGCTTGAAATCATTATAAATTTCAGAAACAATTCCGTCTTCTTTATCATCTTGTTCAGCAGTAAAATCTTCGTCCGGCAGGTTCGATAAAGGCATAGAAGTGCCAAGGCATTTCATCGTACTAATATTTTTAGGACCAGTAATGATGTAATCCTTATCTCTGATTTGAGCATTGCTTATTTGAAAAATAAATAGGAATAGGGTACATAACAGACTGTATCTAAAAAGAATCATAGTAAAAGATTATGTATTCGATGAATCACAAAATTAGTATAAAATAAATTAGGATTGCGAGAAAACTTAATATTTGAAAAATAGATGACAAATAATAGGTGTAAAAAACAACAAACCTGGAGTACTATTACCCCAGGTTGTCAATGAAAAACATAAAATTACCCCTATTTCTTTTCCCCTAAGGGTTTAAAAATCAAATCGGTTTTTAAGCTAGCCTTAGCTAGTTTGTTTGCAACTTTTAAAGTTGCCAAATAGACAAACTGGGAATCTAAAAAAGGTAGGATTTCGCCAGTTCTCCCATAGTATTTGTACTTCGTTCTTGTTTGTGTAGTGTGTAGTATCTGCAAAACATATTCATACAGATATTAATATACGAAATACTCCCCAAAGATATATTAAAACTATTTTAATATGCAAATATAAATATATTTTTTTTTAATTTTATTTATTAAATATTTAAAATATATTGATTATCAATAATTTAAAAAAATGTAAATCTTCTATGTAATTTTTATTTTATAAGTAAAAATGTAAATTGAACTTTATAAGGAGCCAAACGCCAGTTGCAAATAATATTTTGTATGAATATCAAAAGATTAGTCAAATTGACTTAACTTTGCGGCGCCAAATTAAATCATTATTTATACCAAATAATTTATTAGTACTTCGTTATTAGGATGCTAATAAGTTTTAACTTAATTAAAAATCTGATGGCAAGAATAGAATTGATCATGCCCAAAATGGGCGAAAGTATCATAGAAGCAACCATTTTAAAATGGAACAAACAAATAGGAGATACCATATCTATTGATGATACAGTATTGGAAATTGCCACTGACAAAGTTGATAGTGAAGTGCCTTCTCCAGTAGCTGGAGTGTTGGCAGAAATATTATATAAAGAAAATGATGTGGTAGGTGTTGGAAAACCTATTGCGATCATCACTACCGAAGGGACTGAAGTTGCAGCTTCTCCATCAGTAGCCATTGAAAATGAGACAAATAAAATCACTGATAAAATTGTAGAAACTACAAGTCAACCCATCACTTCAACAAATAATGAGCAAATCCAAAGCAGTGGTGATCGTTTTTATTCGCCATTAGTTAAAAACATTGCAAAAACTGAAAATATCAGCCAAGCAGAATTGGATGCTATTTCAGGAAGTGGATTAGAAGGAAGAGTTACTAAAAAAGATATATTAGAATTTGTTGAAAACAGGGGCAAACAACCAGTAGCTACAGCTCCTAAAGTAGTAGAAACGCCACCTGCTGTTACTCAATCAACTATTGAAACGCCAAAACCAGCTACTTCAGTGAGCGGTAATGTAGAGATAGTGGAAATGGACAGAATGAGACGATTGATTGCTGACCATATGGTGCACTCAAAACACACTGCTCCTCACGTTACTTCGTTCGTCGAAGCTGACGTAACGAACATGGTGAATTGGAGAAACAAAGTCAAAAAAGAATATCAAAATAGATATAACGAAAATATTACTTTCACTCCATTATTCATTGAAGCCGTAGTGAGAGCTATTAAAGATTATCCTTTGGTTAATATTTCTGTTGAAGGTTATAATTTAATTGTCAAAAAAGATATTAATATCGGAATGGCTGCTGCTTTGCCAAGTGGCAACCTAATCGTTCCAGTTATTAAAAATGCAGACATGTTGAGTTTGGCTGGTTTGACTAAATCGGTAAACGACAAAGCAAATCGAGCAAGAAAGAATCAATTGAAGCCAGATGAGATTCAAGGGGGCACATTTACCATTACTAATGTTGGTACTTTTGGCAACATAATGGGCACTCCAATTATCAATCAACCTCAAGTTGCTATTTTAGCTACAGGAGCCATCCAGAAAAAGCCTGCTGTGATTGAAACCGAATTTGGCGATGTTATTGCGATAAGGCATATGATGTTCTTGTCCTTATCTTACGACCATAGAGTGGTGGATGGATCATTAGGAGGTGCATTTTTGAAGAGAATAGCCGAATATATGGAAGGATTTGATATTAATAGACCAATTTAAAATATTTTTCAAATTGATTCGTAAATTATTAATTATCAAATATTTATTATTATTTTTTTGCATAATCACTCAATTTTCACTTTTTAGTCAAAAGGTTGAAGCAGACAAACTTATGGCTGCTGGGAAATATGAAGATGCATTACTTTTAATAAAAGAAAAATTTGACCAAAAGTCTTCCAACGAATTACTCTTAAAGTTAGCAATTTGCCAATTTCAGACCAATAAATTGGATGAGGGTCAAAGAAATTTACAATTTTTGGTAGAAAATAATTTTTCAGATCCTGAAGTAATGCTTTATTTAGGAAAAATTGCTCACCACAAATTGAAATTTGATGAAGCCATCCAATATTACAAAAAATATTTACGACTAACTCCATCTGCCAAAGACAAAAGAACTGTCGTTCAAGATGTGAAGAGATGCTATCAGGGGCTTGTTCTATTGAAAAAAGAGAAATTATGTATTGTTGATAATCTTGGAGACAATATCAATACAAATTTTGATGAAATAGCACCTGTTCCAAGTCCATCGAATGAGGATAAAATTTATTTTTCCTCTAACAGAAGCGACACTGAGGGTGGCTTAAGAAATATTGATGGATTAAGAGATGAGCAATATGGAAATTACTGTGCAGATATGTATGCAGGTATTGTTGCTGATGGCGAATGGAAGGAGACTAAAGCCATTGGCAATTTACTGAATTCCCCACGTCATGACATTTTAAAAGATATTAGTGCAAATGGGAAAGTGCTCTATTTTTTTAAAGGATTCACCCAAACTAAAGGAGAATTATTTGTTGATACTTTCAAAGTAAATCCCGAAGAAAGACCTATCGAACAGCCAAAATTCATTACGCCAATGTACGCCAATGAGGGTGATGTTTACTTTCATTTATTCACGGACACTTTTCTTATTTTTGCTAGCCAAAGACTTGGTGGGTTTGGTGGTTACGACTTGTATGTATCTGAATTTCAAAACAATGAATGGTCAAATCCAAAAAACTTAGGACCAAATATTAATACCCCATATGATGAAATTTGCCCTTATTTATCATATGATGGAAGGACACTTTATTTCAGCAGTAACAATGAAAAAAGTGTTGGCGGCTTTGATGTATTCAAATGTAGATTCAATAATAACAATGTAGATTGGCAAAGGGCAGAAAATGTAGGGTTTCCAATCAATTCTGCTGGAGATGATATTTATTTTAGATTGACAAGGGATGGATATAAAGCATTTCTAAGTAGTAATAGAAAAGAGGGTTTTGGTGGCTATGACATTTACAATGTACTTTTCAATGCCTTACAAGAAGAGCAATCTGAGCGATCAAAACCAATCGTTTTCACTCAGATACCACCTTTTGACTCTACCAATAAAGTAAAACAATTAGAGAAATCTTCTGCTGCAATCACGATTAGCTTTTACGAATTTTCACCATTTTATTATGACAATGAAGACAATGTTTTGGGTCAAAACACAATTCGACAATTAAACAAGTTAGTGAAGTTGTCGAAAGAAATTCCTCACGCTACTTTTGATTTCACTTGCCACTCTGATGAAACGGGTCCTTCGGGGATTGATTTATATTTCTGTATCAAACGAGCTGAAAAAATCCAAGAATATTTACTAAAGCAAGGTGTTTCTATCAATAGAATCCAGATAAATAGTTGTGGCTCCAATTATCCAATTGCTGAAAACTACAATAATGGAAAACCCAATATTTCTGGGCAAAAAATGAATAGGAGAATTGATCTAGTCGTTAGAAATATTGATGAAAATACGGTTCGATTGGCAATAGAAAAGCCACAGGTGAATGAGGTGATGGCATCTGCTGATAATGAGCTATACCAAAACAAGGCAAATGGATTGGTATATAGAATTCAAATAGCGTCTATCAAACAGATGTACAAAGGCAACATTATCAATCAAAAAGATTCTTATATTGATAAAAATATGGATACTGGTCAGTATCGGTATTCCATTGGGTTGTTTACAAGTTTTTCGGATGCTCAAAAAGAACTAGCCACAATAAAAGATGAGGGCATAAAAGATGCAATTATAATTCCATTTATTAATGGTGTAAGAATGAATTCTACTACTGCAAATAGCTTCAAAAAAGATTTTCCAGACTTGCAAAAATAT
Source organism: Saprospiraceae bacterium (assembly GCA_016710625.1). Lineage (GTDB taxonomy): Bacteria > Bacteroidota > Bacteroidia > Chitinophagales > Saprospiraceae > JADJVK01. Next base: position 103,372 of record JADJVK010000005.1, read on the forward strand.
CTTTTGTACAATAAATCCAAATAATATTTTACCTTACTAAAAATTTCGTATGCTTCAAGCTTTTGATTTTTTGAAAGAAAGTTTAAAAAATCTTAAAACAGTTGGTTCTGTTGCAAGAAGTTCGAGCTTTTTGTGTAAGGCAATGATTGACCCAATAGATTTTAGCAAAAATCAAGTAATTGTCGAACTCGGACCCGGAGATGGAGTGATTACAGAGTATATTTTGGAAAGAATGACAGAGGAAAGCACATTGATTGCTATAGAAGTAAATGAAACTTTTTGCGAAAAATTAAAACAAATTAATGATAAAAGATTTTTTGTAGTCAATCAATCCGCAGAACATTTAGATGAAATATTAAAACATCATGGATATAAAGAATGTGATGCTATTGTTTCTGCAGTGCCTTTTGTGGTCTTGCCAGATGATTTGACAGATAAAATTTTAGCAAAATGTCATTTAGTACTTTCTCAAAAAGGGCTATTTATCCAATATCATTATTCTTTATTTCTAAAAAAAATGTACAATAAAATTTTTAGTAATATTGAAACCGACTTTATTCCAATTAATATCCCACCAGCATTCGTCTTTATCTGTCAAAAATAACGACTACAAACTTTTAATATTCAACCAATCCATTGTGTTTCGGTAATAAATATTATCAATCGTTTCCTGATCCAAATTCATATTTTGAATAAAAGCACCAATTTCTAAGTCTCCCAGTGGAAATGGATAATCTGAACCTAAAGTCACTTTTTTGTTGCCCATTTTAGCTAAAACAAATTGTAGGGTTTCTTCATCATGTGTAATACAGTCCACCCAAAAACGATCCAAATAGGAGCTTGGCAAAATAGGATTATCCACTGCAACCAAATCTGGTCTGCAACGAAAACCATGATCTATTCGACCCAAAGTATATAACAAACTCCCACCGGCATGAGAAAAGTTGACCCTTAATTTGGGTAATTTCTCAAAAATTCCACTCATAATCATCGAACAGGCAGCCCTGGTAGTTTCAGCAGGCATTCCCACAAGCCATGGAAGCCAATATTTTTGCATATCTGCCTCCCCCATCATTTCCCAAGGATGTATCAAAAGAGCCATATCCAAATCTTGGCAGGCTTCAAAGATGGGTAAAAATTGGGGTTCTGATAAATTCAATTGGTTCACATTACTACCGATCTGTACACCTACCAATCCAATCGACTTGCATCGCTCTAATTCCTTGATTGCCAAATCCCTATCTTGCATCGGGATAGTTCCAAGCCCAATATAGTTTTGTGGATATTTACGAACGACTTCGGCAATATGATCATTCAAGAAAACAGAAAGAGCCAAGGTGTCTTGTGGCTTCGCCCAATAAGAAAACATGACAGGGATGGTGCAAACGACTTGATATTGGGTGTTATGACGGGCATATTCATCTATTCGAAGTACTGGATCCCAGCAATTCGATTCAATTTCTCTAAAAAACTTATCCCCTTTCATCATCCTTGCAAACCCAGGTTTGTGATGATCAAAACGAATAAATCCATCATAGCCAAATTTTTTGGAAAAATCTGGCATGTTTTCAGGAATTATATGAGTATGCATATCAATTTTCATCCGTCGAAATTTTTGTAAAGTTATCAATTCATTAGGATTTTGAAACTAAAAAATCAAAATGGTTTTTGAAATCATACCAAACCTTTATCTTTATTTTTTTATTTAATCAAATAAAATCCTTAATTATGGATATCACAGTTGAAGAATTAAAGCAAAAATTAGACAACAAAGACAACTTCATATTTATTGACGTCAGAGAACCATTTGAATATGCTGAATTTAATTTAGGAGCAAAACTAATTCCACTATCAGAAGTAATGGCAAGGATAAATGAGTTGGAATCTTACAAAAACGAAGAAATTGTAATTCATTGTAGATCAGGGGAAAAGAAGTGCAACAGCACAGTCTTGGCTGCAACAGAACGGATTCAAGAATGTAAGAAATCTAGAAGGGAGGTGTATTGGCATGGATTGGAGCTTTCAATATTTAATGTCACTATTAAAAATTTTATTTATTTTTTTTAAATTCAAAAAATGATATTAGATACTGATTAATAGACATTTAACATATTTAAAAAATAAATATTTATGAGTTTGGCTTCAAGAGAAGTTGTTTGTTTTGATATAATAGTATATTTTTGTTAAAATTTTTTCAACATCTCAAATTAATAATTAATGAAATCAACAAATTACCTCATTAGAATTTCAATTTTATCTACTTTTTTATTTGTAAGTAGTTTTTTATTTGGGCAATGCCCAATTGGTATACAATTATCAAATAATGATAATTGCATAACTCTTTCTTGGATTACACCTCCTTCCCCGTTACCAACTGTTTCATATTTAGGAAATTAGTTATTATTATGTTCTGGTGCAGGAACTAGTTCAACTCAAGCTGTATATAAAAAAGTTGGAAATGATAATGGATGTGGTAATAAGTTTTAAATGGAATAATTACTATCAATGGATTACATTGCACATATGCAAATAGCACTCTCCCATTAAATATCACCAACTTTTCCACCAAAAGCTACCAAAATGAGATACAAGTAGTTTGGTCTGCAAATGAACCTGAACAATGTATTGGTTATGAACTAGAAAAGAGTTTTGATGGAAAAAATTGGTATGTTTTGACTTTTAAATCGAATTCTACTCCAAATTCTACAACATTATACTCTTATATAGACAATCAGAAAAGTGTGAATACGATATATTATCGTCTTAAAAAAATAAACAAAGACAATAGTATGGAATATTCAAAAACCATTACCTATTTGGATGGGGAGCAACATAGATTTACTATTAATCCAAATCCTGCAACAAATGAAATTACTTTATTAGCTAATCACCAAGAGTTAATCAATAATATTAAGTGTTTTGATCTTACTGGAAAAACAATTGGTATTCAACTAAATAGTAATAATAAAATAGATATAAGTGAATTACTTCCTGGAGTTTATTATCTAAATATCGAAACTACCAATAATACCTATATCCAAAAGTTCATTAAATCAGATAATAAATAATTTTACCAAAACTTATTATAACTGAAAACCTGATGATTCCCATCAGGTTTTTTTTTTATTATTTTACTTCATAAAAAATCCGAATAATATATAAGTATACTCATTTGAGTTAATTGAATATGTAAAAGAAAAATATGTTTTTGGAGATCACCTTAAACATTGATTTCCAATTATAAATGTTGTAAATTTGTTCTTTATATTTATAGAACATACCACATCAATTATCGAAAAATGACCAAGTTTCTTTATACATGGATACTATTTGTATTCATTACTTTTAATATTAATGCCCAATGTCCAACCGAAATTTATAATGATATTGCAAACAGCAATTGTTTTAAAATAAATTGGAGCGACTCGCCAGATTATATACCAACTCTCATAATTTATAAAGGCATAAAATTGGAAGAAATTCCAGATATGGTCAGTACACCTCTCATTCGTTTTTATTCAGACGGATCTAAATGTTCCTTTAAAGATTTAATACCATTTGATGGTGAAATTTCATTTTACAACCAGAAGGGAGAAGAAGTGATATGCAGCTATGCTAGGGGCGTTTTACCAATAGAAATGAATAATTTTACTGCATCGAATGTATCTAACGGAATCGGGATTACATGGAATGCACTATTGTCAGAACAAGAACTTGGGATGCAACTCGAAAAGAGTTATGATGCAAACAATTGGGAAGTTTTGGTTTGGAAATCCAACCTACAGCCAAATATAAATTCGCAATACAATTATATCGACACCAAAATTGAGATTGGATCCATCTATTATCGTCTCAAAATAGTTAAAAAAGATGGAACCTCCAGTTATTCAAAAACGATTAACTTACACAGCTATTAGTAATAAAATGTTTGAAATCACTCCAAACCCATCCAATTCTGAAATATCTTTAAAATCAAATAATCAGTCCATAATACTATCAACAAAGATTTTTGATTATTCCGGCAGAATTATCACCCAAGTACTCCCTAAGGATAAAACATTGGATATCAGAAGTCTAGAAAAGGGATTGTATTTTATTCAAATTGAAACACCAGAAGGGATGTTTACAGATAAGTTTGTGAAAGAGGATTAAGTATTTATTAAATTAAATCGGATATAAATTTATTTAGATTATTGACTTGATTTTCGAAAGAATATTCAATTACCAATTTTTCATTTAATTGATTTTCAATGTTTTTATAACTAGAATTATTAACCCAATCTAATAAAATAGTTTCAAATTCAACTGAACCATCATATGTTTTGAATATATTTGGGTAATTATCAATTGGGTATAATTTTGAGATTAAAGTTGGTTTTAACCCATAGATAGCATCATTAATTGTTCCAGAAAAATTTGTAAAACCAAATTGTTCCTGATATATCCCAAAACTATGGATTATATCAATTGGTAAAATTAAAAAATCTGCCTTTAATAGTTTTTCTTCAAATTGTATTCTAGGAATCGATTCGTTGAAAAATTCTATTGTGAATATATCATTTTGCAGTTTTTTAAAATCATCTACAATTTGACTTCCAATTTGCTTTCTTGGTTTTCCTAGTAGTGTTAGTTTTACTTGTTTGTTAAACTTTACTATACATTTTTCAAATGCACTATAAACCATTCGATAATCTTTCCCATTTTCAGTAATTGTACCTGGAATTACTATATTGATACAATCATTTTCAGGTTTAGGAAAATTAGTCAAAATATAGGTATTTGGGAGTGTTTTATAAATCTTATCATTAAAAAACACTTCAGAATTCAAAACAAAATTTGTTATAGAGTCTGCTAAAAATGTAATTTTTTTAAAACTTCCCAACATTTCCTTTTTTGCATATTTTTCATTCTTTATAAGGCTTCTTCCCCATCTCAAAAAATTAAGAAATGAGTCATAAAAATTTTTGTCAATTATTTGAATATGCTGAAAATCATCATTTAAATAAGTATTTGCATTGTGAATTAACAATAAACTATTAAATGGTTTTACTATGTTTGACCACAAATGATAATGGGAAGTAGCAGTTAGAACAATTAATAAATCGGTTTCCTTCAAAATAGGATTAAAGTATTTAAAAAATTCTTTAAATGATTGCTGCTCTTTATTTAATATTTTATTATCTACTTTTTCCCATTCATTGATTCCAGCCAGCTCTTTATCATTTTGAGTAGTGGAAATTATTAATAATTCATAATTTGTCTCTGAAAACAACCTGATTAAATTTAGTAATACCTCACTATGATTATACAATTCTATAATGGTTATTTTCGGCATTTATAATTTTGATTTTGAAAATAATAAACAGAAAATACAGGGAATTTCAAGATATATTTAAGATAAAATTTTATGTGATAAAATTTTGGATCAGCTTTTATTGCTTTTAACATTACTTGTAAACTAATCAAAGGCTTTCCATAAATTAAAGCGCCATTAGAGTGATGAATATATTTTTCAGAAACTAAATATTCCTTTAAATAAGGTTTGTTTGTAATTCTCAAAATCTCCTTTCCTTCCTTTTCAAACAAATCTTTGATAGCGGAAACATTATTTTCGATTTTTTCAAAAGCACTTTTTTCCTTATAAATAGTATAAGTTCCTCTCAATGGATGATTATTAAGAACACATGTATATTCACTTCCTTGAATAAAAGGATATTTTAATAATAACCTAACTAAAAGATGTGTGTCTTCAAAATTTCTCCATCGTTCATCAAATTTGTTTTCAATTAGAATATTTCTACTAATACACAAACAATTAAATGATAACGAATTTGATAAAACATAATCAATAACAGAAATACCATCATTTGAAAACTGCGGAAATTTTCTTCAAAATGTTTATGAACAATTTCAAATCCAGTTGTATATACACCTTCTTTATAATTGCTTTCTAATAAATGACTTAAATAACTTAAATGGCTTATATGATAAGCATCATCACTATCTAAAAACAAATATATTCACCAGATGATTGGTCAATTCCAAAATTTCTTGCTATGGATTGTCCTTCATTTATTTTATAATAGTATTTTATTCTCTTATCGATTAGAAAGTTTTGAATTTTATCCTTTGATTTATCTGTTGACCCATCATCTACAATTATTAATTCCCAATTGCTTATTGTTTGATTAATGACACTATTAATAGCATCTCCTATTAGATTTTCTCTATTAAAAACTGGGCAAATTATTGAAAATTGTGGTTTCAAATTTTATTGTTAAATTATTTTTTCATAAAAAGAGTAAAAAAAAAATAAGGTGTTAGCAATATTTTATCTATTCTTTTAGATATAAATTTCCTTTTCATTAAAAATCTATAATCATATTCTATGTAGTTTCTAAAAAAATGTGAAATTAATCGTATTTCCATATTCTTAAAAGCATGAAAAAAATGTTTTTATAAAACATTCTATTATAAAAAATAGCGTTATTCAGATTCTTAATAGAATTATTCTCATGAATATTATAAACTGCCACTGGTTCAAGAGATGGGCTAGAAATTATTGTAGCGTTATTGTAAAATAATCTGTAGTATAAATCTACATCTTCGGCTTGTAATAAATACTTATCAAATAATCCAACATCTAAAATTGTAGATTTTCTAATACAAATTGAATTAATTGCAAAATTATCTCCTCTAATAAAATCGAAAATGCTTAATATTTTAAGTGGAGTTTCACAACCCATCAATTCATTATTTATATATACATTATTTAAATTTGTAATATTTATTTCATTCAATGTAGAAATCTTAATCCTATTCACAACAGCATCTATGATATTATCTTTTAATAATTCAATATCATATAAAAATCTATTTTGCAAATAATAATCATCAGCATCTAAAAAGCTATATAATCATTTTTAGAAATCAAAATTCCTAGATTTCTAGCATTTCCAGCACCCAAATTGATATTGCTATCAACATTAACAACTTTAATTCTTTTATATAAATTTGATAATTTTATACATAATTCTAATGTATTATCATTAGAAACATCGTTAATTAAAACAATCTCTGAAACTTCATTTTGAATCAAACAAGATTCAACTGCTTTTTCTAAAGTATTACTAGAATTATAGACTGGAATTATAACACTTATTGACATTTTTTCTTTTATTTTACCAGTTATAACACCTAAATAAAATATTGGAGGTCTCATTAAATTTATTAAAATAATTTGCCAATAATTATTTTTCCCATTAATGAAAAATAAATTTCCTTAAAAAGTTTTTAAAAAATAGACCAAATAATGATTTAAAAAATAAATAAAAATAATAAAATATTGAGAATTGGTTTTTAAATACTTCATCTCTACCTTGTGCAAAAATTGAATTAAATTGCCAAAGTAAAGTAAATTTTATTGGTGAAATATAGTGAAAAACTACTAATTCAGGGTCATAAGCTATTTTACACCCATTTTTTTCCAACCTATTTTGAAGTTCAGTCTCTTCGCCATAAGCAATGGAATTTCCAATCATGCCAAAATCATTTTTAAATCCATTTAAATTTATTATTGCTTTTTTTTTATAAATTACATTTCCTCCACAGGGTACATCATAATTACATAATCCAAAATTATCTAAAACTAATTCTTTATTTCCAAAATCTTTCGGCAACCATTTAGGGATATTACAATCTGAATAACCAATGTAATTTCCACCTATACAATCATAATCAAATTTAATTATATCAAGTAATCTTTCAATATAATTATCATCTAAAAATGCATCATCATCTATATAAACTAACCAATCTCCAATTGATTCTGATATTGCACGATTTCTTGCAATTGACAATCCTATTTTTTCTTCATAAAAATATTTAAAGTTTTGTTTGTTTTTTATATATTCTAAAACAACTTGTTCTGTATCGTCTGTAGAGGCATTATTAATAATTAGAACTTCAAATAAATTAATATATTTCTCAATCTTAATTGAATTCAAACATTTAATCAATAAATTTCTTCTATTAAATGTGCATATAGCTATGGTTATAATTTTCATTTTAAAATAGAATTACACTTTTTTATAAATCTATTTTTTGTATTGAATCTTATTTGAAAAGCATGATATATCATCCCATTATATGTTGTACCATAACCAAAAATATTCTCTGGGTATAAATTCCAACATGGCATTTCTACTTCTGTTGGGAACCAATACTTAATATTTGCACCGATATCCAAACTTTTTGATGTTAATATACCTCCAATATCATTATTATCATCTTCATCTAATGATTCAATACAAAGTTTTTCAAATAAACTTTTTACTTACATACCCAAAAAAATGGGCAACGTAAACATTTTTACCTTCTTTTATGATTAGCTGTTTGAATTGCCTGAAATAGTATTGCCATCTTGAATATCATTTAACAATGAAAATATTGCTTCTTTTCAATGGAATACAATCAATATCAAAAATATAAAATATTTAAAAAAATTAAAATTCTTAAATGTGAAAATAAATTCAGCATGGCTACAATTATCATTTATTTGTAAAAGTGGTAAATTAAAGAATTTAAAACTTTTTTTTTTTGATAAGTAACTATTTCTAAATCAATATTATTATTAAAAAGCTAATTATAAGAACATCTTCAAACTTAACATTTTTAATATTATAAATACTTAATAATCCACTATTACTAAATAAATGATTTTTTTATTTATATTAGTTTTCCAAAATCTCTTATAAATCAATTTATTTCAATTTTAGATTTGTAAATACTTTTACACATTTTTAGGAAATTTGCTCCTAATTATTTTTGATCCTAGATATATTAATTGTAGATGCACTATAAATATAATCAAATTTATTTGAAAAATCAAGTAAAAAATATCTAACAAGTATAATTCCAGGTGACAATAAAATTTCTTTGAATAATTAGTTTAATAGAAGTGTTTTGCCTATTAATTTCAATTTGCCAATTGAATCAAAACTGGTTATATGAGTTATTATCTCATCTTTTTCATTTTTAAAATTTATAGCTAATTCAAAATCTGAATTCAGTTCTTTAGAAAAAATTTGAAAATTTATATGAATATCATCACCCATATAAAAATAATTTGTTAATATATTACTTTCATTTAAAATTTTATATTTAATTATTTGTATTTTCTTATTACCAAATCTTTTAGAAATTAACTCGGAATTAATAATACTGTTTTTATATTTTTTAATAATTAAGTTAGTATTTTTAAAATCAATAATTTCTCCACCAGTTAGTAAAATAGAATTATTAGTAATTTTTTCTATCATCCCCAAATCATGACTCACCACCACCACTGTCCGACCTTCTCCTTTACTAACAGACTCCATTTTGCCCAGGCATTTTTTTTGAAATTCTGCGTCTCCAACCGAAAGTACTTCATCTACAAGCAAAATTTCAGGATCAAGGTGAGCAGCGACGGCAAAGGCGAGGCGGAGCTGCATTCCACTACTATACTTTTTTAGGGGCGTATCCAAAAAGGTTTCTACACCACTGAAATCTATTATTTCATCAAACTTTTTTTGTATTTCATGTTTTTTGAGCCCCAATATTGCTCCATTAAAATAGACATTTTCTCTACCAGTCAATTCTGGATGGAAACCTGTTCCCACTTCAAGTAAGCTTGCTACCCTACCTCGCAATTTGATGCTTCCTGTGGTGGGTGGTGTGATTCTACTCAATATTTTCAATAAAGTACTTTTCCCAGCTCCATTTCTACCGATAATACCAACGGTTTCTCCAGGATATATATCAAAATTTATATCTTTCAATGCATAAAATGGCTCTGTTTTTGGCGAACCAAACCACTTAGATGGGCTAGATAATCTATCCCTCAATGAATAGTATCTTTCTTCTTTCGACCCAATTTGATACACTTTACTTAAATCCCTAACGGCAATAATTGGTTTCAAATATTTCTATTATCAATTTTATGAAGAAAATAATATTTCATTTCTACGCAATATCTGCAAAAAAGGCTTCCGTTTTTCTAAAATAATATATTCCTATCAAAAATAATATACTATTATTAACGAATCCTAGAAAAATTGTAACAAAATCTATTGGTTCATTACTAAATGCACATCTCCAGAGGTGCATTGCTCCATTCAAAGGATGCAGAGACTTCAATAAATTCAAACTAGCATCTTGAAAATCAAGCGGATACAACACTGTTGAAGAAAATAATAATAGCTGAATCAGAAATGGTAGTGCATACCGAACATCCCTAAATTTCAAATTCATCGCTGCCAAAAGGCACCCAATCCCAAAAGCAGCTAATAAGGTCAGAATAATTGCACCTAAGATATATAAAAAACTAAAAACATGAAAATGGTTATTAAATATTAAGGTGCCTATGATTAAAGAGACAGACATTATTGTAAAATCTACCAATGCATTTCCTATCGCTGCTATGGGAATTACTAATCTCGGAAAATAGATTTTTTTAATAATATTGGCGTTTGAGACCATGCTTTCAGCAGCTTGACTTATTGATACTGAGAATAATTGCCACAAAACCAAGCCAGTTAGTACAAAATATCCGTAATTCATCCAATGCAAATTGGGTTGTATAGATTTGCTCAATGCAAAATAAAATACTGCAAGAAGGGTCAATGGTTGAATAAAAACCCAGAGTACACCAATGACCGTCTGCTTATATTTTACTTTTAAATCCCTCCAGACAAAAAAGTAAATTAATTCACGATTTTGCCATAGTTCTCGAATATTCAGCGAAAAATGGGTAATCGGCTTTATTTCTATATAGTGATCTTTTTCAGATACCATAAATAATATTTATTGCTTTTGATTGTATTTGACTATTAAAATCACAATGATTTTTGTCAAAAATATATATTTTATTTTTAATTAATGGGATATTAGCGAATTACAAAGCTAATTTATAAGGATAATAATTTTTATTCAACTCTTTCAGAGTTGGCTTCTTTTTCAATCACCCGAATTTTATTCGGGGTTTGTATATTAAAGCCTTTCAGGCTTTTTGTTTTTCTTTGCCTCTTCCCACTTCGTACTATCCCTCCTCCTATCTCCCCGAATTTTATTCAGGGTTATGAAGATTAAAGCTTTTCAGGCTTATTGTATTCCCCTCTATCCCACTTCCACTATCCCTCTCCCTCTATCCCCGAATTTCATTCGGGGTTAAAAAGATTCAAGTCCTTCGGACTTTTGCCTTTATAACTATTACTTATTGTCTTCAATGAATCCCGAAAGGGATTTAAAAGCATATTCTACCAATTAATCACTAGCATTGAATTACAATAGAGACTATTTTATTGAAGCTCTTTAGACATCGTATTTTCACTTTGTTTCTCACGATGTTCCTTTGCAACCTCGCAGTGTTCCTTTAGTTTATCACAATGTTCCTTTGCAACCTCGCAGTGTTTCTTTTGTTTCTCACGATATTTCTTTGCAACCTCGCAGTGTTTCTTTAGTTTCTCACGATGTTTCTTTGCAACCTCGCAGCGTTTCTTTAGTTTATCACGATGTTCCTTTGCAACCTTGTAGTGTTCCTTTAGTTTATCACAACGTTCCTTTGCAACCTTAGAAGAAATTTGTTTAGTGCCCTAAAATTTCTTGACAAATTTAGCGTCAATTTACAACAGTTCATCAATTTTTCTTTTTGACTTCCTCTTTTATTAGAACAGCCTTTTTCTTTTTTTCTTCCATCAACTTTGCCCTTTTATCAATATAACTATCCACTTGCTCTTTGATTAATAAGTCTTTATTATTCAATCTTCTATGATAACAAATCATTACAAACTCAGCCATATCATCTGGATGAAGGATGCCTAATTGTTTAATAGTATGTGAAAGTCTTGAGCCATAATAAAATCCCCAGTTATTCAAAATCCAAAGTTTAAGCCCACCCTTAATTCTCACTTGCTCCTCTGTGAATGATGTAAACTGTTTAATAGCTGCAGTTTCCAATTTTTTATTCAATTGTACAATAGCATCTTCCACATCTTTTGGAATATAAGTGCCATACAAAAATTCTTTTTTTATTCTGGAAGCATACTCCTTTTCATAAGTAGCTCTATCTGAAGGCAGATCTTTTTCATTGGCAACCTTTTGTGAGAAACCAAAATTTGAAATAAAAATGAAGGCAAATAAAAAGATGATTCTCATATTTTTTTCTAATTTAACTACAAATGTAGGCGTTTATTGTATTGCATTTTATAAAGAAATTGAATTTAACCATCGATTAACTAAAATTATGTCTATTTTTGAATTCATTCTTCTTTTTATGAATGTAGTGATCATTGGAAATGGAATTAGTGGTATTACCGCTGCAAGACATATTAGAAAACTCAGTAATGCTTCGATAACTGTTATATCGGAGGAGGCGGACTATTTTTTTAGTCGTACAGCCCTGATGTATATCTATATGGGGCATATGCGACTACAAGATACTCAACCATATGAAAATTGGTTTTGGGAAAAAAATAAGATTTCTTTATTAAAAAAAAGAGTGGAATCTGTTGATTTTACAACCAAAAAAATTATTCTACAAGATCATTCTAATATAAATTACGACAAATTAATTATTGCTACTGGCTCGAAATCAAATAATTACAATTGTAAAGGAACTGAGTTGGAGGGCGTTAGAAGTTTATATCACTTACAAGATTTAACTTATATTGATAAAATATCCGCAGGATTAAATAGAGCAGTAATCGTTGGTGGTGGATTGATTGGGGTAGAATTGGCAGAAATGTTTCACAGTAGAAATATTCCTGTTACTTTTTTGGTGAGAGAAACTTCCTTTTGGGGGAAAGTATTGCCTCCTGAAGAAGCAAATATGATTGACCGACATCTTTTCGAACACCATATTGATCTGAAATTAAAACCTGAGCTAACTGAAATAATTGGCGAAGCTGGAAAGGTGGTCGCCATCAAGGCAAGTACTGACGAAGAAATTTCCTGTGGTTTTGTAGGTATCACTATCGGAGTAAGCCCAAATATTGATTTTCTGAAATTTTCTGCTCTGAAAACCAATAAAGGGATTCTAGTGAATGAATTTTTAGAGACTAACATAGAGGATGTATATGCCATTGGCGATTGTGCAGAATTGGAAAATCCAGATCAAGATAGAAAATCAATAGAAGCAATATGGTACACAGGCAGAATGATGGGTGAGGTAGTTGCACAGTCAATTTGTGGTACAAAAACGGCATATCATCCCGGAATTTGGTTTAATTCTGCAAAATTTTTTGATATCGAATATCAGGTTTATGGAAAAATAGACCCTATTTTACCCGAAGGAATTGAAACTATTTATTGGGAACATAAAGAGGGCAAAAAATCCATAAGAATCAATTTTTCTTCTGTAGATAAGGCAGTCATTGGATTCAATCTAATGGGCATCCGATTTCGCCATAATATTTGTGAACAATGGATAAAAGAAAGAAAAACAATAGACTACGTTGTAAAACACCTTCAAGAAGCCAATTTTGACCCTGAATTTTTCAAAAGATATGAAACTGAAATTCAAAAATTATATTTAGAAAAATTTAATCAATGAAAACAACAGAAAGCTTAGCAATCATCAATCCCTCAAATATTTCTATTCCAATTTACGAAAAATTGGCTTTGGGAGTAATTGCGATAGCCTTCCTCTTATTCTCTTTGGCTTTTTTCAATATTTACCCCTTTCAAATCTACCTTCAACTGTTGCTTTCTATCTCTTTTTTAACCATTGGAAGCATTTGGTACACCTTTTTATTGTATTCAAAGACTCCAAGTGGCATAAAAAATAATGGCGTTTTCTTCAAAAATATTTCCAATAGAGGGGTAATTGGTTGGATGTTGGGAGTGATTTTAACAGGTTTCTATATATTATTGTATTGGTTTCCAACCTATTTAGAGGGCTTAATTCACTTATTTGACCCCCTAAGTTATTCTATTCGAGGAAAAGCAGCTGACAATTGGTTTTTATATGGCAGCTTCTACACCATAGCAGTATTATTGCTTGGTTTTAAATTTGGTTTTAAATATCGCCACAACCGCTATCAATTGGTCAGAACCTTTTCTGTTTGTTTTTTTCAGCTAATTTTTGCCTATTTGATCCCCGCATTTTTAATAAAAATGAATAGTCCTGAATTTTATTTCACCTATTTCTGGCCATTAAAAAAAGAAATGCTATTCCCAAATGACCTTCAATATCTCGCCTCTACTGGTAGCCTCGGTGTATTTATGGTCTATTGGACTGTACTTTTAGCTTTAGTAGGAGTGCCCATTTTAACTTATTTTTTTGGTAAAAGATGGTATTGTAGCTGGATTTGTGGCTGCGGAGCACTTGCTGAAACTGCTGGTGATGCATTCAGGCATCTTTCAGACAAATCATTAAAAGCTTGGAAAATAGAACGTTATCTAATCTATTCAGTTTTAGTTTTTGTAGTTATTCTGACTATTCTTATTATGGGTAAATTCTCTTTGGAAAGGCAACATTTTAGGCTCATTTTCGCAAACATACGCCAAAGCCTATGGTTTCCTGATTGGCTCAATATTTTCTGGAGTTATAGGCACTGGATTTTACCCAATCCTCGGAAGTAGGGTTTGGTGCAGATTTGGTTGCCCTCAAGCTGCGATACTTGGCATCTTACAAAAATATTTTTCACGTTTTCGCATCACCACCAATGGAGGGCAATGTATTTCTTGTGGCAATTGCTCCACTTATTGTGAAATGGGAATAGACGTCAGAGCCTATGCCCAAAAAGGTGAAGATATTCTAAGAGCCTCCTGTGTAGGCTGTGGCATCTGCTCCGCTGTTTGCCCAAGGGGAGTTTTGAAGCTAGAAAATAAAAAATAAATTTAGAAGACTTTTCTGAATTTTAAAATTCATTTTTGAATGTTCGAAATCAACTCCCGTTGGAAAAATCAAAATATTCCGATAAATATAAAAATATCAACAAATAAACACATCAACATATAATAAACATCAACTCCCGAAGTTCCGATAATTCGGAACGGGATCAACACATCAACAAATAAACAAATAAACAAATAAACTCCCGAAATTTCGGGATCAACAACTACAACAAACTTTTAATAGATGCATATCTAGAATCCGTTGAATTTGCTCTGCTGCATCCGTTTTTTACAGCTTTAGCTTCTATTTTTTGAATCCTATCAGCCGAACTTGGATGGGTGCTCAAGAAAACAGGAGTACTACCCGATTTTCCCTGCATTTTTTTGAAAAAGCCTGCTGCTCCAGCTGAATTGTATTTTGTTTTACAAAGATAATTTACTGACCATTCATCCGCTTCTGTTTCACTATCTCTACTAAAACTCAAACCAACAATTCCAGCAGTAACTTGTGCAATTTGCTCTTGATTATATTTTTGGCCAATGACAGAAGCTATCACCGATAAAGGCATCATTTTAGTCATTTGTCTTGTAGAATGGCGTTTGTCAGCATGGGCAATTTCATGACCCAACACACCAGCTAACTCATCTTCAGTATCTAAAAACTTTATTAGCCCAGTATAAACATATATATGACCTCCAGGAGTACAAAAAGCATTTAGCGTCTTATCATCTTTGATGATTTTGATATCCCAAGTAAATTGGTCTCTCAATTGGACTCTTCCCGAATTTAAAATATTATCTCTAACTTCTCGAATAAAATTATAGACTCTTTCATTTCCTGCTTCAGGCAATAAAGGATAAGTCTGTTGATTATTGTCAATCTCTTTTGAAACTTGCTGACCTAATGTCTTATCATCATTCACTGAATACATATTAGCGTTTTGCAGTGATTTACAAGAGTTTAAAACAATTGATAAAACAATTATTCCACTAAATACAAACAATCTTTTCATCCTCAATTATATTTAAAATTAGAAATTTTATGTTAAAAACGACTCAAATATAATAATTATTATTTTCAATGAACTATTGATTTTTTAAAACATTTTATTTGAAACATTTCATTTGAAATAAATTGGTGAATATTTATTTAACTTTGCATCGTCAAAATCAATGAAGAATATGTCCGAATTACAGGATAATGATGCAATAGAACACGAATCGGTTAAAGTAATTTCCCTTTCTGGGATGTATGAAGATTATTTTTTAGATTATGCTTCTTACGTAATTTTAGAAAGAGCAGTTCCAGCCATTGAAGATGGTTTGAAGCCAGTACAAAGGCGGCTTTTATATTCCATGGAAGTGATGGATGATGGTCGTTATCACAAAGTGGCAAACATCATTGGGCAGACCATGCAATATCATCCTCATGGGGATGCTTCCATTGGCGATGCTTTAGTGAATATGGGTCAGAAAGACTTGATGATTGATTGTCAAGGTAACTGGGGAGATGTGAGAACGGGAGATAGTGCAGCTGCTCCCCGATATATTGAAGCTAGGCTAACCAAATTCGCTTTGGAAGTTGCTTTCAATAAAGAAACTACTTATTGGCAGTTATCTTATGATGGTAGAAAAAAAGAACCCATCACTTTGCCCATGAAATTCCCCTTACTCCTTGTGCAAGGTGCTGAAGGAATTGCAGTGGGGCTTTCCACAAAAATTTTACCGCATAATTTCATCGAAGTCATTGATGCTTCTATTGCTGTTTTGAAACACGAACCTTTCGAATTGTTTCCTGACTTTCAAACTGGGGGACAAATAGACATTACCAATTATAATGACGGCAATAGAGGAGGAAGAGTTAGAGTAAGGGCAAAATTAGAAAAAATTGACACGAAGACCATCGCTATCAAAGACTTACCTTTTGGGGTAACTACTGAAACTTTGATAGAAAGTATCGTGAAAGCTGGTGAAAAAGGCAAAATAAAAATCAAAAAAGTCATTGATAACACTGCTAAGGATGTTGAAATTTTAATTGAATTGCAGACTGGGGTTTCTCCCGATGTGACCATTGATGCCCTTTATGCTTTTACAGATTGTGAGGTATCGATTTCTCCCAATGCTTGCATTATTGTTGAAAACAAACCCCATTTCGTTACGGTTTCTGATTTATTAAGAATCTCAACTGCGAACACCAAAGAGCTTTTGAGGCGAGAATTGCAAATCAAATTGGAGGATTTGCAGGAGTCATGGCATTTTGCTAGTTTGGAAAAAATATTTATTGAAAAAAGAATTTATCACAAAATAGAAGAATGTGAAACATGGGAATCCGTGTTGAGCACTATTGATACGGAATTGCAGCGATATGTGGTAACTCCAGGCATGGAGCGAAATAGCCCTGAAAAAAGGTTGATGTTGCTGAGAGATTTGACAGATGATGATTTTGCAAAACTTACGGAAATAAGAATCAAAAGAATCACCAAATTCAATTCATTCCAAGCTGATGAGCACATTGCCAATTTGGAAAAAGAGATGTCGGAAACAAAACATCATTTGGAGCATCTTACCATTTACGCTATCAACTATTTCGAAGAGCTAAAAAGAAAATATAGCAAAGGAAAGGAAAGGAAGACTTTGATTAGCCAATTCGACACCATCCAAGCCAACCAAGTGGTTGCAGCCAATGCAAAACTTTATGTCAACAGAACTGAAGGTTTTGTGGGGATGGGAATGAAAAAAGATGAATTTGTTTCGGATTGTAGCGATTTAGATGATATTATTACTTTCAGAAGAGACGGTAAATTTTTGGTTTCCAAAATTTCTGATAAAACTTTTGTGGGAAAAGATATTATCCACGTAGCTATTTGGCGAAAAAATGATGAACGAATCATCTATAATATGGTATATGTGGATGGGAAAGATGGAATTTCGTATATCAAAAGATTTAACGTTACTGCTATCACCAGAGACAAAGAATACGATTTGACGAAAGGAAATCCGAATTCAAAAGTCATCTATTTTACAGTAAATCCGAATGGAGAATCAGAAATCATCTCTATATTGTTAAGCCAAGGATCCAAGGCTAAAATCAAACAATTTGATTTTGATTTCAGTGAGATTATGATCAAGGGACGAAATTCCCAAGGCAATATACTGACCAAATATCCTATCAGAAAAGTGCTACAAAAAGAAGCGGGAAAATCTACTTTGGGTGCAAGAAAAATATGGTATGAAGCAGTTACTGGAAGATTAAATTTAGAAAACAGAGGCGTTCTACTCGGTGAATTTGATACTGGAGACTCAATTTTCGTCCTCTATCATGATGGAAATTACGAAACGACAGATTATGAATTATCGAATAGATACGACGATAAAATGATTCATACCATTTGCAAATTAAAACCAGATATGGTGGTAAGTGCTGTTCATTACAACGGAGAGAAGGGATGGACTATGGTGAAAAGATTCAAAATAGAAACCAATACGAATGGGCAGAAATACAATTATTTGGTAGATCACAAAGATTCAAAGCTGTTGTATGTCACTATTGCACAACATACTAGAGTACAGTACAATTTGAAAGTGAACAACAAAAAAATGGAAGGAGAAATCACTTTAGAGGATTTTGTGGATATCAAAGGTTGGAAGGCAATTGGCAACAAATTAAGTGATCAAAAATTGACCGATATTGTTGAATTAGAATCAGTTAGCCCAACTCAAGACAAGCTGCATGTTGGAGATTCCATTGATTTTGATGTTCCATTGGGTCATCAAGGAGAATTGTTCGAATAGTAAAAAAAAACAGTATAGATATAGAAAAAAAGATAGCTATTAAGTGTTGATTTGAAGTTAGTTACAAATAATCTTATTAACCAATATAGTCACAATATTTTTTTGAATTTTATTCTATTGATTTACAATATTTTAAATAGTAAAATATAATATAATTATTAATCGAATAAAGCTTGGCATATTTTTTGAACCAAATATTGTTAAGTAAGTTTTGGTTAAAAATTGTAAGATTCTTAAAAAGCCTATCTAAAGAGATAGGCTTTTTTGATTTTATATCGTTAATAAATTCTTATTCTAATCTTAGCATTTCTATTTCTTTATTTTTCTTCATAACTTCGTACTCATTATAAAAATGGCTATGAAACTAAATAATTACATTCTTGGAGAATGGCAACCACATAGTGGCGAAGGAATACCACAGTACAATGCAATCAATGGCGAATTCATCTCTACAACTGGTTCAGATGGATTAGATTATGCAGAAATGTATCACTATGCAAAAACGGTAGGTGGCAAAAAGTTAAGAAAAATGACTTTCCAAGAAAGGGGCAGAATGCTGAAAGCATTGGCTTTTTACTTGCAAGACAGAAAAAATAATTATTATAAAATAAGTTGGCAAACTGGAGCTACCAAAATTGATAGTTGGATTGATATCGATGGAGGAATAGGTACTTTGTTCGCCTATGCTAGTCTTCGAAGAAAATTTCAAGATCAACCATTTTATTTGGAAGGTGAAGCAGTAAAACTTTCTAAAGAAGGCACATTTATTGGTCATCATTTACTCACCCCAAAAGGTGGTGTTGCCGTTCATGTCAATGCATGTAATTTCCCAGTTTGGGGAATGTTGGAAAAATTGGCTTGTAACTGGATGGGAGGAATGCCAGCCATTGTAAAACCTTCGGAAATCACTTCTTATCTTACCGAAGCTGTGGTAAGAGATATTATTGCTTCTGGAATCATCCCAGAAGGGGCATTACAACTGGTTTGTGGACCAGGTCGAGGCATTTATGATCCAGCTGGTATCCAAGATGTTTGTACTTTTACAGGCTCCGCTTCGACAGGAAAAAAATTAAAATCTTTACCACATATCATTGGAAATTCTGTTTCTTTCAACATGGAAGCAGACAGCTTAAATGCAGCGGTTTTAGGTCCAGATGTATATCCTGATTCTCCAGAATTTGATATTTTCATAAAAGAAATCAGAAAAGAAGTGGTTACAAAAACTGGCCAGAAATGTACTGCAATCAGGAGAATTATTGTGCCAGCGGATAGAGTAGATGCAATTAAAAAGGCATTAACCAACGAATTAGCTAAAGTTTCTATTGGTGATCCTGCTGTAGAAGGCGTAAAAATGGGTGCTTTAGTCAATAAAGCTCAACAAGAAAAACTAATCAATCAAATCAATAATGCTTGCAAATCCACACCAATTATTATTGGAGATTTAAACCATTTTGAAGTAATTGGTTCAGATTCGAAAAAAGGAGCTTTCGTTTCCCCGATTATTTTATTCAATGAAAAACCATTCGAAATCCTCAATACACACAATGAAGAATTTTTTGGTCCAGTAAGTACAATAATGCCTTACAACAACTTTGATGAGGCAATTGAATTGGCTAATTTAGGAAAAGGGTCCTTAGTTTCAACCATCTGCTCTTATGACCAACAAGTTATCAATCAATATATTTATGAATCGTCCATATTTCATGGTAGGATACTCATTTTGAATAGAGAGAGTGCCAAAGAAAGTACAGGTCATGGTTCACCAATGCCTTTGATGATGCATGGCGGTCCAGGAAGAGCTGGAGGCGGAGAAGAGCTTGGAGGAATGAGAGGAATATTGCATTATATGCAAAGAACTGCTATTCAAGGGCATCCAACCAATATTTCCAGAGTCTCAGGAGTTTATCAATATGGAGGAGAGCAAATAGAAAAAGACATTCACCCATTCAAAAAACATTTTGAAGATTTAGAAATTGGGGAAACACTTATCACTGCAAAACATACTGTTAGTGAGGCAGATATCGTGAATTTTGCCAATGTAAGTGGCGATAATTTTTATGCACACATGGATGCAACATCTTTGGAAGGAACGATTTTCGAAGGAAGAGTAGCTCATGGATATTTCGTCCTTTCGAAGGCGGCTGGCTTATTTGTAGATGCAAAAAAAGGACCTGTATTATTAAATTATGGTTTGGAAGAATGCAGATTTACCAAACCCGTATATCCAGGCACTACAATTGGTGTGAGATTTACAGTAAAAGAAAAAGTAGATCAGGAGCAAAAATCTGAAGAAGATATTCCAAAAGGGATTGTGAAATTTTTGGTAGATGTATATGATCAGACAGGAGAAACTGTAGCAATAGCAACTATCTTAACAATGGTTAAGAAGAAATTTAGGAATATATAAATTATTTATTTTTAGATAATTGACAACTTGAAAACAAATTAATCGTTATATCATACAATATAAATTGCTCATTATGAGGTATAATATACACATCAAATTTTTATTTTTTTTTCTAATTATGGTTTGTGTAAAACCGTCGCTCTTTTCACAAATGTATGTAGGAAATGATACATTATATGGAAACGAATGGATAGATTTTTCACAGAATTATTACAAAATAAAAGTTTCTGAAAATGCGATGTACCGTATTACAGGAGCTTTTTTATCGCAAAATGGTATTAATATTAATTTGATAAAAGGAAATAATTTTCAATTATTTAAAAACGGAAAAGAAGTTCCTTTATATGTGAGTAGTAATCAAAATTCACTTAGTGCTAGCGATTATATTGAGTTTTACGGTGAAAAAAATGGTACAGAATTCGACGAGTTTCTTTATGCCAACCCAAAGAAAGAAATGCTCAATCCGAAATATAGCCTATTTACTGATACATCTTGTTATTTTTTAACATGGAGTAATAATTTAGGAAAACGTTTCCAACCAGTAGTAAACAACATCAATAATCCCCCAACAAAAGAAAGTTATTATTTTGAATATGAAACACAGGTTTTTTCAAATAGTCATTCAAAAAAATATATTTATCAAAGCACTGATAAAATCTATGATTCAAGATTTGATAAAGGGGAAGGTTACTTTTCAGGATTTGAAACCTCAAGAGATATAAAATTTTCACCAACCAATTTGAATTCTTCCATTTCAGAAAGCAACTGTATCATCCGATATGTTTCAAGAAAAGACAACAATAATGTAAGTATTTCGATGAATGGAACTAGTTTGTCACAAGGAATTAAAACTTGGTATGAAGTAACTGAAGATACTTTATTATTATCCTCAAACTTATTAAATTCTGGTGCAAATTTAAAAATTACTGGAGACTTAGGAGTTGCTTTTGCAGCTTTAAAATACCCAAGAAATTTTGATTTTAGCGGAAAATCATTTGTTGAAATTACATTATCAGCAAGTGCTACAGATAAATATCTCGAAATATCCAATTTTATATCAGGTAGCAAGAATCCTATTATTTATGATGTTACCAATAATATTAGAATAGAAAGTACATTGGATAATAATGGATTATTAAAAGTTAAATTACCCCCATCTCCTACCACAAGAAAAATTATTATCAATGCTGATAATGGCTTAAAAACAATAAATAGTATAGAAAAGGTAGTTTTTTTTGATATTACTTCAAATCTAAAATTAGATTATATAATATTGTCTAACAAACTTTTATATAATGATGGTAATGGAATAAATTGGGTTCAAAACTATGCAGATTACAGAAGCAGCAATGAAGGAGGAAATTATAAAGTAAAAATATTTGAAATCGAAGAAATATATGACCAATTTGGCTATGGCATTCATCGTTCCCCTCAGACGATACGAAATTTCGGACATTTTTTAGTCAAAAAACTGACACAGAAACCAACAATATTTCTTATTGGAGAAGGCAGAGAATACATTACAGCTCGAACCAATGCAGAACTTCAAGACCCCGTAAATGAAACCTTTCACCTCCGACATGGGGTGCCCCTGGTTCAGATAATTTATTAGTTGGTAAAAACAAAATTGATAATTATCCAATAATCCCAATTGGGAGAATTGCCGTATCCAATCCAGAAGATATAAAAATATACCTGAACAAAATAAAAGATGCTGAATTTCAAAAAAACAACCCACAGACGATTGCAGATAGAGCTTGGATGAAAAATATGATACATCTAGGTGGAGGTGGTCCTGCAGAGCAAGCAATTATCAAAACTTATATCAATGATCTAAAAAGTACAATCGAAAGAACCAAATATGGGCCAAATGTCAATAGCTTTTTCAAAACCAGCACTGATCCAATTCAAATCTCCCAATCTGATTTGATTTTAAAAAGAATCAATGATGGCGTATCTGTAATTACATTTTTCGGCCATGCAGCCATAGGTACTTTTGATTTCAGTATTGATAATTTAGGAAGCTACAAAAACAAAAATAAATATCCCTTCATCATGTCTCTTGGCTGTTATTCAGGAAATATCCACAATAATATTAGAGGTATTGGTAAAAGGTTTGTTTTTGAGAAAGATGCAGGAGGCTTGTCCTTTGGTGCTACTAGTGGTCAGGGATATATTTACCCCTTATATTTATTAGCAAAGAATTTTTATCAAGCATTAGGTGATTCCTTGTATGGAGGTACAATTGGAGATCAACTGCAATATGCACTTAAGAAAACGGATAATAACAACTCATTTGATGTTTATACCTTAGTTCAGCAATTTAATTTATTAGGTGATCCTGCAATGAAATTATATCCATCAGTTGGATCTGATTTTTTGGTTGATAATACAAGTATCAATTTTTCACCAAATGTTATTACAACTCAACAAGATAGTTTTAAAGTAACTTTCAATATACAAAATATTGGTTATAAATCGAATGATTCTATGAATGTAGAAATCATTCGTGAATTTCCTGATGGCACGAAAGCAACACCCCATTCTATCAGAATTTTAGCACCAAGTTATTCCGATACTTATACCATATCTCTTCCTATTGGAGGTAAAAAGTCCAATGGATTAAATAAAGTTTATATAAAAGCAGATTCCAAAAGTGAAATAGTAGAGTTACCTTCTGGAACAGCTGAAAGTAACAATGAATTAGTAGGAGTAAATGGCTTTGGTGCCTCTTTTTACATCATAGACAACAATGCCATTCCTTTGTATCCTAGTGAATTTGCCATTGTAAACAAACCAAAAGTAACCCTAAAAGCTTCCACTGGAAATCCATTGGCAATTAGCCAAAAATACCTAATGGAAATTGACACCACTGAACAATTTAACAGCCCACTAAGAAGAAGACAAGAAATCATTCAAACTGGAGGAATACTTCAATGGGAGCCCAATATTCCCTATTACAACGAAAAAGTATATTATTGGCGAGTTACTGTAGATAGCACCATTCCGTCCATAGGTTATACCTGGAGCAATAGCTCTTTTGTATATTACCGAATAGCAGTAAAGGTTGGAATCAGAGTCATTATTATCAGTGGAAAAAGGATAATTATGATAGGATGGATTTGAATGCGAATAGAGAGTTGGAGTTTGGAAAATATTATAAAGATGTAAGAATTGATAATAAAATTTATGAAAAAATGAGCCTCAAGGTTTTTCGAATGGACAAAATTATGCATCTCCATGGCCAGGCAATACCATATTTAGCCAAGCAATTGTAGCTGATAATACTATTGACAGAAAGTTGGTTTAGCCAAATGAAATGGTTCTAAGTTGGTAGTTATAATAATAGTGGATAGTTCAACATGCTTTATTTGATGCAAAATTTAATGCTAGAAAATTTCATAAGATTTTATTAAAATAATACAGGAAAATATTATTTATTTATCAAATCAAAGATTAGATAATGATTCATACTGCCAAAGAATGGGGAAATGATTCATTAGTTCTAGGGAAAAAATTTTTATGTACTTGAAAACTAAGCCACAAAGTCAGAAATTAAAGTTAAGGGTTCTGTTCCATATGTTTTTATGTTTCAAAAAAGGATGATTAAATGAGAAGATATGGCTGTAAAATATTAGATTATACAAATGCTGAAATGTCAATTTAGGTAGCCTACAAAAGGCTCTTAAAATCCACAAAATTAGGTCCAGCCAAACAATGGAATAATTTAGAAATAGATCTCTTTAAAAAATACTAGTTTAGACTTCGACCCAATACTTTACCCATATTTGAAATTGGAATATACTGCATATGACTCCATTACTAGGAGTCCAAATCAACTCCTTAGCTGGAAAGTAAACTACGAACCATTCCCTGATGCAGCGGTAGCTCCCAATTTAAACTATAGCTTTTACAAAGATACCATCCAACAAGGTGATTTATTATCAATGAATTATGCTATCTTAAATATTAATGAAAAACCAATGGATAGTTTATTGATTAATTACAAGATACAAGATGATAAAAACAAAGAAAATATAGTAATTCAAAAAACTGCTCCATTAGAAGTCGGGAAAAAAATAGATGCTTCATTTTCTTATGATACTAAAAATCTGATAGGCGACCAACAACTAACTGTTGAACTAAATCCAAATAAATCACAGACTGAAAACAATTATTTAAATAACTTATTGGTCAAACCATTTTATGTGAAGGGAGATAAAATCAATCCTTTATTAGACGTTACATTTGATGGTCAACATATCTTAAATGGAGATATTATTACCCCAACACCAATTATCACAGGGACTTTGAGAGATGAAAATCCTTTTTTGAAACTAAATGACACTATCTCATTTAAAGTATTATTGAAATCTCCTACAGATAATGATGTCGTACAAATACCATTTGATGGTACTATATTGAAGTTTTTTCCAAGTACAGGCACTAACAATAAAGCATACTTTGAATACAAACCCAATCTATTAAAAGATGGTACTTATCAATTAATTGTTCAAGCTAAAGATATTTCTGGTAATATTTCTGGAGCTCTAGATTATAAGGTGAATTTTGAAATTGTTAATAAACAAGCAATTTCTAATTTCTTGAACTACCCGAATCCATTTACAACCAGTACTAGATTTGCATACACACTAACAGGTTCTGAATCTCCATCTGCTATTAGAATTCAAATTATGACTATTTCTGGTCAAATCGTTAGAGAAATTACTGAAAAAGAACTTGGACCACTGAAAGTAGGCCGCCATTTAACTGAATATGCATGGGATGGCACGGATCAATATGGAGACAAGTTGGCGAATGGTGTTTATTTGTATCGGGTGACGATTCAAAAAAATAATGGAAAATCATTCGAACCCATAAATAATGAAGCTGATAAGTTTTTTGAAAATGGTTTTGGGAAAATGGTTATTTTGAGATAAAAAGAAAAGCCTATAAGTTGCAACTTATAGGCTTTTCTTTTACTTCACCAAAGTAACTCCCCCTTTAAAAATTTCAGTAGAGCCATCGGTTCGCTTTATTTTGACATAATAAACATATACTCCTGGATCCATCTGCTTTCCGTTGAAAGAGCCATCCCATCCTAAACTAGGATCATTGGGTGCAAAATTATCCAATTTGTACATGATATCGCCCCAGCGATTATAAATCTCTAAGGTCAGTATCTTATCAAAGTATTTTGTATCAGCATTGACAAAAAATCGATTATTCTTGTCACTATCAGAATCGGGCCTAAACACATTCGGAATGAAAACTGGGCTTCTTTTCACAACACTAATTCTCACACAATCTTCTGCCTTACAGCCATTTTTCGTAACCAAAGTAATACAATATTTTTGACTTTCTAATGGATGAATGGTGAAAGTGTCTGTCCAAAATCCGATACTATCTAATCTGACTGGCTTCCAAATAATGGTATCTATATCTTCATTTGCAATATTTTTTTCTGCAATTAATTTATAAGCATCACCAAAATCAACAGTTACATCTGGTCCCAAAGATGTTGTAATCAGCGGTGGATATGTTAAAGTAACCGAGTCTTTAGAAATACATCCCAATGAGTCTTCTGCCGCTAGTTTGTACACACCTGGAGCTAAAAATCCAAAAATCAAACTATCTGTCTTTAATGAATATACTGATTTCAATCCATTAAAATCAAAGGAATATGGGGGAATCCCTTCCGAAATTTTTACCACTATCTTTCCATTATTATCATTATAACACAATGGATCATAGCGCTGTAAATCAATCTTGGGTTTCGTTTTCATCTCTGATACAATGACTGTATCCACTGCAAAACATCCAGATGTCTTATTTGAAATTTTTAGAACATAAGTTCCTTTCAAATTAGTAGTCGTAAATAAACTGGTCGGACTATTTGCAATTCCGCCATTTGGACTCGTCCATAGATAATTGAAAGCTGGATCATTGGTAGACTTGCCTCCTAAATTTACCACAAATTGCTTGCAGCTAATAAAATTATCCGCCCCTGCATCCGCTACTGGCGATAAATTAATGGTGAGTGAAACATTTGTTGTATCTCCTTCACAAGGTGGTGCAGTAGATTTTCCACTTAGAGTGTAATAAAAATTATAAGTTCCTACAGGTATTCCTTTGGTTTTAAACGAATTGCCACTTAATCCAGCAACATTTGGTACGACTGACCATTTTCCACCCAAATCTTCATTGGCGATTAAATCATTCAGATTCAATGTGGTATCTATATTCGAACACAAACTAATATTGCCTACAGGAGTACCAGCAAATGCTTTGCATGGACATAACTCTTTGCCTTTCACCACCACTGAATCACAAGATTTAGCATCTTTTATAACAAAATTATAAGACAATCCACTTAATATTGGATCTGAGGTAAAGGTATTTCCTGCAAAAGTTCCTTTCATACTATTCCCTATTGTGTTGAAAGGCGCTGTGCCTGAAAGATTAATAACTACCTGATAAGTAGTATCTTTTGCATTACATTTTGGCGTAACATTTAAGACAGTTTGGTTGAGATTTTTATTGAATTTAATGACAAATTCTTTTTCTATGGTACAAACACCATTGACTACCTGCCATGCAAAGGTATAAGTTCCCGTATCGCTAACCGTTATTTTTGGGGTAAGGCTTGCCGAAGAAGGGGCGAAACTGGCAGTCAAACCAGCTTTCGAAATTTTCTTCAAAATCCATTTTCCAGTTCCCACATCTGCAACCCCCTGAATTTGGACATTTTTTACACATTCTACAATACTTGGAGCAGTAATTGTAATCGTCGGAATTTTGGTGAACACCACTGGTTTTCCGACATATTGCAAACAAGGATTATTGACTAAATTGACCAACCCAGATCCTAAACTATCACCGATGGCAACCACCACATAATAGGTTTTGCCAAATTGCATGCCTGATTGGAACTGAAATATTCCAGTTTTATTTTGAGCTATTATTGACCCAATTTGATTGTTGTTCAAATTATCGGTAAGTATAAAATGATAGCTATCATTTGCATCCAAATTGTAGCCAGTATATGAAGCAGTTACAGAACCAACTCCTAGGGAATCCACACATACATTTTGCAAATCGGTAATGATATTTCCAGCAATCGTTCCCTTACATTTACAATCTTTTGTGCCGCTAATCACTGTCTGACAGCCATTTGCATCTTTCACTACAAACGAATAATTGCTAGTGTCAACCCCAATTAAATTGGAGGTAAATGTTTTTCCATTGATAATTCCATTGTTCATACCACTAACTGTCACTGGTGAAAAACAGGCATCAACGTCTAATTTTACCACATATCCTGTATAAGTTGGATTACAATTATCGCTATTGATACTGATTGTAGGTGCGAAGCTAAATACTATTTTTACAGTATCTTTTCTTGTACATTCGTTATTGGTTGCTGACCATTCGAATAAATAGGTGCCACATTTATCAACTTTAACTTGTGATTTTGGGTCAGTAGGAGTGCTGAAGGTTGTTGACCCAGTGCCATTTATTTGTTTCCATCCACCATCGGTTACAGAGGAAACACCTTTCAAAATTATAAGTATCCCCACAAATCACATCATCTGAGCCAGCATTCACCACAGGATTTTTTTCAAATTGGACAGTTACACAAGCTGTACTATCCAAACATACATCCGATAATTTCACTTGACCACTGCCCCCTTTTATACTATCTCCAAGAATAAATGAAATATAGTAAGGTTTGTCAAAGACCATGGTCAAAGGATCAAACCCAAATTGTCCTAATTTATTTCTTTGGATTATTTTACCGTTCTTCACCAGACAACTTTCATTCAAAATGAACTCCCAGGTGCTATTTTTATCTAAAACAGTATCTATCGGTACCAAAATCTTAGAAGTTAACTGGTCTTCACAAACATAAAAAGGAATTGTCCCAACCAATGTACCTGCATCTGCTTTGCATTTACAAGTTTCTGTTATTGGAAAATCAATCAAACAACCAAAAGCATCTTTTATTTTATAATTCAAATTTACAGGTTGATTGATAATACAAGGAATGGTATCAGATGCCCAAGTAGATCCAGCAATTGCTTTATTATCAATAGAATATGGTGAAAATCCATTCATCAAATTCAATGTAACAATAAATCCTTTTTTGTCATCATTGATTAATGTTGAATAACTTACAGAAGGAACACCTCCAAAAGCTATTTGAATTGAAGCTGAATCTTTACACCCCAAATTATCCAATTTCCATTGATAGGTATAATTTCCTAAAGTAGTTATATCAATATTTGTAGTTGGGTTAGTCAAGGTACTAAAATTGGTTATTCCCGGTCCGCTAACTTGCGACCAAGTGCCCACTCCAATATTGCCTATATTTTGCCCTTGCAATAAGTAGTTATTTCCGCAAACGGTGTCGTTAGTGCCAGCAATTGCATTTGGATTACAGTTGAATACAAAATTAGTGGTTGCAGAAGTTACACATTCTGAATTGAAATCTATTTGATTGTTATTTGTTTTAGAAGCATTTCCCACAAATGCAGTCACATAATATGTTGTACCACAAGACATTGAAGGCAATAATGAAAAGATTCCAGTATTATTTCTATTTAATATGGAGGTAGGGTTCAATACTGGATTTGAATTATTTGACAATATATATTCAACTATATCATTAGGATCTTTAATAATTCCACTTGTACTAAAATTAGCAATATCATTTTGACATAGAACAGTATTTGTTAATTGGACAGAAGTGATTTTTGATAAACATGGGCAATTATGACCGATTTGAATAGGAATATTTGCACAGTTTTTACTATCTGAAAAATAGATGGTATCTTTTGAGTGATTGGTATAAGAAATAGAATTATAAGTAGAACCAGCAATATTCTTTCCATCTACTAAATATGGAGGATTTCCATTTTGAATATTAAAACTAATTGTAAAATTCTCGCCAATAGTATCACAGACATAATCCACAGCAATAGGAGAGGAAGGAGTTACGGTCAAATCGGTTGGATAAAAAACAATATTAACTGTATCTTTCGTTTGACAACCAAAATTATCACTTACTAATTCAATTTTATACAATCCTGTTATTGAAGCAGTTACGTTGCTTAATGTTGCATTATTTGGATTAAAATTAACTGTTCCAGGACCAGAAATCATTTTCCAAGTTGTATTTCCAATATCTATATTTCCTTTTAAAACATATTGATTACCACAAGTATCTTCATCTATTCCTGCATTAACTATTGGATATTTCCTCCATATAACTGGCTGACCAGCAGATACTTGAAAACACTTATCATTTCTATCCACTGTATCTAATATAGCATCCTTGTTTCCTGCAATTCTAGAAATATAATAGGTTGTTTCAGTTACCAAAGGGGGCTTGAAAGCAAAGGTGCCAGTTTTATTAATATCAAAGATCGTCCCTAGTTTTGTTCCCGGTTTGTCGTGAATGACAAATTGATAGGTATCATTTCCATCACTTACAAAATTTGGATTTGCATTTACAGTTACAGAATTTCCTTCGCAAACATTGATTAGTTGGCTAGAAACAGTCCCTGCATCTGTGATACATTGACAATCTCTTTGTCCTGTTATTATTTGGCTTTTACACCCATTCGCTTCTTCAATAATAAATTTGTAAATTTGATTATTTGCAACAGGATTACTCACAAAAGTATAAGGTGCTGTTGTCAAGGTTTGTAAAACAGCATTTGTATTGCCATCCAAAATTTTATATGGAGGAGAACAACCAGCAATATCAAAACTCACTGTATATGCAGTTTTAGTTGGATTACATATTTCATCCAAATTTATTGGTTTTGGAATATCCACAAAATTAACAGTTGTTACTGTACTATCTGAACAAAACTGGTTGGTTTCTGTCCACATGAATGTATAATTACCACATGCAGAGACAACAACACTTGTCGAGCTATTTGTTGGGTTCGTTATGTTGGCATTTTCACCTACTGGAGCATTTATCAATTTCCAAACCCCAGTTCCGATACTTGGGATAGCAGATAATGTTGCATTGTAACCACAAATTGGACCCACTTGATTTACAGTAGCTTTTGGATATTTTAATAAAGTAACTGGGTATTGATTCGATACAGTAGTCCCACAATCATTCGTTGCAGCAACTTCAATTGATTTATTCCCAGCTGTCCCCCATTGAATTTTAATATTTTTTGTTCCTTGCCCCGAAATAATGGTACCTCCATTGACAATCCAACTATATGTAACTCCATTAAATAGAGAATCAATTTTGTAATCGGCAATGCTATTTTCACATAAAAGTATTGGTCCGGAAATGAGCGGAGAAATTGGTAATTTTTTAACTAAAATATTCACACCATAATCTACACTTTCCCCACATAAGTTCGCTAATCGAACAGTCAGAATCGCATCTTTCAACCATTTCACACTAACCGAACTCATACCATTAGCACCAATAATTCCACCTGCATTAGGTGGATTGATATTCCAAATGTATTGATAATTTGAAATCGGATTCGCCTGATATGAAACAGTATCGTTAAAACAAACGATAGTATCCCCAATGATTGCTTGAGCTGGTTGAGGTTTTTGGATTATTGTAATTGGAAATAAAGTATCGTTAATACCACATTCATTCACAATTTGTAATTCAATATTTCCAGAAATTGCGTTGTTCGAGTATTTTACAGTAATACAGTTATTTCCAGGACCTTTAACAAATGTGGCACCAACAGGCACTTTCCAAGTATAAGTTGCAGTCGAATCAAAATTGGTGATACAATAAGATTGGTCAGTATTCGTACAAACTGAATCTAATCCAGTAATTATTGGAGGGTCAGGTACTAGTAGTACTTTAATATCCAAACAATTCTTTGGACTAACTGATTTACAACTATTTACAGCAAACAAACATATTGTTGTGATTGGAAATTTCATTTTAATATTTACAGTAGTTCCAGTTAGCGTATCTTTCAAATTATTACTCGAAATCCATTTATAAACCAATGAGCTATCTGGTTGATTTACTGAAAAAGTGTAGGTCGAATCATTACAATATTTACTTAAAGTAGAATACGAAGGTTTTAAGGGTATTTCAATAGGAGATTTGGTCAATGTTGAAATGGAAGAATATTCCTCACATTTCTTAATTTTAATGACACCATTTTGACTAGTATATTTCAATTCAACAGAGATTTTCAATCGATATTGACCTGGTTTATCAGTTATATATTTAACTGATGTAGCTCCAGTAATGTCAGCCCATCCCGTTGGTGATATATATTCTTGCCATTGATATTTAATTGTTGTCAATACTGGGTCTAAAGGATCAACAAAAGTAGCTGTACCATCCAATGTAACTTTATCTCCTGGGCAAGGAAATGTATATGCAAGTGGAGTAATTGATGGGTTAATAACAACATGAATTAATTGAAAAACTTTTGTAGAATCACATTTATTATTTTTTGGGTCTTTAGGATTAGCAATACATTTTATTGAATAAAAATCTGGAGGATTGTTCCAATTATATTCTACACCACAAATAGTAACTTTTTTCCCTTTACAAATAGGTATTTCACCTAAATCAATCAAATAATCTGGCCTTCTAATCACTTTTAGATTCACCATACTATCACAATCATTGATAGTTTTATAGGTTAAAACATCATTACTTTCTGTACCACATGGTGGATCATAAAAATTTCCATTTTCAAAATAAGGAGCATCTTCACAACATAAATAAATAGTTTTTTTTGTAGTTTCAGGGATTTTCACAATTACATCTTTGCAAACATAAGATCCATCTGCAGGATATTGTTTACACCCATTATCCGCTCTAACACATACTTTAATTGTACCTACACCATCTGCAGTTACTTGAATCTTATTAGTTGTTTGACCATTTACAATTGTACCTGGTCCTGTAACAGTCCAATCAAATATATGAGAATTACAAGATGCTGGAACACTAAATGTTAGTAATGTTCCTGGGCAAATCGTTCCTTTGTTAGGAGTCTGATTTATTGTGGTAATTGCTGGGGGAGATGGTGCTACTGTTGCATTTGAAGGAATTGTATTTATACAAAAATTACAATCAGTTGCAGAAGAGAGCCCTTCCAACATGATATAATAGACACATCCTGCAGTAAAGTTTCCATATGTCATCGACCAATTCTGACTTCCTCCTAAATTTGAATTACAAGTAATAGGTGAGCCTGGGGATCCACATTTATCATATATAGCTCCATGCAGTCCAGGACCGCCTTGACAATTCGAAGTTGAAATATTAAAAGTTATACTTCCAGTAACATTTGATATAAAACCAACATACAAATTATTTTCAATTACCGAACCTGGGCAAAAATTAGCTCCAGCATCCGACCCAGAAGTATATCCATTTGAATTACTACAATAACCATTAATCCCAGAACATAAAACACAGGCATCTGTACATTCATCTGCATTTGCATTGGTTGGCACTGCACAGGGTTGAGGAATTTGGGCGAAAAGGTTATATGAAATGAATAAGCAAGAAAAAAACAGTACAATTTGTTTCATATCAATATATTTCAATTCGAATAATTTTTAAAAATTAATTGTAAGATACAATTTACTTCAGATTAGTATATAAAAATTATGAAAATCCTAAAATTTCTTAAAATTAAGTTAAATATTGCATAAAAAAGTAAAATATCAATAAAAATCTTAGCACTTGTTAATAATTGATTTACTATTCGTTATGTTAATTTATAGTAAAAATTTATTAGAAGTTGTTAACTTTATTAAATCCAGATTTAATACTCATTTTATACTATTTCAATATTAACTAAAAAATGTTAAAGTGTTAATTTTTGAGTATTTTGCTGGTATTTCATTTTAATGTACCTTAGCAAATATTCATAAGTACTTATTAAACCTCCATTAAATCTTAGATAAAAAATATTATTATTGAAAAAAATCAACTTACATTTATGAAAACCTATAATTTTTTCAAACTCTTTTTTATAGGACTTATTTTTTTAAGTCAATATTTAGGTGCTCAAAATTCAACTACCATAATCGGTGACCCACTTAGGCAAGGTTACTACACTTTTGGAATCAATGGTGGGTTAGCTTACCAAAGTAGTGAAGTTAAATCACAACCTTTTGATGGTTTTGGATTGGGCTTGACATTAGCAAAAAATTATTATTACAGACCGGGCAGCTGGATGAGGTTCGATTTGAGAGGTAGGTTGCTTTATAGCCAATCCTATGGGGCTGATTCCAAAGCAAATTATGGAATTCAATACAACAATGCATTGAATGGAACTCCAAGATTTGGTGATAACTTTTCAGTAAACTATTTAGATGCCAATGCCTCTAAATTCGTTTTTAATAATCACAAAACTTATTTAGGTGAATTCGGTTTAGAAGGAGTATTGATGTTCAATAGATTACGAGAAAGAACCAAATGGGTAGTTTCACTTTATGGTGGAATTAATTTGGATTGGTATAATGTGTGCATCGACCAAATGGATGGTACAGGATTGTATAGTTCAAAATACTTAAATGCACTAAATACAGGAAATACTTCTGTTACAACTTTAGAAAGCTTAAGAGATGGTTTATACGAAACTGTGGGAGATGGCTTTAATACCAAATATGGTAAATTGAGAATTATGCCATCTTTAGGATTAGAAGTTGGTAGAGAATTAATGCCTCATTTCATCGTTGGGGTTGGGCACAAAATAAATTTCACTGGAGTTGATAATTTTGATGGCCAAAAATGGGAAAATAATAATACTGCTTCTACCGATAAAGACCTTCATCATTATACTTATTTACAATTATTATGGGAGTTCAATGCTCATCAAAAGAAATTATCACCTCCGATTATCGAATTCGTACAGCCTGAATATTCTCCATATGTATCTAATAGTCAGACATTTGAAGTAATAGCAAATGTAAAAAAATGTAAATAGTGCTGCTGATGTCCAAATGAATGTGAATGATAATGGAACGGCATTCAATTTCTCTAAAGCTGGTAGATTATCTCGAACAATACAACTCAGAAAAGGCTCAAATGAGGTGGTGATAAAGGCAAGCAATTTAGCTGGTTCCGATCAGAAAAGTGTTACCATTATTTATAATGAAACTGCTGAGCCAGAAATTGGTTATCCAACTGTTCGTTTCACGAATCCTCCTTCTACACCTTATACAGTGCAACAAAGTTCATTTGTGATAAATGCGGATGCTACAAATATATCTAGCAATCAAGATGTTAGCTTGTTTATAAATGGCAGAAGCATTCCTGCAAATTATGATAACAGGAATAGAGTGATTAGTGCTTCTACTCAATTGGTGGAAGGGACAAATAATGTGAGAGTAGTTGTCAAAAACAAAAAAGGGCAAGCCGAGGCAAATGCGACCATTAATTATGAAAAGAGAATTGATAGGCCTGATGTGAGATTTACAAATCCTTCTTATAGCCCATTCGAAACTGATAATAACTTCATTAGCTTGAGGGCAAAAACGACGAATGTTGGTAGCAGAAATGATATACAATATGAAGTGAATGGCAACAGAAGTAGTGATTTTAATTTTGATGCAAACAGAGGTGATTGGACCGCATCGATCCGACTTAGAGAGGGTGAAAACAATATAAGATTGAATGTTTTCAATAACAGTGGTTCTGCTGAAGATAATGTGGTGATTATATATAGAAGAGTGATTGTTCCTCCACCGCCGCCGCCACCAACTCAATATAGACCAACTGTTAAAATCACAAATATTGATAGCCCCGTTTCTGAAAATGGAACTTGTCGTTCCAATATTAGAGCGACGATTAGAAATGTAGAAAAAGCTAGTGATATACAATTTATTGTCAATGGACGAAGTATTTCAAATTTCAACTATAGTGCTTATAATGAATCATTTAGTGCAACAGCAATTTTAACTGAAGGTAATAATAGTATCAAAATCAGAGCATCGAACAGAGCTGGAAGTGACGAAGACAATGGTAATGTGAATGGCTGTAAAAAAGAAATTCCAATCGCTGCCCCAGTTGTTACCATCACTGATCCGTCAGAAATAAGTAAGACTGTAGAAACTAACAATTATACTTTAACTGCAACCGTTATCAATGTGAATAGCAGCAATGAAATATCTTTGAAAGTAAATGGCAGCCCACAAAGTTTCAACTATAATAGTTATTCAAAAGTACTAACGAGTAATTTGAATTTAGTTGGTGGTGGAAATTCTATCGTACTAAAGGCAACAAACAATGGAGGTTCAGACCAAAAAACGGTAGATTTGCGATATTTGAAAGCACCAGTGGTACTTCGACCAATTGTGAAAATCGAACAACCAGCAAATGAAACTACCACTACCAACAGTACAGTAGATTTCAAAGGAAAAGCAACAAATATTGGTACAAATGATATCATTGAATTGACTTTGAATGATAAAAAAATACAAAATGTAAGTATCAACAAGGTTAATAAAATGATTACCAATCGAATCACATTGGATGAAGGAAAGAATGTTATTAAATTATTTGGCAAAAATCAAGCTGGTAGCGATGAAGCATCCGTTGTGATTTATAAGGAAAAAATTAAAGAAGAAATCCCGAAACCAGTTATTCAATTTATTGTACCAAATGTAAGTGGCACTAAAACAACTAATAGTTTACAAGATATTGTTGCAACTGTAAAAAATGTAAATTCGGAAAATAATATTCAAGTAACAAATAATGGCAGAAACACAAGATTTAGTTATAATCCAGCCAATAATACAATTACATTAAAAGTATCATTGAATGAAGGGCCAAATATCGTTTTAATATCCGCTACAAATAGTGCTGGAAAAACAAATGCAGAAACAATGATAGTTAAAGAAGCATCTGTCCAAAAACCAGTTGTTTTGATTAATTCAGTTTCAACACCAGTTGCTTCGCCACGAAAACCAGAAGTAGGAGCAAGCTCTTTCATCGGAAATGCTAAAAATGTAAGTGCTGCTCAAATTAGTTTAATTGTTAATAATAAACCAATTACCAATTTTAATTATAATGCAACTACTGGAGTAATTAATTGCACAATTGAATTAATAAGAGGTACAAATAACATCAAGTTATCAGCTACAAATGCAGCTGGTACGGATGAAAAAACAACCGTTGTTAATTTTTAAGCAGCTAAAATAATTTGAAATCCGTTTGGAATTTGTATATTTCGAACGGATTTCTTTTTTAAAATAAAACCTTTATGAAAAAATACCTTTTATCCTCAATTGTAATTTTCTTTTCATTTTGTATTTCTGCACAAGAAAATTCTTACATCTCCAAGAATAAAATTTATTTTTGGGGTGGCACAAAAAATTTTACCCCAATGATAGGGAATATAAATTATTTTAGCAACTCAAACTCCGAGTTTGATTTATCCGTTTGCATAAATAATTATGGACTTACTTTTAATAGTTTAAATACATCTATCGATATAAACACTTCAAACACGACAGCAGATTCCAAACTTTTATACTTTTTTTATAGATATAACTTGAATAAATTTCATCTTTTACCCAAATTTGGTATTGGCTCGGTGAATTACAGGTATATAGATTTATTGTCCTCTTTTTATCCTGAAACCAACATTTTAACTTGTTTTGGTTACGGCATTGACACTCAATATAGCCTTTTAAGCTGGCTTTCCATAAGTGGCGGTTTTAATGTACTTTCTGTAAAAAATAATATATTCAAAGGATTTTCTTTTGGCATCCAAATTGGAAGGTTGAGAAATAAAGCATAAAAAAAAGCCTATCATTTAGTAAACGATAGGCTTTTTAAATATTCTAATATCCAAAAATACTAGAATGTAGTATTATATTTTACAACTAATTGCTCAGATAAACTGCCGCCATGTCCTAATAATGAATATTTTCCATTAGCGTCTTTCTTTTGAACTAATACGTCATTATCATAGAAATAATCTAAGATTAAATTGATACTAATTTTCTTGAATACTGCTACTCCGATATCATTGATAAAACGAACGTCAATATTTTGAGGATCTTTCAAATAGTTACTAAACAAGTCCAATCTTGAATTTAATAAGATTTTATCATTCAAAAACTTATTTGTATATCTTCCTGCTAATGATGCTCCGAAGAAAAATCTCGATGTTTTATAAGTAACACCATCACTATTTTTCTCAGTACCGAATACGCCTAAGTTAGCGATATCTTGGTCAGCAACAATGATAAATTTTGAAGCAATTGGTGAAAACAAAATAGATAAATGACTATCATGACGATAATCAATACCTGGAACGATTTCAATAAATGCTGGTGCAAATAATTTCGAGTTGATTTTATCGGTAGCTGTATTTGCAGCTAAATAGTTACCCGTATAAGTTGGAGTTAATTGAGTTTCTAAAGTACCTAGAACTGCATAAAACAATTTCGGGCTTTTTGATTGATAGCCTAATTTTGTACCAAAACGTAAAGCATCAATGTTTTTTTGCCATTTGTTTTCTCCAATTTTTTGTACACCCAACTGTAAAGTTAATTGGTTGCCCCAAGTGAATCTGCCATCTTTTTTGTTTGCAAATACGGATCCTATACCTCCAAATCCAACTCTATTTTCTCCAGCTCCTACTCTAGGATTAAATAAAGCCAATTGGTCAAGTGCTAATCCAAAGCTACCTCCAGATTTCCAACCCTCTTTCTCATCTTTAACTTCTTCTTTTTTAAGTGCAGTCATTTTTTTCTCATCAATTTGAGAAAATACTGTGCTAGTTGTAAATAGCGTAACTAACGCTAACAAAACATGTAATCTTGATTTTAACATAACAAAATATTAGTGATTTATTTATAATTTACAATATCAGTGTCTCTAAATGAATAAAGTTCAATTTTGGTATTATTAAAAGTGCTCAATGGGAAAACTATTCTTTTATCATCAGCTTGCAAAGTAAATGTAGTGTTATCGATATGAATTATCTGACCTTTAATTCCATCTACTCCTATTACATCACCGATTCTATATTTGTCTTTTAAATAAATAGATGCTAAATAACTTGAAATTATATCTTTTGAAGCTAAGCCGTAACCAATCGCAAAGGCAATAACGATACCAATTATTATACTTGTGATGTTATTAGCTAAGAAATCAGTAGCAATTCCAGCTTGTTTTAGTGAAATAAGGAGCACATTTATCAATACAAAGTAGAAAACAATATTTGATAAAGTTGTTGCAGAAGCAATTCCTAAGGATTTTAAAGTGGTGCTTACTAATGTTTTTAGTAAATCCGCAAAGTAAACCCCCATAACTAATACGATAAAAGCTACTATTGCCTGTGGTATATAATTTATTAAATCCGAAACTAATTTGGTGATGGATGCTACTCCTATCAAATCAGTTGCAATCATAATTATTATCAATAACATAAAATAGTAAATAACAATTGGTATTAGCTTGCTAGGTTTTAATTCAATATTTGATTTCCTAACAAATTCAATATTATTTACTTTCTCTGCCAAACTATCCAAATCCAATTTTTTCAATTAAGGATTGAAGCAGCTTAGAAATAATCTTAGAAACAAACTTCCCAATAAAAAATACCAGTAATGCACCAATAATATTTGGTAATACATTAAAAAGCATCAAAAAACTACTTTGCAATTGGTTAATTATCATTTCTATAGACTATTTAATAGTTATTTATTTTGAATCTTTCAAATCACGAAATTAATATTTTCGCAATAAATTTTTAATTTAAATGTGGTGGATTCCTTTCTTTTTTATTTGGATAAGGTTCCTCTTTGCCTATCATTTTAGTTATCAACCTAAAAGGAGCAGACACAAATAAATCCATTATTGATGACCAAGTTCTTAGATTAGCAATTTGACCAACAATATTCTCTTTTATATATTCCGGTGGCGATGGTGCCTCCCTCAATGCCTCTTCTTCCAAATTCTTAAAATTATTCATCATCTTTTATTTTTTATTAAAAGTCATCATTATACAATTCATCATATAAGTCTTTTATTTTCTGTTTTGCTCTTTTTAGTTGCATTTTGATCGCACTTTCCGATTTTGATATGACATCCCCAATCTCTTTTATCGACATGTCATCTTGGTATTTCATCAATAAAATCGCTTTATCACCTATTGGAATGCTATCTAACAAATTCTTCAATCTGTCTAGTTTCATTTCTAATAGAAAAATATCTTCTACTTCTTCAACTACAGCACCAGCTTTATCGATATCCTCAGAGAACAATAGGCCTTTTTTCTCTTTTCTGATAATATCAATACAGTAATTATAAGTTATAGAGTAAATCCACGTAGAAAATTGCGATTTTTCGTTAAATCCTGATAAGTTTAAAAAATTTTTGTGAAAATATCTTGTACTGCATCTTGAGCTGCATCACTTTGTTTCAAAATGGCAATACATTTCGCATAAACCCGACCATAATACTTAGTATATAACATACTAAAAAAGGTAGAATCTTGCTTTTCTAAATATAGGCGGATGATTTCTAAATCCGTCATTTCACAAAATTGCTTGTCTTCAAATTATTATTTAAATCTAGATATTGTATAAGACGTGAAATTAGCGAAAAAGATACAAAAAAAGAGAGGTGACCTAACTATATAGTCCACCTCTGCCCTAACCAAATAAAACCAAATAATTTTAACTAATATCTTTGAGGCACAAAAATAATGACTAATTGTATATTTTACAATAAGTATCTAAAAAAAATATAAAAAAAGTTAAAAAAAATAAAATCAGGCAGTTACAAACAAAAAAAGGAAGTCATTTCTGACTTCCTTTTAGTAGCGAGGGGGGGGCTTGAACCCCCGACCTTACGATTATGAATCGTACGCTCTAACCAGCTGAGCTACCTCGCCTTTTTTTGCGGTGCAAATTTACACTTATATTTCAATTTTCTAAAAAAAATAAGATTTTTTTATACTAAGATATTAATTTATTTTATCCAACTCTACCATTGATAAAATTTCATTGACATATTCCCGATGATTTGCCAATCTAGGGACTTTGAATTGTGCACCAAACTTCCCTTTGTTTTTCAGCCATTTATAAAAAGTTCCTTTCGGTAGAATCTTCAATCTCAGACGTTCCAAAGCCATTCCCTTGAATCGCTTTGCCTCATAATCTGAATTTATTTTTTGCAAATTCTCATCTAATAAATTATTGAATTGCTCAATATCCGTTGGCTCTTTTTCAAATTCGACTAGCCATTCATGGCTTGCTTTGTTTGTTTCATTAAAATAAACTGGAGCAACTGTATATTCTAAAACATTGGCATTCATAGCTTTGCAAGTTGCCGCTATTGCATTATCCGTATTATCAACCATCACTTCTTCCCCAAAAGCATTGACATATTGCTTGGTTCGTCCGCTAATTCTGATTTTAAAAGGATGGGTACTTGTGAAAACTACTGTATCCCCGGGAACATATCTCCAAAGCCCAGCATTAGTGGTGATGACAATAGCATAATTTACACCACACTGCACCTCACTCAATTGGATGGCTTTCGGATGCTCTTTGTTCCATTCGGAAGAAGGCAAAAACTCATAAAAGATTCCATTGTCCAAAAGCAACAACATATCATTGGTATTAAAATCATTTTGAATACCAAAAAATCCTTCCGATGCATTGTATATTTCCATATACTGCATTGATTTAGAAGGAATTAATTCTTTAAACTGATCCAAATAAGGCACGAAACTAACGCCACCATGCACATATACTTCCAAATCTGGCCAAAGCTCAGATAGGTTTTGTTTTTGTGATAATTCTAAAACTCTTTTTAATAGCACTAAAGTCCATGTTGGTACTCCACCCATCATCCTCAGATCGCTATTGATGAGTATATTCGCCATCTTTTCTATTTTCTCATCCCAATTGGGCAATAAAGCTGTTTGAAAATCAGGAACATAGAATGGCTTCCCTACTTTTGGAAAATGAGTGAGCAAATGTCCAGACACATCGCCAATTAATGAAGAAGGATTTTCTTTGAAAGTGGTTAAAGATCCGCCCATCACCAAGCCTTTTCCATGAAATATTTTGGCATCTGGATTTTGGTGGTAGTACAAAGTCATGGTATCCCAAGTTCCTTGTATATGATTTCGTTTTAAATTTTTAGGAGGTAATGGAAGAAATTTGCTTTTATCATTCGTCGTACCCGAAGATTTTGCATACCATTTTACTTGTCCACTACAAAGTATATCTTTTTCACCCATCATCATTCTATGAATATCTCCTTTTAGTGATTCATAGTCTGAGATGGGAACATTTTCGTAAAAATTATCAATCTTTTTATTGGTAGAGAAATTATTTCTAACCCCAAATTCTGTATGAATACTGGTGTCTATTAAATTATGTAAGATTGATTCCTGAACTTTGAAAGGATAGTTCATATAATGAACTATCCTTTGGTAGTTATGATCAAAATACCATTTAAAAGATTGATTAACAGCCCTTCTAATTACATGAGAGAAAGCCATATATAAATTTAATGCTTAAATATATGAAAACAAAATTTTTTAAGCAAATACTTTATAACAAAATTTTATAATGAATCGAAATTTAATGAAATTATGGTATTTGAACCATTTTGGAGATTAATTTGGAGTGCCGCTCTGCACCCAACAAGAAATTTTTTGAATGGTACTATCAGCTAACTGAGCTGCACCTTTAGGCATAGATGTATAACCAGATTTATGCTGAATAGAGCCTAAGAAATTGGATTTTCCACTAGCACTTTTCACTGCAGCATAAGTAGATAAATCTATTCCATCCGCCTTGCTTCCAGCACTATGGCATCCGCTATAAGCACAACTACCATCCATAATAGCTTTAATAGAGGAAGTATAAGTTGGCGTAATATTCAAACAAGAATAAACTGTTATGCTTTCTTTTGAACAAGAAAAAGCTACGA
Organism: Saprospiraceae bacterium; assembly: GCA_016710625.1. Taxonomy (GTDB): domain Bacteria; phylum Bacteroidota; class Bacteroidia; order Chitinophagales; family Saprospiraceae; genus JADJVK01. The sequence continues at coordinate 146,394 of JADJVK010000005.1, forward strand.
ACAACACCGCCAGCAAAACAAAAAACTTTTTCATAATATCAATATGTTAATTAAAAAATATAAAATATTTTAGCTTGAATTCCTAGATTAAGTGGCGATTCGAATCTTCTATTGCCAACTTTTGAGAACTCTATTTTAGGTGCAACTTGGAAAGCAAATTTTTTGTAATCAAACTCGTATCCAATTCCCACATTAAAATTGTTTAAAGTAAAATTGTTTTCATATTCTTTTATATTAACTACAGCGTCATTAGGGCTTGGATTTTGTGGTTCTATTTTATAATTAGCAACTTTTCTAACACCTAAAACTAGTTTTGACCCAACGGAGGCGAAAAGTGCATGGCTTTTTGACAAATGATAATAGTAATTTACATTTAATGGGATTTCGAAATTACTTTCTCTAAATCTTATATCTCTAATTTTTGGCTCATTTGGACCACCTGGACCGTGATTTGGGAAAGTAGCACCAAATTCTTTACCATTCTCCGATTTAAAATGATCCAAATTTCTGAAATCTAATGCTTTATGAATCCTAGTTTGAAATCCAGTGGAAATTCCCCACTTGCCATTTATCAAATATTCTCCATTTAAACCAATTGAATTTGAAAATCTATCCGCCTCATATACCAATCCAGCTCTGATATCCATTTGATGCTTCTTTAATGTTTTGATTTTATAAGGACTTGGAATATAATATTCTAAACCTTCGATTTTTTTTCTTTTTATCTCCAATGGCATTAAATCTCTATTTTCTATTGTGGCTATCTCCGTTAACTGTAAATGCTCTGAGGTAGTTTGCTCTATATTACTTGGTGTTATTGTATTATTCACTTCTACATTTTCATTAGAAATCAAATTCTTATTCAAATCTTCTGGTTGTGCAGTATTATTGTAAGCTATATTTCCAGTATTTTTTTCAGTATTTTGTCGCTCAATAGTAATATTTTCAGTAGCTGGTGTAAAATTATTTTGCCCTTTTCCTTTCGTTATTTTATTATTTTGAACACTTTTTTGCTCCTTATTGGCACCTTTAAATTCATTTTGTGAATTCTTATGCTTAATTATATCGGAATTTATTTCAATATCCTCGTTTTTCTTATTTTCAACAACTACCTGATTATCTGTCGGTTTCGAGTCAACAATATTCTCAGAATTTATATTTTCATTCTTTACCGTTGATTTATTCGTCAATAAGTCGTTTTGAGTACTATTCGTTTTTAAATTACCGTCCAATTTTTGTTCTGCTTTTAAAGCATCAAGTTTAGTAATTGTATTTTCAAGTTTTACATTGTTTTGATATTGAATTAAATTGTATGCCAAAGATGCAACTAAAACACTGGCTGCAGCCAGATAACCAACCGATTTCACCCAGCTATACTTTAGCCACCAATGTTGGTTGGCACTCACAAACTGATGAATCTTCTCAACCTCACTTGGCTGGGAGGTATAGTCGATATCTTTAAGTTTCTGACGAATTATTTCATCTATATTTTTATTATTTTTCATGTAGGTGTCCTTTCAAAGAATGTAATTGATAAATTTTCGGAAAATGCTGTTTTATCATTTCCTGGAGTTTTATTCTTGCATCTTGCAAGTTCGATTTTGATGTTCCTTCTTTTATACCCAATTTTTCTGCTATTTCTTTATGACTATAACCTTCTACCACATATAAAACAAAAACCATTCTGTAAGAAGTAGGCAACTTTTGAATCAACTCCAGCAATTCCTCGCCAGATATATGTTCGTAGATTGCAGTTTCTTCCGCCACAAAATCATAACCTTCTATATTGATAGCGTTTTCTTTCTTCTGATTTTTTCTATAATAATCTATTCCAGTATTTGTAAAAATAACTCTTATCCAAGCTAGGAAAGGTTTTGAAAAATCATACTTATGTAGATTATTAAATATTTTCAAAAAACCATCATTCACTATCTCTTCTCCCTCCATATCGTTCTGTGCATACTTATAACTGATGCTTTTTGCATAGCCCAAATACTTGTTGATCAACAATCTTTGAGCTTCGCTATTGCCACTTATACATGCCGAGATAATTTGTTCTAAATTATCATCTGAAAAGTTGATATGTCGTCTCTTGAATAACAATAGGTTGATTTTTATTTAATAACTCATACTACGAACAGATTATTATATATGGTGGGGTGAAGCATAAAAATAATTATTTTTCTTTATTATTCATTTATCAAATGCTACTTATATAATAAGGGTAGTAATGCAATTATATAAAGAACTAAGTAATGAAAATAATACATTGCTTTCAACTCAAAATTAATTTAAATTCTAATTTTTCACTTCATCTATTCATTGAATTTTTAATTTTAAAAAAATATCAAAATAAAATATTTGATTTTACACTATTGATTTTCAATTATTTACAAAAAATATTTTAAAAGAATAAAAATAAATTATAAATACCAACCCACCAATTTTTTGGGCAGGGCGTATTGTGTGTAAAAAGCGATGATGATGAAAAAAATGATTTTTATGTTTTTATTGTCTGCAAGTTTTATAAACTTATTCGGACAGGAAACGGCAGTAATGCAAGACACAACGCCTCGTACTCAAACTTTGTTTTCTAAAGCAAAAATAAACAGTTGGGGTATTTACGTAGCACCTGAATTTACTTACGGGCAGTATGCAGGATCATTCACACCTCAATTAGGTGGATCTGTGATGATAGTACTAAACAAGAAATTTGCAATTGGTGGGAATGTATCTTCTATAGCAAATAGAAATTTTACACCAACTGATTTGAGTTCAACTAGTGCTTTACACATGAATGCTAGAACAGCAGGATTAAGATTGGAGTATTCATTTGCTCCTCACAAATTAATCCATATTACTACTCCGCTAACTTTAGGAATAGGAAGAGCAAATGCAGACTCCACAAATATTATCGATGGAGAATTTGGACCTCACAATGGAGGAAGACTTGGACGAAATGGTTCTGGATTCGGATTTATCCAACCTGGGATTAACGTAGAAATGAATTTATTCAAGTATGCTAAAGTTTTTGTGGGAGCGGATTATAGAATCGCAACCAATGTTTTCGGAACAAATACCGCCAATCTATCAACAGGGCAACTAAGTGGCCTAGGGATCAATGCAGGATTAAAAGTAGGCTTATTCGACCAATCATGTAAGCGAAAGAAAAAGGACCAAAAACCTTCCTAATCTACTGACAAACAGTTATTTAATTAATACTATTACTTTTTTTTTGTTAAAATAATAAATTTTATATCTTATGAAAAATTTCTTTTATTTAACGATGTTGAGCATCGTTATCCTAGCTACTTCATGCTCAAAAGTTGAAGATCAACTAAATGATGCATCTTATTTGAATGGCGTTTCTTCTTCAATAGAAACAATTTCATTACCAACTACTGTTACGAATTTAGTTGCAGATCAATATCCTGGATTTGCAATTGCAAGTACGGATGCAAGTAATACTGCAGGAAAATATAAATACAATGTGAATATTGAAAATGCAAATGAAACAGTAACTGTTAGTTTTGACAATAGCTGGTCGAATGCAATTTCAGACAGAGGAGGCAAAGGTGGTCCTGACGGTGGCAAAGGCGGTCCTGGCGGAAAAGGATTTCATCCTAAGGATAGCACAAGAACTCCTGTTAAATTAGCTGATTTATGTCAAGGTGCAAAAGATTATGTTGCAACAAATTATGTTGGCTACGAAATCAAAAAAGCACTTAAGAGAGATAGTTCTGGAGTAATCACTTATATCGTTTTAGTAGAAAAAGATACACTTCATGTAGCTTTAGTCTTTGATGCGAATTGTAATTTTGTTAGCATTGCTCCATTACCAATTGGTCATGGAAATGGCGGTGGACATGGAAAAGGTAAAGGACATGGCACTGTAGTAGATTTGACTACTATCCCAGCATCTGTAACTTCTTTTCTAGCAACAAGTTATACAGGTTTCACTATCAGCAAAGCAGTATATGTTGATGGCAAGGGAACACCTAGATATATCGTTGAAATCACAGATGGCACCAACAAAAAAGTGTTAGTATTTGATGCTAACTGGGCTTTTGTTAAAGAGTTATAATAATTATAGGTAAGTTGTTATTTAATATTGTACTGCCGCTACTTAAGTGTAGTGGCAGTTACTTTTTATAGCCCCACCCATTTTGTAGAATCTTTCTAAGAATATTCAATTTGCTTTGGTATTTAAGGAATAAACGCTAATTTTACCCCACAAAATCTTACATACTATGATGTTCAAAATCAATATATATCTTCGTTTTGCTCTCATTGCATTATTTTTAATTGGCGGCATATTATTAGCAATTTTCAATAGTTTTTGGTACGCCCTTCCTTTTTTATTGATAGCTATTGTTTTAATTATCGGCTATTTCCTTTTAGGAACTGTTCAGTCTGCTGCAGAGTTAATGCAAACTGGGCAATTAGATGAAGCCAATAAAAGATTAGATTTGACAATAAAACCAGATTGGTTGTTCGTATATAATAGAGCTTATTACTACCTGCTGAAAGGAACCATTGCAATGCAACAAGGAAGTAATGAGGGGGCTGAAAAGAATTTCTTGAAAGCTGAAGCCATAGGCTTACCTTCCGATAATGAAAAAGCAATGGTCAATATCTACATGGCTGGAATGCATGCCCAAAAAGAAAAGTGGGTTTCTGCACAGACTTTCTACAAAAAAGCTCAAGAATTCAATATCACCGAGCCAATGCTTAAAGAACAAATGAAGCAATTGGATATGGCTTTCAAAAATAAAGGTCAGGTGAAATTGGCTCGCCAAATGCAAATGCAACATGGCGGAAATATGAGTTTTGGAGGAAAAAGAAGAAGACCACCCGTTAGATAAAAATCCCAAATATGAATCATACAAGGTTGCTCAACACTTATTTAGTAGTAGCTGCAATATATTTGGTTGGGTTAATTGCCTTTTCCGAATCCTTCAATTTCACCACCAAACCATTGCTTTTGCCGTGGTTATTGATGGCGGTGTATATTTTTCCAACTATAAGAAATAGAACTTGGCTGTTCGGTGCTTTATTATTTTCTTGGATTGGCGATATTCTTTTATTATTTGTTTACAAAAGTCAAACTTTTTTCATTTTTGGATTGGTTTCCTTTTTGATTGCCCACCTTGCTTATATTTTAGCTTTCAAAAATGAAATAAAGGGGTATCATCCCAAAAAGTCATTACCTTATTTTTATATAATATTGATTATTGGGTATTTATTGGCGATGTGGTTCGTGCTCATCCCTACTTTAGGTGGCATGAAAATACCAGTAATCCTTTATTCTATTGTGATTACTACCATGTTGGCAATGTCGATTTATGTAGATTCCATTTTGGATAGTGCTGCTTCCAAATGGATGATTTTGGGTGCCATCTTGTTTGTTTTATCGGATAGTATTTTGGCATTCAACAAATTCCATTCACCAGTACCCTTTGCTTCTCTTGCAATTATGAGTACCTATCTTTTTGCCCAATTTGCTTTAGTGAAAGGGTTTCTTCAAAAATGGAGTTAGACTTTACTTTTTATTATCTTAAAACTATAATTTTTTCCCATTGAATGCTATCCTTATTTATGATTTTAATAAAATAGATTCCGCTGAAACACTCACTTAAATCTATTTGGTTATTATTATTTAGCGGTAGATTTTTAATAAATTTCCCATTTTCATTATAAATTAAAAAATCTACTGAACCTAAATCCTTATCATATTCAATATTGAGTAAGCCATTAGTAGGGTTTGGAAATAATTTAATATTTAATACTTTCAATTCCTCATTCTTTGTAATAAAATTTGAAATATTAAATATTTTAGAAGTACTACATCCATTATTGTCCGTTACAATTATTTCATAACTACCAAAAGTAACATTTGTTAAGTTTTGACTACTGCTGATTAATTTTCCACTACTATCTTTCCA